>NZ_JAHAFS010000003.1 GCF_018374135.1 Campylobacter gracilis | reverse complement strand
GATGATCGTGCGGATAAAAGTCGCAAAGTGGGAGTTGATCCCTTCAAGCCCTATTTTTGCAAATATCGCAGTCAGCGCCGCAAAGAGTGCTGATGCAAGCTAGCCGAGTAAAAGAAGCTAAAGTTCTGCCGTGTTTGATTTAGACGCGACTACCAAGTCTCGCTCGCGATTGTCGCTAAATTTTGCTCCATTTATATAGAAAAATCGTCAAAAGCGCATTCTCGCTTCGCCTAACGCCGAGAGATCTCTTTAAATTCCGCTCCGGTGCCCCTCAAAAAAAGCAAACTTTAAGCCCAAACCTACTACTCTAAAAGTTCAAGTTTTACAAATGAAGGATACTGAATGAAAAATTTCATATTTTCTGCACTTTTGGCTCTTGGCTTCGTAGGCTGCGCCGTAAGCACCGCTCCGACGCCTGCAGGCAACTTACGCTCGCTAAAATCCGAGATCGTAAACTACACTCGCCAAAGCTCCACAGCTTACATATATACGTTCAAAGACCTATCCAGCGGCGAGCTCTACACCGCTCGCGCAAGCAGATATTATGCGGCTGCAGGAGATACTGCCTACATAAGTACCGCTTCAGGCGCTATCACCGATATGCGAATCATCTCGCGTAAGGCGGGTTCCGTTGCTCCGCGCGCTTATGATATCGGCAAAATCGAGACCAAACAAATGCATAAAAACGACGCTATTGCTGTACCTGAGAGCGAAAATATTAGCTTTTAATCCTATGCGATTTTAGCCGCTGCGCTCTTTAAGGTAAGTGCGCCTGCTTTTAATTTGTGAAACGCTTTTGTGTTTGTTCTCTACTCTTATGAAGGCAAAATGGTTTCTGTTTTTAATCTAGCGGGCTGGCGCGATTTGCTTGCGCTTTAAAGTCCGCTGATTCTTTATACGATTGCCTGCATAAATTTTATATTTCACGAAATTCTGCGCTGCGCATCTTGCTTCTATGGCTCGGTTAGCATTTACTATTCGCTTGCTTCGTACTTAAGATTTCTTACTGCGTGGCGCTATTTTGTCCGCAAAATTCTATATTGTAGAAATACAAGCTGGGCTAAAATTTTTAATTGGCGGAATTCTTATAAATTTTCTTTCTCGCGATTTTTCGCGTACTGCTTGTTTTCAGTGCCGTATTCTCCGCTGATAAGATGTCGCGTAAATATTTTTATAACCCACGCTTTGCAAATTTTGTGTCTTGAAATTTCATTCATAAAATTTTGTATCGTAAAATTTTATCAAATTTCTCCCGCACGAAAGAGGTGTTGCCGTCTGTTTACCGCAGCCTGATATAATCCCCACATCGAAATTAGAACTCCTTTCAATAATCGGCGAGACCTGTGTGGGTCTCGCTTTTTTTATGCCCGTTAAATTTGGATTTTCGGTAAATGCTCGGTAATAATTTGGTAAAATTTTAGTATTTTTCAGCATATTTTAAGCATATAATTTGTCATTTTGTGCTACTATTGCGCTTACAAACTTTTAAAGGAGTTCAAAATGAAACTAGTTAAACTTAGTTTAGCGGCAGCAGTCGCTGCAGGTGCTCTTGCTATGAGTGCAAGTGCTGTTCCGTTAGAGGAAGCTATCAAGGACGTGGATCTAAACGGATACGCTCGTATGCGATATACCCACGATAAGGTATCTGGCGAGAATGATCAAGGTGCCTATGTAAAAGGCGAAAATTCTAGTAAGTGGGAATTCAAATCTGAAGTAGACTTTAAGGCTAAAATCGATGACAACTTCTTTGGTGTAGTTGGCGTTAGATTTCTAGATAGAGATAACGGAGAAACATTATCTTCTTCAAATAGCCAATATCACGGTAAACAAAATCCAAGCGACAAAGATTCCGATTTCGATATTGCTAAGGCTTATTTGGGATATACTATCGGTGGTACTACGATCGCAGTTGGTCGCCAGGGCATAGGTTCGTTCTTTACCGATGATATGTATGGAGATGGTGTTAAGATTACTAGCACCGATATCGAGGGCTTGACAATTAGCGGCTTTTGGATGGATTCTTTAGAGAATGATGGCGATATTTCAAGCCTTAAGTGGGCTAGAGTAGATGGTAAATTAACTACTGATCATAACTTATACGGTATAGGATTTATGGGCTCATACGATCCGGTATCTTTCCAGCTATGGTATAACGCTCTAGAGGATGTTGCACAGCTTTTCGCTGCAGAACTAGCTCTAAACTTTGATATCTCCGATGATTTCAATCTCGGTGTAAAAGGTCAGTACGCATTCTCTGATTTCGACGGCGATTATAAAGATGCAGGTGCTAGCGATGCAGACTTCTGGGCTGCAGAGGCTAATGCGGGTTTCTTCGGTGTTGATTTGGCTGCAGGTTATTTAAAATTTGAACCTGATGATAAAGATAAAGTTTCTTTTGTATCCTTTGAAGATCAAGGCTCTTTCATCAGCCCGGGTCAGGAGTTGCTAGATTATAGGAATTTTACTGGCGAAAATCACTACTGGTATGTAGTAGCAGGCTATACCATCCCTGATACTGGCATCAGAATCGGCGCTGATTACCTAGACGGTAAAGCAGATGGTGATAATGCATATGAGGTAGTAGGTAGAATTTCTTATAAATATAATGAAAAGCTAAGTTTCAAAACTTGGTATTCTCACTATAAAATTGATGATGCTTATGGCACAGATCGCGATGAGAAAAAAGATCGCATTAGATTCGAGGCTAAATACAGCTTCTAATTATTTACCTTATACGGGTAAAATTAGGGCGAAGCTTTTGCTTCGCCCTTTTTAAATTCTAAATCAAGGTTTTCTATGAAAATTTTTAAAATTTCTTTTTTAGCATGTTTTTTTGCCTTTAGTTTAAATGCCGCGGATAAAGCAAATGATGACACGTATGTATTCGAAGCCAAAGGTGAGTTTGCCAAAGAGCTAAAATCCCTGATCGAAAAGCATTCTAAAGATGAAAATGTAACCGTAAATATCTATAAAAATACTTCTAACGCCAAAGGCAATATTGTCGGCGCTGGCACAAAAATAAATCGTAACATCAACTATATCAAGGAAAAAGGTAAGGTAATCTACGATGCTAACTGTGCTTCTTGCCACGGCTCAGAAGGACAGAAGCGCGCCTATGGCAGCTCTCGTAAGCTAAAAGATCTAAGCGCGAAGGAGATTGCAATCGCGATCTCAAGCTACACCTCCGACGGGCAATATGGCAAAAAGATGAAGTATATTATGCAGCCTATCGCTGCCAAAACCACCGCTGAAGAAGTTGGCTATATCATCGGCTATCTAAAAGGCGACGATGAATTCTTATACGATAGTCCATCTCGTGCTAGTGGCAACACTGAAATTTCGACTGCCCCTAGCGAGCAGGGCTCGTATCTAAAATAAGGGGTATGCGATGAAAATTGCTGTAGTTTTAGCTAACGGATTCGAGGAGCTTGAGGCGATAAGCATCATTGATATTTTAAGACGTGCAGATATTGATGCTCTAGCCGTGGGGTTAGAGAAAAAATGCGTCCGCGGTACGCACGGCATCGAGCTTGTGGCGGATGAAATTTTGGATGATATTAAGGTGTCTGAATTTTCTATGATCGTTTTGCCAGGGGGTTTGCCCGGTGCAGAGAATTTAGCCAAAAGCGAGAAGCTCGGTAAGATCCTACGCGACTTTGATGCAAATAACACAAAAATTGGCGCAATATGTGCCGCTCCGTGGGCGCTAGCTATCGCGGGTGTGCTAAAAAGCTCTTACACTTGTTATCCAGGCTTTGAAAATCAGATTGCTCACCCAGGCTATACGAATTCGGCGAATGTCGTAAAAGATCAAAATATAATGACTTCGAAAGGTCCCGCTACTGCGATGGAATTCGCACTGCAAATCGTCCGCGAGCTAAAAGGCGAGCAGGTTTATTCCAAGCTAAAGTCCGATTTGCTTTTTAAATAAAATCTCAAGTTAGAGCCGATTTCAGCGCGCCTTATTTTGCCATTTGTAAAACGGGGCGTGCTGATTTTGCTGCGCCTGAGAATTACAAATTTTATCTTGCCCTACACGTATAAAATAGCCACAATATTTATTCTGAGTATTCGTAAACGATGAATGGAATTCTCACAACCCAAATTCTAAATCGAAAAACGTAAAAAGCTTTATGAGGAGCAGATGAAATTTTATTGGGGTGGTTGCTATTTAAACCAAGCTTTACCGTCGCGACGGCGTGGAACGTAAGCATAAAAATATTTTAGGCGTATCCTCAAGAGGGCATCGCTGAGCTGAATAAATTTCGGTGCGGCACCTTCGCGATGCACTCGCTAGCTGAAGCTAAGCAGATCGCGCAAAACGTGCTAAATAAGGGGATCGGCGTGATCAAAAATGATAAGATCGCGCTGGATCTAAATTTGATCAAATAGCGACGTCAATATATCAAGAAGCAAAACGGCGCAGTTTTTGAAGGTTTTGTCGGTAAAGCACAGATCTATCGGGAAGCAGATAAGCTTGTAGCACGCGACGAAAGCGTTATTTAGAATTCCTAAAAAGGATAAAATTTAGCGCTTCTTTAAAATATCGTCGTTTAAAAATGTCGCGCTGCTTTGTATCGTTTTGGTAACGCGGTCTTTAGAATTTTGCGTTTTGTCGAGTACGGGTCTGTGTGCGATCAAATTTACGCGCCCGATTTTCGCCGTGAAATAAAAAATCCCCAGTATTGTCGCGTTTAGAAATACTCCAAAATATATCCGTTCTAATCCCCATATCCCTATGCTGGCGGCATGAATAGGCACAAAAATTATCGCGACTAGGATCGGATAATAATCCGAAATTTTATTTTTGGCAAGGATTACGGTCGTAACGATGGCATATGCGATGAGCGTAAAAGGAGAGATAAGCAAGAGTGCAAAAAGCGCGTTTATGCGCTGATAATCTTCGTGCCCGATTAAGACGCAAAAACTACAAAACGCGAGCGTTATGAGAAAAAATAAAGGCAAAATCCATCGCGTTTTCACGTCGCGCCCTTTAAGTAGTGATAAAAAGAGCAGATGAGAGCCCAGCGCAATACAATAATAATCAAATATAACCGATGAGCTTAGAAACGTGAGCGGTATGGCGAGCAGTGCACCCGGCCCGTCAAAATATACCCCACTAAACATGAGCCACGTGATAAAGAGTATAAAAGCATGTTTTAGACCCGCATAAGTGGCGCAAACACAGATACTAACGAGGATAAATCGTATAAATTTGCTCATTTGCCTTTTTCCTAAATTTAAGTGATTATAGCAAACCGCGACAAACGAACGGCGCAAAATTTTAAATTTAGCCGTGCGCTCGCCGAATCCGCTGCCGATCGCGAGCTCATGCGCAAGAGAACCTGCTAATGCCTTCGTATTATTTCATCCACGCCCGCGCCGCAAGAACAAATTTCATAAATTCTAAATCCGTTTTGCGTTATCATTGCGTTAAATTTAAAATTTTACGCAAAGGGGATCATATGAAAAATACGGCATTCATCACGGGCGCTACGAGCGGCTTTGGCGAGGCGATCGCTAGGGCGCTTAGCGCGCAGGGCTATAAGATCATAGCACTCGGGCGCCGCAAGGATCGGCTGCAAAAGCTAGCGAGCGAGCTTGGCAACACGCACATTATCGCCGCGGATATTCGCGATAAAGCTGCGGTATTTGATGCCGTAAGCGCGCTGCCTGAAAATTTCAAAGACGTCGAGGTGCTGGTAAATAACGCAGGGCTTGCGCTCGGGCTTGAGGGGATCGCGCAGACACCCGTAGAGGATTTGGAGACGATGGTCGATACGAATATCAAAGGCGTGCTGTATTCGACCAAAGCGGTGCTGCCGCTGATGATCGCGCGCAAAAGCGGCTATATCTTCAATCTCGGCTCGACTGCGGGCGCGTGGCCCTATCCGGGTAGCCATGTTTACGGCGCGAGCAAGGCGTTTATCAAGCAGTTTAGCCGCAATATCCGCAACGACCTGCGCGGCACCGGCATCCGCGTGACGGAGATCGCGCCGGGTATCTGCAAGAGCGAGTTTAGCGAGGTGCGCTTTAAAGGCGACGTAGCGCGCGCCGCCGCCGTGTATGAGGGGGTCGATGCGATCCTACCCGAGGACATCGCGCAGATCGTGCTAAGCTGCCTAGCGATGCCCCGTCGCGTAAATATCAATGTGATTGAGGCGATGGCGACGCAGCAGAGCTGGGCCGGGCTTTTTATCGAGAAGCATTAAATTTTAAGGCGAGAAAATGAAAAAAATTCTATTACTAATGTTTTTATCGGCTGCCGCGTTTGCGGTGGATGACGCGACCAGGCAGCATAATGCCGAGCTTTTCGGCATCTGGACGCTGGTGCCGCCCGTCGTGGCGATCGCGCTTGCCTTTATCACCAAAGAGGTAATCCTGTCGCTTTTCATCGGCGTTTTTAGCGGCACCTATATGCTTGCTGTCGTCGGCAATAATCCGATCTCCGCGCTTGTGGGCAGCTTTACGGATCTGGTCTCGCGCGTGGTGGGCTCGATGGCCAGCAGAGGCAACGCGGGCGTGCTTTTGCAGGTACTTTGTATCGGCGGCGTGGTCGCGCTGATTAGCAGGACGGGCGGCACGAAAGCAGTGGCGCTTTGGATTAGCAAGCGCGCTAAAACGGGTATCTCGGCGCAAATTTCAACATGGATTATGGGTCTTTTCGTATTTTTCGACGACTACGCAAATGCTCTGATCGTAGGCCCCGTTATGCGGCCGATCACCGATAAATTTAGAGTCAGCCGCGAAAAGCTCGCCTTCATCATCGACGCTACCGCCGCGCCGATTGCGGGCATCGCGCTAATTTCTACCTGGGTAGGTCTTGAAGTCTCTCTGATAAGAGCGGGATATGATCAGATCGGCGTGCAAAACGTAAACGCCTTTTCGATCTTCGTGCAGACCATGCCGTATCGCTTCTACAATCTTTTCATGCTCGCTTTCGTAGTTTACGTAGCGTTTATGCGCAGGGATTTCGGGCCGATGCTCTCTGCCGAAAGGCGCGCGGCGAGCGGCGAAATTCATTCTAAAAATTCTAACATCGCCGAGCTCGAAGATAAAACGCTAGAGCCCAAAGAGGGGATCAAGCCGCAGGCTTCAAACGCCGTTATCCCGCTTATAGTGCTAATCTGCGGTGCGTTTGCGAGCTTTTATTTTAGTGGGCTAAGCAAGCTTGAGGGCGATGCTCTCGTGGCCGCAAAAGCCGCTCCGCTAAGCTTTACGACGCTTCAGGCGACGTTCGGCAACGCAAACTCGTCGGTCGCGCTTTTTCAAGCGGCGCTTCTTGCTACGGTCGTGTCTATATTTATGAGCGTTTACCGCAAAATTTTTGACGTCAGAGAGGCGATCTCTACGTGGATCAAGGGGTGGAAGACGATGATCGTTACGATCGTGATCTTGCTGCTTGCCTGGTCGCTCAGCTCAGTCATCAAAGAGCTCGGCACGTCGCGCTATCTAGTCGATATGCTAAGCCAAAACACGCCGAAATTCTTGCTTCCGGTAGCGATTTTCGTGCTGGGCTCGTTCATTAGCTTTTCGACGGGCACGAGTTACGGCACGATGGGGATTCTAATGCCGCTAGCCATACCTTTGGCAAACGCCGTAGGACTTCACTACGGGCTTTCGGGCGATGCGCTTCACGCCTATATGATCGTAAATATCTCTGGCGTACTTACGGGCGCGATTTTCGGCGATCACTGCTCGCCGATTTCGGACACCACGATCCTTTCGTCGATGGGCGCGGGCTGCGATCATATCGAGCACGTAAAGACGCAGATGCCTTACGCTCTATCCGTCGGCGCGATCGCCGTAGTGGCGGGCTATCTTCCCGTAGCGCTAGGACTTAGCGTCTGGATCGCGCTGCCGATGGGACTTGCCGTTACGTGGGCGCTTGTACGGTTTGCAGGTAAAAAGATAGAGGAGTAGCTCCCGCAAATTTAAATTTGCTTTTAAATTTTGAATTCCGCAGCGATGTGGAATTCTGCTGGGCGAAATTCTAATCTGGCTCGCGGAATTTCACTCCGCAAAATTTCGTCGCGCTAGTTAAAATTTTAAAACGAAATTTCAAAAAGCGCGAGCAAATTTTAAAAGCAGAATTTTAACGAGCCGCGTTAAAACGGCGCGTGCGCCTGCAATTTAAAATTTTTAAAGTAAACGGATAGTAAAATACGGGGTAAAATTTAAAACAAGGAGAATGAAATGAAAAATCATAAAATGTTCCTCTGGGGGGGGGGGTGTTAGCTGCTTTATTGGTAGGCTGCGGTGACGATACCGAGGTAAAGACCAAGGAGTATTACGACGCGCATCTGGACGAAGCCAAAGAGGTTTTAGCGAAGTGTGATTTCAATACCCTTAAAGACGGAAGCAATTCCTATAAAAATTGCGTAAACGCCAAAACGGTCGTAGAGGAAAAGAGTATGGCGTATTCGGTTGAGTATTATAGGAACCATTTAGACGAAGCCAAGGCTATCATAGAAAAATATAAAGAGAAAGTTCCAGCCGATGAAAATAGTGTCGAAGCTGTTAATTTAAGGCATGCCCACGACGCTGTTTTCTTGAGCAGATCCAAGAATCGTCTGGTAATACCAGATGCACCACGTTCAAACTAAAATCTACGCCTTCGGCGCAGAGTAAATTTGCCCTGCTCAGCGCCGAATTTTGCGGTATAAATCTCGCCCGCGAAATGATACGGCGCGAAATCTTTCTTTACGGATTTTAGAATTTCAAATTTTAAAGCCTGCGAGCTTTTGGCTACCGCAAAAAAGACTTGTGAGCTTCGCGGCGCCTTGAAATAATCATTTTAAAATTTACGCCGCGTGGCTAGACTAAATTTCTCTCGGCGGCGGTTTGCGTGGCGCACTAAATTTTAACCTTGCGCGCCCACTTTATCCGTACCCTAGTCTAAATTTAAAATTTCAAATCTGCGGCGACAGCTCGTGCGGCGCGAGGTTACTCCTGCAAACAGCGATCTCGACTTACGCTATTAAATTTAAAGAAGCGACGGCGTCTTTCTCGCGCTATGCTGCTTCAAGTCGTACGGCGGCGTTGTACGTTAAATTTTAAATTTACGTGCCAGGCGGCGGAAGGCAGCATTTGCCCCGTAAAATTTTAACTTTCGCGCGCCGGACGACGGCTAGGCGCTATTGTTCGCGCGCCGCGCGAAGCCGCTTCTAAATCATCAAGCCGAGTTAAATTTTTTAGCGCGCCGAAATTTTAGTCTATGTGGCGCGATTTTGAGTCTGCGCTACGATTTATAACGCATCAAAATTTTTAACTTGCGCAGAGCACCACGTATCTAAAATTTTAAGTCGCGTAGTGCGATCCGCGATGAACAGGAATTTTAATTTGACGTGATTTATGACGCACTAGAATTCCAACCTGCACTACGGATCTACGACGCACGGACGCGTAGCCTAGTCGATTGCTCGCATCGCATCGAGCCGCTTTAAAAATATCTCCACCTTGCGTAGCTGTGCTGCATCTAGCGCCCTGCCCGAGCAAAAATACTCCACGCTGTTGCCGTTTGGATAATTCACTCGCGAAATACCCGCCTCTTCGCTTCGCGGCTCAAATTCCAAGGACAAATTCGCGCCGCCTCGAGAATAAAGCTTGAGCTGCGAATTCGCATCTATGGCGCGCGGCGACATGTGGCGTTTGTCTTCGTCGCACTGCTCTACGCTGTGCGCATCGCCTGCCAGCCTGCCGTCGCGCTCGCGGGCATCAAGTTCGCCCGTTTGCGAATTTGCGCTAAATTTTATATCACCGTCTGCGTCAAATTTATCCGCACAAACCTGCGATTTTACGTAGCGCGAGGTATCCACGCCGAAGCCGCGCTCATCCGCGTTAGAAAACTCATCATACTCCACTGCGCCGTTTTCTCTGGCGCCGCACGACACTGCACGAAGTCCGCTCATACCTTGCTCTATCATATCGGGCTTGCTCTCGCCGCAACTTCCTGTGTCGCGCCCACCGCCGCTATTATCGCGACCTTCTACGCCCCGCTTGTTCTTGCCTTTTATGCTCTCGCCGTCCACGTTAAATTTAGTCCCCTGCGAGGGCAAATCCTCGCCGCGCGCAAGCCTTAGCCCTCCGCCCAGCTCGCTTGCAAGGCGATTTAGCGTGCCGTCGATGCCGTCGATGATGCGCACGTGAGACGGCAAAATTTCGCGCAAAACATCCTTGAAATAGTTAAAATGCGTGCAACCAAGTACGAGCGAACCGAGGCGCTCAAGCTCAAATTTAGCTAGCTCCTCCCGCAGATACGCCCGAACCGCGGGCGAGTCAAACTCCAGATCCTGCGCAAACTCCACGAGGCGTGGCAGCGGCAGACTCCACGTCTCGCACTCCAGCCGCCCCACGAGGCGTGCGAGCTTCTCGCCCGCGATCGTTAGCGGCGTGGCGATGAGCAGCGTCGGGCGCGCTCCGAAGCTGTCCGCAGCGAGCTTGACGGCGGGCTCCATACCGATGACGGGTACGTTAAATGCGCCGCGAAGCTCCGAGATAGCCGCGCTCGTGGCGGTGTTGCATGCGACGACGACCCCATCCGCGCCGCGCTCGACCAAAAAACCCACCGCATCAAGGCTAAGGCGTACGATCTCGACCCTACTTTTCGTGCCATATGGGACGTGGTCCTCGTCGGCAAAATACAAAAACTCCGCCCCGCTAAACCGCCGCAGAGCCTCGGCTAGCACGCTCAGCCCGCCGATGCCCGAGTCAAAAAACGCTATTTTCAAATCTTTATCCAAGGTTAAATTTTAAAAAAGGGATTATAGCTCAATCCAGGTAAAATTTAAATTTTGAGCGGGCTTGGCGGATCTGCGACCGTTAAGTTCTCGCCGCCTCGTTAAAATTCGCGGCAAATTTAATCAATTTCTCAGGGGGGGGGGGGGGGGTAGAATTAGCCAAATTTTACCCGGAAAGGATACTAAATGAAAAAATCGCTATTTGCGTTGGCGCTCGCCGCTTGCTTTGCATTCGGCGCGTCCGAGCTTGCGACTGCAGAAAAAGAGTGTAATGACGGCAATATGAAATCTTGCGCCGAGGCAGGATTGCAATGTAAGGATAACGCAAAAAAGCTAAAACTATTTGAAAAGGCTTGTAACGGCGGAAATAAGCTCGGTTGTCTCGGAGTCTCGGGCGTAATGATGCAAGAAGATCCAAAAAAAGCCGTCGAGTATTTTGAAAAAAAATGCGACTCCGGAGACGCTCTTGATTGCGCATTATTAGGGGCCATGTATAAGGACGGAGACGGAGTCGAAAAAGATATATCAAAAGCGGTAATTTATTATGACAAAGCTTGCGACAGAGGAAATGGACTAGCATGCGCTATGTTGGCAGAGATGTACGGCAATGGAGATGGCGTTAAAATGGATGCGGTAAGACAGCAGGTTTATTATAAAAAAGGTTGCGACATAGCAGGCGAATTACTGAATTGCTACAATTTTGCGTTTTTTAACCATTATATCGAAAAAGATAAAAGTAAAGCCGCGCAATATTACAAGAAAGCTTGTAATTCAGGCAAAAATAGTTCCTATCTTGATCTTCCCAATTATGACGGAGTTGAAGAATATTTGGCAAAAATCCTGCGATATGTATGAGCTGCTAAAATAGCGCGCCGAGCTGCAGCCGGTACAATACGCGTCGGCTACGGCTTAAAATTCCTCCGCACCTAAATTTAAATCGCGGCGGTAGCCACTAAACTCAATGATAAAATTTTAAACTAATCGAACGCTTTTATAGCAGAATTTAACGTAAATTTACACGGATCCTGCATAGATTTTAACGCGAGCAAAGCGCTAAAGTAAAGACGCGGCTATCACAAATAAAAGGAGTGCCAAAAGCGTGGATTGGTACGCAGCAGAATTTTAAGTTAGGATTACGAAGCCTTATGTGCTTGCGCCTCTGCACGGATCGGACGAAAGTAGAATTGTGAGGTTGGAATTTACGCAGTCGCAAATATAAAGCTTCGCGTTAATTTTTTGATGTGGAATTTAGAATTTTAAAATTCCTAGAGCTTTGAATTTGGCGCCGAGCCTTGAAATATCGTAGCGATAAAATTTTAAAATTTGCCACCGCATCGCTTTAAAAATCTTGCTTGAAAATTTTAATTATGCAGTGTAAAATTTTTCATCTCTGCTGCGCCGCTGCGATTTTGCAATAAAAATTTTTGCTCTTTTGCTATGACGATGTATTTTCGTCGTAGAATTTCGCGCCTTTTTTGACGCGGCATTCTTAACGCGCAATCCTCGCTATTTTGCTTGTTAAATTTAAGTTATAAATCCAGCGACGTAAATGCACGGCATAAAGGTTCTTATCGCTGGCGCCACTTTAAAGCGAAATGAGATAAATTCTACGTGGCGCAAAAGGCGCCCGATTAGGCTTTGTGGCGCCCTTGCATACTGCGCAAAAGCGCGATCTCCTCTTCCCAGAGGCTATCGTCAATCGTTTCTAAAATCAGCGGGATCTCGTCGATGTTCGGGTCGTTCATGATGTTTTCAAACGCCGCTAGTCCCAAAAATCCGCGCCCGAGGCTCTCGTGCCGATCTTTGCGCACGCCAAGCTCGTTTTTCGTGTCGTTAAGGTGCATGCCGCTTAAAAATTTATAGCCGATCGCGCGGTCAAACTCGATCATCGTGCGCTCATAGGCCTGCGGGCTGCGCAGATCGTATCCTGCGGCGAACGCGTGACAGGTGTCGATACAGACGCCGATGCGATCTTTGTTTGAAATTTTATCGATCACGTAAGCAAGCTGAGTGAAATCATAGCCGAGATTGGAGCCCTGACCGGCGGTGTTTTCGAGCACGAGCTTGACGCAGGAGGTGTTTGCGATGGCGAAATTTAGTGACTCTACGATATTATCCAGACACTTTTGAGCTGAAATTTCATTTAGATGCGAGCCCGGATGAAAATTTAGCAGCCTGAGCCCGAGCGCCTCGCAGCGGCGGATCTCGTCCACGAAGGCGTTTAGGGACTTCTCGCGCTCCACCTCGCGCGGATGGCCCAAATTTATGAGGTAGCTGTCGTGCACCAAGACATGCTCCGCGCGGATGCCGCTTTGCTTCAGTGCGTCCTTAAACGCAATGGTCTCCTCCGCGCTAAGCGGCGGCGCATCCCATCTGCGCTGATTTTTGACGAACATCGCAAACGCGTCCGCCCCGATCCTTGCGGCATTTAGCGGCGCGCTGGAAACCCCGCCGCTAGCACTCACGTGCGCTCCGATCCGCTTCATTTTACCTCCTAAATTTTATTTTACGCCGCGCGGAAAAATTTCATAAACCCGAGCTGCGCGCGGATTTTTTAAATTTAAATGCGCGCTTTTTCTTTCGCACATACGCGCTGCTTAGTAAATTTCACCGCGAAGAGCCGGCGCAGAGTGCCAATAAAATCGCGCCGTTTGCGCAGCTTGGGCGGCTACCCCGCCGAGTAATGGAATTTTGACCGCTCGCGCCGTGTTTTGGGCGGCTGCTAGAGAGCAGTATTCCCGCGCGTTTACAAGGCGCCTCGCCGCGAGAATTTTACTCGTTCGCGATTTGCTCGCGCCGCCTGTGGAATAGTGTTTCGCGCGCTTACAAACACCCGCCGCGTAAAATTTTACTACAGCTCGCGGATTTTGATTTTTACGCCGCGCTTTGCATCGGCGAAGATTATGGATCTTCCGCCACCGTCCTTGTCGCGGCAAACCTTATAATCGATAGAGCCTTTTTGCAGGCTTTGCGCTAGGCAACGGCGCTCTCCCGCGTCGCTGCCGCCAAAGATCGGCTTGCCGTCTAGGATTTGGCTGAGAAGCCCGCGGTAGTGCTCGGCGCCGAAGAATTTTTTATTGAAAACGAGCTCGTCGTCGCACGCGCCGTTCATGCAAATTTTATCACCTTTTAAAACTAGGCTCAGCACGCTGATGCCGCTTGCATAAATTTGAACCTCGGTTTGGTTTTTAAATTTACGCATAAAGCCCGCGTCGCTGGTGCGGGTAAGCGGCGAAATGACGGTGAAATTTACAGCTTGCGTAGAAGCGGGCTTGAGTGCGGTGGTAGCGCAGCCTGCGAGTAGAAGCGAAAGTGCAAGCGGCGCCAGAAAAGAGCATTTCATAAATAATCCTTAATTTAAGTTGGGTTTAAGTGCGTCTTGAGTAGAATACCGCCTTTAATCTTAATACCAGATTAAGTGGCCCCTTCGTCTAACGGTTAGGACATCGCCCTTTCACGGCGGTAAAACGAGTTCGAATCTCGTAGGGGTCGCCACTTCTAGTTTAAAAATTTTTGACACAAATCTTAGCTTTGTAAAATTCTGAAATTTTATTTAACTGCTAAATTTTAAAATTATGCGCTTTTGCTGCTTCCTGCGCTACAAAATTCCAAGACTGCAATAAATTCTACCTGATAGTTTTAAAATTTAGCCCCGCTGAATTTACGTAATAAATTTTATGCGGACATATGAAACTTAATGAAATAAAACTCGCAAATTTAGCTCTTTCTAAAAAAAATTCGCTAAATTTATTGAATGCAAAATTTTAAAGAATACGTAAATGAAATTCTAAAAAATCATCCTGGCGAGCGCGTCACGAGCTTTAGTTTCGAGGGCGAGAAATATTGGCTTAAGCAGCCGGAGTTGCGCATCCGCGGCGGATTGCTTACGAAAATATTCAAAGCAAATCCGAAAGCCGCTTTCGATTACGAAGCGCTAAAATGCGAGAGCCTGTACGCAGCCGGCGCGCCTGTGCCGCAGCTGGTGCTGCGAGGCGAGAGCTTTTTCGTATTCAAAGACGGCGGCACGCCGGTGGACGAGGTGCTAAAAAGCTCGGATGAGGCGGCTTGCGTGGCGCTTATTGAGGGCTATGCTGCGGCGTTAGCACAGCTACATTCGCGCGGCTTCATACACGGCAGACCCGCACTGCGCGACATTTTAGTAAAAAATGGCGAGATGAAATTTATAGATTTTGAAAATCGCGGAGAGCGCGGTGATCTGCAAAAAGCCAAAATACGAGATTTTTTACTGTTTATCTATGATCTTTGTCGCGAAGGTCTGAGCGAAGGCTTGGTGCGCGCAGGCATTCGCACCTACGCCTCAAGCGGCGGGCGGGACGTAGTGCAAAGTTCATGGGCTACGGTACTTGCGCTGCGTCCGATATATTTTGTCGCCAGGCTTTTGCCGCAAAAATTTAAAGATCTAAACGCGTTCGTGCGTGCCTTTAAGCTCTGCCTAAAAATAATTGAGGAAAACGATGATTAAAGAAAAACAAAGTAAATTCGCTAAATTTAAGCTGGTGATTATACTCGCCTATATGTCGGCTCTGGCACCCTTATCTACCGATATGTATCTGCCCGCGCTAGAAAAGGTAAAGGCAAGCTTTGCTACGAGCGAGTTTTACACTCAGCTATCGGTTGCGAGCTTTTTCATCGCTTTTGCCTTAGGACAGCTCGTTTATGGACCGCTAAGCGATAAATTTGGTCGCAAAAAGCCATTATACGCGGGCATTTTGCTTTTCATATGTGCGTCGCTTGCCTGCGTGAGCTTTGATAGCGTTTATGCGTTTATATTTTTTAGATTTTTGCAAGCTTTGGGCGGTTGCGCGGGAGTGGTACTTGCGCGAGCCGTAATTAATGACAAATTCGAGCTTCACGAGGCTGCGGCGATGTTTGCGCTGATGATGGTCGTGGGCTCGCTAGCGCCGATGCTAGCACCAACTCTAGGCGGATTTATGCTAGATTTTTTCTCATGGCAAGCGATTTTTACGATTTTGTTTGCGCTTGGAATTTTGCTTTTCGTATTCATATTTTTCGGGCTCGACGAGAGCGCGCAGATAGACGAGACTGCTACACTTAGCGTAAAAGGCGTGCTTGGCGAATACGGCATAATCTTGCGAAATAAAGAATTTATGCGCTATACGCTAGGGTTTGCAGTCGCGATGAGCGCGCTTTTCGCCTATATAACGGGCTCGAGCTTTATATTTTTGGACTATTATGGGCTGGGCGAGCATGCCTTTGGCGTAATATTTGGCGTCAACGCTCTTGGAATGACTCTAGTTTCGGCACTAAATGCCAAACTCGTGCAAAATCGCGAACCCACAGCTTTATTAAATTTCGGCATAATAGCGATGCTTGTGACGAGCCTGATTTTGCTCGCATGCGCTATGCTTGATCTTCCTTTCATCTGCTTTGAGGCTTCGCTTTTCGTATTGCTTTCGTCCCTTGGCTTTGTTGCTCCTAACGCCACGACGCTTGCGATGGCGCTGTATAAGGACGGCAACTCGGGCGCAGCTTCGGCGGTACTGGGGACTGCGCAATTTGCTATCGCCGGAGCTATTTCGTTTATCGTGGGCGCAGTGGGAGCGAATAAGCCGTTTTTGCTCGCAAGTGTGATGGCGATTTGTGCTCTTTGTGCGAACGCCGTGTATTTTTTATTGCGAGAAAAGAATCAAAAATTTTAATTTTAATATTTTTTAAATTTATAGTTAAGGATTGATTAGCTAAAATTAGCTCTCGTTCTTTCAGTGTAAGAAAGACAATTTGGTAAAAAAGGAAACAAGCCAATGGGCGATATTATCGCATATAAACTTAACGGTGAAATTTACGATACTCAAAGTATCGGCGAGCACGCAAGCGAGGCGCAGCCGATATATTTCGATAACTCCGAGGACGCACTTAAAATTCTGCGCCACTCCTGTGCGCATCTTTTGGCACAGGCGGTGCGCGAGCTCTATGCGGGCGCAAAATTTTTCGTAGGACCTGCGATCGAGGATGGGTTTTACTATGATATGCGCGTTAGCAAAAATGGCGGCGAGAAGCTCGGCGAAGAGGATTTGGGGGCGATCGAAAAAAAGATGCGCGCGCTTGCCGAGGCAAATTTAGAGATTAAAAAGATAGCCTCCACTAAAGAGGCGGTCGCAAAAAAATATGCAAACGACGATCTCAAGCAGGAAGTTTTAAAGCGCATCCCCGAAGGTCCGGTTAGCTTATACGCGCAGGGCGAGTTTGAGGACATCTGCCGCGGCCCGCACGTGCAAAATACGAAATTTTTGAAAAATTTCGCCCTTACGCGCATCGCGGGAGCGTATCTCGGCGGCGACGAGAAGCGCGAGATGCTAACTCGCATCTACGGCGTCGTATTTGCCGATAAAGATAGCCTTAAAAAGCACCTTACGATGCTAGAAGAAGCTAAGAAGCGCGATCACCGAAAGCTCGGGACCGAGATGAAATTTTTCACCTTCGACGAGCAGATCGGCGCGGGACTTCCGATCTGGCTTCCTGCGGGCACGAGGATGCGCATAAAGCTCGAGGAGCGCCTTTATAGGCAGCTTCGCAAGCGCGGCTACGAGCCGGTGCGTGGCCCTGAAATTTTAAAATCCGACGCATGGAAGATCAGCGGGCATTACAGCAACTACAAAGAAAATATGTATTTTACGACGATCGAGGATCAAGAATACGGCATCAAGCCGATGAACTGCGTCGGTCACATCAAGGTTTATCAAAGCGAGATCCGCTCATATCGCGATCTGCCGCTTAAATTTTGCGAGTACGGCGTCGTGCACCGCCATGAAAAAAGCGGCGTCTTGCACGGACTTTTTCGCGTGCGCGAGTTCACGCAGGACGACGCGCATCTGTTTGTGATGCCGAGTCAGATCAAAGAAAACGTCTATGAAATTTTAGATTTCGTTGAACTCTTGATGAAGGCTTTCGGTTTTGAATATGAGCTTGAAATTTCGACCAAACCGCAAAAGGCGGTCGGCGACGACGAGGTTTGGGATATCGCGACGAAGGCCTTAAAAGACGCGCTTGACGAAAAGGGCTTAAAGTACGGCTTAGACGAGGGCGGCGGCGCATTCTATGGGCCTAAGATCGATATCAAAATCACCGACGCGCTCGGCCGAAAATGGCAGTGCGGCACGGTGCAGGTCGATTTTAACCTGCCTGCGCGCTTCGAGCTAGGCTACATCGACGAGAATAATGAAAAAAAGCAGCCCGTGATGCTGCATCGCGCGATTTTGGGAAGCTTCGAGCGCTTTGTGGGGATTTTGCTCGAGCACACCGCGGGAGAGCTTCCGTTTTGGATCTGTCCTACGCAGGTATCGATCGTGCCGATCGGCGAGGCGCACGCAAGCTATGCGAAGGAAATTTTAAATTTGCTGCGCGAAGCGGACATTGACGGCGAAATTTTAGATAAAAACGAGACGCTAAATAAACGAATCAGAACGGCTGAAAAGCAGAAGGTGCCGCTCATCATCGTCCTAGGTGATAATGAAGTTTCGGCTCGCAGCGTGGCCTTGCGCGATCGCAGGGCGCGCGAACAGCGAAATTTAGGGCTGGATGAGTTTTTAAATTTCGTAAAAGCTAAATTAAACGAGGTGAATTTTTGAGCAGAGAGAAAGAGGTTTTTCTAAACGAGGACATTCCGGCTAGCGAAGTCAGGTGCATAGGCGACAACGGCGAGGTTTACGGCATAATTTCAAAGGCGCAGGCGTTGCAGATCGCCGAGCGAGAGGGCGTGGATCTGGTTTTGATAGCGCCCGATGCAAAGCCGCCCGTTTGCAAGGTTATGAACTACAGCAAATTTCGCTATCAGCAGGAAAAAAAGCTCAAAGAGGCGAAAAAAAAGCAAAAAATCATCGAGGTCAAAGAGATCAAGCTGTCCGCCAAAATCGCTCAAAACGACATTAATTACAAAGTAAAACACGCGAAAGAATTCCTTAGTAGCGGCAAGCACGTCAAACTTCGCGTATTTTTAAAAGGGCGCGAGATGTCAAGCCCGGAAATCGGCGTAAATTTGCTCAATAAAATTTGGGATGAATTTTTCGCAGAAGTTGCAGATCGCGATAAAGCGCCTGCGCTAGAAGGACGCTACGTAAATATGCTGATCACGCCGAAAAAGGCATAGCGTAAATTTAGCGGTATTTTACGCCGTGTACGGCAAAATTTTAAAATTTACGCGCTGCTTTTCCGCTGCGTAGAGCGTAAATTTAAGCGGAATAGCGAATTTTAAAATTTATGCAGGCTAAGTTTATCTCTAAATTTAGCCCTTTAAATTTGTATAAAATTTTTCAAATTAAGCGAAACCGAATCTTAATCGAGCGGCAAAATTTAACTTTAAATTTATCTTGCGTTAATTTAAGCTATAAAATTCCTTAAATTCAAATTTTTCAAAGAAACTTTATTATATACTTCTCGTTCACTTTAAAAAAAGGACGACCATGCCAAAGATGAAAAGCGTGCGCGGTGCCGTCAAGCGTTTTAAAGCGGGCAAAAACAAGATCAAAAGAGGCTCGGCGTTTCGCAGCCACATTTTGACGAAGATGTCTCAAAAACGCAAGAGGAATTTGCGCGAGGCCCAATACGTCGATTCTACGAACGTATCTGCGGTTAAAAAAATGCTTTGCAAATAGTGCGAAGTTAGTTTTTGACGAAAGTCATTCAAACTCCCCTAAATTTATGGATTTTAGGGCAAGATCCCAAAAGGGACGCCGATTAAGAAAGGATTAATATGGCAAGAGTAAAAACGGGCATCGTTAGACGCCGCCGTCACAACAAGGTGCTAAAGCTTGCGCGCGGATTTTATAGCGCAAGACGCAAACATTTCAGAAAGGCCAAAGAGCAGCTAGAAAGAAGCCTCGTTTACGCCTTCCGTGATAGACGCGCGAAAAAACGTGATTTCCGCAGACTTTGGATAGTACGCATCAATGCAGCTTGCAGGCTAAACGACATCAGTTATTCTAAATTTATAAACGGACTTAGAAAAGCGGGCATCGAGCTTGATAGAAAAATTTTAGCAAATATGGCTATGAACGATGCCGAAGCTTTCGCAACCGTCGCAAAGAAGGCAAAAGCAGCATTAAAATAAACTTTAAAATTTGGCCGTCTTAAGGCGGCTAAATTTTTAAATTTCGACAAAGCTTTTAATTTTAAAAGCGCGTCTGCAAATTTGTCGAAATTTAAGAATTTGGGTAATTTTATTTGAGGCGGTGCAGAATGCTAAAGTCTTTGAAAAAAATCGTATCTCTTGCGCTTATCGGTGCAGCAGGGTTCGGCTATGCGAGCGAGCAGAATTCCTGGGGCTATGCAAACGCGCAAAAATCACCTTCCAACAACACTTCCCGTTCCGACGTAATGAGCGCTGCGGATAGCTTGGGCGCGAAATTAAGCAGGCGCGACGCAGCTAGCGATAGCTACGCGAGCGACGAGTATGAAAACTCATTTCGTATCAAGCTCGAGTACGCAAGAGGCTTTGCTAAAAAGGGCTCATATTCGGGCAGGCTTAATAATCAGCGCGTTATGATGCCTGCATTTCGCTGGACGGGCAATAGCCGCGTAAATGCCGAGTTTTGGAACGGCATTACCAATATAGGCGGCGCGCTGGTTCCTTATGTGGCTTTCGGCTCTTACGAGGCGGCGATACCGGGCGATCAGACTACGCAATATCTGGTCAGAAGAGAAGAAGACGCAGTTCAGATGAAGCGAAATATCGCGGCGGGCATATCAAATTTAGGCTATACCTATACTAAAAATTCTACTAGAAATCTAAATTTAGTCTATGCCGATATCGATAATTTTGTAAATTTCTACGGCAGAGAAAATATCGCAGGATACTTTATCGATGAAGTTAATACCGAAAGCAATCCCGCAACTATTGCCTATATGGAGAGTATCTACAATTATATCAAGACCAAATATCCGGGAATGCTCGTTTTGGCAAACAACGGCTGGGGCGTGCGCGACGCTATAGCCCCTTATGCGGACGTTTGGATGCTGCAAGAGGTGAGCGCGGATGAGTATATAAACCACTACCGCCCTAGAACCTCGGAGTTTGAAAAAGACCCCGCAAATTCTTCTAAAATTCTGCACGTCATATATAACGCAAGACCAGATCAATACGACGAGATCATAAGATTATCTCGTGAGCGCAACGCGGCAAATCTATTCATCACCTCCGATACGAATGCCTATCCTAGCGGATACGACGATCTGCCTACCTATTTTGAAGCGCTGATGCTGGCGATCAATAACTTCACGCCTAAAAACGGCAGCCTGTTTTCGCAGGTCGCAAGAGGCGGCAACCGGGTAGGCATCGAGATGCCGCGCTCGAAGGTCGATCTGGATCTTACAAAGCTTGCAAGAAATTCCGCTTATAAAAATTTAACCGACACTGACGGGCAGGAGTTTAACGTAAACGTAAGCGCGATTGGAAACTACGGCGGAGATTACAAAGACCGCTCGGGTGGCGTCAAATACGATCACAAGAGTGACGGAATTTTACTCGGAGCCTCCAAGAGAGTGGATGATCTTGCGCTGGGCGTGATCTTTGGGTACCAAAAATCGGACGCTTGGTACGAGGGTAAATTCGACGGTGTCAAAGAAAACATCAAATCCTACGAGTTCGGACTGGCGGGCAGATACGACTTTAACGAAAACGTGGATTTGGCGGTAAATTTAACATATTCGACAAACGATCATAAATTTGAAACCAACAACGGATTCGGCGCTATCCACGGCGCGAAATATAAGTCGCAAATTTGGGATTTCAGCACGAGAGCAGGGTATAAATTTTTATTTGAAAACGGCTATATTAAGCCATATTTGGGGCTTGGAGTGATTAGGGTAAACGAGGATGCGATCTCCAGGCTTAAATTTAGCTCCGCTTCAAAAACCGCGCCAAACGGCACCGCGGGAATTTACGCAATCAAAGCTTTTGGCGATCTGCAGATATTCGCAAATGCGGAGTACGAGCATCGATTTAGCGGCGATTCGTATCATGCAAGCAGAAAGTATTCGGACAGATACGACGTGGAGGGGCTTGATTATTCTAGCGGCGTATTTAACGGCGCGATCGGGCTGAAATATAAGATCCTTCAAAGCGTCAGACTCAGCGCATCGTACGAGCTAAGCGAGAGCAAAAATAGCCTGGCAAGAGCCGCTTTTGACGTGGAGTTTTGATTTTAATCGGAGTAGTCCAAGATAGGCAGCTTGAAGCACGATTATAAATTCCTCTTTGCCGCAAAACAAAAATTTTATGAAATTTGCGGCTAAATTTTACCTGGGCTTTGCTGTGAAATTTTAAAATTTCGGCCGTGGATTTTGCTTGCATATTTTCTCGCTTTTAAATTTCATACACTATCGCTTTTATGCTACTTTCAATATAAAGAATAATGCGGATTTTGCAGTAGAATTTTGCACGTGTCTTTTAAAAGTGGTCTGAAATTTTAAAGATCTGTGCCTACTTTAAATTCCGTGATTATTAAATTTTAAAATTCCATATGCAAAGAAATTTTAAAATTTTAAATCTGGTTCGATAAAGAGATTTTGCTAGGCGGCGGGATTATAAAAATTCTAAAGCAATTACTCGTAAAATTTCATAAAATCCGGATTAATTAAAATCTCTAAGACTAAGACGATGGGGTAGAATTTTGCGGATCGCTCCGCAAAATTTAAAAGAGATTATTTTAGCTTGTCTAGTTCGATGATGTAAGGCACCGAGTTTACTCCCGCACCGAAATATTTGGCAGCTAGGGCTTTTGCAGCATTTAGCTCGGTAGCGCTTACGTCTTTGGCACCTGCTTTGTTATCTTCGGCGTAGTATTTTCTAAAAACCGCTATCTTTTGCTCGTCAGTTTTAGCATTTTTGATCTCTTTGTAGATGAGCGCGGATTTTGCGTGGCCGTCATCGCCGTGAACGGAGGTCATGATTATATCGACATTGTTATTTTTTAACGTTTCTTCGATCCTTGCCATCTCTTTGCGGCAGAATGGACACAAGGCGTCTGTCAGCATCAAAATCGTAGGCTTTTTGGGATCGTTTCCTAGCTTGATGATATTGTCTTTGCTCTCTGCTTTGAAGACCTTACTTAGCTGTCCTGCGATGCGGTCTTGTTTGATCTGCTCCTTATAGACTACGCGTTTTTTAGGATCGATGATATCGGTAAAGATCAGATCGCCTTGAGTGAAGATGATCTCCTCTTGCGACATATTGCCTTGAGAGATTTTTAAAACGACCGCTTCAACGCCCTTCGGCTCGCTAAGTTGGATGCGCTCGGCGACCTTTATTTCGATGCCTTGAGGCGCGCCGCCGTAGATAGATAAAATTTCGCTGTCGCTTAAAGCCGCGTTTAGGCTCGCTGCGAGCGCAACTGAAGTTAAAATAGCTTTTTTCATTTTTTTCCTTTGCAAAAAATTCCGCGCATTGTAGTGCAAAATTTTAAATTTTTACTTTTTCAAATAGCGTTTATTGTCGATCGTCACGATATTTCCCATTTTATCTAGGTATTCGAGATAGCAGATGACGAATTTCCTGCTAAGCCCAAGCTCCTCTTTGGCGTTCGTGACGTTTACGAAGCCATCTTTTTCGATGATTGCGTAGAGGCGTTTGATCGCCAGGGCTAAATTTTCAGCCTCGACGAAGAGATTGTGTGCGAGACGGACGACCTTTTTGGCGTAGGTCAGCTTCTTTAGCGCGTCATCGCCGCTACTGCGGTCAATCTCCAGCTCGTCATAAACGTTATACGGCGCGAGAGGCGCTATGCCGCCCTTTTTGATGAGATCAAAAATTTTACTCTCCAGGCTCTGTTTGAGCGCGTCAAAATCCATACCCGATTTTACGTAAACTCCGCCCTTTTTGGAGACGATGCCGCCCCGCTCAAGCTCGCTAAGCGCGCGCGCGGCGAGCTCCTCGCTGGCCCACGAGAGCTTTAGGGCGATCGAGGCGGGCGAAAAGATCGCGTAGTCGTTTTTTGAGACGATAAATTTTATGAGGCTTTTTACGTCCTCGATCGCGCTTAGATCGTAAACGCATAAATTTGCTTCGTCAAAATACGTCCCTTCTATGCCGCGCGCGATCTTTATCGCTTCGTCGTACTCCATCCCGAAGCGCTGATACGCCGAAAATAGTCCGAATCCATGCTTGTGAAAGAGACTTAAAATTTTAAACGCTTCGGCGAAATTTCGCTTCAAAAGCGCGGTTAGAAGCACGGCTTTGCTCTGCTTTTTTAGCGGCTCGACTACGGCGTTTAGCACGCGCCCGCCGCCGATTACGCGCGAGTTTGACAAGCAGACGAATGGCTCGCCGAATTTCAAAAACATCGTTTTGTCAAATTTAAAGCTCACGAGCTTCTCGCCGCTAGGAAGTTCTTTTAAAATGAGCGCTTTTGCTGCGCTTTGCTTGCTTCCTACGCAAAACAGCACGTCTTGGTTGTGTGAAATTTCGCCGCTAAAGGTGCAGTCGGCTTCATTAAAGCCGCGAAAAAAGCCTTTTTTGCTTAGGATTTGCCCCTTTTGTAGCTCACTCGTTTTGGCATCTAAACTCAGTGCGACGCGGTTTGGAGCCTGCGCAAGCGGCGTATCCTCATCGTGGATCTGCACGCTTTTGACGTTAAAAGCTTTGCCCAGATCGCAGTTATAAAGCTTCTCGCCTTTTGAAATAGCGCCGTTAATGAGGCTGCCCGTTACGATGGTGCCAAGCCCCTTAAGCGAAAAGACGCGGTCGATGTAGTAGTGCACCACGCCGCCTCCTTGACGCTGCGCAGGCTTGATATTAAAGAGATAGTTTTTCAGCTCGGCGATGCTTGCGGGATCTTTGATACTGATAAAAAAGGTGTTTAAAATTTGCAAATTTTTAAATTTGCAGATGTATTCCCTGCACTGTGCCGCGACCTCGGATCTTCGCGCGTCGTCAGCAAGATCGCACTTGCTGATACACAAGATCACGCTTTTTACCCCGAGCAGCGATAAAATTTGAATATGCTCGCGGCTTTGCGGCATCAGCCCGTCGTCCGCGGCGACTACTAGCATCGCAGCGTCGAAGGCATACGCGCCGCTAATCATCGTCTTTACTAGATTTTCATGCCCCGGAACGTCGATGAAAGCGACGTTGGTGTCTCCCGAGCGCAGATGCGAAAAGCTAAGATCGATCGTGATGCCGCGCTGCTTTTCGCTCGGCATTCGGTCTCCCTCAAAGCCGTTTAGCGCCTTGATTAACGCGGTTTTTCCGTGATCGATATGGCCTGCGGTGCCGATGATTACGCTATTCATAAATTTCTCCGATCTTTTTTATTAAATCTTGCAAGTCGCTTTTTAAAATCGATCTGAAATCGAGCAAAAATCTGTCCTGCTCGATCCGCCCGATTATGCCCGCAGCGCGAAATTTTGCCTGCGTGCTCTGCGGATCTGCGCCATCTAAGATCGCAAGCGCGACGCTGGGATAGGAGGCGCCGGGCATCGTGCCGCCGCCTACGAAGGTGGTAGTAGGCACGATCTGCGATTTTACGTCGATGCGAGATTGCACTAGCTCCGCTCGCTCACGCAGCTCGTCCAGGCTCAGATGGATCTGATCTATCGTCGTGATGAGGTGAAATTCTTTATTTATATACGCCTTGATCGTCTCGGCAAGCAGACTTAGCGTGATCTTGTCCACGCGCAGCATTCGCAGTAGCTGGTTTTTGCGTAGGCGCGCGATGAGCTCGCGATCCCCTAAGATGATGCCGCACTGCACGGAGCCGAAAAGCTTGTCGCCGCTGAAGCTAAGCAGCCGCACGCCGCTTTTTAAAAGCTCAAAAATAGATGGCTCGCTTTTGCCTAGCCCAAATCCCAGCTCGCTCGCGTAGCCGCTTCCAAGATCGTAGTAATCGATGATCTCGTTAAAGCTTTCCGCTTTTTTCATGCTAAATTTTGTAGGAGCAATTTTAGAAGCTTTAGCGGGAATTTCGCTCTCTCCCTCTTCATGAAAGCACTCGCTCCTTTTGGACGGCTCGCCGCTATTTAAATTTAGAGCATTCGCAGAACTATCCGCTAAGTTTAAACTATTCGGCGCGGAATTTAAAATTTCGCCCGTCGCATCCGACGAGCCGCCGCAAAGATTTTCTAAATTTTTAAAATTTGCCGCTCTAAGCGCTAAAAATTCCTCTTTTTTGCGCGTCGCTTTTCGCGCTAAAGCCGCAACTTCCGCAGCGCTTACGCTCGAGCTGAAACCCGAAATTTTAAAATTTGAGCGGTGTACCTTCATCAAGATCGCCGTGTTTTCATTGATCGCTTCTTCGTAATCGTCTAGCTTGGTTTTGTTCGTAGTGCCGATCTCTGTGAGCTTTGCGCCAGAGTTTGCCATCACTTCGCTTACTCGAAAGCTCCCTCCGATCTCGACTAGCTCGCCGCGGCTTACCACGGCTTCGCGTCCGCGCGCGAAGGTATTTAGCACCAAAAATACCGCCGCAGCGTTGTTATTGACCACGAGCGCGTCCTGCGCGCCGAAGAGCTCGCTGCACAAAAGCGCTATGTAGTCGTATCTGTTGCCGCGCGTGCCCTCGGATAGGTCGTATTCTAAATTTGAATACGAGATGATGATCTTTTGCGCGCGGGTTAAAATTTCGGCGCTGATGACGCTGCGGCCGAGGTTTGTGTGCAGCACGACGCCGGTTGCGTTGATGAGTGGCTTAAGGCATAAGCTTTGAAATTTTTCGTAGCGCGATTTTATGCGCGCGATGATCTCTCTTTCGCTTGCGAGCTCGCCTCCTTGCAGCGCCTTTTCGCGTGCCTCTTCGATGAGCTCTTGCGCGATTTTGATGATTTGCGGGCGGAGGCAGTGTTGAAACTCCTGCGCGTTTGCGATTTTATCGATTTTTGGTAGTTTGATTCGTTGCATTGCGACCCCGATGCCTTAAAATTTAGGCGATTTTATCATTTAAAGCTTTGATTTTGCTTTATCTATAGAATTATTAATTTAAATTCGATTTACTTTAAGTGCAGAATTTAAAAGCTGTTTAGAAAATAAGAGTAAAACCCGCCTAATTATCAATTTAGGATAGATTATGAAAGAACATGGATTTTACGCCGCGGGGCTAAAAGATGTCGTCTTAAGCGATGATATCGAAATTTACGACGATGAAGAGGAGGCAAAAAATGAGGAATTTATCGTCGCCAATTCACCGAAATTAAAAGCGCAAATTTATGCGCCCGAGATAAATTTTTATATAGAAAATTCCGCAGATGAGCCGCTGCAAATCGCTAAAAACGTAGATATTTTGTATCGCGCCAAGGATATCGCCTTCGACGGCGCGCTAGATAGCGACTATCAAAAGCCCGTCGGCAAAAACGTAATTCTCGCCTGTGATGAGCCGCGAGAGGGGCTTGTGGGGCTACTTAGGCAGCACGGATTTAAGGTGATCGCGTTAAGCAGAGCCGAGATTAAGTTTGTCTATGGCGAGATCGGCGATCTTACAGTTACGATTTTAAGCGAGCGGGATGAGGTTGAGACTGAGGCAGATTTTTTCTTGATTAGCGGTGCAGCGCCCTATCAGCTACGACAAAGCGGCTGCTACGAGATTTCGGGGCTAAAAGACGATGAAATTTTAGAAATTTTAAATTCCAAAAGCCCGGTTTATCGTTATAAGAATTCCACGATCTTCGATCCTGCGATCTGTCAGTATCAAGGCAGGCGAAATGAGCTGCGTGCGCCGTGCGCAGAGGTTTGCCCCACAGTCGCGATTTTGAAAAATGACGAAAAGCGCGAGCTAGTATTTTCGCACATCGACTGCGTCGGTTGCGGCGCGTGCGTAAGTGTCTGCCCCAGCGGCGCGCTGAAATTTGCCAAGCTGCCCCAAAGCGTATTTGGCGAGATCGCAAAGCTCTATGCAGGCAAAATTCCGCTTCTCATCGCAGAGAGCGAAATCGCGTCCGCACCCGCAGTGCAGCTTCCGTGCGGCGCGCTGCCGTTTGGAATTTTCGGAAGCAAGCAAATAGATGAGGTAAATTTACTAAGCGCGATGCAAGAAAGCGGCTCGAGTGTGATCGTTTACGGCGCAGACGTGGGCGAGGGCACGCGCGAAGCGGTGGAGCTTACCAATGGAATTTCGCGCGCGATCTATGGCAAGGACGCAGTATTTTTAGCGCGAAATTTAACCGAGCTGCAAGAGGCGTTAAAGCGGGCGCAAAGCTCTCAGCCCTGGGCGTTTAGCTTAAACGAGCAGGGTCTTAGCAAGAAAGAAATTTTTTCCAAACGTGTAAGCGCGATGGTGGGCGAGGGCAGCTTTGGCGCCGTAAAAAGCGGAGAGTTGCTAAAATTTGGCAAAGTAAGTATAAACGAAGCAAGCTGCACGCTCTGCCTTAGCTGCGTGGGCGCCTGTAATACCGGCGCGTTGTATGCCGACAACAGTGACAATTCGATTAAGCTCAACGCTTCGCTTTGCACGACGTGCAACTACTGCGTGCTAAGCTGCGCCGAAAAGGATACGATCGAGCTTAAGCCTTGCGGCGTGGAGCTTGAGCCGGGATTTTTTAATTACAAAATGCTAGCCAAAGACGAGCTTTTTAAATGCATCGAGTGCGGTAAGGAATTTGCGACTAGCAAAGCCGTGATGAAGATCGCGGATATGATGGGCGCGCATTTTGCAAACGAGCCTGAGAAGATGAAGACGCTTTTTTGCTGCGGCGATTGCAAGGCGAAAATAATGATAAAAAAGCAGATAGAAGATGCTAGAAAAGGGGCAATGTAATGGATGCAAATCTACTTCAAGCAAGAAGCTACTACTACGAATTTTTTGCAATTCCGTTTTTTTTCTATGAAACGGATGCGAAATTTAAGCGCTGGAAGGAGCAGCTGGAGTTTTTAAAAGGCTCGCCCATCGTGTCTAGCGATGAGGCGGAATTTCAAAATTTGGCGAAATTCGACTTCGCAGCGTTTAAAAGCGAGCAAAATTCCGTGCTTTTTGATTTTTCATACGCCAACGTGCCGATGAGCGCGAGCTTCTACGACGAAGGACGCGACGACGGGCGTATGCGTGTCGCGGTAATCGACGTGCTAAAAAAGAGTAAATTTCGCCGCAATATGGAGCTTTGCAAAGAGTGCGAGGATTATGTGGGATTTATTTTTTACCTGCATTCGACTCTGCTGCGCGACGCGGCTGCAAAACACAGTGCGGTTTTAAACGGACAAAATTCCGCGGCAAACGAGCAAAATTCTACGAATAGCGCGAGCTTGATAGTGCAAGATGGTAAAAATTCTGTAGGTTCGCAGGACAGTAAAAATTTTACAGGCCCGCAGAATGGTAAAAATGCTGCGAATTCGCAATGCGCTAAAAATTTCATCGGCGCGCAAGACGGCGAAGCGCTGGCGTTAGAGCTTTTTACGAATGTCACCAATAGCTTTGTGGATGAGTTTAGCGAGCTTTTGTGTGGGCATGTGCGGGCGGATTTTTTCAAATCATTAGGCGCACTAATGAAAAGCTTTTTTGCGCTTGAGCGTTCGCTTTTAGCGCTTGCTGCTCCGCAAAAGAAAGATCGTAGCGTCGTTAAAGAAGCGATCAAAAAAGGCGGCTATCAAAATAGATTTACCAATCCGGAAGATATTTTTAATCTGGATTGATAAATAAAATTTTTAACCAAAATCTTAACGCAAAAGCAGAGTTTCGGTTAAATTTTAAACTCGCAAACCCTAGTTTTGCGAGTAGTTTTTTAGTTAGAACTTTATATTTTGAATTTTAAATAAAATTTAAAAAGTAACTTAAAATTTAATTTCCATCTCACTGCCTTTTCGTTATAATTCATTAGACTTAAATCCTGTAACAGGCGTTACTACAATAAAAGATTTAAAGCGATTTCTTCACAAAGGAAAACCATGGAGAACAAACGCAGAGATTTTCTTAGAAAATCTCTAAAAATCGGCGCGGTAGGCGCTGTGGGCGTTGCCGCATCTCAGGCTCTAGCAAAAAGCGAGCAGGATTACGGCGATACCGTTCGTGGCAAATCACCGAAAAAAGAGGTGCTTTACTGGGAGAGTGAAGCGTGGAAAAAATACTATAAAGTAGCTTACTAGGAGAATTTTCATGAGTGAGAATGCGATCGGAAGGAGATCGTTTTTGAAACTCGCCGCTTTAGGAGCGAGCAGCGTAGCCGCGTTTGGCGAAAATAATACGCTAAGAGCCGCTACCGAGCAAGAGATCAAAAACCCATTTCCAGGTTCCGTTATGAAGCGAACGATATGTTCGATCTGTTCCGTAGGCTGCGGTATCGAGGCTCAAGTGGATGAGAGCACCAATACTTGGATTCGCCAAGATATGGCAGTAGATCACCCGATCTCGCAGGGCAGTCACTGCTGTAAGGGAATCGATCAGATCGATCTTACTAAATCCAAAATGCGCTTAAAGTATCCTCTTAAAAAAGTAGGCGGTAAATGGGAGCGCATAAGTTGGGAGCAAGCCGTTGATGAAATCGGCGATAAAATGCTTCAAGTCCGTAAAGAGGACGGTCCAGATAGTGTAGTGTTTTTGGGCTCGGCTAAATTTTGCAACGAGCAGGCATATTATTTTAGAAAATTTGCAGCCTTTTGGGGTACAAACAGCAACGACCACGTAGCCAGAATTTGACATAGCGCAACAGTCGCCGGTGTGGCGAATACTTGGGGTTATGGAGCTATGACTAATCACGTAGGTGATATGGCGAAAAATTCTAAAATGATCCTTTTCATAGGTGCGAATTCCGCGGTTGCAAATCCAGTGGGAGCTATGAAGCATGCTCTTCAAGCTCGCGATAGAAATGGCGCAAAAATCGTCGTCGTCGATCCAAATTTTACTAGAACTGCAGCTAAGGCCGATATGTATATTAGAATTCGTCCGGGAACCGATATAGCGTTTGTGTACGGAATGCTGCATCTAATCTTTAAAAACGGCTGGGAGGACAAAGAGCTAATAAAAACCAGAACCTACGCTGTAGAGGAGATCAAGGCGGAGGCTGAGAAGTGGGATCCGAAAGAGGTAGCCAATGTCACCGGCTGCAAGGAAGAGGAACTGATAGAATTTACGAGGATGTTCGCTACCACAAAGCCCGCTACTTTATGCTGGGCGCTAGGTATCACGCAGCACTCGATCGGAAGTTCAAATACTAGAATTTTGGCTCTTTTGCAGCTCATACTAGGTAATATGGGTAAGCCAGGCGGCGGCTGCAACATCCTTAGAGGCCATGATAATGTTCAGGGCGCTACCGATATGTGCAATCTCTCCGATAGCCTACCTGCGTATTACGGGCTAGCCGATAACGCTTGGAAGCACTTCTGCAAGGGCTGGGGCGTAGATTATGAGCAGTTTATTAAAAGATTTGCCGTTTCTACTAAGCAGCCGCATGAAAAGCAGGGCGAAAAAGTGCCTGGTACGAATTTTACTGAGTATTTCCACTATGATCCGAGCATCGAGCAAGATACGATAAATTGGCGCAACGAAAAGGGCTTTTCGCTATCTAAATGGTGGCAGGGCGTTTTGAAAAACGAGCCCGTTTTAAGTAGTGGCAATGTCCGCGTTCTTTGGGTGCAAGGCACAGGAATTACTTCTATGGCTCACGTTCGCGAGACTCAAGAAGCATTAGGTAAGATCGATATGCTGGTAGTCGCCGAGCCATTTTTAAACGAAGTAGCGATCCTAAACGACAGACTGGACGGAATTTATGTTTTGCCGGTAGCTACGCAGTTTGAAAGCGAAGGTCATCTAAGCGCTACAAACCGTAGCGGTCAGTGGCGAACTCAGATCGTTAAGCCGCTATTTGAGAGCAAAGAGGATCAAGAGGTAATGTTTTTATTCGCGAAAAAATTCGGCTTTTATGACGAATACGTTCGCGGCATGAAGATGGGCATCGTTGATGGCGAGCTTAAGCAGGTTAAAGACGATTTTGTTTGGCCTGACGACGCTACCGATGAGATTGCACGCAATACTCAAAGTATTGGTAATAACGGTCGTACCGCAGCTAGATTTCGTAGACAGCAGAAAAACTGGCATCTATTTGATCCCGATACTTTGCGCGGCATAGGCGGCGAGGTCGAGGGCGAATACTACGGGCTTCCATGGCCTTGCTGGGATACGCAACATCCGGGCACTCCGATTCTTTACGACGTAACTAAGCCTTATGCCGACGGCGGTATGGGATTTAGAAACCGCTTTGGCTTAGAGCATGACGGCGTTTCGCAGCTAGCCGATGAGAGCATTACACTTCCGGGATCAAAAATTCAAGGCGGACACGCAGAGATTACGAAAGCAAATATCGAGCAGGTTCTAGGCATTACGCTAAGCGAGGATGAAAAAGCCAAGATGGGGCCTACGTGGAGCACAGATTATAGCGGCATTATCGCCAAAAAATGCCGTGAGTTTGGAATTTGTCCTTGCGGAAATGCAAGAGCCAGAGCTAAGGTTTGGCAGTTTGCGGATCAAATTCCAAAGCATCGCGAACCGATCCACTCGCCGAGATGGGATTTGGTGGAGAAATATCCGACCTTTGCGGATCAAAAACGAAATTTTCGCGTATTTACTAGATTTATCTCCGAGCAGAAAAAGCAGGATTGGAGCAAAGACTTCCCTACAATCGTCAGCTCGCTAAGGCTCGTAAATTTAAGCGGTGCGGGCATGATTGAGCGCACGAGCAAGTATCTTTCGGCGATTACTCCGGAGATGTTTGCGCATGTAAATCCTAAGCTTGCCGCTGACAAAGGTATCAAAGATGGCGAGATGATGTGGATTCATTCGCCGCAAGGCACGAAGATCAAAGTCAAGTGTATCTATTCGCACGCTGTTACGCCTGATCGTATTGTTATGCCGTATAACTTCGCGGGAATTTTTCAGGGTGAGGATCTAAGCGAGCGCTATCCTGAGGGTACTAAGCCATATATCAGAGGCGAGAGCTCAAATACGATTACCAACTACGGCTTTGACATAAATACGCAAATTTCGGAATTTAACGCCGGTCTTTGCAGACTAGAAAGAGCATAAGGAGATAAAATGCCGGCAAGATTAAAATTTTACGTCGATGTCGAGCGTTGCATCGCTTGCTATGGTTGCCAGGTAGCCTGCAGCTCGGCGCACGAGGTTCCCGTGCAGATCAATAGGCGCAAGGTTATCACTTTAAACGAGGGCATAGAGGGGCAGGAGGTTTCAAGCTCTATTGCTTGCCAACACTGCACCGATGCGCCTTGCGCGCAGGTTTGTCCGGTTCAATGCTTCTATATCAGAACCGACGGCGTCGTTTTACACGACAAAGATAAATGTATCGGCTGTGGATACTGCCTCTACGCGTGTCCGTTCGGTGCTCCGCAATTTCCTAGAGACGGAGCTTTCGGTATCAAAGGTGCGATGGATAAGTGCACTATGTGCGCGGGTGGACCGGAGCCTACGTTTTCGCACGAGGAACTACATAAATACGGTCAAAACCGCATCGCAGAGGGCAAGGTTCCGATATGTGCGGCGATCTGCTGCACGAACGCTCTAATCGTGGGCGACGCGAGCAGAGTTTCGGAGGTTTATCGCAAGCGCGTACTTACGCGCGGCGTGAGCCTATAAGATTGTGGAATTTTAAACTCCTCCGGTTTTAAAATTCCGTCTCTTTTCGCAGAAATTTCAACCGAGCGACGGCTTTAAATTTAGCGGTCGCTCGGCGTGAAATTTTATTTGAAATTCTCCGCTTCCGCGTATCAATCGTTAGATTATTTCAAAAAATCGCCCCTTGCCGACATTAAAATTTTAAATTTATGCTACAATCACTCAAATTTAGGATTTGAAATCTTAAGCGAAAGGATCCGTCTTGAAAAATAAAATTTCACTTTTTTTGGTCATTTCGGCGTTTTTGATTTTTACGGGTTGTTCTAAAAATGTGCCCGTAAATAGCGGTATCGTGCGCACTTCCGAGCCGCTTCACATTATGGAATTTCCGCAAGATAAACTCATAAGCGTAAATTTCACCAATACCTCGACGACGGATTCAAATTTAACCCAAGTAGTGATCCAGCATCTGCGTGCGGACGGATTTAAGGTCGTAAATAAAAGCGCGGCGAATGTCCAAATCGGCGGCAATCTCAACTATTTCCGCAAGGCGGATTTTTCGCGTAGATCGTGGGATAATCCGAGATTTAGCTTCGGAATGGGCTTTGGCAGGTATTATAGATATACGGGCGTCGGCGTAGGTTGGGGGATGCCGTTTGGTTATGATCCTTGGGACGACGACGATTATTACAGAGACTACTTCTACGACTCGCAGATTAGCCTCTACATAAGCGTTAAAAACAAAGGTGCGTGGAAGGATTACGTAACTAATCTCAACTACCAAAGCATCAAAAATCCGGGCTCTAAAGACTCGGTAATGGATGCACTAAATTTTAAAATTTATGAATATATAAGAGAGATGATTAAGCAGGGAAGATGATAATAAAAGAGAATAAAAAGCCCGTAGCGATGACGCTGGCGGGATCGGCGATTTTGGCGCTCGCTAGCGGATATTGCTACTACGCGGGCTTTGGCGGCGCGGCGCTTTTCGCTTCCGTAGTGGCGGCATTTTGCGCGTTTTTTTGCGCGCTCAGACTCGGCGCGAAAAATTATTTGCAGATCGGCGAGGATGCTTTTACGATCGTGCGTGGGGCAAATTCCGAGAGCTTCGAATACAAAGATATCGCAAATTTAGGCACAAAAACCTTCGTCGCGGGCAGAAACAAAACGGAGCTTTTAAATTTTGTATTCAAAAAAATGCCGCAGGCGCAGGACCGCTTTAATTTTTTGCGATTTTACAGCGACACGGAAGCCACTCTACCGGGCTCGTTTGAAATTTCGATCTACGAGCTGAGTAAAATTTTGCGCGAAAAAGCGGGTCTTTCGCAAAGCTCCGAGGAAGAGCAAGCTGCTCCAAAAGCTCGCAAGCTCGCTAAGGGCTCTAAAAAAAGCGCGAGTAGCGCTAAAAACTTTCGCGATGATAATTCCGCTTCGCAAAATTCCGATACGCAAAATTCTAGCGCCGCACAAAATTTATGTGAAAAATCAGGCGCACAGAATTCCCGCTCTACGCAGGATTCCGCCATGCAAAATTATAATGGCGCCGCCGATTTAAACGGCGCGCAGAATTTGAAGGGCGCTTCAAATTTAAACGAACAAAGCTCCGCCGCGCCGAACAATGCCGCTTCCTCAAACGACGCCGCTGAGGGTGAAAATTTCATAGGCGCCGAGAATTCCTCGCCTAAATTTTCTGCGGGCGATAATGGATCTGGCGCTACGTCCGAAAGTGCGGCGGTAGACGGCTCCGATACTACCGATACGGCGATGCAAAGCTCCGCCTGCGAAAGTAAAAACAAGTAGAGGCGCGGCTTGAACTCCTTGCCGATCGGAATTTTCTTGCAAGGAGCCGCGCTGATGCTCTCGCTCATCGTCGCTATCGGCGCGCAAAATATCTTCGTCATCTCCCAAGGTCTTGCGAAAAACCATGTTGCGGCGGTTTGCACGGTCTGTGCGCTAAGCGATGCCGTATTTACGGCCGTAGGGATATTTTTAATCGGCGGCGCTCTTAAGCAAGGCTCGTTTTTTACCCAAATTTTAGGCATAGGCGGGGTCATATTTCTGCTCTGCTACGCGCTAAGCTCGTTTTTTAGCGCCTATAAGGGCTCGCATTTTGCCAAGATTCAAAACTCTGCAAATAACCCGTTGGCGCCCGTCGTAGCCAAGGCTCTTGCTGTGACGCTTCTAAATCCGCACGTGTATTTAGACACCGTCGTGGTCGTGGGCTCGCTCAGCGCTACGATTGCGGATCCGCAAAAGCCGTGGTTTTACGCGGGAGTTATGTTTGTATCGTTTGCGTGGTTTTTCGGCTTAGGATACGGTTCAGGGGCGCTTTCAAAGCTTTTTGCAAGCAGCAGAGCATGGCGCATAATCGACGCGCTCGTGGGAGTTTTGATGCTGTATATGGCGTATCTGATCGCGAAGTTTGTCTTTAAAATTTAAAATTTCACGCTAAAATTCCGCATTCTTGATAAAGGATCTATGATGAAAATTGAAATTGAAAGCGGGCTCGAGCTAAAAGAGGCCTTGTGGCGCGTAGAGAAAGCTCTGCGACTAGTGACCGACAAGGACGGCAAAATCACATCGAGCGCGACGCTTTACGTGGGCAAACATTCGCTTTTAAATTTACTCGATACCGACCAGATCGAAAATATCCAAAACTCCTATGCGCGCGCCAGGACGGAATTTCGCGCCGAGATGCTGGGCGTGCTGGAGGGCTTTTTATCCCAAGAGGATGCCGAGAAAGATCCGGAATACGCGCTATTTAATCAGCTCTACCAAATGGCGATGACTGCGGGCAGAAAGAGCGATATCTTTATCCATGTCCAAGGCATCAGCGAAAACGAGGTCGTGCTGCGCGTGTATCAGCGCTTCGAGCTGGAGAGCGGCGAGACAATCTATTACGCAGGCGGTGAGTTTAGCTACAATCTGGATGAAAATTTCGGCAAGATTTATCGCTACGAAATCTGATTTTAACGCTACGGCGCAAGATCGGTGCCGCCTCGATCGTAAAGTTGCACTACGCTTTTCGCTGTAGCGTCTAAATTTAAACCCTAAAACACGCGGTGAGCTAAATTTAGACAAATTTTCTGCAACGATAGAATTTCGCTCGGTTAAAATTTATCGCGATTTCAAATTTAAAGCTGCGCGTAAATTTCGTCGCGTTACCGCCTGCATTCGAGTTCGCCTTGCTTTACATTCGTCAAAATTTTAAATCAAGCTCGCATAAAATTTTATTTCTTAGGCACATAAATTTTGTAAAATCGAGCTTTTATGCAAAAGAAAAGATAATTAAACGAAGCTAAATTTAACCAAAGAGCGCATATGCCAGAGAACTAGCTGAAAGACACGCAGGTGGAGGTTTGCTGCCATTGCTTACTTTAAAATTTTAAGCATTAATACGTGCAAAATGTAAAAACAAAGAAGTGAAAACGCAATGCTAAGCAGGAAAACTAGGATAATAAGAGCGCTAATGATCGCAAAAGCCGTGTTTGGCAGCTGGTGGGGGGGCTGATCGGACTCGTGCCCTTTATCGTGGGCGTCACGGGATTTTGTCTCGCTTGCTACTTTTTAAACCGCTGTTCGCTAAAGCGTTAAATTTAGCCGCAGTATGTGGTTTTGCTGTGCGCCGAGAAAATAAGCGCGATAAATTTTAGCGGCGAAGCGAGCGAGCTTTAAATTTTAATTATCCGCGCTTCGCCGGGGAATGTTAAATTTAAACTAGTCCTTTAAAGCTTAAAATTTTATCGCGCAATACAAGGCGGTAAATTTAATCTCGTGCCGCCGTCAATCGGCATGTTGCTATCTGGGTGAAATTTTAGCATACGCCGCTTTCGGCGCTCTTGTTAGAGCGAGTTTGCGCTCCGCGCCAGCCACAGCCAAACTCTATGATTGATTGCACCCGCCTCTTAAAATTCATCTTAAATTTGCTAAAATTGCAGCAAAATTTAAAATTTAAAGGAGCTTAAATGTCAAATATCTTAATCATAGGCGCGGGCGGCGTGAGCCAAGTCGCGACCGTAAAATGCGCGATGAACGCGGACGTTTTTAGCAAGATCACCCTTGCGAGCCGCACCAAAAGCAAGTGCGACGCGATCGCTAAATTTATAAAAGACCGCCTAGGCGTGCAAATTGACACCGCCCAGATCGACGCGGACGATACCGATGCCGTGGTCGCGCTCATCAAAAAAACGGGTGCCGAGCTACTGCTAAACGTCGCGCTGCCGTATCAAGACCTAACTCTCATGGACGCGTGCTCTCGCGCCGGCATCCCATACATCGACACCGCAAACTACGAACACCCGGACACCGCAAAATTTGAATACAAGCTGCAGTGGGCGAAGGACGGCGAGTTTAAAGCCGCAAACACGATGGCGCTACTGGGAAGCGGCTTTGACCCGGGAGTGACGAACGTATTTTGCGCCTACGCGCAGCAAAATCTCTTTGACGAGATCGGCGAGATCGACATCCTAGACTGCAACGCAGGCGATCACGGCTACCCGTTCGCGACGAATTTCAACCCCGAAATCAACCTGCGCGAAGTAAGCGCAAAGGGCCGCTACTGGGAGCGCGGCGAGTGGAAAGAGACCAAGCCGATGGAAATAATGTTCAAATGGGACTATCCGAAAGTGGGCGTCAAAGATAGCTACCTGCTCTACCACGAGGAGCTCGAAAGCTTAGTAAAAAACATCAAAGGGCTAAAGCGAATCCGCTTTTTTATGACCTTCGGGCAGAGCTACCTAACTCATATGAAATGCCTAGAAAACGTCGGCATGCTGCGCATCGACGAGGTCGAGCATAACGGCGTAAAAATCGTGCCGATCCAGTTTCTAAAGACCTTGCTGCCTGACCCTGCAAGCCTCGGCCCTCGCACGAAGGGCAAAACCAACATCGGCTGCGTAATACGTGGTTTAAAAAACGGTAAAGAGCGCCAAGTCTACATCTACAACGTCTGCGACCACGAGGCTTGCTACGCTGAGACGGGCGCGCAGGCCGTGAGCTACACGACGGGCGTGCCTGCGATGATCGGCTCGATGATGGTCGCAAAGGGCATTTGGAGCGGCAAGGGTGTCTTTAATATGGAAAATTTCGACGCCAAGCCTTTCATGGACGAGCTAAATAAGCAGGGCTTACCGTGGGAGATTATCGAAATGAAACCCGGCGAGAGGTATGAAGTCTAAATTTAAGGCTTGTCTTTTTCTACTTATACTTCGTTGGTTTTAAATTTTGCTCGGTCATTACCCACTCGGTAACTCCCGTCACAAAATTTAAAACCGCCTCGTCTAAGCGAAAAATACTGCACCTGATTTTTATTAAATTTAATCTTGGGACGAAATTTACTTCTTCTGTTTAGCTACGAGCATAGCGATGTAGAAAACATTTAAAATCATCTCACGATACTTTGCCTTATAATCTTGCATTTAAATTTTACTCGGTCACGTATTTCATATACGCTTCCGTCATAAAATTTAAATCCGCCTTGATTAAGGCAAAAATACCGCGCCTTGCTCTACCGTATTTAAATTTCTAGTTTAAATTTTGCGCCGCCTGCATTCAAATTTTACATCAAATTTGATTTAAGCTTCCGCACTGAAAAGCGTTTAAATTTAGCTATAATCGTGCAGAATTTATCAAAACAAATTTGAGTAAATTTAAAGCTTCCAATCTCCAGTCGCGCAAACTCTGCGCCCACTCAAATAACAACAAAAGGAAAAATTTGAACTCTTCAAAAACTTCACTATCTTTTTTAGTCGTGCTAAGCGCGCTCATGGCGTGTACATCGCTATCTACGGACGTATATCTGCCCGCTATGCCTACGATGGAGCGGCAGTTGCACGGAGACTCGGAGCTCACGATAACGGGCTTTTTGATCGGCTTTGCTATAGCGCAGCTCGTATGGGGGCCTATCAGCGATAGGATCGGGCGTAAAATCCCGCTTTTCATCGGTATGGCGCTCTTTGCGATCGGATCAGTAGGATGCGCGATGTCAGACACTATGGCTAGCGTCGTGTTCTGGCGCGTGTTTCAGGCTTTGGGCGCATGCGTAGGACCGATGCTAAGCAGGGCGATGATTAGCGATCTTTTCGGTAGCTCGCAGGCCGCACAGATGCTCTCTACTCTAGTTATTATCATGGCGATAGCGCCGATAGTGGGTCCGTTATTGGGTGGCGCGATACTGGAGTTTGGCTCTTGGCACGGGATATTTTGGCTGATGGCGCTAGCTAGCGCGATTATGTTTGCGATGATTTTTTCTCTGCCAGAGACCTTGCCGCCGCAAAAGCGCTCCACAAAGCCCATCGTATCGTCTTTTAGGAGCTATCTAAGATTATTACAAGACGCCAAATTTATGCGCTACACTCTTAGCGTGACGTTTTTCTACGTAGCCGCCTATGCCTTTATCACGGGCTCATCGTTTGTATATATCGATTATTTCGGCATTCCTAGCAAATACTACGGATTTTTATTCGGCATAAACATCGTGGGCGTCATGGCGCTAAGTTTCGTAAATAAAAAGCTGGTAAAGCGCTATGCGCTAAACCGCCTGCTCATAGTCTCCGCGCTCGTTGCCGCGCTTGCTGCCAGCGTGCTATTTGCGTTTGCGTTTTTCAAAACAGGCGGCGTTCTTGGCGTGATAATCCCGATGTTTTTCGTTTTTAGCATGAACGGCATCATCGCTTCTTGCTCCAATGCCGCCGCTCTTGATAGCGTACCGCAGGAGATGAAGGGCTCGGCCGCTGCGCTCATAGGCTCGTTGCAATACGGCAGCGGCATCGTCTCATCGGCGATGCTTGCGGCGTTTTCTGCGGGTACGCCGTGGACGATGTCTTGGATCATAGCTCTGTTTGTTTGGCTAAGCGCGCTTGCGGCGTATTTTAATAAGTAAATTTTAAATTGCGGCGAAATTTTATAATTTGCCGTCGCGTTCGGCTCTGTTTTAAACAGACGGCGGTTTCTTAAATTTAAACTTTAGCTAAATTTAGACCGAAATTTTTAAGTAAACTTTGCTATAATCGCCGCAATTTTGAAAAAACCGAGGAGAAAATATGAAACTAATTTACGCCGCTTGCGTGCTAGCCGCTTTTGCTTCGGCTCAGACCGAAACTATGCAGGTACCGGACTTTGCCAAAAGCTCGATGAAGACGCATGAGCAGGCCGAAGAAAAACTAATCGCAAATGCCCTAAAAGGCGATCTAAGCCAGATCGCAAGCGACCTAAAGATCGATAAAACTCTAAAAGGCGGCGAGTCGCTTGTCATTAACGGCGCGCATTACAGGACGATCGAGGGCGACAGCACGCAGTGGAAGGAGGGCGATGCCGTGCGCCTGCTAAGCGGCAACAAGGACGGCAGATGCCTAAGCTCGATCATGCTCAATCTGCGCACGAAAACCGTCTGTAAATTTATGTGCGACGCGTATTAGGCGAGAATTTCGTCTAAACCACAAAAATCCACCGGCTCGGCGTAAGTTTCTTGCAACGACCGGTTGTTTCTGCTATTTAGCCATAGCATAGATCGCTAAATATATGTCTATGAATAAAACGTTATTATATATTTTTTTAAAAGCGTTCGTTATGTTTATTGTCCTATATTTGTTCATTCCGCACCCAGAAGATGGAATTTATAATATGTTGGATATACGCATATTTATTGGCTTGGTATTGTTTTGTATCTGCCTTATATTGGATATTTAGTTTAAATCCTAATCTTTATCTTTACGTATCGTATTTTTTGATGGTCGCCAAAATTGTATATCACAAATTTAAATTCTAAACGGCTTGACTTCGGTTGTTTTTAAAATTTTGCTTTTAATATCGATAAATTCTGCTATAATAAACGCAAATTAAACAATGTCGTTAAAATTTAGCGCGGACGCGATAAAGCGAGTAAAATTTGTAGAGGCAAATTTTAACCCTGCCGCTCGGTACTTCAAACGGCAAATCAAGGAAAAAGATGCAAAAATTTAGAATTACAAACGGCGAATGCTCACGTATGGATATTTTTCTGATCATGACGCTGGTTTATATATTCGGCGTGGCGTGCAGGTTTTTTTGGATATATTGGGCTAGCGGGATCGAGCAGTTTTCTTTCGATGGCGAGCTCATCATGACCACGAACGACGCCTTTGCAAACGCCGAGGGTGCGCGCGATATGATAGCGGGCTTTCACCAGCCGGGCGATCTTAGCCCGTACGGCGCGTCGATCCCAACTCTAGCATTTTTACTTAGTAAAATTTTACCCGTCAGCCTAAATAGCATTACGATCTATATGAGTGTGTTTTTCGCGCCGCTGGTGGCCGTGCCGATTATTTTGATAGCAAGAGAGTATAAGATCCTGGGCGCCGGCATCATCGCGGCACTACTTGCTTGCGTGCTGCCCGGATATTATGTCAGGACCTTGGGCGGATATTTTGATAGCGATATGTTAAATGTTACTCTGCCACTGCTAACGATATGGACTTTAATTAGGCTAGTAGGACGAGGCGAGCAGAGCAGCTTTGCTTTACCTGCCGTTTTTACGGTGATTTATGATTGGTGGTATTCTAGCTCGTATTCTCTAAATATGGCAATTATAGTGATGTTTTTGCTATACGTTTTGATTTTTGATAGGCGTAATGAGGCAAATTACAAAGCGATGATTCTTATGGTCGTTGCAGTTATAAATTTTGGCGCGTATTACGAAGGCGAGACAATAATTGTAAATTATATTTTATTGCTTAAGATTGCACTAATTGCGTTTTTATATTTTTTAATGATTAAAATTCCAAGCCATAAAAGCAAAAAAGCTCTTTGGATTTTGGGTACGATCGCCGTAATTATATTTATCATATTCGGCGGACTTGTGCCTATAGCAGTGCAGCTTAAAGCATACATCTTAAAGGATGTAAGCAAAGAGGAAATTTTCTACTTCTACGGCGTTAGAAATACGGTTAATGAGGTAGAAAACGCTAATTTCATGAAATTTGTGCTTGAATCTAGTGGGCATCTATTTATATTTATATGCGCTGTAGGAGGGCTGGCTCTACTGCTGATAAAATTCCGTTCGTTTATCTTAACCTTGCCGATGATAGCGCTTGGAGTTTTAGCACTTTTTGGTGGAACTCGCTTTACAATGTACGCTACACCGATGATAGCGCTTGGATTTGCTTATTTTATATATTTTACGCTGAATTACTTTGAAATACGCACCTGGCTTAGAAGTACTTTGTTGGCTATTTTAACCTGTTTAGCACTAATGCCTAGCATGGATTTATTGATAAATTCCGAGTTGCACCTACGCTTACGAAAGACTCTATAAATCCTCTTGCAGAGCTAAAAAATAAAGCTAGCAGGGAGGATTATGTGCTATCGTGGTGGGATTATGGATATTTAATCAGATATTACTCCGATGTAAAAGTAGTAGCTGATCCCGGAGGTAGACAGGCGGGAGAATACACTTTTATGAGTGCGTTTTCCTTTAATAAAGATGAGGTAAGCTCTGCTAATATGGCAAGGCTTAATGTCGAATATATACAAAAGTCGCAAGGTAAAAACTTTGATCCTAAACTGGAAGATAAATTTAAACTAAATATATATCAAATTCAAAAAAATTATGGTGAAGCCGATATCAATAAATTCCTAAGTTATTTAAGCGATAAGAATTTCAAGCTTCCACGGAAAACTAGGGATATATATTATTATTTCGTACCGCACATGATAGATATATTGCCTAATATTTTAAAATTTTCTACTGTAGATATAGAAACAGGTAAAGAGTCTTGGACACCATTTATTCATGTGGGTTATGATATTAGAATGGGTAAAGATGGAGAGAGCATCATAATAAATGATGAATGCACGCTGCCTAGCGTCGATCCTGAATACCTAATCTATGACGGTAAAAGAATGCCTATTAATTCATATTATCAAGTGGGCGAAGTAAACGGCAAACTCGTCAAATTATTTAAGCAGATAGATAAAAATTCTAATCTTTACGTGATATTTTTACCGGATTACCAAAGAATTTTAATCTTAGATAAAAAAGTATTTGAATCAGCCTTTATCCAACTTTTTGTGCTGGAAAACTATGATAAAGATCTATTTGAGCCCGTTTATTTAAGTAATTCTGCGCGGATTTACAAGTTATTAAGATAAATTTATATCTAGAGGAATATTGCGTAAATTCTTATTGCATTGTGCTTTTACAAAGCGTATGTTACTAAGCGATAAAATTTATAATGTAAATTATATGCTGAGATTTAGAATTTATACTGGCTATAAATAAATTACAAAAATACTTTAAAATTTTGTCACTAAAAATCGTAAATGTTATATATTTACTTTAAATTTAGCCTAGGTTTCGAAGTGTGCCGCTATCATTGAGATGAAATTTCACCGAAAGGAGTAAAAATGAGAAATTTAGTTGCAAAAGTGGCGCTTCTTGGCTCTTTAGCTGCAGTAAGCGCGATGGCGGAGGGACTTTTCATAGGTGGCGAAGGCGGATACAATTTCAAAAACCAAGCCGCAGGTTTTGATGACGGACAGCCGCAAATCGGCGTTAAAGCCGGATATGACTTCGGCACGTTTAGAGCTTACGGCGGATATTTTTATGGATTTAAGGGCGAGGATTCCAGCTCGAATGCCAATTCGAAAAGAAAGGTTAAATGGAGCACGCACGATTTTATAGCCGGTGCGGATTTTACGCCGGAGCTTTTCGGTAGATTTAAGCTCGTCCTAGGCGCTTACGCTGGGCTTTCGGTGCTAGATACTGAAGTTAAAATAGACTATAGTAATGGCGGCTGGGTTAGAGCGGACGATACGCTGGGTGGCTTCATTTTGGGCGGCAAGATAGGTACCGCGTATGAGTTTGGCTCCAATAGCGAGATTGAAATGGGCTTTAAAGCAAGCAAGGCGTGGTACAAAGACGGCGATTATATTGAAGATAACGACGGTAAAAAATACGGCGTTTACGCAGGATATAATTATAAATTTTAAGAATTTTCATATTTAAGGCATTGCGTTGCTTTCATAGAGCCTTGATGCTCAGTGGCTTTGCGGTATGTCGGATAAGGCTAGCTTCGTCGCAAGGCTTTACTAAGTTTTAGTAGAATCTTGCGATGAGGTTTAAATTATGATGAATTTAACGCCTTTAAGTTCCATCATCAAATTTTAACTTACAGAATTTCGTCGATAAAATTCCATCTCGAGTTTTATCGGCGAAATTCCACTCCTGCGCTTTTGGATAAAATTTCGTTCATTTTCGAGATTAGGTTAAAATTTTAATGACGGCAAAAGAAATTTTAGATAAAATCAACACTTTCATACCAAAATTTTACTTAAAGGATAGAGATGAAGAGTTACGTTACGGGCTTTCCGCGTATCGGAGAGCAGCGCGAGTTAAAGAAGGCTTTGGAGAGCTATTGGGCGGGTAAGTGCGATTATGACGCGCTAGAGCGGGTCGCCGCAGAGTTAAAAGATCGCCACATCAAATATCAGCTGGATGCTTGGAGCGGCCTAATTAGCGTAAACGACTTTTCATACTACGATCTGATGCTCGATACCAGCGTGCTTTTTGGCGTGATCCCGCAGCGCTTTGCGGCTCTTTCGGCGCATGAGCAGTATTTTGCGATGGCGCGCGGCAGTAAAGACGCAGTCGCGATGGAGATGACGAAGTGGTTTAACACAAACTACCACTATATCGTGCCCGAGATCTCTGCGTATACGGAATTTAGCCTAAATCCTAGTAAAATTTTAAGCGAGTACAAGGCCGCGAAGAATAATGATTTTAAGGATTCCTGCGCGCTAAAGATAAATTTAATCGGACCTATCACCTATCTTGCGCTTAGCAAATCAAGCGACAAAAGCGATCCGCTCGCGCATTTAGATGCCCTTGCCGCGAAATACGAGGAACTGCTAAAGCTTCTTAGCGAGCTTGATAACGAAGTCGTAGTTCAGATCGATGAGCCGATTTTCGTAACGGATCGCGCGACTGAGCTAGCGCCAAAGATTGAGCCTATTTATCAGCGCCTAAGCAAGGCTGCAAGCAACGTAAAAATCATCTTTATGACCTATTTCGAGCATGCGACCGAGGCCGTACGCGAGATAGTAAAGACCGATGTTTGGGCGATCGGACTCGATTTCGTTTACGCAAGCGAAGAGAATATCAAAAAAGAGCTTCAAGCTTTAAAAGACGCTAAGACCGTGCTTTTCGCAGGCGTGATCGACGGGCGCAATATCTGGAAGAGCGACATCGACAAAAAGCTCGCTCAGCTCAAGGCTATCGAGGCCTACGTGCCTAAGGAGCGCATCTATGTGGGCACCTCCTGTTCTCTTTTGCACGTGCCTTTCACGCTAAAGTACGAGGACAAGCTAAGCGCCGAGATCAGATCCTGGCTAAGTTTCGCGGTCGAAAAGCTAAGCGAAATTTCGATTTTAACCCATCTTTTCTTTGAAATTCCGATGTGCGAACACGGCATGAAAGCTTACGAAGAAAATCAAAAATCCGCTAAAACCCGTGCTAGCTCGCCACTTATTCATGACGAGCGAGTGCAAAGCCGCGCCGCAAATTTAAATAAATTCGAGCGCGCCGATCGCTACGAGGATCGCATCAAGGTGCAGAAAAAGGAGCTAGGCTATGGAATTTTACCTACTACTACGATCGGCTCCTTCCCTCAGACTGCCGAGCTTCGCCAGGTTCGCAACGCCTATAAAAAGGGTTTAATCAACCGCGAAGCCTACGAGCGTGACATCAAAGCTTACATCGACGACTGCGTTAAATTTCAAGATGAGATTGGTCTGGACGTGCTGGTTCACGGCGAGCCTGAGCGCAACGATATGGTCGAGTATTTCGGTGAGCAGATGAGCGGATACGCGTTTAGCGCCAACGGCTGGGTGCAGAGCTACGGCAGCCGCTGCGTGAAGCCGCCGCTACTTTTCGGCGACGTTAGCCGCCCAAAACCAATGACCGTGGAGTGGATCAAATACGCTCAAAGCCGTACTAAAAAGATTATGAAGGGCATGCTAACGGGTCCGGTGACGATGATGAACTGGAGCTTCGTGCGCGACGATAAGCCTCGCGATCAGATCGTAAAACAGCTTGCGCTCGCGATTTTTGATGAAATTTCGGATCTGCAAGACGCGGGCATCAAGATCATTCAGGTGGACGAGGCGGCGTTTAAAGAGGGCTATCCGCTTAGATCCGAAAATATCCCTGCGTACGAAAAATTTGCCGTAGACGCCTTTAAGCTCGCCGTTAGTGCAGCCAAAGCGCAAACGCAGATTCACACGCATATGTGCTATTCGGAGTTCAACGACATCATCAAAACGATTGAGGCGATGGATGCCGATGTCATCAGCATTGAGACCGCTCGCAGCGGCAACGAGCTGCTTAAAATTTTTAGATCGGTCGGCTACAAGCAGGAGGTCGGTCCCGGCGTTTACGATATCCACAGTCCGCGAATTCCTAGCGTACAGGAGCTCGTAAGCCAGATTCGTGCGCTGCTTGAGGTGCTTCCGAAAGAGCAGTTGTGGATCAACCCGGACTGCGGCCTAAAAACCCGCAAATGGGAAGAAGTAGAGCCGAGCCTAAAAAATATGGTCGAAGCGGTAAGGATAATCCGCGCAGAGGCGTAAATTCCAGATGGCACGGACTTTGCTGTCGGGCAAAATTCCACCCGGCAGCCGTTTTACGATAAAATTATGTGGAACGTTTATTTCGAGCATGGACCGTTAAAACATCTGGGCGAAATTTTACTTCGAACAAGTATCAAAGGGTAGTGCGAAATTTCACCGCGTCCGCTTGGCAAGCATATTTGATAGCTGCTAAGTAATACGGCGATGTGAAATTTTGCGCGAGGTTTACGGATTTTACAGTTAGGCGGGCGCGGGATTTCTTGAAAATGCGGCGTAAAATTTCATCTCGACTGATAGCTTAGAATTTCATCGCAACTGTTCGCTTGCTTGAGACGCAGAGCGTAAATTTTATCGCGATTGCCCTGAAGGCGGGCTGGGGCAAGCGATAAAATTTTAAAATTTTCGCAAATCAGTTCTTGTGCGCACAAACCTCGCCAGCCGAATAAAAAACGCTGAAATTTGCAATTTTACGCGGCGTTTTATGAGCCGCTCGCGCCGCGAAAATTGGAATTTTAAAACGTGAGCTAAATTTGCATCGTTATGCCAGAAAATTTTAAATCGCAAATTAAAATTTACATTATCTCGTTAGAATGGCTAGATTACGAAGCGAGATTCGGCTCTGCTAGGTTAATTTCAGCTCAAACTGAAATCTATGTAGCCGCATTAAATTTACGACTAATTTTGCCTAGCGAGCCCGAATTTACGCCGCACTAAAACTAAGCCTAGATCCAAAATTTTACGACGCGAAGCTCATTGATTTTAACTTGTGTTTTTTGCAAGAAAGAGCGAGGCTAGCGTAAGGTGCGTTTGCGTTGATACAAAATTTTAAAAGGGGCTTTATGGCGGCGCAGGTCTGCAATTTGCGGTAAAAATTAAAAGCTATGATTTTGGCTCATAAGGCGCAGCTTTTAGATGGTTTCTATCACGCCTTAAAGTGAGATTTTACTTAGTAATTTCACGCGGCAGATTTAACGGGCGGAATTCTATTATCGCTGCAAAATTTTTGGCTTTTAAAATTTTGCTTTGTAGAATTTCAGCCCTCATGGTTGTGATGAAGTGTGGCTCATCTCATTTCGTAGGATTTTAGCGGCATCGCGCGCGTCTAATTTATATAACATGATTTCAAAAGGCGCTTATTTTGAAATCCTGCGGGTAGAACCTGCGAGACTGCGTTTACGAGGTTTTGTAAGAATTTGATGCAAACCGCTCAGCGCATTTAAAAATTTTATTCATGCGTCGAGCCCTCATTTGCGTTTCAAATTTTACCATTGTGGCGGAATTTCGCTCACGCGGCAAGGGCTCGCATGCAAGGTGCCCGTGAAATTTAAGGGTTTGGACGTTAAATTTATTCGCGCATTTAATGGCGTAATGCCGCGCCTGCGTATAAAATTTCGCGCTGCAAGCGATTAAAAAAGTTTTTGGCTTTTTTGCTTCGTATAAATTTCGCACCGCAAGCGTTTAAAAGCCGCAAGAGCTTTAAAAATTTAAATTGGAAAGATTGAATGACATTTTTTTCGCCTGAGTTTGTCCTTGTTTTTTTAGCGTTTTTAATCGTTTATTGGACGCTCAAAAATCACATTTTCGCGCAAAAAATTCTGATCCTGCTGGCAAGCTACGGCTTTATGTGCTCCGTAAATCCGCGCTTTGCGCTGGTGCTTGCAGCCTATAGTGCTTTCGTATATTTTGCAGGGGTGTGTATCGCGCGCGCTAATCGCGTAGTCGCAAAAGCCATAACGCCCGCAAAGCAGTCCTCGCACAAGAAAAAGCTATCGCGTAAAGCGGCAGCCAAGCAGATGAGCGCAACAAAACAAGCTGGCATAGCCAAGCAGGTGCAAAAAGCGGGGTTAGCGAAGCAGATTCCGTTACCAACTGCGAAGGCGCGTGCGGTGATGCTTGCGGCGGTTGCTGGCGGCTTATTTTTTCTTGCGTTTTTTAAATATTACGGCTACGTCAGGGAGTTTTTCAATGCCGCGCTTGCCGCGCTGCACCTAGGTGCCGTCGATAGCGTGGCGTTTCCGCTTGGAATTTCATATTATGTTTTTATGTCGATCACCTATTTCGTTTCAGTTTATAGGCGCGAATGCGGCGAGCAGGGCTTTTTGAGCTTGGCGTGCTTTTTAGCGTTTTTCCCCAGCGTTGTGATGGGCCCTATCGGACGCGCTAGCGCCGCTAAAGGCGTAGAGCCAGTACTGCCACAGTTTGATCGCTTCAAGCACTTTGGTAATGCCGATGAAATTTATGTGCTTATAATTTTTGCCTTAGTTAAGCTGCTGCTTATTAGCGGCTATTTGGGCGCGTATTATAGCGATGTGATTTCGGGCGTTTACGGCGACGAGCCTGAGTCCTCCGCGGCGCAAATTCTAGCCGCACTGCTGCTTTACGGCGTGGTGCTTTATACGAATTTTAGCGGTTTTATCGATATGGCGCGTGCGCTTGGGCTTGCTATGGGCTTTAAGCTGCCGCAGAATTTTAATATGCCCTATGCGGCTAAGAATTTAGGCGAGTTTTGGGATCGCTGGCATATCAGCTTATCCACGTTTATACGCGATTATATTTATATCCCGCTCGGCGGCTCGCGCAATGGCTTTGCGCGCACCTGCGTAAATTTGCTAGTCGCATTTGCGCTCTCGGGCATTTGGCACGGCGCGGGATTAAATTTTTTGATTTGGGGGCTTTTGCACGGAGTGGCGCTTGTATTTTTAAAATGTCTTGCCAAAGTGGGCGTAAAGCCGCTAAATCCGCATTTGGCACTATTTTGTACCTATATTTTTGTAAGTTTCGCTTGGATTTTTTTCGCCAATTCCCTTCCGGATGCGGCGGCGATTTTGGGTGCTTTTGCCCGCGCACGAGCTTTCGGAGATATTAGCGAGCTAGCGGTGCTTGCGGTGATTTTAGCGGGGATTTTTGTTTATCCTAAAATTTCAGCTCTTAAAGATACTTTGATCGCGCTTTTTGCTCAGCTGCCGTTTTTACCTAAAGCTCTCGCGCTCGGCGTGATCTTCACGCTGATTTTTGCGCTGATGCCAAGCGGAATTCCAAATTTCATCTACGCAGGATTTTAGATGCTTAGGTTTGTTTCGACTCTGCTTTTTGCGCTGCTTTTCTCGGCATTTTTTATGCAAGGCTCGTTGCTTTATTATTTGGAGCAGCGATTCCACGATGATTTTGGGCTGGAAGAATGGCTGCGCCGCTCGCCGTTTCGCGTAGGTGGAGAGATCTACGAAAAGATTGCAAATGGCGCAGATAGGCTAGAGCAGCGTATCAAAGGCGAGGACATTAGCAAGGATGAGGACGCAAGTCCGCATAGCGGAAGCAAAAATTTTAAAAAACCTGCGCAAGATCGCATGGCGGAAAATCAAGCTTTGCAAAGCAAAGGGGTGCAAAATCACGATGCTTCGCAAAGCGTTAAACCGCAAGATAGCAAGCCGCAAGCTCATGCTGCAAAGAATTCTGCCTTAAATAATTCTACGCATCATTCAAAGACGCGCGATTCGGCGCAGGAGCCTTACCCACAAAATTCTATCCCTCACAATTCTACTTCGCAAAATTCCGTGTCACAAAGCCTGGCTACAACAAGCTCTATGCCGCGCAGCTCCTCTGCGTCGCAAAATCCCGTTACGGCAAGCGCAACCTTACAAAGCGGCGAAAATTCCGATTCTCAACTCCCTGCTCCGCAGGCTTTGGAGCAGAATTTAACGACGCAAGGCTCTATGGAGATTGATGCTAAAATTTCGCTTAGCGACGATGGCAAAATCCGCCTAAATGCAGGCGATGAGGTACTTTTTATGGGCGATAGTCTGATGCAATACGTGGGGATGAACGCTAAGAAATTTTTCCCGAAGCGAAGCCTAAGAGTGATCGATCTTAGCAAGCAATCGACGGGGCTTGCGAGCAAGAAATCTTTCGACTGGCAAAAGACGCTCGATACCGCGCTTAGAGAGAACGGCGGCGTTAAGCTCGTAGTCGTGCTTCTAGGAGCTAACGATGTGTGGGAGTACCGTGCAGGAGGTAAAACCTATGGCATTAAAACGCCGCGCTGGCGGGAGTTTTACGCCTCAAGGGTGCGCGAAATCTACGATACGGCGCACTCGCACGGCGCGGGAGTGCTATGGCTAGCGATGCCGTGTATGCAAAAGCCGGATTTTGAGGAGAAAACGCAGCTGCTAAATCAAATATATGCCGACGCCAGCATGGCGCTTGGCGGGTATTTTATGCAAACAACCCCGCTGGTGTGCGAAAAAGGCGCCTATAAAACCTATCTGCAAAGCGGCTCCAAGCTCGTGCGTGTGCGCCAAGACGACGGCATTCATATGAGCAAAGAAGGTTGCGAAGCGGTAGCGAAAGAAATTTTATCAAGGATTGAAGTTGAGTAAGTTTATAGTGATTTTATTTGCCGCATTATTAGGCGGATGCGCGGCAAACGCAGGCGTTCGCGGCATAAATTCCGCAAATACAAAAAGCTCTGCGGGCTTTGGAGTGAAATTTTTTGGTGATTCGCACTTAGGAAGCGACGCGCTGATAGATGCTTTCAGACACGGCTTTTTCGTACAAAACAGCGTCGGCTTCGTGCCTGCAATGATGCCTAAATATCACAAAAGCGAAAATATAGAATTTAAGCAAAGCGGCTTTAATGTAATCTCATCTCGCACCGAGCAAGACCCAGATTTTCCGCTATGCGGAGTGATCGCTACCGGCAAAAAAGGTGCTAACGTGCGACTGGAGCTAAAGCAGCTTAGCGGCGATTTTTACGTCGAAATTTTACATAAATCGGATCAGAGCGGCGAGATTTTTCGCGTGCGCGATGCAAGTGGGTTAAGCGCGTATATTTCACAAGAAGTGCCGCATAAATGGGAGTATTCTAAGCTGCGACTTAGATTCCCTATCGAAATTAGATCGCTACGTGACGGAGCAGAGCTTGGAGGATATAAAATTTACCGCAAAAACGCACGCTTCGCAGACTCTTGCGCGAGCAACGGCGCGTTTAGCAACCTCTACGAAAAATGGGGTGCAGATGCCTTTGGTAGGGATTTTTCAGGACTTAGATACAATCTCGTAGTTATCGCTTACGGCACAAACGATGCGATGGATCCGAAATTTGATGAGCAAAAATTCTACCAAAGCGTCCGTGGGCTGCTTCGCTCCGTCCGCTCCGCAGCTCCCGGTGCAAAAATCCTGCTCGTAGCGCCGCCGCGAAGCCCTAAAGTGCCAAACGCCTCACGCGCTGCGGAGGTGCTAGCGCATCTAGCGCGAGACGAAGGGTCAATGTTTTACGACATAGCCGGTCTTATGGATGAGGATGGCGGCTGGCGCGGCTGGCGCGAGCGCGGGCTTATTCGCCCTGACGAAATCCACTTGCAAAAAGAGGGCTACGAAAAAATCGGCGCCGCGCTGGCGACAAAATTGCGCGGCAGGCTTTAAATTTAATCTTTAAATTTACGCGGCTCGCCGTGGAATTTTAAAGTTCGTTGAAATTTACAAAGCTCTTTGTGGAAATTGCGCAATCCGCCGCTAAATTTACGTGGTTCGCTATAAATTTACAAAGTTCGTCGTTAAATTTAAAATTTAGCGGCAGTAAGCAAAGCTGCACCTCCTCGGATTTCGCCGCTTAGATCTGCGGCGCGAAATTTAAAGCTAGAAGCCGCGGTTTTAAATTTACGCGTCGATAGGCTTGATGCCTGTGCTTTTAAAATACGTCGCCTAAATTTATGCTTCTAATTTGGATTAAATTTGTGCAGTTGCGGCTCGGAGCACAGAGGGCCGTGCGGCGTGCGCTGCGTAAAATTTAGCGCTTAAAATTTCATTCGCATGGGTTGCGACAAAGCGCGGCGAGTTAAATTTAAAGGAGAGGCAGATGATATATCTTTGCGGCGATACGCACGGAATAAACGAGATCGGCAAAATAACGAACAAGGCCTTTGCGGGCGGGCTTAGCGCTGATGATTTCGTCATTGTGCTCGGAGATTTCGGGCTGTTTTGGAGCGAGCGGATAGATGAGTTTATGGCGCGTAAAAATATAGAAAGATATTTCCCCGCCACGCTTCTTTTCATAGACGGCAACCATGAAAATTTCGATATGTTGGATCAGCTGCCGCGCGAGCGGAAATTTGGCGGCACCGTGAGCGTGGGCGGCGAGAATATTTTTTGGCTGCGGCGTGGCGAAATTTACGAGATTGCGGGGCGACGATTTTTGTGCTTCGGCGGCGCACTTAGCGTCGATAAGGCGCATCGGATACCGGGGCTTAGCTGGGGGCGCGCGAGATTCCAAGCGAGGAAGAGTTTGCTTGCGCGGTGCAAAATGCGCGCGATTTCATCGCCGCGGGCGGACGGATCGATGCGGTGCTGAGCCACACGGCGCCGAGGTTTGCGATGAAATTTTTAAAAGAATACCTTTGGTGCGGTAAAAGCACTCCTGATAAAACGTCTGAGTATCTGGAGCAGATCTTTGAGCTCGTAAAGCCTGCGCGGTGGTATTTCGGACACTTTCACGGCGATAAGAAATTCCATGCGCACGGCTGCGATTTTTATCTCTGCTACGATGAAATTTTAAAATTTGAAGACTAGCCTTGGGCTCGCAGCAGTGAAATTTAGAGCTTTGCAAATGTTGAAATTTCGCTCGTAAATTTTAACTGCTGAGGCGCGCGAAATTGAGCCTTTATATTAAAATTTAAGCTAGATCTGCTACAATGTGGCACTTTTTTAGAAAGGAATAAAGATGAAGGTCGTAATTACTTATTGTAATTCTTGATCTTATAGACCGCAAGCTCTCCGTGTGAGAGATGAAATAACAGGCGTCTATAAGGATGCAGTTGTCGAGTTGGTCCCTGGTGGCAGCGGAGACTTTCTAGTAGAAGTTGACGGCAGAAAGCTTTTCTTCAATAAAGATTTTGCTAAGCCTCGTTTCCCAAGTGAAGGTGAAATTTTAAATCTAATTAAAGTTGCAGCCTAGCTCAAAGCCCGAAAGCGGGTCGCAAGATTTGCTTTCAGGCGTTTTTTATACTCAAATTTCATATCCCTAAATTTAATCGTAAAACCATCCTAAATTTTGCAAAAATCAGCGCTGCGTAAAGCTTAGACTAAATTATCCCGCATTTCGGCAAATTTGAAAAGCCATTTTAATTAAAATTTATGCGAAGATTGCGGTTTAAATTTATCGCTCGGAGTTTATAAATTTCAAAAGAAAGAGGAATTTTTGCGAAATCAAAATTTCGCAAAAATAGGGGGGATTATTTATTCGCGCGCTCGATATACTCGCCGCGGACGGTGTCAACGCGGATGACCTCGCCTTCGAGCACGTGAAATGGGATCTGTACCACGGCGCCGGTCTCAAGCGTGGCAGGCTTTTTGTTGCTGCCCTGCGTATCGCCGCGGAAATTCGGCGCGGTCTCTACGATCTTAAGCTCCACTACCTGCGGCACATCCACGCCGATCGCTTTGCCGTTGTAAAACATTATATTTACCATCATGCCATCTAGCATCCATTTTTTCGCCTCGCCCACGTCCTCGTCGCTGATCGCGATCTGTTCGTAACTATCGGTATCCATGAACTGACATGCCTCGCCGTCGTCGTAGAGATACTGCATCTCTTTTTCCTCAAGATTCGGCGCTTCGCATTTATCGCCCGCGTGGAAGGTCTTTTCAAGCACCTTGCCATCGATGAAAGATTTTATTTTAACGCGTACGAAAGCAGGCCCTTTGCCCGGTTTTACGTGTTGGTATTCTATGATTTTAAACGGAATTCCGTCCACCTCGATTTTTAGACCTTTTTTTAGATCGCCCATTGAATAAGCCATAAATTTCTCCTTAAATTGATAGGGCGCGATTATAACAAATTTTATTTTAAATTGATATAATTGGCGAAATTTTAAGGGGAGGGAAGCTATGAAAAAACTCATCTACGTTTTGGCTGCGTGTGCGGCTTTTGCGCTTAGCGCGAATGCGAACGAAGCGGAGTTCGTAAAAAACCTAAAGCAAAGTCTAAATGATAAAAACGCTCAGCTCATCTCGATCGACAAGCTAAACTCGCTAAACGGGCTAAATTTACTGATCGTCCGCTCGGGCGATAAAAAAGAGGCGTTTTTGGCTAGCGACGACGCCAAAAGCCTAGTGGCGGTGACTGAGGAGCCTAAGCTTGCAGACGCGGCGGATGCGGCGCTGTTTAAGATGAGAACTCAAATTTTAAAGGACGCCAGGGACGCCGCCGCGCTTGAGCTGCTAAAGAGCATAGATCCCGCGAGATTTGCCTATATCGAGTCGTTTGATAAAAACAACCCCTATATGACCTACATCGTGGGTGATCCGGAGTGCCCGTATTGCGCCGAGGAGATGAAGAGGATCACGAAGTATCTTCGCAACAGCAACGTAAAATTGATCTTTGCGCCGGTGCATGGCAAGAGCGCGTTTATCAAATCAGCACTGATTTTAAAGCAGCTGAAGGCCCTCTCGCCGAGCGATCAAAAAGGCGCGATCGACGTGATCGAGAAATACTACGACAAGGACGTGCAGGTAAGCGATGCGGATGTCTCAAAAGCCGAGCTTGACGCCGTATATGCGGACACCAAGACGCTGTTTTCCAAAGGCGTGATCAAATCAGTCCCATACGTGATCAAGGTGAAAAAATAGTCTGAATTTGAGGAATTTAGGGCGTGAGGTTTGTGCGCGAATGATACAAATTTGCAGCCTTTGCGACGAGGGTCGCTCTGATATGCAAAGATAAACTTTTCGCGATTTGTTTGCGAGAGGTGCAAGCTTGCGTGCAGATGGCGTGCTGTCTGCCTATCCATAGCGCCCCGTCCGCTCAAACACACCTTCATACCGCCTATCGATAGCGCGTCTACCATGCCTTATGCTCACCTATGCTCTGCCCGTGCCGCCTGTAGATAGCGTATCCGTCGATAGCACCCCACTCATTTCTTGCGGCATACCATACGCGCACGGCACCGCTCGCTCGCGCCATATTCTAGGCTTTTTTGGCGCGCAGTTCAAAGTAAAATTTTAAAATCCTCGAGCGAAAAGAGTAAAATTTTATCGCTTTTTAGGTTTCGTAGTTCGCCGCTAAAGCCGCTTTTGGAAAACAGCGCGAGTAGATCGGGCGCGAGGCACGCTTTTTCGCATTTTAACATTAGCTCGTTTAGCACGTTTTTTGAAATTTTTCGCTCCTTGTATTTGCACTCGCCCGCGATGCAAAAGCTCTCAAATTTCGCGTAGATGTCGATCTCGACCTCTTTGTTCCAAAAGCTCGAAATTTGCGAAATCTCTAAATTTAAATACTTCGCGAGCAACTCTTTGCTTAAAATTTCAAACCCGAGCCCCGCGTAGGCGTTGAAATCCGCTTTGATCAGGCTTAGCACGCGCCCTATTTCGCCACGTCGCAGCGCGGGCAGGTTCGGCTCGATAAATCTAAACCAAAACCTCGCAAAGTTGCTGCTGAAATGGACCTTGTCCGTGATATGGTAGCGGCGCAGCGCGCGCGGGAGGCGGTCGTTTTTACGGGCTTTTTGCGCCCTTTGCTCGCTTGATTTTTCGGTGATTAGAAACTTCGCGTTTATGAGATCTGCGGTGATTTTTTGCGCTGTAAATCGCGGCAAGATTTTTGAAATTCCTATTTTTTTGCGGTCGCTTCTAGCGAATTTCATCAGCGCTTTTTTGATCTGCTCTTCGCACTCGCCGCCGAATTTAAAACGCTCGCCGAGACGTTCAAAGCAGAGCAAAATTTCATTTTCGATCGCTTCGAAAACGTCCGCGTAGCCGCTTATGCAACCTATCTCGTCAAATACGAAATGAAACTGCAAAATCGCGTCGATACCAACATCGCCTAAATTTCGCGCAGTGTCTTTTAACTCGTAAATTTCGCCCTCCTTGCGGGCGTAATTTTAGCGAGTTTAGATATAATTTGCAAAAATTTTGGAGTCGCGCTTTGGATTTTCAAACGATCAAAGAAAACATCATCTTAAAAGAGGGGATTAAATACTTCGATTTTGCCGCGTCTGGGCTTGCATATCGCCCTATAGAAGCGGAGATCGAGCGCGTGCTTGTAACATACGCCAACGTCCACTCCGCAGGCGGAGAGAGCGCCGAGATTACGAGCGATTACTACGAAAACGCAAGGGCCAAAATCAAAGAGCTTCTAGGCTGCGAAGAGCGCTACTATTTGATCTCGTGCGGATTTGGCGCGACTGCGGCGATAAAGAAGCTCTGGGAAATTTTAGGCATCTACCTGCCGCCAGCGACGCGAGACAGGCTCGGCTTGCGGCGCGAGAGCATAAAAGAGCTGCCGCTTTTCATCATCTCGCCTTTTGAGCATCATTCCGTGGAGATCAGCCTAAGGCAGGGGCTTTGCGAGGTCGTGCGCGTGCCGCTGGATCCAAGCGGGCTGATGGATTTTGCACGGCTGGGCGAAATTTTATCCGCAAACAAAGGGCGCGAAATTTACGGCGTACTTACCGCGGCATCGAACGTGACGGGGCTTAAGCTAGATTACAAGCGCGCCTACTTGATGTTAAAAGCGCACGGCGGGCGGCTGTTTGTGGACGCTAGCGCGCTCATCGCGCACGAAAACGTAGATCTCGGCTTTTGCGACGGAGTGTTTTTCGGCGCGCACAAGCTCTTAGGCGGCGTGGGCGCTAGCGGAATTTTGGCGGCGCGAAAGGAGCTTTTGCGCGGTGAGGAGCCGATATTCGCGGGAGGCGGCACGATCAAATACGCAGACGCCCAAACGCAGCGCTTTATAATCGACAAGGAGCGCTTGGAGGAAGCAGGCACGCCGGGCATCATCGCGCTGGTGCGAGCTTATCTTGCCCTAAAGCTTCGCAAAAGCGCGGGGCTAGAGGCGATCAAGTCGCGCGAAGAGGCGATTTGCAAGCACTTCATAAGCGAAATTTCAAAAATCCCCGAGATTGAAATTTACGGCAATTTAACCGCGCCGCGCGTGCCGATCTTTGCTTTTAATATGCAAGGGCTTGGCGCGGACGCGCTAGCCGGGGTGCTCGGGCAGAAATTTGAGATCCAAACCCGCGCAGGCTGCGACTGTGCAGCACCTTACGGCTTTGATCTGCTCGGCTTACAGCCCGATACCGAAATGTCGCGCAAACCCGCTTGGGTGCGGGCTAGCTTCTCGTTCATCCATGACGAAAGCGACGTGGATTTCTTGGCGGAGGCGCTAAGGCAGATCGCTAAAATTCGCGATAAAATCACCTTCGTAGCAGGCAAATACCGCTGCGGCAGCGTAAATTGAGCTCGCGAAATTTTATAGCAAGAGCTGCTTTTAAATTTTACGGCGCGGGATTTTGCGACATAAAATTTTGTCGGTGAAATTTCGTAGCGTAAAATTTCATGACTTGGAATTTCAAAGCGTAGAATTTTATGCACGGCTCGGGTAGCAGATACTCCGTGCCGATTGGGGTGTGAAATTCTTTGGCATAAAATTTCGCGACGCGGGATTTTGAAATTTTAAATTGCGGGCTGAATTCTAGCGGTAAATTTTGTGCCGAGAAGTTTTGCGCCATGAAATTTGAGCGGTAGAATTCCGTGCCGCGCGGATAAATTTTACACCGCCAAATTTTAAAATTCCGAAATTTCAAAATTTTGTTATTCGAACTAGCTTCGCAAATTTTGTATTTCGTAAACGCATGGAAAATTCTGTGCCGTAAATTTTAAAATTTTACAAAGCTGAATTTTACTCGGCAGACTTCCGCGGCGAGAAATTTTATCGCAGAGCTCGTGGCGGCGGAAATTGACGCGCCCGTGCGAAAGCTAAATTAAGGCGCGAGCAGTTGCGATAAGAGCACAAATTTTAAGAGGTGAAATTCTGCGCTGCTAAAAGGCGCAAAATTTCACCGAATTTACTCGCCGAATTCCTTCTGCAGCCTATAAACCTTATCGTAATCGACCCCCTCGATGATGCGCGGACGCGAGGCGTTGAAATCCGCGTTTATCACCGAGCGAGCGGGATCGTACTCGGGCAGGTCGGTCATCTCTAAAATTTCTGCAATCGCGTGGATGAGATCGTCGTTTAAAAACGGCCTGTCTTTGGCCGCTGCGATGCGCGCCCAAAGATCAGCGTTTTGCTCTTTAAACTTATCCGACGCCATGAAAATCAGCGGGATTTCGAGCGTGAAGCGGTTGATGCTGCCGTGGATTAGCTTGCCACGGTACTGATAAAGGCTCTGGGCGTGATCGCTGAAATAGACTATCAGCGTGTTGTCGCTTGCAAAAATTTTATAAATTTCGCTCACGATAAAATCGTTGTAAGCCACGGTGTTTAGGTAGTGCGCGAGCTCTTTTTTCTGCCCCCCATCAAGCGGCTCGCGCGAGATATCTGCGGCACTAAATTTGGCAAAGCTTTTTGGATAGCGAAACTCGTAGCTTGGGTGCGAGCCCATCAGATGAAGGATGAAAAATTTATCCTTTTTCTGCGTGCCATTTACCTCTGCGGCGGAGCTTTCGTCCTTGCGCGCAAGAGGCGATCTTTTCGCGCCGGATTTGAAATTTCTTATACTAGGCAGCATAACTTCGTCGAGCGAATAGGCGTATTTGTAAACCGGGATCTGGTTCGTAAAGTCCGAGTGATCCGTCATCTGCGCGCTCGCGCCGCTTGCGACCGCCCACTGCCCGTAGCGCTCCTGGTTGCTGATCCAAAAGGTTTCGTAGTTTGCCAGCCGCGCGAGATTTACGATGTCAAGGTTGGCGCTCCACGGGCGCTGCTTTTCGCTCTCGTAATTTCCAAAATTTAGCACGTATTTTAACACGTCGTTGGTCTTGGCGCCCGGCGAGACGACGTCGCTAAAGGCGATTAAATTTCCGCTTTGCTCAAGCGCTTGCAGATTCGGCGTGGTGGGCAGATAGTAGCCGTATAGGCTCATGAAATTTCGCTGCAGGCTCTCTCCGATAATGAAAACGACGTTTGAGATGCGGTTTGGCGCGGTTTTATGCGAATGTAAGGCGTAAATGCTTTGGTATCCCGCTTGCAGCTCGCGCACGCTTTTAAAATCGGCGCCGAAATAATCCTTCGTAACGAAAGCAAAGTTATAAATCGGAATTTTATTTAGCGCGATTATGATGCTGGCGCGCATTTTCGAGCTTTTGGCTACGTAGCTTTTAAATGCCGCATGCGCGATAAAAACGAGCAAGCTAAGCAAAAAGGCTAGCTTTATCGCGCGACATAGCTTCATCCGTGCTCGCTGGCTCACTCTAAGCCTAAGGGCAGCGAAGACGAAAATTAAAAGCGCCAAAAAAGCCGCGATCAGCTTGAAATTTAAAAACGCATGCGCGAACTCAAAGGCCTCCTTGGGCGTAGTTTGCACTAGCGCGTCCAGCGTGCCGTGCGAGTAGGTAAGCTCCAGGCTAAAGATCAAAAAAATCTGAGCGATCGCAAAGACCACGTTTATCGCCAGAAGTGCAAAGGCGAGAATTTTATATAGCCTAGCGCTGTAAAAGCTAAGCGCGTAAAGCGCGAAAAAAAGTATCGTCACGCCGCAGATCGCGGACGCCGCAAAAAACAGCGCCTGCGCAGAGAGTAGCTCGCCGCCGCGCGCGATAAGAAGCAACCCGAGCGCTAAATTTAATACCAAAACTAGCGTGTATGCGTTTAGCACCGCGCCGTCAAATACCGATAGGAGGCTGAATCTGTCTTTTAAAAATGCGCCGATATTTTTTGCTAGGCTCATGAAATTCCTTTGATGATTGCGTTTAAAAAACGAAGATGAAAAATACGACGCCGATTAGAATTCTATAAATTCCAAACGGGATAAAATCAAACTTCGAAACGAAGCTTAGAAATAGCTTAATCGCCGCAAGCGCCACGATGAACGCCACTACCCCGCCTATGAGAAAGGTCGTGATATTGTCGGAGTTTTGCGCGAAGGTGTCTAAATTTTTATAGGTGTCGTAGAAAGTCGCCGCAAACATCGTAGGGATCGCGAGTAGGAAGCTAAAGCGTGTGGCTAGGTTTCTGCTTAGCCCGCACAAAAGCCCTGCGATGATGGTGGCGCCGCTGCGCGAAGTGCCAGGCACCATCGCAAAACATTGCGAAAGCCCGATGATGAAGGCCTGAACGTATGAGATTTGATCCAGATGCTCTAGTTCATTCTCCCTAGGGCGCGCCTTGCGAAAGAGCTCGACTGCGATAAAAATAATGCCCCAGCCGATCAGCGCGTAAGCGACGGTCTGCGGTGCGAATAGCGATTTGATGCTTTTATAGAGCAAAAATCCGATCGCGGCGGTAGGGATAAAGCCCACGACGAGCTTGCACCAGAGCTTAAAATCGACTAAAAGCCGCTTGTAAAACATCGCCACGACCGCTAAAATCGAGCCTAGCTGGATAACGACCTCGAAGCATTTAAGCGTGTCGGTTTGCTGCAAGCCCATCAGTTTCGCAGCTAGGATCATGTGCCCGGTCGAGCTTACGGGCAAAAACTCCGTCAGCCCCTCAACGATGCCTAAAATCACGGCGTCAAATATATTCATCCATTTTTTCCTTTAAATTTGCTAAATTTTGCGTGATCGAAGCGGGTCTGTAGATCGCCTCTACCATCGCGATATAATCGGGCTTGAGGGCTAAAATTTCATTTAAATTTTCTAAGCTTATCCCGCCGATTACGGCGATTGGGAGGTTTAAAGATTTTCGCGCCTCTTGCACGAGCGCATCGGGGCAAAGCGGCGCATTAGGCTTTGTCTTGCCGCGCCTTAGCGAGCCGAAGGCTACGTAGCTAGCGCCCTGCGCCTCGGCCTTTTGCGCGTGAGCAAGATCAGCGTAGCAGCTAACGCCGACGATCTTATCCGCGCCTAAAAACTCGCGCACCTGCGCCGTCTCTCCATCGTCCTTTCCGATATGCACGCCGTGCGCGCCAAGCTTTTTGGCAAGCACCGCATCGTCGTTGATGATGAGTTTGGCGCCGTAATCCTCGCAAAGACCGATGAGAGAGCGGATTAAAGCTTCATCCTGCGCGGCGAGCTTGCTGCGATACTGCACGAGCTTTACGCCGCAGCGTAAAATTTCATCTATCTGCGAAAAGATAGTCTGCGGCGGCGTTAAGCTATCGTCGCTAAGCGCATAAATTTCGCTCATCTATCTTTTTTAGGCATCGGCACGCCGTTTAGGATGCAGTTGGTAACATCCCAAAATTTTGCGCTATACATTCCACGTTTAGCCTCTTTGGCTTCCTCAGCAGCTTTTAAAAGAAGTTCGCTATCGTCGGTTGTCGGTACGGCAAATCCCGCCGCCACTAGGTCCAATCGCAGATTGCTTTTAGGATCGCTTGCGTCGCAAACATAGGCGTCATTGCCACGATCGATTAAATTTACGTAGTAGCGCTTGCCGGGTTTTATCACCGATTCAATCGATTGCTTGTACTCTTTTTGAAATTTTTTGAAATCTTTATTGCTTTTAAAACATTCGGAAGCTCCTATAGCAATGATACGTAAGTTCTTGAGCTTACAAGGAAGGCTATAAACCTTGCGATATATTTTGCCCGCAGCATTGCGAGCTTTGGAGAATTGGAAGATAAGGGTTTGATCTTCAGAGAGGCCGCTGAATGCAGCTATGGTGTAATTATCTTTTGCAACCGCTTGAATACAAAACGCGACGACAAACGCTAAAAATATCTTTTTCATAGGATTCCTCTTAAGCGGTGCAAATTCTATGAGAGGAATTTGCGCCTAAATTTTGCGGATTATTTTAAATTATACTTTTCCAAAAGCTTTTCGTAGCTGCCGTCCTTTTTCATCTCCTCAAGTGCCGCGTTAAATTTAGCGAGTAGCTCGGGATATTTGCCCTTATCAAATGCGATCGAAAAGCCCTCGCTGCCGTCGGATTCTTTAAAAAATGCGGTTAGATCGTCGTTTTTCTTGAGGTATTCGTAGCCTACGGATGAATCCACGCAAAGCGCATCGATCTTTTTGTTCTTCAGCGACATAACGGCTACAAAAACGTTCTCCGTAGCGCTAACTTCGGCGCCTTTGATATCTCTGATCGCAAGCTCTTGAATGGTGCCTAGCTGCGCGGCAAGGCGCTTACCCTGCAGATCTGCCTTAGAATTTAACGAGTTATCGTCCTTGCGCTTGACATATAAATTCTCGACTTTATAGTAAGGAGCTGTGAAATCGATAGCCTTTTTACGAGCCGGTGTCGCGCTCATTCCCGAAGCAATCATATCGATTTTACCGCTTTTAATCGCAGGGATTAGCCCGTCAAAGCTCATATTTAAAATTTCGTATTTCACCCCCGCGCGCTTGGCAAGCTCGGCTACCAAATCCATATCAAAGCCGGTGACTTTGGAGTTTTCATCCACAAACTCAAACGGCGGATACTCGGCGTTCGTGCCCACGATGAGCGTATCTTTGGTGATGTCTTTAGCGACTAGCGAACCGCAAAGCAAAGCGCCCGCAACTAGAAATCTCATAAATTTTTTCATTTCCCTCTCCTTTAGTGGTTTAAAATTTTATTTAAAAATTCTTTCAATCTCGGATTTTGCGGATTTTCAAATACGTTTTTAGGCGTATCATCCACAGCGATCTTACCGCCCTCCATAAAAAAAATCCTATTTGCGACATTGCGTGCAAAGCCCATCTCGTGCGTTACCACAAGCATCGTAATGCCCTCTTTGGCGACCTCTTTCATTATGCCTAACACCTCGCCGATCATCTCGGGATCTAACGCCGAAGTGGGCTCGTCGAATAAAATCACGTCCGGATTTACCGCCAAACTTCTAGCGATTGCGATGCGTTGCTTTTGCCCGCCGCTAAGCTTGTGCGGATAAGTATAGGCCTTATCGCTAAGACCGACCTTTTGCAGCAGCTCCTCTGCTTTTGCACAGGCTTGTTCTTTAGTATAAATGCCCGCTTTTATGGGTGCTAGAGTTAAATTTTCCAACACGTTTTTATTTGCAAAGAGGTTGAAATGCTGAAAGACCATACTAACTTTGCGGCGAATTTTATTAATATCGGTGTGCTTATCGGTAATATCCTCGCCGTCTATTTTAATAGTGCCGCCGCTTGGAATTTCAAGCAGATTTAAGCAGCGCAAAAAGGTTGATTTACCGCCGCCGCTTGGACCGATGATCGCTACGATATCGCCTTTATTTATGGTCTTTGAAATTCCTTTTAGCACCGATAAATTGCCGTAGGATTTGGTTAAATTTGATATTTCAATCATTGCGGTTTAACCTACTTTCTAGCATTTTTACTAAAAACGAGAAAAATTTCACGCTTGCATAGTAAAGTACTGCGGCAAAAAGTATCGGCTGGACGGTATAAAGCGCAGCCTGCATGCTTTTTGAAAAAAACGTAAGATCAGTAATTGCTACGAGGCCCACGACCGAGGTCTCTTTAAATAGGCTAATAAACTCATTCGCAAGCGCAGGCAGGATATTTTTTATCGCCTGCGGAAAGATGATCTCTTTCATCGCCGTACCGTATCCCAGACCCATCGCGCGCGCAGCTTCCATCTGGCCGCGATCGACGCTATTTATGCCGCCGCGCACGATCTCCGCGACGTAAGCTGAGCTATTAAGCCCCAGCGCAAAGATCGCAGCTGCGATATTATTGCTCCACGTAGCAAAGATAATAAACACAAACACCATCAGCTGGATAACGATCGGAGTTCCGCGGATTATATCTACGTATTCGTCGATAATGAAACTTAGAAATTTATTGTTTAGAAATTTTAAAAATGCCAGCATAAATCCTAACGCGATACCGATCACAATGCCGCCGGAGGTCAAAATAAGAGTGATGCCGTAGCTTTTGGCGTATGAAATTTTTTGCGCTTCGCTCAGTTCGGGATAGGTGAAATAAAGCCCCACGGCGATTACAGTCAAAACAAATACGACCTTTAAAATTTTCTCGTTCAACCAAGGCGCCTTTTTCTTAAAATTTAAACGGCAAGAATACTAAAATTTCGTTAAAATCTGGCTAAATTCCGAAAGTAAAATTTTATTTGAAATAGAGTAAAATTAACTTTTTTAAAAGGAGGCAACGATGAGCTTTTGGACCTATTGCGCAATCGCGATATATTTCGGCGCGCTTATTTTTATAGGTAGGTATTATTATGACAAGAATGCGAGCTTAAGCGAGTATCTGCTCGATAATCGCCGCCTGGGTCCATTCGTGACGGCACTTAGCGCGGGCGCTAGCGATATGAGCGGCTGGATGCTTTTGGGAGTGCCGGGTGCGATGTTCGCGACGGGAATTTGTAATATTTGGATCGCCCTAGGACTTTGCGTGGGCGCGTGGTGCAACTACAAATTTCTTGCAAAAAGGCTTAGAATTTACACCGAGGTAGCAAGCGACAGCGTCACGATCCCGGATTTTTTAGAAAACCGCTTTAAAGACCGCACCAAGACGCTTCGCATCATCTCGGGGCTTTTGATCATCATATTTTTTACGCTCTATGTTAGCAGCGGCATCATCGCGGGCGGCAAGACATTTGAGAGCTTTTTCGGGCTAAGCTTTACCTACGGCGCGATCGCTACGATCTTAATCGTAGTGTTTTATACCTTTTTCGGCGGATTTAAGGCCGTCGCGATCACCGATGCGTTTCAAGGGGCGCTGATGTTTGCGGTGCTTATTTTGATCCCTCTGTTTTCTTACCGCGCGCTGCAGATCCCTGCGGACAGCTCCTTTTTTGCGCAGGTGCGGCTATACGGCGCGAGCCACCTCGATCTATTTTATAATCAAAGCTTCTTAGGCGTTTTGGGTCTGCTTGCTTGGGGGCTCGGATACTTCGGGCAGCCGCATATCATCGTGCGCTTTATGGCGATTAGAAGCTCGCGCGAGCTTGATAGCGCGCGCCGCATCGGAATTTCGTGGATGGTGCTAGGGCTAGTAGGCGCGATGCTTAGCGGTCTGATCGGCTTTGTCTATTTTTCGCAAAAAGGTCTTAGCATAGACGATCCCGAAAAAATTTTCCTTGAGCTCGGTAAAATTTTCTTTCATCCATTCATCCTGGGCGTGATAATATCTGCGGTGCTGGCGGCGATTATGAGCACTATTTCAAGCCAGCTTTTGGTAAGCGCGAGCGCGGTTACGAAGGATTTTATCTTCGCGTTTTATAAAAAAGAGGTGAGCGAGCGCACGCAGACGCTAAGCAGCCGCATCGCCGTCGTAATCATCGCCGCGGTTGCCACGATCTTGGCATTCGGCTCAAACGATACGGTGCTAAACGTCGTCGGAAACGCTTGGGCGGGATTTGGCGCGAGCTTTGGAGCGGTGCTTCTTTTCAGCCTGTATTCTAAAAAAATGAGCGCGCTCGCGGCTTTAGTGGGTATGCTCGTAGGCGGTATCACGGTCATTTGCTGGATCTTATCGGGGCTTTCGGCGATCGTTTACGAGCTGCTGCCGGGCTTTTGCTTTTCGGCGCTTGCGATACTGCTCGTAAATCGCTACAACTCCGTGCTCGATAAGATGGCGGATGAGCCCAATGCCGCGCAAATTTCGCAGGAATTTGAAAAGATGAAAGAGCAAAGTTTAAGGGGCAAAGATGGCTAACGTAAAGTGCCCGCACTGCGGCTCTCAGATTGATATAGACGAGGCGCTGCAACGCGATATCAAGGCTAAATTTGAAGATGAAATTTTGCAGCAGAAGCGAAAGTGGCAACAGCAGCAAAACGAAGCTACGCTTAAATTTGAAGCCGAGATCGCCGCTAAGCGCGAGGAGTACGCGAAGCATCTGGCGCAGCTGCAAGCGAAGGAAAACGCCTTCGAGCAGCGCGTAAAAGCGGCGACCGATTCTGCGCTAAATAGCGAGCGGGAGAAAATTTTAGCGCTTGCGAAATCTCAGATCGAGAGCGAAAACGCGGCGAAATTTGAAATTTTACAAAAGGAGCTGCAAGAAAAATCGCAAAGAATTTCCGAGTTAAATTTAATAAAGGCCGAAATGGAGGCGCAAAAGCGTAAATTTAGCGAGCTTGAAGCCGAGAATAAAGCTAAATCCGAGATCGAGCTAACCAACCGCGTGAATCAGGAGCGCGAGCGGCTTTCGAAGCAAATTTCGCAGGAAAACGAGCTGAAATTCCGCCAAAAAGATGAGCAGATCCAAAGCCTAATCGGCCAAATAAACGAGCTTAAGCGCCGCTCGGAGGTGGGCTCGCAGCAGCTTCAGGGCGAGGTGCAGGAACTCGCGCTACAGGAGTATCTGCGGCTAAATTTTCCTTTGGACGAGATAGATGAGGTCAAAAAGGGCGCGCGCGGCGCAGACTGCGTGCAGATGGTGCATACGAGGGAGTTTGCTGGCTGCGGTAAAATTTTATACGAGAGCAAGCGCACGAAAAGCTTCGAGCCCAAATGGATCGACAAACTCAAAGACGATATGATAGGCGAGGGCGCGCAGATCGGCGTTATCGTCACCGAGCAGATGCCGCCTCACAGCCCTAGGCTGCACCAAGCGCCGAGCGATGCTAGCATCTGGATCTGTTCGTTTGAGGAATTTAAGGGGCTTTGCGCCGTCTTGCGCGAACATGTAGTGGCGCTTGCGTTTGCCAAAAGATCGGGTCAAAATCAAGATAGCAAAACGGCGATGCTCTACGACTATCTGACCTCGCCCGAGTTTGCCAACCAGATAAAGACGATCGTCTCGGCATTCGTCGGCATGCAAGAGAGCCTAAATAAGGAGCGCAACGCGATGGAGCGCATCTGGAAACAGCGCGAAAAACAGATCGCACGTGCGCGAGACGGCGCGATCGCGATGCACGCAAGCATCAGAAGCATCGCCGGAAGCGGCGTAGCGCAGCTGGAGGACGTCGATGAAATTTTAAGCCTTGAAGCGATTGCGGCGGATGGCGAAGCGGAGGATTAGGCTAGCATCGGCTCAGATCGGCTTGGCTCTGCGCACCACGAAGCTAGAATGCATAGTAGCATAACGCCAGGCTTCGAGACGGCATGAGATTAAAATTTTGTAAAATAATGTAGTATCCGTCTACGGTAGAGTGGCATTAGAAGTTTGCAAAGTAGCGCGACGCTAGGCTTTTGAAATTTTGCAGCGTGATAATTTTTGCGAAGCAACGTATCGCAGAATTTTAAGAGCGCGAGTATAAAAATCCGCTAGTAATGTGCTGCGAGATTTTGCGCGCACGGATTTGCCAAGCTTTGAGACTTAGCGAGCGATACAATCCCGCTTTTCAAGCGTGAAATTTTGCCGTTTTTGAATACGGTGTCGCCGCACCGATTTTAGTTAAACTTTGTGCCGTAGGGTTTTTTGGAATTTACTACAAGCCCTTCGCTAAAGTTCGTTGTAGGGTTTTCGTTAAAATTTATGCTGCGAAACTTCGCGCCAAATTTGAAGGCAAGGCCTTCGCATCAAAGCTCGCGTCAAAATCCATATCAAAATCTGCGGCAGAATTTTAAAATTTCGCTTTACCGCGCCGTGAAAATTCTAAAATTTTGGTTCGCAAATTTCATAAAATTTATAAAATTTTTCAAAATTCTATCGTCAAAATAAATTTTAAATTTTGCAAACCCCCTTGCCATAGCTATTTGCAGGGTAAAATTTTATCGCGCAAAAGCGCTTGTTGCCAATCGTTACTCCCCCCTATAGTTCCGCAGTCGTTTTACGTACGGGAGTTTTGCACGCACAAGGCTCGTTTTGCACGCCATAGCCGCAGGCGTGGGCGCGTTGCGCTAAAGGGGGGTGCGCCTTAGTATCTCTTAGTGTTTCGACACGTTTTTAGCGCCTTGCTGCGCCATAGCGCTTCGGCGCGTCTTTTCGCGCGAGTTGCCGCCAAATGCTTTGCAAAACGGATGAGAGGCTGTGTGAGCCGCTCGAGGCAGGTGGTTCGCTTGATTTGCATAATTTATAAAGAGGTAAAATATGCGTATCTTAGGTAACATTATTTGGTTTTTTATGGCTGGTTGGATCCTTGCTATCTTGACCTATTTGTCGGGTTTGATCCTGACCGTTTTAGTCGTGACCGCTCCCGTGGGGTTAGGTCTTATGGAATACGGCAAATTCTTATTTTTGCCTTTTACACACGATATGGTGCGTAAAAAGAATAATCCATCCGGCGGAACTCTGCGTAAGAGCTATCATGCTTACGCGACTATCGTTAAGGTCGTTTATATCCTGCTTTTCGGTATTTGGCTATATATCGTAGGACTTGTTGCTGTTATTGCCCAGTTCGTCACTATCATCGGAATTCCAGGCGCTATCGTGATTGCTAAATCTTTACATACAATCTTTAATCCTGTGGATAAGATCTGCATTCGTCGCAATAAGGAACTGGACGTAGAATTACCATGGAAAAATTTATATGGGTAAGCGTTTTATAGCAAGGCGCCGAAATTTAGCCACGATTTGAGTGAGTCTAAGTTCCATAAAATTACGCGGTTAGAATTTTAACGCCGTTTTAAGATTATTTTTGTAAAATCACATTTCTTTTTCACCGCTGGCGGGCTCATAGCTCAGTTGGTTAGAGCATCCGGCTCATAACCGGATGGTCCTAGGTTCAAGTCCTAGTGAGCCCACCACCACAAAATTTTTAGCTTTTCACAGCATCAAAATCCGCAAAATTCTATAAATTTCATGCGTCGTTTTTCCTTTGAAATTCTGCTTCATAACTTCAAAAGACAAAGCCTGTCGCATAATTTCAGCTTTAAAATGCAGTTAAGCTTGTGATCGAATTTTCAAATTTAACTTTCATTTGGCGACTGATTAAATTTTATTTTATGGCAAGTTGCGGTAGAATTCCGTTAAAATTCTTAGTGCAGGGAGATGTCCATGTCAGAAAAACAAACGAAAAAAGGCGGAATTTTAGCTTTTTATTTTAACTCAAGCTTGCTTTGGCGCATCATTATCGCTTTAGTGTTGGGCTCTGCGATCGGTATGTTGCTACCTAAAAATATGCCGGTGGGCGATACCACGTGGGTGGCGATTTTAACGCCTTTGGGAGATCTTTTTGTGAGACTTTTAAAGATGATCATGGTGCCGATCATTATCTGTTCGCTCATCGTAGGCACGAGCAGCATCTCGCCCGCGCACCTTGGCAAAGTAGGCGTTAAGGCGATCATATTTTACGCTATAACGACGCTTTTTGCGATCATCATCGGCCTAGCGTGTGCGTTTATATTTTCTCCAGGTAGCGGGCTTGATCTAAGCGATGCGTCCAAGGCCGTCGAGAAGGCAGCAAACGCGCCTAGTATGAGTAAAATTTTGCTTAATATAATTCCTACGAATCCTTTTGATTCCATAGCCAAGGGCGAAATTTTGCCGATTATCGCGTTTTGCTTATTTTTCGGCGTGGGGCTTGCGTTTTGCCGCGACAGTAGCGACGCGCGTATCAAAAGCTCTGCCGATACGGTTTATAATTTTTTTGATGGAATGAGCGAGATTATGTTTAAGGTCGTGCACTGGGTGATGCAATACGCACCAATCGGTGTTTTTGCGCTAATGTTTGTAGTGTTTAATAAAAGCGGCATCGAGGCTTTTAGCTCGCTACTAAACGTCACGATTACCCTATACGTGGGACTTGCGATCCAAGTATTTGCAGTTTATTGCGTTATTTGTATGCTTATCGGAGTTAGCCCGATTAAATTCCTTAAAAAAGTGCGCCCGCCGATGCTTACGGCTTTTGTTACCCGTAGCTCCAACGGCACGCTTCCGATTACGATGCAAACCGCCGAAGATATGGGAATTCCAAAGGCAATCTACGGCTTTGTTTTACCCGTGGGCGCTACGGTGAATATGAACGGCACGACCGTGTATTTGGGCGTGTGCACACTCTTTATCGCTAATGCTTGCGGTATCGATCTAAATAGCAGCCACTACCTCACGATCATTATCACTTCGATGCTTGCGGCGATCGGAACTGCCGGAGTTCCGGGAGCTGGTGCGCTGATGCTGCTTTTGGTGCTCGAGTCTATCGGCGTCAAGGTAAGCGGTAACGTAGCGATCGCTTACGGAATGATTTTAGGCATTGATGCGATTTTGGATATGGGGAGAACCTCGATGAACGTAACGGGCGATGTTGTGGCGTCGATCTACGTCGCAAAGAGCGAAAACGAAATGGATATGAGTAAGTGGGAGGATTAACCCAAAATAAAATTTAGAAAGGACGAGCTATGAAAAGAGTTGGGATTATCGGCGGAATGGGACCTTTGGCAAGTGCGGATCTGTATATGAAGATTATAGAAGAGACTGCTGCGGGCAGCGATCAAGAAAATATTCCGCTTGTAATTGATAGCTATCCGCAGATTGAAGATCGCACGGCATTTATCTTAGGCAAAGGTGAAAATCCGCTTCCGCGCCTAAGCGAGAGTGCCGTTAGGCTCAAAAATGCAGGCTGCAAGGCATTTGCGATGGCGTGTAACACGGCGCATTTTTTTGCAGACGATGTAGAATCTGCGGCGGAAATCCCGCTAATTCATATCGCCGAGGTTACTGTAAAAGCGATCCGTAAAAATTATCCAAACGCTCATAAAATCGCCGTGCTAGCCACTATCGGTACAAAAAAAGCTAAAATTTACGACGATCCGCTCAAAGAAGCGGGGCTAATCAGCGTGGATCTCGGCGAAGAAAATCAAGCGGTTTTGATGGATTGCATCTACAAAGGTGTTAAGGCGGGCAAGACTGCCGAATACGTGGGGGCTTTTGAGAATTTGCTAGGCAAAATCGATGCTGATATTTATGTCGTTGCCTGCACCGAGCTGCCGCTATTTTTGCCATTAATCAAAAGCGATAAAATTTTCGTTGATCCTACTAGAGAGCTTGCCAAAGCGATCGTGGAATTCTCAAGATCGTAGAGCTGTAAGGCTTTGCAAGCAGAATTTTAAACCGCAAAATTTTACGATGATTTAAGTCGTAGAATTTTGCGGAATTGCGTTGGCTCAAAATTTTATGTAAGCGGAATTTATATGATAGCAAAATTTCATCACAGCATTCTCAGCTTAAAATTTTGCTAAAATTTAATCCGCAAAACCCAGAATGTAAAACCTCCGAAGTAAAATTCCGTAACAAAATTTACTCGTAAAATTTCACGCTGAAATTTAAGCTAAAATTCCATTAAATTTGACCGTTTCTAAAGCCCGAATTTACTATAATCTCCAAATCAAAAAAGGATCAAAATGAGCGACTACACCCACCTGCACCTTCACACCGAGTATTCGTTGCTAGACGGCGCGAATAAAATAAGCGAGCTCGCCGAGCTTTTGCAGAGCCGCGGCACCAAGGCGTGCGCGATCACCGACCACGGCAATATGTTCGGCGCGATAGACTTTTATCAGACGATGAAAAAGCACGGCATCAAGCCGATCATCGGCATCGAGACCTATCTGCACAACCACGAGGATATCGGCGATAAAAGCGACCGTCAGCGCTACCACTTGATACTGCTTGCCAAAAACGAGACGGGCTATAAAAATTTAATGTATCTTAGCTCGCGCGCATTTCTGGACGGTTTCTACTACTATCCGAGGATTAACAAAAAAATTTTAAAAGAGCACAGCGAGGGGCTCATCTGCTCCTCGGCATGCCTGGCGGGCGAGGTGGAATTTCATCTAAATAGAAGCGAGCGAAATTTAAAGCGCGGCGCGGGCGGCTACGAAGCGGCGAAAAAAGCGGCGCTTGAGTATAAGGAAATTTTCGGCGAGGATTTTTATCTCGAGATCATGCGCCACGGCATCGGCGAGCAATTAAACGTCGATAAGGACCTCATCCGCCTCTCGCGCGAAATCGGCGTCAAGATCATCGCCACCAACGACGCTCACTACTCGCGCAAGGATCGCGCCAAGGCTCATGACGTCTATCAGTGCATCTCGATGGGCAAGACGATCAACGACGGCGACCGCCTAAAACACGTCGTTTCGGAATTTTACGTAAAAAGCGATGAGGAGATGAGGCGGCTTTTTGCGGATATCCCCGAAGTGATCGAAAATACCGCCGAGATCGTGCAAAAGTGCAATCTGAAATTTGCCTTCGACGAGAAGGACTATGCGCCGACGCCGCCGAATTTTAAATTTACGATCGAATACGCCGCTAGGCTCGGGCTTTCGCTGCCCCAGCCCGATGAGCGCTATAGCTTTGCAAACGATGATTTTTTATTCGATCATCTGTGCCGCGAGGGGCTTAAAGAGCGCCTTAAATTTATCGATCCACAGAAACACGAAATTTATCGCGAGCGCCTGGAAAAGGAGCTTGCCATCATCAAAAACATGCATTTTTCGGGCTATATGGTCATCGTGCAGGATTTCATCAACTGGGCGAAGGATCACGACATCCCGGTTGGCCCAGGTCGCGGCTCTGCGGCGGGCAGCATCTGTGCGTATGCGCTTCGCATTACCGACCTCGATCCGATCCCGTATAATCTGCTTTTCGAGCGATTTTTAAATCCATCGCGTATCTCGATGCCCGACATCGACGTGGATTTTTGCCAGGCACGCAGAGGCGAGGTGATCGACTACGTCATCGATCAGTACGGCAAATTTAACGTCGCGCAGGTTGCGACATTCGGTAAGCTACTCGCGCGCGGCGTCATCCGCGATGTGGCTCGCGTCTGCGATATGCCGCTTTCGCAGGCCGATAAGATGGCGAAGCTGATCCCCGATAAACTCGGCATCACGCTTACGCAGGCTTACGACACCGAGCCGAAGCTGAAAGAATTTATCGACGCAGATCCGATCGCACAGCAGGTTTGGGAGTTTGCGCTGGGCCTTGAAGGGCTAAATCGCAACGCAGGTATGCATGCCGCGGGAGTGGTGATCTCAAACGAGCCGCTGTGGAACAAAGCGCCGCTATTTAAGCAGGATAAGGGCGAGGATGCGCGCCTAGTAACGCAATACACCAAAAACTATCTTGAGGACGTCGATCTGATAAAATTTGACTTCCTCGGTCTAAAAAACCTCGATGTGATCGATAACGCCATCAAGCTCGTCAAGCGCCGCTATAATCGCGACATAGTTTGGGAGGAGATAGACTTTAACGATCCACGCACTTACAAAACCATTCAAAGCGGCAACACGCTGGGGATTTTTCAAATCGAGGGCGCGGGCATGCAGGATCTGGCGATGAACCTGCGCCCGGACCGCTTCGAGGATATCATCGCGATGATCTCGCTCTACCGCCCGGGACCGATGGATCTAATACCTGATTTTATCAGGATCAAACATGGCGAGCTAAAAGCTAGTTATATTTTTCCGCAGATAAAAGAAATTTTAGAGCCAACATACGGCATCATCGTCTATCAAGAGCAGGTTATGCAGATCGTGCAGAAGGTGGGCGGCTTTAGCTTGGGCGATGCCGATCTGGTGCGCCGCGCGATGGGTAAAAAGGATGAGAAGAAGCTTGCTCACATGCGCGAGCAGTATCTAAGCGGCGCCAAAGAGCTGGGCTTTGACGTAGCTAAGGCGGATGAGTTATTTGATCTGATTATGAAATTTGCCTCCTACGGCTTTAACAAATCCCACGCCGCGGCGTATTCGATGATCACCTTTCAAACGGCCTATCTTAAGACCTACTATCCAGCGGAGTTTATGGCGGCGCTGCTTACTTCGGAGGAGGGCAATACCGATAAAATTTCAAAATATATCGACGAGGCTAGCCGCCTAGGTATCGGGCTTTTGCCGCCGTCGATCAATCAAAGCTTAAGAGGCTTTAGCGTCGTGGACGACGAAAATTCCAAATCGGGCACCTCGATCATCTACGGTCTCGGCGCGATCAAGGGCGTGGGCGGTGCCGCGATCGAGAATATCTTAGAGCTTCAAAGCGAGGCTAAATTTCAAAGCATCGACGATTTTGCTTCGCGCGTGGATAATTTCCGCGTCAATAAAAAGGTCATCGAGTCGCTGATCTACGCAGGCGCGATGGATTGTCTGGGCAAGAGCCGCCTAGCGATGATTCAAAATATGGAAAATATCCTAGACGTGATGAAAAAGATCACCGAGATTAAAAAGGACGCCGCTAGCTCGCTTTTTGGCGAGGATGAGGATATGACGAGCGGCATGAGCGTAAGCTTCGTCGATACCGACAAGGAATTTCCGCAGGGCGAAATTTTAAAATTTGAGCAGCAGACCGTGGGCGTGTATCTCTCGGGGCATCCGCTGGATGATTATAAAGAGGAGATGGAAGGCATCGACTATACGCTATCCTCGGCGTTTAGCGAGATCGACGGCGATAGCGCCGAGGTGCTTAGCGTGGGGCGGATCGAGGATCTGTCCACGCGCATGACGAAGACGGGCAAAAAAATGGGGATTTTAAACGTGCTTGATCTGCACGGCAGCTTCGAGCTAGCGGTGTTCGATAACGCACTAAAGGTGATCGAAAACTTAAGCCCGCAGGAGCGGGAGCGCCCGTACGCCTTTATGATCAAAATTTCAAAAAGCGCGGTCGGCGGCGCGGCGTATCAGCTGTCGTTTCTTTCGATGATGAGCCTGCAAAACGCTCGAGATGCGAGCTTCCGTCCGCGCGCGGGAGTATTTTTGAGCGAGAATCCACTCAAAGCCTACGCCGCGCAGCTTGGAGCGATTACACATACTAAATCGAACGAATTCGACGAACTGGTGGGCGACGAGGACGCAAGCGTTAAAATTTTGTGCGTCGGTAAGATCGAAAACGTCCACACCCGCACGACTAAATCGGGCAAGCAGATGGCAAATCTTACGGTGCTTGATCTTGCGGGCAGCTTCGAGATGAGCGCGTTCGGTGATATTTGCGATGCGGTCACTGCGCTAACGGATGCGCAGCTGGAGCGCCCGATGGCGTTTTTGGCACGACTTAGCAAAAATACGAGTCCTTACGGCGGGAAATTTCAAATTTATCTGGATGAAATTTTAACCCTAGATGCCGCGCAGAATATCGACGGCTACGTACCTAGCAAGGTGCGAGGCTTCGGTGGTAAGGAGCGTGAGGGCTTTAGCGGCAGCAATTTCGGCTCCAGCAGAAACTTTGGTGGCGAACGAGGTGGCAGCTTTGGCGGAGGAAATTTCGCGGAGCGAAGGGGCGGGTTTACTGCGGAGGATCCCGCCCTTAAGGCGCGCAAAGAGCGCGAGGTACAGCGCAAAAACGCGCGGGATTTCGAGTTTGAGCTAAGCTTAGGCGAGCTTAGCCGCGAGAAAATTTATAAAATTTACCATCTCGCATTTTGCGACACGGCGCTGAAAAACACTAAGCGGCTGATCCTTAGAATCCGCAACGGCAGCGAAGTGCTCGTTTATCCGACCGAATACATCGTGAGCGATAATTTCACCGAAAAGGTACGCGAAATCATCGCGGCGTAGGCACCGCAAAGCTCTTTCATCGCGCGCTAGGTAGGTTAAAATTTTATTCTTGCTTGTTGCGCCGCACGCAAGCGATCTAAGCGCGCAGAGAGCCTAGGCTTTGGCGCGGCTGTGATAAGAGACGACAAATATTTTCGACTCAAAGCTTGCCGTGCGTAAAATTTACAGCGTTACGCATAAGGATCGTAATCATGCAGATCGTCTGTGATATCTAAATTTATTGCGTTTATTGTGGCGGAATTTTATTGTGCTCTCAATTTACAAAAATATAGACTGCCTCTGCTTCATTGTAGCGATAAAAGTTCATGGCTCGCCGCTTGAGTTGCCGCAATAACAGCTCGCCATACCTCGACAGAGTTGAATTATATTGTCGCGCTAGCCTACCTTCGGTACAATAAATGGCGCGGACACTTTGAAATTTCTAGCTAAATTTTTGCGAAGTTTTACTTTGGCGAATCTCCACGCAGCTTTAAAATTTTAAACTTTAGTGGATTTGAAATTTTAGGTATAGCTTTACTACGTAAAATTTTATCGCGGTAAAATTTCGCCGAGCAAATTTAGTAAAGCATGTAAAAATAAACCCAAGATACGCAGAAAAAATCTGAAACAAAGCTAGCGAGCAAACGATGCCCGAAAAAATCAAGCTAGCGCGGACTGGGCTCGAGCCGGGCGCCGGGATGCAACCTGCCTTAAATCCAAAATTTATCAAAATTGTTAAACGGCTGTATTTGAAATTTTTTGCGCTGTATATATTGCTCGCGCCAAGTGTATTTATCCTGCTCGAAAATATAGGTGATAATGCTGCTTGTGCGGGCTTTGTAAGCCTTATGAAGCAGTTTTTCAAATGTCGCCATGGCAGAGATTGGCTTATGCGCAGGATTTGCGGAGCTTTACTTAGCTGCGATGTGGGCGGCTAGCATCTTAATTTTGGTGCTAAGCTGCTTCCTATGCTTAAAGGGTAGTGCCGATTAAATTTTGCACGATTTTTAGCGGCGAAATTTTGCGAGTTGAAATTCCGAAATTTTGCCATTTCCAAACTGCGGGAATTTGAGCTCAAATTTAGAGTTCGCGAGAATTTTAAATTTTACGGCGTGAAATTGTGAAGCGGGATTTTAGAATTCTGAAATTCTGCGCCGTGGAGGTTTAGAATTTCGCGAGCTGCAAATTTAGGGCTAAATTTTAAAATTTATAGCGATAGAATTTTAAATTTCGCGCTACACGGCTCGGCAAAGCATCTCCGCCTCTTTATAAATCAAATTCGCAGGATTTCTAAATTTAAGCGGTGCGGTTAGCGCCGTAATTTTATACGCAGCAGTGGTTTTTTAAACGACAGCGCGCCAAGGCGACGATGATTACTCGCGTAAAATACGCCGCGCCGGCCGCAGGCACCGTGCGGCGGGCAAGCGAGCATTTACGCGATCGTGCGGGCTAGTTTATCTCGCAGGTTTAAAATTTCATCGCGTTTTAGTACGAAGCTGTTTTTGTTGGCGATGAGGTGCGCGGAGCTTTGCATTATGGTTTCTGCGGGTTGCAGCCCGTTTTGCTTCATCGTAGCGCCGGTCTCCACGACATCGACGATAGCATCGGCAAGCCCTATGAGCGGGGCTAGCTCGATCGAGCCATAGAGTTTGATGATATTTACGGCGACTGCCTTGGAGGCGAAGTACTCGCGAGTAATGTTAGGCATTTTTGTAGCGATTTTTAGGCTCGGAGCGCCGTAGTTTAGCTGGGTGCCCGCATGCACGCCCACGCAGACGCGACATTTTCCGATTTTAAGATCAAGCAGCGTAAGTACGTCCGGGCGATGCTCCTCAAGCACGTCAAGCCCCACTACGCCGATATCCGCCGCGCCTCCCATAACGTAAGTAGGGATATCTTGGTTGCGGACGTAGAGGAATTTAAAATCGCCCTCTTGCATTATGAGTTTGCGATCCTCGAAAGCAAAATCAAGCCCGAAAATGGTTTTGAAAATTTTAAGCGTATCGTCGGCTATACGGCCTTTGGGAAGCGCTATGGCTATCATGCGAGCCCCTTTTTTGCGATCAAGCTCACCATCGATTTAAAGATCAGATCCTTTTCATAGATCGAGTTGCGAAAATACCGCATCAGATAGGCTCCGTCACCGCCAGTGAAGTAAATTTTATTATTGCCCGCGATGTTTTCGATCGCAAGCACGATCGGCTTTAAAATCCCGTAGTTTACGGCGTTTACGGTCTTTTGCGGTAGCGGGTCCAGATCGATATTGGTTGAAAGCGTTACGTCCAGCACGGGTGCAATGCTCGCGAACGACTTTAAAAGCGTGCTAATGCCCGGCATTATAAATCCGCCTAGGTGCGAGCTTTTAAACATCAAATCCACGGTGATCGCGCTGCCCGCATCGACGACGACGCCGGTGTTTATGGCCGAGCACGCCGCTATGCGGTCGATCCCAAGCCCGCGGTAGGCGGTTTTTAGCTCAAAGTGCGGCGCCAGATCGACAAACAGAGGGTTTTTCAGCTTTTTTTTCACGCTATCATTGACGTTAATGAAAAAAATTCGCTCCTTAGGCTCATACCGCATAAACTCCGCTACGGGCATACTTTGCGTTACGCCGCCTTTATAAAATTTAACCCTGGAATTTCCTATGTCACACAAAAGCATAGAGGCTAAATCCGTTTTCTTTTAAAAATTTCGCGCTTTTAGAGCACATTTGCGAGTTGTAAAACAGCACGCGCTTTTTCACGACCTTGCCTAGGCTTGCGCTAATGTCGTTTGCGAGCGAGAGCAGAAATTCCGCGTCGCGCATTACAAAGCGAGATTTTGCGTCGCGCATAAATAAAAGGACGTTGTAGCTTTTCAGATCCACGCCGAAATACGCGCCGTATGAGCGCGAGCGTGTGAAGCTAGCGATATCTAGCGTTTGGAATTTTTGAAGCAAAAGGTCTTCGCGAACGCAGAGTTTTGAAATTTTATCTAGCATCAAAATTTAAAATTTTATCGTCGTAGTAAAACGAGTTGCCTGCTATAAAGGACTTATCATCGAACTCGCCATTTAGCTCGTAGATCGCTTGTCCCTCTAAATTTTCATTTACACGGATGACGTAGCCGTTGCGCTCGATGATATACAAATAGCCGCCGCTAAGCAGTGCGCCGCTAAACTGCGCGAAGGTGAATTTGCGCGATTTGATCAAATTTAGTCCGCGATCGAGTAGCTCGACTCTGCCGTCTTTTAAGAAAAGATAAATTCTATCGCCACTAAAAATCACGTCTTTGATGTCTACGTTATGATTTTTATTGCCCGCAGGACTTACTAGCATTAGCCTAGTGGCAGTTACGGCATAAAGGTTATCGCCCTTGTTTTCTAAGGCGATAATGTTGTTAAAAAATGGCTGGTTACTCACGACGAAATCGCGTGCCGAGCGCCCACCTACGTTTTCTGCGATGCTGACTAGTCCATCTAGCGCAGGATAAGCGATAAGTTGGTTGATAAATAGCGGTGACGCTACGCGCGAATCGATTGCGAATGCATCGCCGACTTTATGATCGAGTACCACTGCGCCCGAGCTTAGCTTGATAAGCATGATCGAATCATCACTCATCACTAAAGCCAAATCATCGCCGTGTATATTTGCACTGAGCGCTTGTCTGCCGAGGGCTTTTTCAAATTTTACGGCGCCTGTGCCACTAACTACTTTAAGCGTGCCATTGATATCGGTTACGACGAAATTTCCGTCATATTCGCCTAAAAATTTCTCACTTTTTAAGACTTTGAAATTTTTCACCAACCCGTTTTTAGAGATGACTTCGCCGTCTTTTAGCGTCGCGCCATCTTTACTAACCGCTACGATTTCCGATGGCAGTGAGCCGTTAAATTTCATATCACCTGTGATGTTTTCGTCGCTAGGTTCGAAATACTGGCGCTTCGTCGAGCAGCCTAAAAATAAAAACGATAGTAAAAGCGTAAATATCAGCGTTTTTTTCATTATTTATTGCCTCCATAGTGTTTCAAAGCAAGTGCGATTTGACGAACTGGCGAGTTGAGCGGAATTTTATCTAGCTCTGCGTGAGCTTGCTCGATTTTGCCTTCTTTTAGCAGGTCGTAGCCTTTGAGCAAAGAATCGTAATCGGCGAGTAGCACCCCGCCTTGCTTGCCGTTTTGCAGATTTATTATCTCTTTTAGCATAACATCGATGCCTTGGGTATTTTCTAGCGCCGCTCGCTCGTCTGCAGAGCCGTTTTGCAAAATATAAAGAGCGTATAGATTTATATCTTTTTGCTTAAGCTCGGCTAGCTTAGTGTCGTCGCGCTTGTTAAGCAGCTCGTCATAGATCGCATTAGCACTTGCTATGCGGCGATCGCTTAGAAATTCATTTGCGTAATATCCGATAAAAGCTACGATCAAAACCGCAGCCAAAAATATCAGCGGCTTTTTGTATTTTTTTACGAAAATTTCACTTTTTATGACGCTTTCTAGAAACTGCTCTTCTGTGCCAATCTCTTTTTTCACGCCTTCGATGTCGTCTTTTAAAGCCAAAATTTAGTCCTTTATTTGAGAAAATCGGCGTAATTGTAGCATAAAAAATTTTAAATACCGCCTAAGATAAAGAATTTTTATGATATAATGTCGCATTTATCAGAAAAAGGAAAGTTATGATAATAGACGATACCTTGCTAAGCAAGCTGGAAAGGCTATCTGCTCTTAAAATTCCAGATGCTAAGCGAGAAGAATTTAAAGGGCAATTAAATAATATCGTAGATTTTGTAGAAATTCTAAATGAGCTGGATTTGCAAAGCGGCGAGGCGGCTATCACTACGCTGAAAGGCGGTACTCCGTTTCACAAAGATATTCCACGCAAAAGCGACGTCGCAGAAAGCGTCTTAAAGCATGCTCCACAGTCCGAAGGCGGCTACTTCGTAGTACCGAAAATCATAGATTGAAAGGAATTTTATGGAAGAAGTTCAAAGAAATTTAGTAGATATCGAAACCCTACTAAAAACCGTCGTTTTTAACAAAGCGAGCGACCTTCACTTAGTTTCGCGCTCGGCGCCTCAAATACGTATCGACGGAACATTGCGCCCGCTTGCCATGGATCCGCTTAAGGGCACGGATATAGAGTATATCTGCTACGCGCTCATTACCGATGCTCAAAAAAGTGCACTCGAGGAAAATAAAGAGCTCGACTTTGCGATCGAGCTTCCTAATATCGGACGCTTCCGTGGAAATTACTATTACACTATGAACGGCGATTTGGCTGCTGCATTTCGTATTATTCCTATCGATATTCCTAGTCTGGACGATTTAAAAGCCCCTACGATTTTTAAAGAGGTGGTCAAGCACGAAAAAGGTATGATTTTGGTTACCGGGCCTACTGGTAGCGGTAAATCAACTACTCTTGCCGCGATGCTAAACGAGATCAACGAAAAAGAGCGCAAACACATCATTACCGTCGAAGATCCGGTCGAGTTCGTCCATACCAATAAAAAAGCGCTTTTCTCTCACAGAAATATTGGCACTGATACCCATTCCTACGCTAATGCGTTAAAATTTGCCTTGCGTGAGGACCCGGATATTATCCTAGTTGGTGAGATGCGCGATAGAGAGACTATCTCGATCGCCATTACCGCTGCAGAGACCGGTCACTTGGTATTTGGTACACTACACACCAACTCCGCGATGCAAACGATCAACCGTATTATAGATAGCTTTGATGGCGGCGAGCAGCTCCAAGTGCGAAATATGCTCTCTGTATCGCTTACCGCAGTCATTTCGCAATCACTTTTGCCAAAGCTTGGCGGCGGACGTATCGCGATCCATGAAATTTTGCTCAATAACAATGCCGTAGCGAATCTAATCCGCGAAAACAAGGTGCATCAAATTTACTCTCAAATGCAGCTAAATCAGCAATCTACCGGTATGATAACTCAAACTCAAGCGATGGTTAAAGCGATCCGTGCAAATCAAATTTCAAAAGACACGGCGTTTAGGTACTCGACTAACCTGCAAGAGCTAATAGGCGTGGTGGGTGCTTGATGGAAGGTATTAATTGGTTCGACGTCGGCTGTTTGGTACTCGTAGTGCTCTTCGGATTACGTGGTATCACCAACGGCATCGTAAAAGAAATTTTTGGAATTTTGGGTCTCATCGGCGGTCTTTTTGCCGCGATGCGCTATAAAACTATGGCGGGCGAGTGGATTGCAGCAAAAATTCCAGCTTTACAGAATGCAAACGGCGTGCTTTCGGGCGATACGACGCAGGTTCTCATCGGCTTTATCGCTGTGCTTTTTGGCGTATGGATCTCGTGTCTGATTATAGGCGAAATCATTTCAAAATTCTTTAAATGGAGCGGACTCGGATTTGTCGATAAGATCGGCGGTTTCGTTTTTAGCGTAAGTAAAATTTTCTTAATTTTTGCCGTTATTGTTACGCTTGCAAGCGGTCCTATGTCGATGAATGAACAGACCAAAAAGTATTTTGAAAGCAGCAAAACTGCGCCGATTTTCTTAAAAATCGGAAATTGGATTTTAAATCTCAAAGACGATCCGAAGATCAAACAAAGCTTGGATTTTATCGGTTCTAAGATGGATGATAAGCTCTTAAAAGATCAAAATTCTACCACCCGTATGAACTCGGATCAAAATCAAAGCACTGAATCTAGCGATTTTAACGCCAGTTCAGAAGTAAATTCTACAGAAAGGACAAAATTATGAATGCAAAAATCGAAAATTTAGAGTTTGACGCTCTAATTGTTGAGTTTAAAAAGGCGCTTGCCGCTAGCGGTCTAAAATATACCAAGCAGCGCGAGGTTTTACTCCGCACGCTTTATAACAATAACAAACATTTCACGCCTGAGGCGCTTCACAACGAGATCAAAGCGAAATTTCCGGAGCTAAACGTAGGCATAGCGACCGTGTATCGTACCTTAAATTTGCTTGAAGATTCAGGCATGGCGACGTCGATCTCATTTGGCGCACAGGGCAAGAAATTCGAGCTTGCCAACAAGCCTCACCACGACCATCTCATCTGCAAAAGTTGCAACAAGATCATAGAATTTCAAGATGCCACTATTGAGCGAAAACAGCTTGCCGTCGCCAAAGAGCATGGATTTACGCTTACGGGGCACATGATGCAGCTGTATGGAATTTGCCCTGAATGCGCGGCAAAAAGGAAGTAGATTGTTTGATAGCCAGTTAGAAATCCAAAGGATAGACAAGGCGTCGGAACTTCGGAATTTAGGGGCTAATCCCTATCCACACTTTCTAAAAAAAGATATGAGCATAGCCGAGTTTAAAGAGAAATTCGGCTACATCAAAGATACCGAGGATAAAAAAGCGAGCGAGGAGGTAAGCCTTGCCGGAAGGTTAAAACTAAAGCGCGTCGCGGGTAAATCCACCTTCGCAAACATAGAAGATCAAAGCGGTAATATTCAAATTTATTACTCTCGCGACAGTATCGGCGAGGAGGATTACGCTAAATTTAAGAAAAATCTCGAAGTAGGCGATATAATTTTGGTGCGCGGATACGCTTTCGTCACCCAAACGGGCGAGTTTTCGATCCATGCTAGCAAAATAACGCTCGCGTCCAAAGCGATCTGCCCGCTTCCGGAGAAATTTCACGGCCTTGTCGATATCGAGATGCGCTACCGCCAAAGATATCTCGATATGATAATGAACCCGGAGATCCGCGAGGATTTTATCAAGCGCTCGATCATCGTTAGCGAGATCCGCAGCTTTTTTGAAAAACACGGATTTTTAGAGGTCGAAACGCCGATGATGCACCCAATCGCAGGCGGCGCGAACGCTAAGCCATTTATCACGCACCACAACGCCCTCGACGTCGATCGCTATCTGCGTATCGCGCCGGAGCTGTATCTTAAGCGCCTCGTCGTAGGCGGAATGGAGGCGGTCTTTGAGATCAATCGAAATTTCCGCAACGAGGGTATGGATCTGACACACAATCCAGAGTTTACCAGCATAGAATTCTACTGGGCGTGGCATGATTATAACGACGCGATGAACCTAACCGAGGAGCTATTTAAAGCGCTATTTAAGAGGCTCGGGCTGGGCGAAATTTTAATCTACGATGAGCGCGAGATCGATTTTTCAAAACCTTTTGCGCGCATAAAGTATCTCGACGCGCTTACGCAGATAGGCGGTATCGAGCCGCAGATCGTAAATGATCGCGAAAAGATCATCGCTAAACTCAAAGAGGATAGGTTTGAAGTCAATGAAAAGCTCGATCTAGGCCACCTACAGAGCGAACTTTTTGATAATTATGTAGAAGCTAAGCTCATAAATCCGACCTTCATCGTGGATTTTCCGATCTCGATCAGCCCGCTTTCGCGCAGAAGCGACGAAAATCCGCAGATAGCCGAGAGATTTGAGCTTTACATCGCAGGCAAGGAGCTAGCCAATGCTTTTAACGAGCTGAACGATCCGCTCGATCAATATGCCAGATTTAAGGCTCAAATCGACGCCAAAAATGCGGGCGACGACGAGGCTCACGAGATGGATGAGGATTACGTTCGCGCGCTTAGCTACGCGATGCCGCCGACTACCGGCTGGGGGCTTGGGATCGATCGTTTGGCGATGATTTTGCTGAATAAAAAATCGATCCGCGACGTGATTTTATTCCCTGCGATGAGGCCGCTAAATTTAGAGAAGGAGTGAACGTGTCAAATTTAGAAAAATTCGATAATGAAATTTTTAGTCTAACCAACAAAGAGCTTGCCCGCCAGTGCGATTATTTGGAGATGATCGCAAGCGAAAATTTTACCTATCCCGAGGTGATGGAGGCGATGGGCTCGGTGCTAACGAACAAATACGCCGAGGGCTATCCAGGCAAGCGCTACTACGGCGGCTGCGAGTTCGTAGATGAGATTGAGCAGATCGCGATTGATCGCTGCAAAAAGCTCTTCGGCTGTGAGTTTGCAAACGTCCAGCCAAACAGCGGCAGTCAAGCCAATCAAGGCGTCTATGCCGCGTTTTTGAAACCTGGCGAGAAAATTTTAGGCATGTCGCTTAGCCACGGCGGGCATTTGACGCACGGCGCGAAGGTCTCAAGCAGCGGAAAGATGTATGATAGCTTCGAATACGGCGTAGAGCTTGACGGTCGCATAAACTACGACAAGGTGCTTGAGATCGCTCAGATCGTAAAGCCAAAGATGATCGTTTGCGGCGCAAGCGCCTATACGCGCGAGATAGATTTTGCTAAATTTAGACAGATCGCAGATAGCGTGGGCGCGTTTCTTTTTGCCGACGTAGCGCATGTCGCTGGGCTCGTCGTCGCGGGCGAACATACTAATCCGTTTCCGCACTGCCACGTCGTAAGCTCGACCACGCACAAGACGCTTCGCGGTCCGCGCGGCGGCATCATAATGACCAACGACGAGGAATTCGCCAAAAAGATCAACTCGGCGATCTTTCCGGGTATCCAAGGCGGCCCGCTAATGCACGTCATTGCCGCTAAGGCGGTGGGCTTTAAACACAATCTAAGCCCCGAGTGGAAGGTCTATGCCAAGCAGGTCAAGGCAAACGCTAGAGTTTTGGGCGAGACGCTGGTTGCGCGCGGCTTTGATCTCGTTAGCGGCGGCACCGATAACCATCTGATTTTAATGAGCTTTTTAAATAGAGATTTTAGCGGCAAGGACGCTAGCGCCGCGCTTGAAAACGCAGGTATTACGACGAATAAAAATACCGTTCCGGGCGAGACTCGCAGTCCGTTCGTCACCAGCGGTATCCGCGTCGGCAGCCCCGCACTTACCGCGCGCGGCATGAAAGAGAAAGAATTTGAGTTTATCGGAAATAAAATCGCCGACGTGCTAAGCGACATCTCAAATTCCAAGCTTCAGGCGCAGGTTAAAGAGGAAGTGCGGGATTTGGCGCACCGCTTTATCATCTACGACCGCGCGATGTATTAAATTTAATAAATTCGGGTAAGCTTACCCGAATTATTTATTTCGTAAATTTTGCGTGGTAAAATTTACAAAGTAAATAATAATCTTAGGAGAGAGTATGAACGACAAAAATTTCGATATGAGCAGCATAGACGACATAGTGATCAATAGCGGCAATGTCGATAAGAACGCGAATTTAAAAAAAGGTCTTACCGTCGCAGCCGGCGTCGTAGTTTTATTCTTAATCATTTTAATCATAATGAAGGCTATTAATAAAGACGATATTGATACTAACGCAGGTCTTACTATGCCTAGTGAAGAAGAGCTTGCCAAAGCGGAGCAAAAGCCTGCCGTACAAGTTCAAAAACCCGAGCCTTCGCAGCCTGAGCCTGTAGAAGTGAAATCAGAACCCAATACAGCATCTGCAGCTCCAACCAAAGTAGAGATAAAAACCCAAGAGCCTAATTCTGAAAGCAAGGTCGTCGCAAGCGCTCAGCCTGAAGCACAGAAAGTAGAAATCCAAAAGCCCGAAATCAAAGAAGAGCCAAAAAAATCCGAAGTTAAAATAGAAAGTAAAAAGATTGAGCCTAAAGACGAAGCCAAAAAGCCTGAAAAAACGGATGTAAAAAAGTCCGAGCCTAAAAAAGAGTCTGCAAAAGACGAGATAAAAAAAGAACCTTCTAAAACCGAAATTAGAAAAGTTGAGCAGAAAGTAGAGCCTAAAAAAGAACCTGAAAAACAAGCAAAAACAGAAGTTAAAAAAGAGCCTTCAAAAACGGAAGCTAAAAAGGAACATGCTAAAGCTGAGACCAAGAAAGAGCCAGCAAAACCTGAGCCTAAAAAAGAAGCTAGTAAGCTAGAGTCTAAAAGTGAGAGCGTAAAGGCTGGCGTTGCAGCAAAGAGCACCAGCACCAGCGTGGCAAACGGCAGTTATGTGCAGGTTTTCGCATCCAATGCCTACGATCCAAACGGGTCTGATACCAAAAAAATCACCAAAAAAGGCTATAATCCGATCGCTTTGCAAACTCATGTCGGAAGCAAGAGCGTGACTAAAATTTTAGTCGGGCCTTTTGAGGGCGAGGCGCTACAAAAGGCGCTTAGCGATATGCGCAGCATCAATAGCGGAGCGTATATCTACCGAGTGAAATAGTGGACAGATTTGCGGTTTTCGGCAACCCGATCGCCCACTCTCTCTCGCCGCTACTTCATAATTACGCTATAAAATTTCTAGCCCTAGACGCCTACTATGGGCGAGTTTTGCTGCAGCGCGGCGAGGAGCTGCGAGCTAAATTTGAAGCTTTAGAGCTTACGGGCGCGAATGTGACCGTGCCTTTTAAGCTTGACGCATTTAAAGCATGCGATGTCCTAAGTGAGGCTGCGCAGAGGATCGGCTCGGTTAACACTCTAGTGCTAAAAGGCGGCGCGCTGCACGGCTTTAACACCGATGCGCAGGGGTTTTTCTGCGCGATCTTGGGCTTTGGCGAGATTCGCAACGCGCTTATTTTAGGCGCGGGCGGCACGACGCGGGCAATCGGCTACGCGCTAAGCAAAAACGGCGTGAAATTTGACATCCTAAATCGCAGCGCAAAAGATTTTGACTTCGGCTGCGAGGAATTTTTTACTTATGAAAATTTTAGATCCAAAGACTACGATCTGATCGTCAATGCCACCGGCGCGGGACTCAAAGATGACGCGCTGCCTGCGCCCGAGGGGGTAATAGATGAAATTTTATCCCGCGCAAAATTTGCTTTTGATGCGATCTATGGCAAGCAGACTCCGTTTTTGCAAGCCGCACGCGCAAAAAATTTGCCTACAAAAGACGGTAAAGAGATGCTGATAAATCAGGGCGCGCTTGCTTTCAATCTCTTTTTCGGCGGCAAATTCGACTTAGCAGAGATTATGGCGCTGATGAGTCATGCTGCAAATTTACGCTAAATCGGCTCTTAGGCTTTTCAATTATCCGCCTAGCCTAACGAAATGCTTTAAATTTTGCGTCGAGTTAATTATCCGTTCTTAAATTTTGTATCGTGTAGCTTTGGGCGTTTGATTTTAAAATTCTTACGTCTGCTTTCAGCTGAGGCGCGTTAATTTGCCTGGAAAAAAATTCTATTAAAATAGCTACAAATTAGGCACAAAGATGCTTGGCAAAACCTCGCATATTTTTCTACTTGCTTCTTGATATGTTCTATTCTAAAATTTTGTGCAGTTTAAGTAAAATGTGATTGTGAATTATACCATAAAACTTACTTGAGCGAGATCGCGCAAGACCGAGGCGTTTATTAAAAAGATAAAATTATTACCAAAATTTCAAAATTTAAAGCTAAATTTTAATTAATTGTTATACAATAAAAAATATAAACTAATAATTGCTAAAGGTTAAAATTTGATGTTTTTCGGTAAAATTTTAAAATTTTACGCGCACGGATTTGCTTCGATGAAGCTTGGCAAAACACTATGGGCGGTGATTTTGATCAAGCTATTTATAATTTTTGTGCTACTTAAATTTTTCATTTTCAACGAAAACTTGGATTCTAAATTTAAAACCGATCAAGAAAAAATCGATTTCATCTATAAAAATTTGACTAAGGAGTAGGAATGCAAGAGCTTGCTAGCGTGGATTGGTCGAGGGCGCAGTTTGCGCTCACGGCGCTTTATCACTTTCTTTTCGTGCCCCTAACGCTGGGGCTTAGCTTTATCGTGGCGTTTATGGAGAGCCTATATGTCGCGACCGGTAAGCAGGAGTGGCTCAAGATCACTAAATTTTGGCTGCGCCTTTTCGGTATAAATTTTGCCATCGGCGTCGCGACCGGCATCATAATGGAGTTTGAGTTCGGCACCAACTGGGCGAATTATAGCTGGTTCGTGGGCGACATCTTCGGCGCGCCGCTTGCGATCGAGGGCTTGCTCGCGTTTTTCTTAGAGGCTACCTTCTTTGCGGTAATGTTTTTCGGTTGGGATCGCGTAAGCAAGAAATTTCATCTTCTTTCAACCTGGCTCGTGGCGATCGGATCAAATTTAAGCGCGTATTGGATTCTAATTGCGAATGCTTGGATGCAAAACCCTGTTGGCACGAGCTTTAATCCCGATACGATGCGCAACGAGATGAGCAATTTTTTAGATATCGCGCTATCTCACTTCGGAGTGGCCAAATTTTTACATACCGTCGGCGGCGGCTATATTACCGCGGCGCTTTTCGTGCTTGGAATTTCGGCGTTTTATATGCTAAAAAACAAAGACTTCGCGCTTGCTAAAAAAAGCTTCATCGTAGCGGCAAGCTTCGGTATGCTAAGCTCGCTTTTCGTGCTATTTAGCGGCGACGAGAGCGCCTATCAGGTCGCGCAAAAGCAGCCGATGAAGCTTGCGGCGATGGAGGGTCTGTATAAAGGCGAAGTAAACGCGGGCATCGTTGCGGCGGGAGTTTTAAATCCGAGCAAAACCGCGGGAGACGATAAAGAGCCGTTTTTATTTGAGATTAAAGCGCCTTATGCGCTAGGGCTAATGGCCACGAGGGGGCTTGATAATTTCACGCCGGGCATCGATGATCTGGTATTCGGAAATGAAAAATTCGGCATCGAAGGCGCGGATAAAAAGATCAAAAAAGGCAAAATCGCCCTGCAAGCGCTAAAGGATTATAAGGTCGCCAAAGACGCCAATGATACCGCTGCGATGCAGCAGGCGCGCGAAATTTTATTCGGTAACCAAAATATGCAAAATTTAGGCTACGGCTACCTTGACGACGCGAAGCAGATCGTTCCTCCCGTGGCGCTTACCTTTTATAGCTTCCACGTGATGGTGGCTCTGGGAAGCTATTTTATCTTGCTATTTTTCGTGACGCTATTTTTGGCGATGCGAAAGAATCTCGCCGAATACAAGAAAATTTTATGGCTTTGCGTATTTAGCATCCCTCTGGGATACGTCGCGTGCGAGGCGGGCTGGATAGTAGCCGAAGTAGGGCGCCAGCCGTGGGCGATACAAGATCTCATGCCGGTGGGCGTTGCGGCTACTAGCCTGGCGGGGACGAATATAATGATCTCGTTTATGCTCTTTGCGGTTTTATTTACGGTTTTATTCATAGCCGAGATAAAGATCATGCTAAAACAGATAAAGATAGGATTTTAAGATGCACGAAATTTTTCAAATTTATTGGTGGTGCGTGGTTTCGCTTCTGGGCGGAATTTTGGTTTTTATGCTCTTCGTGCAGGGCGGTCAGACGCTGCTTTTTACGCTGGCGAAAAATGAAACCGAGAAGGATTTTATAATAAATTCCATCGGCAAGAAATGGGAGCTCACGTTTACTACGCTCGTGATGTTCGGCGGGGCGTGCTTTGCGGCGTTTCCGCTGTTTTATGCGACTAGCTTCGGCGGGGCGTATTGGGCGTGGATGGCTCTGCTTTTTTGCTTTATAATCCAAGCCGTCGCCTACGAGTACAGAAAAAAGCCCGATAATTTCTTGGGCGCTAAAACTTATGAAGCCTTTCTTTTTATAAACGGCTCGCTGGGCACGATCCTGCTTGGTATCATCGTCTCAACGCTTTTTAGCGGTAGCGAGTTTGCGCTGGGCGATAATAATTTCGTGCAGTGGAAAAACTCCGCTCGCGGGCTTGAAGCGCTAGCAAATCCGTTTAATTACATCTTGGGGTTTGCGCTATTTTTCTGCGCTAGGACGGGAGCGAGCTTATATTTGATGAACAATATCGCCGAGCCCGAAATGATCGCCAAGCTCAAAGCCTCGCTTAAATTTAATGCTAGCGCGTTTTTGGTTTTTTTCATCGCGTTTTTGGCGTGGGTTTTGCTAAAGCAGGGCTACGCGATCGGCGCCGACGGCGTCGTAAGCCTTGAGAGCTTTAAGTATCTGCATAACTACCTAAGCCTGCCTGTGGCGCTAGTCTTGCTGCTGCTGGGCGTCGTGCTGGTGCTGGTGGGCATCGTCAAAGGCGCATTTACAAGCAGCGTGCGCGGGATATTTTTCTACGGCATGGGCGTCGTATGCGCGGTAACGAGCGTATTTTTGATCCTAGGACTAAATCACACGGCGTTTTATCCGTCAAATTTCGACCTACAAAGCTCTCTTACTTTGGCAAATGCAAGCTCGAGCCTCTATACGCTTAAGACGATGTTTTACGTGTCGTTTCTGGTGCCTTTCGTACTCGGATACATCAGCTACGTTTGGCGCGCAATGGATGCTAAGAAGCTCGATAAAGAAGGGCTTGCTAACGAGCATTATTAGGCGCGCCAGCTCCAGCATGGTTTCCGCGCGCCGTGTGGTGGCGAGGCACTGCGCGCTTTTGCGCTTAGTTAAATTTCATATCGGCGGCGCTTTTTATGCGCCGCATTATAAAAATTTTAAGGATTAAAAATGATCAAATCTTTAGTTTTCATCGCGATTTGGATAATCTTACTCGTAGGAAGCTATAAATTTATAAAGCTAAACATTACTCATCACGAAAAAAGAGAGCAGTAAAAGCGTAGAAATTTTAAAAGCTTGCGGCCTGGGATTTCACTTTAAATTTAGAAAGTGAAATTTTGGGTCGCAAAGTGCGGGCGAAATTTTATCTAGCCCTTGTAATCGATATTTTTTTCAAACTCTTTAAGTCGCATATGGATTGAGCGCAGCTCCGTGATCGTCGTCCAGTTATTCATAAAAATACTAAAACTACCGCGCACCTGATTAAAGGCGTTGCTTACCTGCACCATAACTCCAAGTGTAATTACCTTAGTAAATAACCCAGGACCCATTATCAAGTAAGGTACGATCATTAGAAATTGCGAAAATGAGTTGAACCACATATCAAAATAACAGTAATGCAGATACAGTTTAAAATAGTTATATTTGATCTTATCAAATAATGAAAGAATTTTTTCCTCGCTTGCGTAATTTATCTTATCCTCCTCCGCAAAAACAAGTTCTTTTCTAAAGGCCGCCTCGACCTTTTGATTGTTGTATTCCAGTCTCGGTAGATACCAGCCAACCAGCCAAGAAATTATTAGTCCACCGATGCTGATTGCAAGTGCAATCCAAACAAGTGAGCCCGGAATTTTTTTTAGAAATTCAAAAGGAACGTTGCTACTAAGCCCCCATAGCACAGGTATGAATGCAAACAGTGTCATAGCTGCCGAAAGCACTCTCGTACCCATTTCCTCGATAGTTCTTGAGAAGCGAAAGATATCTTCTTGGATACGTTGCGAGCTTCCTTCGATATCTTTACCTACCTTTTTCCAGTATGAAAAATAAGAAAAGGTCATCGCTTCCCGCCATTTAAATGTCCAAATACGAGCTGCATATCGTTCTGAAATCGCAGAGACTACGTAGGGCATCGCTATCCATAAAAAAACTTTCATCTGTGTATAGAAATCATTTAGTGTATGACGATCTATGTTTTGGCACATATCATAAAACGCGCGGTACCATTCGTTTATTTTCACATTTAAGGTAGTTTGATACCAATTAATCGCAATTAGAAAAAATATTCCCGAATATGCCCAAAATGCCCATTTTTTGTTTTTAAAAAATGAAGCAAACATCAACGCTCCTTTGGATTTAAAATCGCCGTAAATAGCCTACCGCTTAGCATTTGCGCCGCTTCCTGTACGTCCGCGCTTTTTACTGCGTTTATGCTTGCTGCGTAGCTTTTTTCGTCATAGAGCGGATAGCCGTAAAGCTCGTGCACAGTGATATTGGCAAGCCAAAAATCATTCGTCTGCGCAGCTCTTTTAGTCGATAAAATTTGCGCTTTTTTGAAATTTGCCAGCTCGCTATCTTTCGCGCCGGAGCTTTCGATCTGCTTTAAAATTTCACTCACGCTTGCTGCAACCGCACTGGCGTCTTTCGGCTCGGTAGAAAATGATACATTCAAGCTCGCTGCGATTTGTGGCTCACGCACATAGGCGCTATGCACCATCGCCGAGTAAATTTGTCCGCGTGCCTCGCGGATCTGCTCGACGATGCGATTGCTTAGCACGCTTTTTAACGCTTGAAATTTATAAGTGTCTGAAAAGTCGAAATTTTGCAGCTCATAGTTTGAAAAAATCATCCGAACTTCGCTTTTATCACTATCGCCGTAATCTTGCACAATCTCGCCGCTAGAAGTATTTAGCATCAAAGTTTTAGGCGTAGCGCTGTTTACGCCTGGCTTTAGATTGCCGATATATTTGGCTAGGATTTGTTTTGCGCGTGCAGGCTCAAAATCGCCACTAAGCACGAAGATAAAATCTCCAGCGCCTGAAAAAATTTCATTCGCATCGCGCTGTAAATCGGCAATATTTGCGCTCTTTACGTCATCCACGCCAAGCGGCCGCTTGCGAGCCGTATCTCCCGAATATAGCGATTTTAAAATTTGCTCGCCGAATTTAAATTCCGCCGTCTCGTCTCGTAGCGCGATAGCCGAAAGCGCGTCGGTTTTGTATTTTGTAAGCGAGCTTGCATGAATTAGTGGCTCGCTAAATCTTGCGTAAAGCTCGTGTGCCATCGCCTCCAGATCTGCTCCTGCGCCTCTAAAACCGCAGTCCGCGTCATCCATCCTAAATCTTAGCTTATAATCAAATTTTGAGGTCAAGCGTCCCGCCTCATATTCGTTTAGCTCGCCTATGGTGCCTGAGTTTAGCAGCGCGGTTAGAATTTCGCCACGAGCTTTGCCGAAATGCGCGTAGCCGCCTTTTTTAACGGCTGCGAGGGCGATTTTATTTTTCTCGCTTTTAAGAGGCTTTAAAATTACCTTCGCGCCGTTTTTAAACTCCAAAATTTCAGTGTCGCTAGCGCCTTTTTGTGCTTTAAATTCCATCTCTTTTAGATCTGCTCCCGCAAGCTGCTTTGAAGCAAGCTTCGAAGCAGCGAAATTAAACGGCACCGCTTTTTCGTAGAGCAGCTCCGCGTCTTTTTGGCTAATGCCCAAATCCTTTGCCGAGATAATCTCCGTAAATCTCGCTCCATCTGTTATCTTTGAGAAAAATTTATTAACATCTGCTAGCGTTATTTCTTCTAACGCCTTGAGGCTTAGATCGTGCTCGTCTTGCTTACTAAGCTTTACATTGCCGTTTTGTACGAAATCAAGTAATGCCCCTATTTGCGCACTTTGTGTATCGTTTTTAAGCAGATCGGCTTGCACTTGATGTTTAAATTCCGCCTTAACGCTATCAAAATCGTCATTGTTAAATCCGTGTTCGCGCACCCCTTTGATCGCGCTAAAAAGACTACTTAGCGTGGCGTTGGCGTCGAAATTAAAAATATTTGCGCTTATGCTGTATAGTCTGCGGTTTTTAAACAGATCGTCCGAGCCGAAATAGGCTTTAAGCGGAATTTTGGCATTTACATTCATCGCGTCGTATCCAAGCTCCATCAGCCTCGATACGTAGGCTTGCAGCCACTCATTTTTAAGCGCACCGTAGCTTCTTAGCGGCTCATATTTGCCTGCGTAAAGCACGCTAGCGACATTAGTGCCGAGCTCGGGCTCTACAGTGCTTGCTAGCCCGCCTTCAAATGGGCGTAGGCTAAGATCGCGCGGGATTTTTTCGCCGTGCGCAGAAAGAGAGCTAAAATTTTGCTTGATTAGGTTTTTAATCTGCTCAATTTTTACGTCGCCTACGACTATGATGCTAATGGCGCTAGGAAGGTAGTTGCGCGCATAGAATTTTTTTAGTTGCTCGCCAGTGGCGCCTTTGATGATTTCATTTTGTCCGATCGGAAAGCGTCTTGAAAATATGGAATTAGGGTATAAATATGTGGCGCGCTTTTCATAAAAGCGCCTCTCAAAGCCTTTTTTTGCTTCTTCTAAGATGACGCCTTTTTCCTTTTGCGTTTCGTTCTCGTCAAATTTTACGCCGCCTGCATAATCGCGCAGTACCAAAAATACGTCCTTTAGCGTCTCATCGCTTACTTGGGCTTGGATGTTGTATGTGGTGTTTTCAAAGCCTGTTTGCGCATTGAGATCGGCGCCGAATTTCACTCCAAGGCGCTGCAGGGTGTGGACTAGCTCGTTTTTATCAAAATGTTCGCTGCCATTGAACGCCATATGTTCGACAAAATGCGCTAAGCCCTGCTCGTCGTCATTTTCATCGACACTGCCCGCGGCTACGTTGAGGTAAAAAAGCGCACTATTTTTCGGCACGTCGTTTTTGAGGATATAAAATTTCACGCCGTTTGCCAGCTCACCGTGCACTACGCTAGGATCGAGTTTAAGTGGCGCGTCCGGGTTGGTATCTGCGGAGTAAAGGCTCAAAGAGCAAAGCAGGGCGGAGATAAAAAATATAAGCTTTTTCATAATTGTCCTTGGATTTAAAAACGCGCGATTGTAGCAAAAGCTAGTTTAAAGTATGATTTTGCGAGCTTTGTTATGAGTGAAATTTTGCCAAGGATTTGGGATTTTACTTGCAGTTTTGAAATTTTACTTGTAGAATTTCAAGAAACGGAATTTTTGGAATTTTTGGAATTTTTGGAATTTTTGGAATTTTTGGAATTTTTGGAATTTTTGGAATTTTTGGAATTTTTGGAATTTTTGGAATTCCGCCGCCGCGACTTAAAATTTTGGCAGCGGAATTTAGAAAGCTTCGCGAGCTTTAATAGCCTATGCAAGGCTCAAATTTAAACCTTATACGGCTAGAATTCGTATGCCCGCGCGAAGAATTTTACAACTTATAGTTTGCTCGCATTTTTGCCTAGATAATCCGCGACGCCTTTAGGGTCTGCTTTCATCCCTGCATCGCCCTTGTGCCAGCCTGCAGGGCAGACCTCGCCGTGCTCGTTTGTAAATAGCATCGTATCGACCATTCTTAGCATCTCGTCGATATTTCGGCCTAGCGGTAGGTCGTTGATGACGGCGTGGCGGACGGTGCCGTCTTTATCGAGTAGGAAGCTGCCGCGAAGCGCTACGGCGTTGCCGAACAGCACGTCGAAGCTGCGCGCGATATCTTTTGTGATATCCGAAACTAGCGGGAACTGCACTTTGCCGATACCGCCTGCATTTACCGGAGTATTTTTCCATGCAAGGTGCGTAAACTCGCTATCGCAGCTAACGCCGATAACTTCGATACCTTTGGATTTGAAATCTTGATATCTGTGATCGAATGCGATGATCTCGCTCGGGCAGACGAAGGTAAAATCTTTTGGATAAAAGAATACGACCGCGCCTTTTTCGCCGATATTTTTATAGAGGTTGAAATCCTCGACTATTTCGTTGTTGCCTAAAACCGCAGTTGCCGTGAAATCAACGGCTTTGTTGGTTACTATCATTTGTTTCTCCTTGTTAATAAAATTTATGATGGCGATTATACATTTTAAAACTTTATATTTGCTGAAATTTGATGAAAATTTTTATATAATAAAATTTATTTACTTGATAATATTAAATTTTATCATTTTTTAAATTTAGTATGTTATCATCACGCTTCATTTTTTGATAAAGGAGAAACAATGGCTGTAAAAATCACCGATATTTGCATTAGCTGCGGCTCATGCATCGACGAGTGCCCGGTAAATGCGATCGTGGACGATAGCGATAACCCAAGCGGCGAGGATAGCTACTACGTATATGCCGATAAATGCGTCGAGTGTGTAGGCTACAACGACGAGCCAGCTTGCGCTAGCGCCTGTCCGACCGACGGCTGTATCGTCTGGAGCGACATCGTAGCGGGTCAACCTAGCAGGGATAGTATAGGTGCGGATCTGCGCAGCGGAGATACCCCGGTATTTGCTTAGCAGATAAAATTCCGCGATCAAATGCGCGGAATTTTAATTCATTAAATCCTTAAATAAATTTTAACCTATTTTTCGATACAATCCGCCTTTCACTTTAAGGAGATTATATGCAGCAAACGCTTTCTATTATTAAGCCTGATGCCGTTAAAAAGGGTGTTATCGGCAAAATTATTGATCGTTTCGAAAGCCACGGACTAAGAATCGCAGCGGCTAAAAAATTATGCCTAAGCGCCGAAGATGCGGGTAAATTTTATGAAATTCACAAGGATCGCCCTTTTTATAAGGATCTGATTGAGTTTATGACTAGCGGCCCGGTGGTCGTAATGGTGCTCGAAGGCGATGATGCCGTAGTTAAAAATCGTGCGCTAATGGGCGCTACCGATCCGAAAAAAGCCGATAAAGGCACGATCAGAGCAGACTTTGCGGACAGCATCGACGCTAACGCCGTTCACGGCAGCGACAGCCTAGAAAACGCAAAAATCGAGATCGCATTTTTCTTTGCAAAAAGAGAAATTTGCTAAGAGTGCTGCGTGAAGATCGCTTTTGCTAAAATTTCCGCCATGCCCGTGCCGTTTGAAATTTCACGAGACGGGCTTAAGCTTAGCGGAAATTTAAAACGAAAAGACTCTAAGTTTATCGAGTGTAAGGGCGAAATTAAGGGCAAAATTCCATACATTTGCGACCGCTGCGGCAAAGAATTTGATCTTGACGTAAATGAGAGCGTAAATTTGCTTTTAAGCGAGGGCGTTTTTAACGACGAAAGGCACGAAAGCTTGGATGTTATGGAGTTTTTCGGCGCCGAAGTTGATCTGGATGAAATTTTAAGAAGCGAAACGGAAGCTTTTAAAAGCGACTATTTTTATTGCGAAGAATGCAAGAACTAAATTTATAAAGGAGAAAAAATGGCAGTTCCAAAGCGAAGAGTTAGTAAAACTCGTGCGGCGAAAAGACGCACTCACTACAAAGTGACCCTTCCGATTCCCGTTAAAGATAAAGACGGAAGCTGGAAAATTCCGCATAGAATAAACAAAACTACGGGCGAATATTAATCCGATGATTTCCGTTGCTATAGACGCGATGGGCGGCGATTTCGGCTGTGAGCCGATAATAAACGGAGTCGTAGATGCGCTGCGAGAGCGTAAATTTAATGCGTTTTTGGTAGGCGACGAAGCGCAAATCAAGCCTTTTATTCCACAAGATCAAGGCTTTGAGAAATATATTGCTTATGTAGCCGCAAGCGAAGTCTTTGAGATGAAAGAGGGCGCAACCGACGCTCTCAAACGCAAAGAGAGTAGTATCTTTAAAGCGGTCGATCTAGTAAAAGACGGCACATGCAAAGCTGTGGTGTCCGCAGGACACAGCGGCGCTACGATGAGTCTTGCTACGCTTCGCATAGGAAGACTCAAAGGTATCTTGCGCCCGGCGATTGCTACGCTGATGCCAAATTCCATAGGTGGACGCACGCTTGTGCTGGATGTGGGCGCTTATGTGGATTGTAAGCCCGAGAATTTGTTTCAATTCGCCATCATGGGCGAAGCATATGCCAAGGAGATTATGGGTTTAAACGCGCCACGCATCGGCTTATTATCCAACGGCGAGGAGGATAGTAAAGGCAACGAGGTAACAAAAGAAACCTTTCATATGCTTAAGAAGATGCAAAATTTTATCGGTAATGTAGAAGGCAATCAAATTTTTGACGGCTCGGTAGACGTGGTCGTGTGCGACGGATTTATCGGCAACATTATGCTAAAATCCAGCGAAGGTGTCGCAAGCGCTATCGGCAGACTTATTAAAAACGAAACTAAAAAATCCCCTATCGCCATCGCAGGCTCCATCTTGATGAAGCGCGTCTTTAAAATTATCAAGAAAAGCACGGATTACGATGAATACGGCGGCGCGCCGCTTTTAGGCGTCAAAGAATGCGTCATCATAAGCCACGGTAAAAGCACTCCGAAAGCCGTTAAAAATGCGATCTTTCAAGCACTTAAATTTGCAGATTCTAAAATCAACTCCGCGATAGAAAGCGAAATTTCTTCAAACGAGCAAAAATGAAAAAAGCCTCGATGATCTCGATCGCAGCATACGCGCCGAGTCAAATTTTAACTAATTTCGATCTTGAAAAAATGGTTGAAACCGACGACGAGTGGATCGTAAAGCGCACAGGAATTCACGAGCGCCGCATCGCAAAGGGCGAGACCACTAGCGATTTGGGTATGAAGGCTGCGGCACTTGCGATTGAGCGTAGCGGTTTGCAAAAAAACGAGATCGATGCGATAATCTGCGCCACGATCTCGCCCGATTATTTCTGCATGCCCTCGACTGCGTGCGTCATTGCGGATAAACTGGGCTTAAATTTCGGTATCACGGCATTTGATATAAATGCCGCCTGTACTGGCTTCATCTATCTTTTAGAACTTGCAAAATCCCTCATCGAAAGCGGCGCCAAAAAACACGTGCTGATAATCGGCACGGAAAAACTAAGCTCGATAGTCGATTGGAGCGACCGTGCTACGTGCATACTTTTCGGCGATGGTGCGGGCGCTGCGGTTATCGCGCCTGCAGACGAAAACGAAATCATCGACATTCACACCGCTAGCGACGGCAGCAAGGGCGATCTTCTCATCACCGCAGCCCCAGGCAGCGTCAATCCACTCAGCCAAAAAATCATCGACGAAAAGCTAGGCTTCATGCAGATGGCGGGGCGCGAGGTCTTTAAAATAGCGGTGCCGACGCTTAGTAACGACGTTGTGGAGATTTTGGCAAAAAATAAAATTTCGCCCGAGCAGGTTGATCTTTTTATCCCGCATCAGGCTAATTTACGCATCATCGAGGCGGTCAAGGCGAGATTAGAATTTAGCGACGAACAATGCGTGCTTACGATCGGCAAATACGGCAACACGAGCTCGGCGTCGATCCCGATGGCGATAAATGACGCTTACGAGAGCGGCAGGCTCAAAAACGGCTCGCTCATGCTACTTGATGCGTTCGGTGGCGGCTTTACGTGGGGCAGCGCGCTTTTAAAATTCGGCGGCAAGAGCATAAACTAGCGCTTTTTAAATTTCATTATCTTTGAATTTCGCCATATTTAAGAGTTAAAATTCCAAGCTTATTTATAAAACTAATTTCAAATTTATATTTATTCCGAGTTAGGTTTCAAAATTTTAAAATGAGGCGTTTGTGATTGAAAACATATTATAATCTTGCGCAGTTAAAATATCGGCTTCTGCTTGAGATAGTAAAACGACGTTAGTCTTAGGTCTGCTGCTTTTTGGCGGCGGGCTTTTAGAATATAAAAGAAATCAAATATGATAGCCTAAATGGGCGTTACTTTCAGCTGATTCTACACATTAATGGCTTGTGATTAGCTGCAAAGCTCAATAAGTATTTTTACGGGCGGCGTATGTGGGATCTTTTGAGCGACCTACACATAGGCTTTAGAATAAAATTTAAATACCAAAACGCTTACAACAGCAAACATCAAATTGCCTTAGATTTGAAATTTAGCATAAACGCTAGTAAATTTAATCAAATACCGCAAACGAGGCTTAAAGGATCGCTATGCCATGAGCGAAGAAGCGTCGTATCTCTAAATATCTATAAGGCGTTAAAATCTCCAGCTATCTCCCGTTATACAATATACATTATCCCTGTGTAGATAGTGGATGACAGAGGACGCGCTCATGTCGGCTACAGACTGAAGCGGTCAATGCGTTTAGTTTTAGTGCGAAAGCTACAGATATTTATAGGTTTTGATGGTAGGCCTAGCTCTATGCCATTGTAAGCATTGAAAAATTTTAGCACGAAATATCATCTCACAGTTATGGACGACAGGTATTAAAGCATATTATTAAGGCAATTTTTTATAAATTTTAAGTTCAAATTCCGTTCGGATAAAATTTCGATTTATTTTTCAGAAAGCGATCTGAAATTATTTAAAATTCCTCCGTTAGCTTGGACTATCTAGAGTGTTGCTCGTGTACCCGATTTAAATTTTAAATAACGTAAAATCCCAAATTCTCGTGCTTAAGGATAATTTTTCTGATCTCTTTTAGTAAGCTGAGCGAGGCTTCGATTTCGACGCGGCGGGTGCTGACACTCTCGACGTTTGCGCCCACGCTCACCCCTTTTGCGAGGGCGTATTTATAGATGAAATCAAACATCTCTGCGCACAGCGCTGTTGAACTTTGCAAGATATCGACGCTGCTTTGCAGTCGCTGCTGCAGAAAATCTGGCACCGAGATGCCAAGCCATTTCATAAACTCAAGCGTCTTTAGGCTGCCGCACGGCGTGAAAGTAAAGATTATCGGCACCTTTTTGCACTCCAAAGCGGCGTAATCGTCGATGAAATCTTTGGCATTTTGCACATTATAGACCGCCTGAGTGATAAAAAATTCGCACCCGTCCGCAGTCTTCTCCGCGATTTTTAGGTGCTCGTCGCGGCTCTTTTCATGGCGCTCGGGTATGCAGATGCCACCTAGACAAAGATGCGGCGCCACGAGTCGCTTGATCTCATAGGCGCGGCTTAGATGCAGTTTGCATTCTTCGTTTTTAGAGCTCGCTCCCACGAAAACACCCAGCCCGCTTGCGGCATGCCTTAGAATTTCGCAAAATTCCACCTCGTCGTATTTGCCTACCGCGCGGTAGATGATCGCTTCTTTATCGGTGTGTAGATACTGCGTGTAATAGCGCGCAGGATCGATCGTATGCACAAAAGGAAAGGTCCGCTCATCTTTCGTGCGTGCGCTTTCATCTTGTAGATCGTAGATGACGATGCCGTCGCATTCGCATTCGCCTAGGCGTTGCGACCACGCCGTACCTAGGCGCTCGAGCTCGTCTTGAGAGGACGTGATTTTAGGCGGAACGATGCCGTAGAGTAAAATTCCGCTTTTTCCATTTCTAATTTTTTCTTTTAACACTTGCCATTCCTTGATTTTTCGCACATTTTAGCAAATTTAAATTTAAAAATTTAAATGATATAATGTCGCGCAAATTGCAAATTTAAGGAACGCAATGAAAACGCTTCAAGAAAATTTAAAGCTTTTTTATCTGGGGCTTGAAAACGGCGAGCCATTTTTTTATAAAAACAAGGATCTGACGACTCACGCGCTTATCATCGGAATGACTGGCAGCGGCAAAACAGGACTTGGCATCACGCTGCTAGAGGAAGCCGCGATCGATAATATCCCATCCATCATCATCGATCCGAAGGGCGATCTGACAAATTTAGCTCTTACCTTTCCGCAGATGAGGGCTGAGGATTTTGAGCCTTATATCGATGAGGCTGAGGCGCAAAATAAAGGTCTTAGCGTGCGCGAGTATGCCGAACAGACCGCAAATACTTGGCGCGAAGGTATCGAGGGCTCATATCAAGACCTGGCGCGAGTACAGCTTTTGAAAAACAGCGTTGATTTTAGAATTTATACACCCAAATCAAGCGCAGGCCTTGGGATCAGCCTGCTAAGCGACTTTGAAGCACCGAAGGGCTTAAACGAAGAGGATCTGAACAACTACGTCGGCGGTATCGCCACTAGCGTGCTAAGTCTTGCAGGGATTTCTAGCGATAATCTCAGCTCGCCGGAATTTTTGCTGATCAGCCAAATTCTGACCTATCATTTTAATAAAGGCGAGGGGGTGAGCGTGGTGGATCTCATCGCGCAGATCGGCAACCCGCCATTCGATAAAATCGGCGTTTTCGATGTTAATACCTTCTTTCCGAGCGATAAGCGAATGGCGCTTGCGATGAAGATTAACGCGCTCATCGCAAGCCCGAGTTTTAAGCTTTGGTGCGAGGGCGAGCGGCTAAATATCGCCAAGATGCTCTTTGATGAAAACGGCAGGGCGAGAGCGAATATATTTTCCATCGCGCATCTAAACGACGATGAGAGGATGTTTTTCGTCACGCTGCTTTTGGGCGAGATGATCAAATGGATGCGCACCACCAGCGGCACTAGCTCGCTACGCGCAGTACTTTATATGGATGAAATTTACGGCTTTTTCCCTCCAAACGGCAATCCGCCGAGCAAAACCCCGATGCTTACGCTGCTAAAGCAGGCTCGCGCGTTCGGCCTTGGCTGCGTATTATCGACGCAAAACCCGGTCGATCTCGATTATAAGGGGCTTAGCAATATCGGTACGTGGTTTATCGGGCGCTTGCAAACCGCACAGGATAAGGAGCGCGTCATCAGCGGCCTAAGCGGTATTGGCTCAAATCCGATCGACAAAAGCGTGCTTATGGAGAAAATTTCAAATCTCAAAAAGCGAAATTTTTTGGTAAAAAACATCAACGAGGATGTGCTGCGAGTGATCGAGACGCGCTTTGCGCTAAGCTATCTAAAAGGCCCTTTAAGCAACGAGCAAATTTCAAATTTAATGAAAGACAAAAAGGCTGAAATTTCGTCCGTGTCGAGCGCCTCGCAAGGCGTCAAATCCGCCGGCGCCGCCAAACCCGTAGTTTCTACTGAAATTTCACAGCTTTACAGCTACGGCGCGAGCTTTGAGCTAAGCCCGTATCTATACGCAAGCGCAAAGATGCGATTTTGCGACAAAGGAGTCGATTTTACGCAGCAGCGCACCTTTTTGCTATCGCTTTCGGACGTAAACGAAATAGATTGGAGCGAGGCTAGCACGCGAGAAGTTGCAAATCTAAGCGGACAGGAGCAGGCAGGCTCGCTCTACGGCGCGCTTCCTAGCTTCATCGCGGGAGCAAAAAATTTAAACGCTCAGCTTAAAAGCTTTAAGGAGTGGATCTACCGCAACGAAAAGTTAGAACTTTTTAGCGCGCTTGATCTGCTCTCAAAACCGGGCGAGAGCAGGGAAGAGTTTTTCGTGCGCCTAGGCGATAAGGCGAACGAAGCTTTAGAGGCCAAAACCGATGAGATCGCGGCTAAATTTGAAAAGGAAAAGGCGCGCCTTGAGGATAAAATTTCGCGCGCTAGCGAAAAGTATGAAAAGGAAAAGGGCGACGTGCTAAGTCGCGGGGTGGATGCCGCGCTAAACATAGGCGGAGCGATCTTAGGCGCGTTTTTAGGCCGCTCGCGCAGCGCCGGCAATATCTCTAAAGCAATCAGCGGAGCTAAAAGCGCGCATAAAATTTTAAACGAACGAAGCGAAGCCAAAAATGCCGAAAATAGCCTAAGCGCGCTACAAGAGGAGCTAGAGGTGCTTACGCAGAAATTTGAGGCTGAAGTGGACTTGCTAAAACAGAGCCTGGATTTAAAAAACATTAAACTCGAAACGAAAGAAATTTCGCCGAAGAAAACGGACATTTACGACGAGAAAATTTCGCTACTTTGGAAGAGCTAAAGGGAGAATTTATGGATAAACTTAGTGAAATTTTAAATATCATACACGCCGCTCTCTGCGATCCTAGCTCAAAATATTTTCTAGGAGATGAGCATGGAATTCTAGGAAGCGGAATTCTTGGAATTTTATATAGGACATTTAAGGCGCCAGATTTTTGGTGCTACTTCGTGGCGTATTTGATCGCTGCGATCCCCTTTGGGCTTTTGATCGGCAAATACCTCGGCGGCGTGGATATCAAAAGCGAGGGCAGTGGCTCCATAGGCGCCACCAATGTCCTTCGCGTCTTAAAAACTCGCGATCCGCAAAAAGCAAAAAAGCTCGCGATCCTCACCGTCGCCTGCGACGCGCTAAAGGGCATCCTGCCGATACTAATCGCGCGGGCTTTGGGATTTGACGAAAACGTGCTATGGAGCATGGCGGTCTTTGCAGTGCTTGGGCATTGCTTTAGCCCGTATCTGAAATTTAACGGCGGCAAAGGCATTGCAACGGGAGCCGGCGTGCTTGCTTGCTTCATTCCTATCGAGCTTATCATCGCGCTTGTAGTTTGGTTTGTAGTCGGCAAGACGGTTAAAATTTCATCCGTAGCATCGCTCGCAGCGGCGCTTGCGCTAGTTATCGCTAGCTACGTGATCCATCCGCAGATGCCGGCGATCAACACTCATGCGCCGATCTTTCTGATAGTTTTCATCGTATTTTACAAGCACGCTCCGAATATCGCCAGGCTGCTTAAGGGCGAGGAAAAGCGCGTAGTATGATTAAAATTTTAATCGAAAAGCTGGAATTCGGTGCGATAATCGGTACGCTAGATTTTGAGCGCAAGCGCGAGCAGCGCGTGTGGGTGTGGGCGAAGTTCGGAGCGCAAGAGTTTATCGACTACGCGCGGGTTTGCGAATATATCAAAGCAGAATTCCGCGAGAAAAAATTTCTCCTCGTAGAGGACGCGTTAAAATACTTCGCGCAGGAGTTTCACTCAAAATTTCGCTCGATGGATTATTTTTATATGAAAATTTTAAAGCCCGAAATTTTACAAGATGCAAGCGTCGGCGCAGAAATAGAGATAAAATTTTAAAATTTCTTTAAAAAATCTTGAAATTTTGCTTAAAATATGTTAAAATCGCCGCAAAATTTTAAGGTAAGGAAATTAAATGAGAATTTTAATAGTCGAGGACGAGGTGACTTTAAACAAGACGATAGCGGAGGGCTTGATGGAGTTCGGCTATCAGACGGATACTTCCGAGAGTTTTAAGGACGCAGAGTATTATATCGGCATTAGAAATTATGATTTGGTGCTAACCGATTGGATGCTAGCTGACGGCAACGGCATCGATCTCATCGCATTGGTTAAGCAAAAATCCGCGCGCACCTCTGTCGTCGTGCTATCTGCAAAAGACGATAAAGAAAGCGAGATCAAAGCGCTTCGCGCGGGCGCGGACGATTTTATCAAAAAACCTTTCGATTTTGATGTTTTAGTAGCGCGCCTTGAGGCTAGACTTCGCTTCGGCGGCTCAAATATCATCAAAATCGACGATCTTATCATTGATCCGGACGAGGAAAAGATCACATATCTAGGTCAAGAGATCGAGCTTAAGGGCAAACCGTTTGAGGTGCTAACTCACCTGGCGCGCCACAGCGATCAGATCGTAAGCAAAGAGCAGCTGCTAGACGCTATCTGGGAGGAGCCTGAGCTCGTTACGCCAAACGTCATCGAAGTCGCGATCAATCAAATTCGCCAGAAAATGGATAAGCCTCTAAATATCTCTACGATCGAGACCGTTCGCAGACGCGGATATAGATTTTGCTTTCCACAAAAAGCCTAAGAGTCCGCTTTGTAATACAATTAGCATCCGCTTCATTGATGCTAATTGTCATTTTTTCGGTAATGCTCTATAATTATATGAGAATTACCATCTTCGAAACCCCCGTTCAAAATTTAATCCTAAGAGCGCAAAAAATCGTGGATGCCTCCGTGCCTCCGGATAAAATTTCATCTTTTTTACAGGGCGCATCCGGTGAATACGAAAGCAAAATCATCGAAAACGAAAGTATCAATAAACCTAAATTTATCGAAAGCTCCAAGGATGGCAAGAGCTATTTACAGCTGCACTACCCTTATGGTAAGGATAAAATTTTAAGCATCCGAGCCGACGTGAACGTCTATGCAAACATCGTAAATCAAATACTCATCGACATCATTTTGGTAAATTTGACGATGATATTTTTGGTGGTGTTTTACGCGATGTTTCTCTCGCGCATGCTGCTGATGCCGATTAAGCTGATCAGCCAAAGGCTCGCTTCGGTGGATGAAAAATTTCTAAAGCCGATTGACGGGGCCGAAATCCCGAGCGAGTTTAATATGCTTTCAAACAGCATTAACCGCCTACTTGAGCGTATCGAGACCTTCATTTTGTATCAAAAAGAGCTTTTTATCGGTATTGCGCACGAGCTTAAGACCCCGCTTGCGGTTATGAAAACCAAAAACGAAGTGACGCTGATTAAACCGCGCGAGAGCGAGAAATACGTCGAGGCGCTTAAAAATAATAACGACTCGATCGATAATATGAATAAAATGATCAGTTCGATCCTAGAGATCGGGCGACAGGAGGGGGCACAGTTCGAAGCGCCCGAGCAGACCGATATAATCGCCTATCTCAAGGAGCTCTGCGTAAATTTCACGATTTTAGCGCGCACGGCAGGCAAGGACTTGACGATGGATCTTAAGCCTGAACAACTTGAAATTTCGGTGCAGAAAAGTCTCTTTATGCACGTGATTCAAAATTTTATCCAAAACGCCATAAAATTTTCTCCTGATGGCGAAAAGGTATTGATCGAGAGCGAAATTTCGGATGGAAATTTCATAGTGCGGGTCGCAAACAAAGGCGAGCCGCTTAACGAAGAGATCGATTATTTTGCCCCTTTTAAACGCTACGGCGGCAAACCGGGAGCCGGGCTTGGGTTATTTTTAGCCAAAAATGCTGCTCAAGCGATGGGCGCGCAAGTAGATCTTAAAAACGACAAAGGGCGCTCACTAATTGTCGCGATTTTCAAACTTCCACTAAAAAATTTAAGAAATAGCCCGAAATTCCGCTATTTTAAAACAAAATGAAGCTTTTTATGGTATAAACGCCATAAATTTTTTCGTAAGGTAAAATTATATGTCATTGTTGATTACAAAAGAATGCATCAGTTGCGACGCGTGCCGCGAGGAATGCCCTAATGAAGCTATTTTTGAGGATGAGCCGATATACATCATAGATGCCGATCGATGCTGCGAGTGCGTAGATGATTACTCTGAGCCCGCCTGCATCGTGGTCTGCCCGGTCGAGTGTATCATCACCGATCCCGATAATATCGAGACGGCGGACGAGCTGAAATACAAACACGTCCATATGGAAATTTAAATGCCCAAGCGCGTCGCAGTCATAGATCTGGGCTCAAATTCCGCCAGAGCCGTGATTTTTGAGCGTACTAGCAGGCTCGGATTTTTCATCTTGGCCGAGCACAAGATCAAGATCCGATTAGGCGAAGGCGCTTACGAAAACGGCGGAATTTTAACTACCGAAGCGATGCAGAAATGCCTGCTGGCGTTTAAAAAATTTAAAACCCTCGTATGCAATTACAAGGCTAAACGCGTGTTTTGCATCGGCACCTCCGCGCTTCGCGATGCGCCGAACGGAGCCGAGTTTATAAATCTCGTCCGCAAGCAAACGGGCATCACGATCCGCAAGATAGACGGGCAGACGGAGGCGTATCTGGGTGCTTATGCGGCGCAGAATTTGCTTAGCGACTTTTCCGAGGGCGTTACGTTGGACATCGGCGGCGGCTCGACCGAGCTTGCTTACATAAAAAACGGCAAGATAGAAAATAAAATTTCTCTAAATTTAGGCACGGTGCGGCTAAAGGAGCTGTTTTTCGACCGCGGCGACACGAAGGGGTTGGAGAAATACATAAACAGCGCGATCTCGCAAGTAGGCGCCGAGTTTCGCACGCAAAATTTAATCGTAATGGGCGGCTCCGCGCGAGCGCTATCGGGCGCCGTGATGAGCCTGCAAAACCACCCGCTAAAAATCGTGCATAATTTCAGTTACGATTACGAAAAATACGCGCCGTTTTTTGCCAAGCTGATGAGCGCAAAGACGCTTGATTTGGCAAAATTCCCGATCAAAAAAGACCGCTACGACACGATAAGAGAGGGCGCCATTATCTTTGATAAGATCGTAAGGCGCCTGGGAGCGAAAAAGATCATCACAAGCGGCGTGGGAGTGCGAGAGGGAGCGTTTTTAAGCTCAATTCTGCGCGGCGCAAACCTACCTAGAGGCTTTAATCCGAGCCTAAGAAGCCTCAAAGATCGCTTCGCTTCCGAGCCTAGCGAGGCTCCGAAGTTTGCAAAGGCGCTGTTTTGCGCGCTATCGCCTCTACACGGCTTGAGCGAAAAATATATTAAAATTCTGCAGACCGCAGCATCGCTTTGCGAGATCGGGCGGGCGATCGGCTTTTACGCCAAGCACGAAACCAGCGCGGATATGGTACTCGGCGGGCTGAACTACCGCACGACGCACAAAGAAAAGGCACTCATAGCCGCGATCATCTCGATGCATGGAAAGCGCGAGCTGGGCGCTACGTTTGCGCCTTTGAGCGCGATTTTGCCCGATACCGGCAAGCTTGCGTGGCTTAGCTATATTTTGGAGCTTGCGCGCCTCTTAAGCGAAAACGCGCTAAAAAATTTAGAATTTTGCTTTGAAAATTCCACTCTTAAAATCTCCGGCGCGGATAATTTGATAATGCTTAAAGGAAGCCTTAAAAAGCTCTCAAAACCCGCAATTTTTGCGATAAAATTCCTTTAAATAGCGCCCCTGCTTGTCGCGTAAGTTTAAGGCGGGCGGAGTTCGTTTAATTTTATGAGCTTGAAGCGGGCGATAAATCCCTATCAATAGCGCTTTTTAAATTTTAATTCCATTCTCGGCTAAAAAATAAATGCTAAAAAATCCGTAGTCGGTGCGGACGTAAAGGCGCTCGCTCGAGATTTTAATAGCGGCGGTTTTGACGCAGTGCTCGCACTCAAACTCGCCTAAGAGGCGAAAATCCTCCAAGCTGAATGCTTTAAATCTACCATAAAAGTACGTAAGAAAAATTTGATCGTTTGTGGCAAACCTCATTACGCTTCTTGGCAAGCTTTTTGGTACGCTTAGACGCTTTTTGCTTGCGACGTCCCAAAAATGCAGCTCATCAAAGCCGTTATTTACGACCAAAATCGCATCATTTTTGATAAGCCCCACGTTTAGGGAGTGGATATAGCCCACGTCGCATTCGATACGGCAAAGCTCAGCGAAGTCTTTTAGGCGGTATAGCCTAGCGATATTTTTGCCATTTTCATCCCCACTGGCTACGCAAATTTTATTGCCGAAGCCTATCGTTTTTGCCGAAAAATCCGTTTTAAAATTTAGCTTCTTGTCGCTTCCGAAAGCTAAAATTCCATCCGTGCCACAGGCTAGAATTTCGCCGTTGCCGCTTAGAGCAGAGCTAAAGCCTCCTCCTGTGATACCCCAGGTTTCAAAAAGCCTACTGAATTTCTCTCCGTCAAAAAGAAAGAATTCGTGGTCCAAATCAAGCACCAAGGCCTTTTTGGTAGCAGTCATTTTCCATGCTAAAATTTTTGGTAGTTCAATTTGCGCAAGAGTTCTTAGCTCGTCGTCCAGTACGATTAAATAATCGCAGCCATGCTCGTCAAAATTACATTTATAGACGTAAAATTTATCCTCAAACTCGGCAAATCCAAGCGCTCCGCTGTATCCGCCACCGATATAGGCATGCGCCAGCGCCTCACCGAATTTCGCTTCTTTGTTTTCGTAGATGAAGCCCTTTTTTAGGGCATCAACTTGCTTTTTTACAAAAGCTTTTTGCAAGGCATCGCAATTTGCGAATTCTTTAGAGCTCAGCCTTTCTTTGCCGTTTTGTAGCGTCTTTGAAATCAAACTAAGCCCTTGCGTTTGAAGCAGAATTTCTTTCTTGCCGTTGGTAAATTTTTTCATAGCAGCCCCTAGGTATAAATTTGAAGTCTAATTTTAGAATTTCAAAGCTTAAACTGCGGGGTGCGGCAAAGCTGTTTAAAATCTACCGAGCGCTTCTTTGACGTGATCCTCCGCCATATCGATATTCCACATCGGCTCAAAGACGAGATCGATCTCTACCTCGCCGACGCCCTCCACGCTCTCGGCACCCGCGCGCACCCATTCCACCATCATCTCATGCAGCGGGCACGACTGAGTCGATAGCGTCATCGTGACTTTGGCGTTGTTCGCCTCATCTACCGCTACGTCGTAGATGAGCCCCAGCGACACGACGTCAAAGCCCACCTCAGGGTCCACCACGGCGCGAAGCGCGTCGTAAATTTGCTCCTTCGTTACTTTCATTTTTCCTCTCCGAATTTTATGTAGTTAAAGATATTTACGATGTTGATTAGCACCAAAATTATACTTGCCGCTTGCAAGATAACCGCAGGCGTTAGCGCTCCAAGGCCCGCGCATGCAAGCGCTAAGACGTTTGGCACGCAGGCTGCGTAGGCGATCCTTTTGATTATCATATCCTCGAGCATAGGGATTTTGCGCTTGCCGACGAAGGGCGAGACGTAGTGATACCAGATGAGAAAGGGCGCGATTTTATAAAGGTGCGCGACGATGAAGGCGAACAAAAAGCCGTATAGCAGCCAAAACGCCGCCAAATCTGCGCGATCTGCAATCCAAAATGCCGCGCTAAATCCCAAAGCTGCGAGCGATATGTAGACGTTTAAATTCCAATAATCTATCGCTTTTCGTACGCGCCTAGCCAGGATATAGATCGCCTGAGCCGCAAAGCTCGCAAGCGCAGCAAATGCGATGAAAATTCCAAAGTCTTTTAGCAAAAACAGCCCCGCGAGCAGATACAGCGCCAACGAAGCTTTTGCCAATGCGAAGCTTAGATCGTGCGCCAGGCTAAACATCGGCAGCAGCACGCACGCAGCGCCTACGATGACGAAAAACACAAAGCCCAGCACGAAGTATATGTGATAGGATAAAATTTCTGAAAAATACACTCCGAAAATCTCCACGCCGCTAAGCGCTAGCACGAGGGCAAAGCCAAGGCTGATTCCTACAGCCAAAAACGCAGCCGAGATCGCAAGCGCTACGGCAGGGAAGCTCCATTTAGGCGTGCCGATGAAGCTTAGCGCGTAGCAGATCGTAAAATAAAATAGACTAAGCAGCAAAACGGCGCCGCCTGCGTGCAATAATGCGACATTTGAAAGCAGCAATCCCGCGCTTAGCAGCGCCACGCCCGCGCCGTAGGCGAGGAGATTTAAAAATGCAAATTTGACGGTGAAAAATTCCTTTTGGATGATGACGGAGGTGAGCTGATAGAGCGCTCCGATGATTATGCTGATTACAAATCCCAGCAAAAATACGTGAAAAAAGCTCGCCGTCTGCGGCGCTTGGATCGCGCCGAAATCGGCCTTTAAAAAGCTCGCCGCGCTTAGTAGCAAAAAGATAAAGCCGCAGATGAAATAGCCGCCTACGATGCGAAACGGCGGCGAAAAGGTCGTGATGTTCATCTAAATTTTAAAACTCTTTAGCCGTGGCACTTTGCGTCGGTATCAAAGCCCTCATTGATTGCACCAGGCTTTAGGCTAATGGTGAGCTTGACCGCGTTACCGTCCAGATCCTCGCGGGCAATGTCAAATTTAGACTCGATCTTCGGGATTAGCCCCATCGGAAATTTATGATTGAGCATGACGACTTTTTTGGTGCTATCTTTTACGAAATTTAGCGCCACCAGCGCATTTACCATCGGCTCGGGCGGGACGCATTTGCGCGAATCAAAGCCGATGTACTCCACGCCGTCTTGCGATTTTTTGTAAAATTTCACCGTAGCACCCGCTGCGTCGAACTCCTGCCAGTCTGTGAAAAAATCCATACTTGATCCTTTTTTAAAATTTCGCGCGATTATATAGCAAATTTTAAAATTTTGAAATGAGGTAGGTCAAGTCCTATTTGGAATTTGTAAATTTAGCCGAATTTTAATACACTACGCGTTAAAATTTTAAATCCGAGGACCATTATGCAGACCATCACGATCATCGATACGTTCGGCTTTTTTTTCAGGCTCTACTACGCTATGAGCGGGCTTAAGACCAAAGACGGCAAACCCAGCGGCATGGTGAGCGGATTTGCGAGCTTTATCGCAAATCTTTCGAAGGAATTTAAGAGCGATTATATAATTTTCGCTCTGGATAGCAAGGGCAAGACCTTCCGCTCGGATATCGATCCGAATTACAAAACCAACCGCCAAGCCCCGCCGCCCGCACTTTTGCAACAGCTACCGGTCTGCATTGAGATGATCGAAAAGATGGGGCTTTACTCGCTCGGATGCGAGGGCTACGAAGCGGACGATCTCATCGCAAGCGTCGTTAAAAAGTACGGCGCTACGCATAAAATCAACATCGTTACCTCCGACAAGGACCTGTATCAGCTCATTGGCGAAAACGTTAAAATTTACAGCCACGGCAAAAAGATGCTTTACGGAAGGGAGGAGTGCTTGCAGCGCTACGGCGTCTATCCAGAGCAGATCGTGGATTTTTTGGCGATCTGCGGCGACAGCGCCGATAATATCCCGGGCGTGCGCGGCATCGGCGATAAGGGGGCGAAGAAGCTTTTAGACGAATGGGGCTCGCTCGATGAGATCTATTCAAATTTAGACCGCCTGCCGCAAAACAAACAGCGCGAGTATCTGATAGAAGGTAAGCAGAGCGCCTACATAAGCAAGCGCCTGGCTACGCTTTACGACGAGCTGGAAATCCCGCCTTTAGAGGACGCTAAATTTCCGCAGCAAAATCCGCTTTTTAAAATTCGCGAAATTTTAAAAGATTACGCGCTAAATAGGCTTCTTTCGGCGTTAAGCCTGCAGGAGCAGAACGGACTTGATCTTTGGGGCGAGGGTAAAGGCGCGGGCGGAAAAAGCTCCGTTTTAAGCGGGGGCGGGAAGGGCGCGGGCGCAGAGCCGTCTCGCGGCGGCTCTATCTTGGGCGCTGCCGTAGGGGGGCTAGACGGGCAAAATTCTATTCCGGGCGGCTCTGCTTGCGGCGGACAAAGCTGCGAGAGCGCTTTTAAAACGCCCTTTGAGCCTATTTGTATCACTGATGCAGCGGAGCTTGCAAGGCTGTGCGAGGGCATCGGCGCCGATACCCTAGTGAGCTTCGATACGGAAACCACTAGCATCGATAGCAAAAGCGCCAAAATCGTGGGCTTTTCGTTTGCGTTTAACGAGGAGCGCGCCTACTACGTCCCGCTTGCGCATAGCTACTTGGGCGCTCCGGCTCAAATTTCTTCGTACGCCGCAAAGGCCGCGATAGAGGCGCTATTTCGCGGATATGTAGTGGGGCAAAATTTAAAATACGATTTTGAGATCGTGAAAAATAATTTTAACATTGAGCCGCCGGCATGCTTTGCCGATACGATGGTGCTAGCATGGCTACTAGATCCCGCAAACGCCGTGGGGATGGACTCTATCTCGCCGCGCTATCTGGGGTACGAGACCGTGCATTTCGGCGACGTCGTCAAAAAGGGTGAGACCTTCGCCTCCGTGGAGCTGGACGCCGCTACGATCTATGCAAGCGAGGATGCGTGGGTGACGCTGAGGCTGTATTTTAAGCTCAAACAGCTGCTAGAGCCCGCACTTTTTAAGCTCGCGCAGGAGCTTGAGTTTCCGTTCGTGCGGGTGCTTTGGCAGATGCAAAGATGCGGCATCAAGATCGACGTAGAGATGATAAAGCGCCTAATCGAGCGCAACGAAAGGTCCCTGCGAGCGCTCACGGATGAAATTTATGAGCTTTGCGGCGAGCAGTTTAACATCAACTCTCCCGCCCAGCTCGGCGCCGTGCTTTTCGAGCGGCTCGGGCTTCCTGCCGCAAAGCGCACCAAGACGGGCTATAGCACCGACGAAAGCGTACTGAAGGATCTTACGGCGCTGCATCCTGCCGTGGGTAAAATTTTAGACTACCGCGAGCTGTTTAAGCTGCAAAGCACCTACTGCGAGCCGCTGCTGCAGCTTGCCCTTGCAGATCCGCAAAACCGCGTCAGATCGAATTTCTTACAGACCGGCACGGCTACCGGGCGGCTAGCGAGCAAAAATCCGAACCTTCAAAATATTCCCGCGCGCGGCACCTTTGCGAAGGACGTGCGGGACTGCTTTTTAGCAGACGAAGGCTACTCGCTGATCTCGCTTGATTACTCGCAGATTGAGCTGCGCCTGCTCGCGCACTTTTCGCGCGATCCTGCGCTTTTGGCGGCGTTTAGGGCGGATGAGGACATTCACGCGCGCACGGCGATCAGCATTTTCGGTGACGCGCAGCCCGCGCACCGCACGATCGCAAAGAGCATAAATTTCGGCCTCATCTACGGCATGGGCGCGGGCAAGCTAAGCGATAGCCTAGGTATCGCGCGCGCCGAGGCGAAGGGCTATATCGAGCGCTATTTCGCGGCGTTTTGCACGATCAAGGAGTTTTTGCAAAGCATAAAATCGGACGCAAAAGCGGACGGCTACGTAAGCACGCTTTTTGGGCGCAGGCGTTACTTCGACTTCGCAAACGCGCGCAACAACATGGTCTATGCGAGCTACGAGCGCGAGGCGGTGAATACGAAATTTCAAGGCTCCGCCGCCGACATCATCAAAAAGGCGATGGTTGAGATTTCGCCGCTGCTAAACGATGAGGCGCGGCTGATATTGCAGATCCACGACGAGCTGATCTTCGAGGTGCGGGACGATTTGGCGCAGAGCTTCGGCGCGCGCGCGCAGGAGATAATGCAAAGTGCGGCGAGCCTGAACGTACCGCTTAAGACGAGCCTAAACATCGCCAAGCGCTGGGGCGAGCTGAAGTAACTCCGCCAAATTTAAAGCGGCTAAAATTTTAAGCAGAATTTAAACGGCGCGTAGAATTTTAAATTTTGAGCAGGACGGAGCTTAAATTTGCCCGTTTGATAAATTTAATTACGCTAAATTTAGACGGAGCGGTTGGCGTGGTGCGGCACAGATCGCCGCTGCCTTTAAATTTTTGATTAAATTTAAGCTCTCCGCCAGACAATATCAAACGGCGGTTAGATAGATTTATCCGAATTAAATTTAAACGATGTGTTTTAGCAAGAGGTCTGGATAAATCTTGCCGTGCGTATAAATTAAAATTTCATTTCAGCGGCGTAGTGGCGGAATTTTTAAATTTAAATTTTACGCAAAGCCGCGTGCCGTGTGAAATTTAACGAGTGAAAATTCATACAAAATTTAGCCCGCGAGAAAATGGACATAGGTTTTGCGAAAAAAGATTTTTGTAAGATGAAATGATCGGCGGCGGGTCTTTTTAAATACGCCATGCGCGCCGGTTCGTAAAGACCGCGCCCTTATAGCCTCACGAGCGAAGCTATAAGGATTTTGGACGAAATTTTGGCATGAATTCTACCCGCCCGCGTAAATTTTTACAAGTCTGCATAAAAATTCCGCGAGCTTGCGCAAATTCCGCGCCGCCTATTTTTTTGATTTTTCTAGCGCGGCGGTAAGGTCTGCTATGAGATCGTCCGCGTTTTCGATGCCTATGGCTAGGCGCAGCAAATTTTGACTGATGCCGATGCGCTCTTGCAGCTCTCGCGGATAGCTCTCGTGCGTCATCGACGCGGGGTGGCAGATCAGGCTCTCTACGCCGCCTAGGCTCACAGCTAGATCAAATAGCTCAAGGCTGCGCGCAAAGGTTTTATAGTCGTATTGCGGCTTAAGCACCAGCGAGATGACCGCTCCGATACCGCTAGCTTGGCGATTTTGTATCTTTTTTTCGCTCTCAGAGTGCGAGCCTGCGAAATTTACCGCCTCTACCGCAGGATTGCTGCGTAAAAATTCTATTATCTTTAGCGTATTTTCGCTCTGGCGGTCGAAGCGCACGCTTAGCGTTTTAAGTCCGCGTATTAGCGAATACGCGTCGGTAGGCGAGAGCGTCGCGCCCAGAGTATTTTTCATAAACTGAATTCTTGCGGCAAGCTCATCGTCGTTCGTCGTAACGATGCCGGCGATCAGATCGGCATGCCCGCCTATGTATTTGGTCGCGCTATAAACCACGACGTCTGCGCCGTGCTCTAGCGGGCGCTGATAATATGGGGTTAAGAAGGTATTATCCATCACCACAAGCGCGCCGTTTTTATGTGCGAGCTCGCTTATGCGCTCAATGTCGGTTACGCGCAAAAGCGGATTTGAGGGCGTTTCGATGAATACCATTTTAACGTCGCTTGGAATTTCGGTGATCAAATTTAGATCATCCACCAAGTCGTAATTGATCCCTTGATTTTTAAAAATCCCGCTTACGTAGCGATAGGTGCCGCCGTAGACATTGTTATTTAGCAGCACGCGATCGCCGCTTTTAAGCAGCGCAAACGCAGCGCTCGTAGCCGCCATACCCGAGGCTAGCGCGAAGGCGTATTTGCTGCCTTCAAATTTTGCAAAAAGCTCCTCAAAGGCGTTGCGCGTAGGATTTGCGCCGCGCGAATAGGCGTATTTGCCGAAATCATCCAGGCTTTCTTGCACGAAGGTGCTGGCTAGATATATCGGCGGAATGACCGCGTTGTAGGGGTTGGACTTAGCCTCTATGCCCTTTACGATTAGGGTATCTATTTTCATATTTTCTCCTTGAAATTTAATGGATTTAAAAGCTCATCGCTCCGATAAATTTAGCTATGCGCTCGTCGTTGCTACCGAAGAATTCCTCTGCGTCGCCGTCGAATGCGATAACTCCGCCGTCTAGGAATAAAATTCTATCTGCGATCTTGCGTGCAAAGCCCATATTGTGCGTGACGATGATGAGCGAGCGATCCTCTGCGGCAAGCTCGGCGATAGTCTTTAGCACCTGCGCCTCAAGCTCGGGATCAAGCGCGCTCGTAGGCTCATCCAGCAGCAAAAACTCAGGCTGCATCGCAAGCGCCCGCGCGATCGCCACGCGCTGGCTCTGACCGCCGGAGAGGCGAGCCGGATACGCGCTTGCTTTATCCGCCATACCGACTTTTTTTAGCAGTGCCATTGCATTTGCCTCGGCAAGCTCGCGTGGCTGCTTTAGCACGTGTATGGGCGCTTCGATAACGTTTTGCAAGACGTTGAGGTGCGGAAAGAGATTGAAGCTTTGAAAAACCATGCCCGTATGAGCGCGGAATGGATGATACTCGCTTGTTTTATGCGGAGCGTCGAAATTTATCTTAAACTCGCCTAGCTGTAGCTCGCCGCCGCTTGGAATTTCGAGCAGATTTATGCAGCGCAGCATCGTGGATTTGCCGGAGCCGGAGCTTCCTAAAATCACTGTCGTTTGCCCGTCGCGAAATTCTAAGCTTAGCCCATTTAGCACGACGTGATCGCCGAAGCGCTTAGTTAAGTTCGTAAATTTTATCATCACACGAACCTTGAAAATCGTCGCTCTAACTTGGATTGTAAGAACGTAAGAAGGGTGCAGACTGCTAGATAAAATAGCGCCGCCAGTACGTATAACGTAAGCGGATCGAATGCCCGTGCGGCGATACGTTGAGCGACCATAAACATATCGACCATCGTAATCGAGGCTACGAGCGAAGTGTCTTTAAGCGTAGAGATAAATATATTTGATAGCGGCGGTAGTGATATGCGCGCTGCTTGCGGAGCGATAATGCGGCGCAGAATTTGAGCGTAGCTCATGCCTAGCGAGGTAGCCGCCTCCCATTGCCCCTTTGGTACCGATAGGATCGCAGCTCGCACCGCCTCTGAAGCGTAAGCGCCGATATTTAGGCTAAAGGTAATGATCGCAGCAGCCCAAACATCAAGCGTGATCCCGATGATTGGAAGCCCGAAATAGACGATAAAAAGCTGCACCAAAAGCGGAGTGCCGCGAAAAATCCAAATATAAATTTCGCTTAGCTGCTTTAAAATTTTAAAATTTGCGATGCGTGCGATCGCCGTTAACACCGCAAGCACGAGCCCGAGCAGAAATGAGATTATCGTAAGCGGGATCGTAACTTGCAGCAGAGCTAGCGCCATCGGCTCTAGCGAGCTGCTAACAAGCTCTAGAATTCTGCTTGTTTCGTTCATTCACTCACATCTTTGCCGAAATATTTAAGCGAAATTTCTTTTAGCTTGCCTTCGGCTTTGAGTTCGTTTAAGGCTTTGCTGATTTGATCTGCGAGCTCTTTATTGCCCTTTTGCACGATTGCAGCACTATAATCGACATCTTTTAGCTTTGCAGCGATCTTAATCGGAGCGTCCGGGCGCTGCTTTAAAAAGTCGTAAAATACGGTATTGTCGCGCACGACGGTATCTACGCGGCGAGCGATCAGCAGCTCCATACTTTTGGCGAAACTATCGACGGTTACGTTTTGCGCGCCGTATTTTTTAGCGACTTGCGCCCAGTTGCTGGTAGCGGAGTCTGCATTTTTCTTGCCTTTTAAATCCTCGAAGCTTTTAATGTCGTTGTTATCTTTATGCACGATGATGGCGCCGTAAACGACGGTATAGGGCACGGAGTACTCATATTTTTTCTTGCGCTCGTCGGTAATGCTTACTTGATTAAACACAGCGTCTGCTTTGCCTGCATCAAATGCTGCAAGCATCGCATCCCAAGGCGCAGTTAGAAATTCTATTTTTAGACCAAGCTTTTCGGCGACTGCACGCGCGACATCTACGTCGTATCCTACGAGCTCATTTTTATCGTTATAATACGAAAATGGCGAAAAGGTGCCTTCGGTAGCTACTTTAAGCGTGCCTTCGCGTAGCGTTTTAGCGTTTGCGCTGCATATTAAAAGCGCGCACGCAAGCAAAGTTTTTATTAAATTTTTCATAATTCCTCCAAAATTTTATGAGCGAAATTTAAAATGCGAAATCCCGCTCAGCTAAGTTTAAAATTCCACGCTTCAACTAAGCGGTCGTAGAATTTACTCCGTAATGTCTTTGCCAAAATATTTAAGTGAAATTTCTTTCAGCACGCCTTTTTGCTTTAGCGATTTTAGCGCGGAATTTATCTGCGCCGTCAGCTCATCATCCTTTTTAAGCAGCACAGCTGAATAGATCGGCTCATTGCCTTGAGCTGCGATCTTTAGCGGTGCGTTTGGGCGCTGCTTCATATAGTCGAAAAATGTGATGTTGTCGTTGATCGTAGCGTCTGCGCGACGAGCTATGATGAGCTCCACGCCCTTGCTAAATCCGTCTGCTGTGACGATCTCGGCGCCATAGTTGCGCGCCATGTCAGCCCAGTTACTGGTAGCGGAGTGGACGCTTTTTTTGCCTTTAAGATCCGCAAAACTCTTAATCCCTTCATTGTCAGCTCGCACTACCAGCGCGGCATAAGCCACGGTATAAGGCTCGCTGAAATTATATTTTTTCTTGCGCTCCTGCGTGATGCTTACTTGATTCATCGCTATGTCCGCTTTGCCTGCGTCAAATGCCGCCAGCATCGCATCCCACGGCGCGGTTAAAAATTCCGCTTTTAGCCCTAGCTCTTTTGCTAGTGCGCGAGCGATATCGACATCAAAGCCGGTAAGATTATTTTTCTCGTCATAGAAAGAATACGGCGAGTAGGTCCCCTCCGTGGCTATTACGAGCGTGCCCTCTTTGAGCGTCTTAGCGCCTAAGGTAACGGTGATCAGCGCTGTTGCGAGCAGGGCTTTAAATATTTTCATTGCATCTCCTTGAAATTTAGCTATCGCTCGCGCTGCGAGCAGATGCGCGATTATATCGTGCGGAATATATAATTTTTATTAAAATTTTAAATTTTAGTAAGACGTGATACAAAATTTCGCTCGCGCGGCAAAGTTTTAACGTCATATATTTTTAAAATTTTGACAGAGGTATTTATAAAATTTCAAGTTTATTAGGTAAAAGTATCGCAGACCAAATTCAGTCTGCGATATAAAATAAAATTTGCAAGTATTTCGAGGCGATTTTTTGAGTTAGAAGCTAAAATTTTGCTCAAGCTAGACTTCTGTTTGCAGTTGTGAGTGAAACGAAGCAAAAATAGTCTGTCGGGCAAAATTTTAGCAAACTCCGTAAAAGCGCTCGAAAAATGCAAATTTAAAACGAATTATCGCGAGCTTTAGGCGAGGCGGATCTAAATTTTAGAGCGCAGACAGAACATTTCGTTCATCTAGCGATAAAATTTAATGAAGTACCGCAAGCCGAATTTTCAAATTTAACTTTAAATTCAGCCTGCGATACAAAATAAAATTTGCAAGTGTTTCGAGGCGATTTTTGGGGTTTTCTGCTTCGCAAGCTCGCAGCTGCAAGCAGAAGAAGTTAAAATTTGACGAAGATAAGGCATATAGCCTATCAAGTCAAATTTTAACAAAATCCGTAAAAAGCGTCCGAAAGACGCCGCAAATTAGCCTATATTCTCTCCCGCAATCATACCGAATGTTAAGCAGTCAGCTATCGCCACGCTACCTAAGCGGCTAGCTCCGTGTACGCCGCCGGTGATCTCGCCTGCGGCAAATAGTCTAGGAATAGGCATCTCTGTTTGTAGCGAGATAACCTGAGCTTTGGTATTGATGTCGATACCGCCCATGGTGTGGTGGAGTTTTGGCGTACCGCGCATAGCGTAGAACGGCGGTTTAGAGATATCTACGCCGTTTGTAGTGGTTTTATCCATAGGTTTACCAAAGTCCTCGTCTTTGCCTGATTTAACGAAGCTATTATATCTCTCTACCGTCTTTTTTAGCTCTGCGGCAGGGATTTTATAAGCCGCCGCTAGTTCGTCTAGAGTTTCAAATTTCTTTAGTACGCCAGATTCCAGCGGTTTAGTGTAGTGTTCAGGTATGACCATATTTTTTACGCCCTCAGAGTCGCAGAAGTTGATAGGATAGATATCGGCTTTCGCGTCGATTACTTTAAACATAGCTTGAGAGCGGGTGCGGCGGTCTGCTAGCTCGTTCATATAGCGTTTGCCGGTTCTTGGATCTACTGAAATTCCGTAGCGGAAGCTTCCGTTTACGTTAAACATAGAGCCTACGCCAAAGCCTTTTTCATCAGGGCATGCCCATGGACCGAATTGTATCCAGCTTAGCTGAACAGGGGTAGCGCCGATTCTAAACGCTTCTTTCATAGCGCCTGCGGTTGCGCCCGGGTGGTTGGTGCTATCCGTAGTAGGCAAGATAGACGGATCTTGGACTTGTCTAAAGAATACATCGCGGCAGAATCCTCCTGCGGCTAGCACTACGCCTTTTTTAGCTTTTATAACTTTTTTAGTTCCCGTAGTATTTTCGGCGTCGTCTTTTTGGCTCTTTGGATCAAATTTATAATCCTCTCTGATGATCACTCCGTCTACGCCGCCGTCTTCGCCGAGTACAAACTCGTCAAATTTAGCTCTTTGTCTTAGCTCGCAACCTTGTTGGTTTTTAAAGTATTCTACCATCGGTTGAACGATACCCGAACCCGAGCCGTTAGCGGTTTGAAGCGATCTAGGTACGCTGTGTCCGCCTGCGTGAGTAACTTTATCTATGTATTTAGCGCCGCATTTTAGAGTTAGTTTATATGCATCTTGCGCGCGAGTAGCGATGGTGTCGATTAGATCTACGTGGTTTAGGCCGCGGCCGGCTTTTAGGCAGTCTTTGATAAATAGCTCGTTGCTATCTTTGATGCCTTCTGCTTTTTGCTTGTCGCTGTTTGGAACGGCAAATATACCGCCGTTAATAACGGAGTTACCGCCGACGCGTCCCATCTTTTCTAGGATTAGGACTTTGTTGCCTTTTTCGGCTGCGGTGATACCCGCCGCAAGTCCTGCAAAACCGGAGCCTACGATAACTACGTCCCACTCTTCGTCGAATTTGACGTCTTTAGAGCTTACCGCAGCGTTTGCGTTTACGGAGCCGAGCGCTAAAGCACCCGCGCCAACTAGGCTCATTTTGAGCAGATCACGTCTTGAAACATTTTCCATGATGTCTCCTTTATTTTAAACCGAAATTTCGGTTTTTGATGTGCCTAATTTTGGGAGAATTATAGCCAAAGTTAAATAAAAGCAAAATAATATTATTTAAAAATTGTTTTTAAATTTTTAAAAAGTGTCGCCGCCAAAAAGCCGCTTATCGGCTGCTTGCTAGTTCTAAATTTAGACAAATTCTAAATTTAAATCTCTTCATAAAATTTTACGTTCGCTATGAGAGCATATCCTAGGCCGGATAAAAGACCCGCTAAAAGCAGGTCTTTATTTTTCGCAAAGCTTTCCGCATGCGTCGGAGCGGCATCTGCTGCAGTGAGTCATCTGCGCCATTGAGCCGCCGATTAGCTTGCGCATACTGCGAATTTCTTCATTCGAGGGCGATTTGATATTTGCAAAAGGCGTATCATGCACGGGGATCATCGCCATACAGTTCATGATATCGGCTTGCCATTCCTTGGCCTTTTTCGCGATTTGCGGGACGTGAGCCATATTTACGCCAGGTATTACGACCGTATTGATCTTTACGATCATGCGAGCTTCTTTTAGTTTGCGGATTCCCTCCTCTTGGCACGCCTGAAGAATTCTAGCGCCCTCTTCGCCGCGGTAAATTCTATTTCCGTGGCGTACCCACGCATAAATTTTGCCGCCCACTTCGGGCGTTACGGCATTAACCGTTACCGTCACGTGGCTCACGCCGATGCGCACGATATCATCCACGTGCTCGGGCAGAGCTAGACCGTTTGTGGATAGACAAAGTAGGGCGTGAGGGAAGTGAGCTTTGCATTTTTCAAAGGTAGATAAGGTCTTGTCGGCATCGCACATAGGATCTCCGGGTCCTGCGATACCGATGACCGAGATATCTTGTCTAAATTTAAATAGATTTTCCACGTATAGCGCGGCCTCGTCCGGGCTCTGCACCCTCCCGGTTACGCCGGGGCGATTTTCGTTGGCGCAGTCGTAGATGCGGTTGCAAAAATTGCATTGGATATTGCAATGCGGTGCTACGGGAAGGTGCACGCGCCCGTAGCTCGCGGACGCTTTTTTGCTAAAACACGGGTGGTTGTCGAAGGAGGGTTTGGCGAAAAAATTCATCAATCTTTTTTCCTTCCGAATTTGATGGCATCTGCGTGGCAAACGTCCATACAATCGCCGCAGTTCGTACAGTTTATCTCATCGGGTCTCGTGCCCATTTCGCATTTGCGCAAACAGGCGTTGCAGTTATCGCAGACGCTCGTTTTATAAACGCGAAATATTGAAATTTTACGCAGTAGCTCCATTATGCCGCCGCTAGGACAGGCGAAGCGGCACCATAAATTTGCGATGATCAAGGACGCGGCGATGAGGGCTACGATGACGGCAGTGCGAACCGCCCAGTACCAGTCGGAAAATTTAAAGGACATGATAACGGCGTTTAGATACTCGTCGCTGGTGCGGATAGGGATCATAACGCGGGGGTTGCCGTAGATAAAATACACGCCCGCGCTAAGCAAAACGGCTAGAACCATGCCTATCTGCGCATATCGTAGCTTCCTGTTATTTTTTAGCTTAAGCTTAAAAGCGGCAAATTTGCCGAGCATTTGATTTACGAATCCGCCCGGGCAAAGCCAGCCGCAAAACGCGCGCCCGAGGAAAATAACCAGCACGGGGATAAATAGCCAAAATCCGAAAAAGACGGTCGCGATCCGCCCCCAGCACGTAACTATCGGGCAGGATTGGCAGTTTACGAAAGGCACGATAAAAGGGCATCTAAAAATCCCGTAATACGCCCATTGCCCGATCGCGCCGATAAAAATCAGCTGCACCAAGCGACGAATTTTAGTTAGCCTAGAGACTTTTTTCATCTTTGCCATATTTACTATACTAAACATCTTTTACACCAAACCTTTCTATGAGTTCAAGCCCGCGCGCCGAATGGATAGAGGTAAAGCCGTGTCGCTCGAAAATTCCCTGCCCCTCCACGGAGCAAACGAAGTCCGCGAAGTCGTCGGCTAGCTTCTCGTCTTTTACGTATTTCATGATATTTAGCGTAAATGTAAGCGGCCCGGGCGGAATTAGTTTCTCGTAGATAGGCATATATTCGATTTTATCTTTAAACCTATCGTGCGTCGTTAGGCGCTTTTCGATTATGGACGCATCGCCCTTGCCCTCTACGAGATCGCACATCATCTGGATGACGCATGAGCCGTTGGCAATCATATTTTTCATAACAGGCCCTGTGAGACCTGAATTTTTTAAAATTCCCTTTACCGGTCCGCTACCAGGAGGCGAAGCCCTTAGCGGCAGCATCACCCGCACGCCGGGTTCTGCCAAATCCTTTAGGTCGCAAATGCCCGCGGGATTGCCCTTTGGCACTACTAAAACGTAGTCGGTAAAACATAGCGGTCTAAAGCGGAGGCTAAGCCCAGCCTTGCGCAGTTTTTGAGACAGCTCCAAAACGCGAGCGCCGAAAACCTCCGTCTTGCCCTGCAAGGCTAGCAGCGACTTTCCGAGTGCGCCCGCAAAGGCGCCGGTGTATTGGATATTATGTCCCGTTCTTGACTCATAAATGGCGTTTAGCTCGTTAAATGCTTCGGACAGTCCTCCGCACGACCAGACTTGCAGGGAACCTGGCTTAAACGGCGTATAACCAGCAAGCATCGTTTCCGGTCCGGCGATGGCGGCTGCCGCCAAAGCTCCTTTTAAAAAGCCGCGACGAGATTCGTCTATCTCCTTAAATTTCATGCAACCTCTCCTTTCTTTGGTTTGTTTTTAAATTTAGAAAATTCTTCATTTTAAAATTTCAAGTAAGACCCGCTAAAGTGGCTCGATAAACGCTTCCAAGCGCGTGCGAATTTGCCCGGCGTCTTGTTTTGAATAATCGGTCTTTAGTGACATATAGTTCGCTCCTGCTTCGCGGCTCGCCTCCTTTATTTTATTCGTCTCGATCGCGTAGGTATGGCAGCCGCTTAGCACGACGTCGATGACGCCGTCCGCTTGATACTCGCGGATAAATTCCTTGATGATATCCGAGCGTGCGTCGTTTTGATACATCACCGAACATGGAATTTTAAGGTAGCGCTCGGCGATATTTGCGACCGGATCGCCCTTTGCTTGCACTTAGCGAGGACGGTCTCGGCAAAAACCGTGCATAGGGGCTTAGCTTGATCGCGGGATTTTTTCGAGCGGTTTTGTAAATTTTGCTAAGCTCAAGCCCCAAGCGGCCCGCACTGATCTCTAAAAATTTACCCGTGCCCGCCGAGCATTTATCGTTCATGATAAAATCCGTCGGCTTGCCGTTTAGGGTCTTGATCGCCTTCGTATCCTGCCCGCCCACGCCCTCTACGGTGCAGTCTTGCTCAAATAAAAAGTGTGCCCCAAGCCCGTGGCATAAAATTTCGCTCATGCTAAGCTGCGCGTACTCCACGCTAATGCGTCCGTAGCCCGTAGCCGTCACTAAGCCCTCTGCGTAGCCTTTTTGCTCTAAGGCTTGCTTGATCTGGCGCGCGACCTTGACCGCGCTAAAGCCGCTTGGCAGCAAAAATAGCTCGCAAAATTCGCCGCGTTCGTCCATAACGGCGAGCTTTGACGACGCACCGCCGATGTCGATACCGATAAAATGCATAAAATTTTAAATCCGTCGAAAAATATTTCTACGCCGTAGAACTTTGATTTGAATGTTAGTCTTTTTAAGCTTTTAGACTGCTGAAATTTAGCGCAGGCTTGCGGCGCGGATAAAATTTAGCTTTGCGCCGCATTTGAATTAGATTTAAATTTAGCGCTCACGGGCGATTAGAATTCCGCTTAAAATCACCACCGCAATGCCTGCTAGCACGATCGGACCGGGCAGATGATCGCCTAGCATAATTCCTAGCGCCATGCTAAATAGGATGTCGCTGTAGCTGATCGCAGCGACGATGCCCGCTTTGCGCGAAGCGGCGTAGGCGCGCGTCATGTAAATTTGAAAGTAGATACCGCTGACACCCAGAAGCGCCACGAGCACCCAGCCAAAAAGGCTTGGCGGGTTGAAGTAAGCAAGCCTCGCCAAATCCGCTCCGCTGAAAAGTCCTAAAATTTTAACCTCGCTACCTTCAAGCACCCAGCCCATTATCATCATCGCAGCACTTAGAAAGGTCGCGGACGAGACGAAAACCAGCACGATGAGGTTGGTGGCGTAGTATTTGCGCAGCTCGCGCACGCTCGTATATGCAAGCCCAGCGCACATGCCGCCGAAAATTCCCACCGCATCGGTTACGCTGATGCCGATGTGCGGGCGCACGACGAGTAAAATTCCGCCAAAGCCCAGCAGTATCGCAAACCAGCCGCGCGAGCTTAGCTTTTCGCCTAAGAAAAACGCCGAAAATAGCGCGGTGAAAATGGGCGCCGTCTTTTGGAAGGTAAAAGCGGTGCCAAGATCGATGTGAGCGATATTGTAGAAGGTCGCTAAGATACCGCAGCTGCCGATAAAGCCGCGAAACGCGAGTAGCCACGGCTTGCCGCCCGGGCCCAGATTTTTTACCCGCCTTAGCGAAAACAGCACGATCGCGATCCCTACAACGTTGCGGAAAAACACGATCTCAGCGCTACTCATATGCTCCGCCATGACCTTGGCTAAAGCGCCGTTTAGCGCGAAATAAAAGCTCGCTACGAGCATGTAGTAAACGCCCAGATGTTTTAGCCAAAACGCGGAGTAAAATTTCTGCTTCACGCCGTCCTACTTTCGGTTCGCCACGAGCGCGCCCGCGACGATGATGAGCGCCATACCCCCAAGCGCCATGAAACCGGGCAGGGCGTCGCCTAGCAGCAGCCCAAATAGCGTCGAAAAGATGATGTCTGCGTAGCTGATCGTAGCTACTATGCCCGCTTTGCGCGTCGCGGCGTAGGCCTTGGTGACGTAGGTTTGATAAAACAGCCCCAGCAGCCCCAAAAGCACGGCAAAGAGCCAGCCCTGCGCGTTTGGAATTTTAAATTTGCAAAGCATAAAGCTAAGCGCGGGCGCATCTATAAATTCCGCTGCGATCATAAGCGCTGCGGGCATCAGCGTGCCGGCAAGAAGCGCCGAGAGGATGATCGTATCGGAGCTATAGTATTTGCGCAGCCCGCGCACAGAGGTAAGCGCCATTGCGGCAAATAATCCGCTTAAAATTCCAAAAACATCGCTCGGCTGCAAGCCAAACTGCGGCTGAATCACCAAAACGATGCCCGCAAATCCGAGACAGACCGAGAACCAGCCCATCGCGCCGAATTTTTCGCCGAGGGTAAAGTATGCGATGATCGCCGTCCAAATGGGCGCCGTTTTTTGAAAGGTAAATGCCTCGCCGAGGCTGATGTTAGCGACGTTATAAAAAAACACCATTAGCCCCAAAATCCCGATAATGCCGCGAAACGCGAGTGTAAAAGGATGACCGCCTTTGTTTGCGAAGCGCGCCGTACGGGGACGCGCCTTGATTTTATAAAGCAGGATCAAAAGCCCTGGTAGATTGCGAAAGAGCACGACCTCAAGCGATGAAATTTGCGCGCCCAAAAGCTTGGCGAAAACGCCCGTAAGAGAGTTGTAAAAGCACGCCATCAGCATATAATACACGCTTAGATGGTGCAGCAAGAAGTTGTTGTATTTCATCGCGACCCTTTAAATTTGCGAAATTATACACGCATAATGATTAAATTTTAATATTCTGCCGTTTTAATATTTCGCCGCGCCACCGCTTGCTTGAGCAAAGCAGTAAAATTTACGCAGCTGCGGGCTTTTATGTTTTCGCGCGATTGTGCCCGTTTTTGTTTTTCGACCGCTAGATTTCACACTTAGACTGAGGTTTTTAAATTTTATAAAATTTACGCATCGCCCCCGCTCCGCATCGTCTGCGGCGATGGATCATGCGCCTTGAGGTCTTTTATCTAGGCGGCGTCCCGCTTGTGTCGCGATAAAATTTCTCTAAATTTAGCGCCTAAATTTTATAAAATTTTGCCGCTTACTTCCGCGAGCGAGCGCGTAGAATTTGGCTTTAATCTATTTTTGGTTATAATCGCGCCAAAAACTACAAGGACGAACGTGAAAAGTTTGATCATCATCGGGCGCCCCAACGTCGGCAAGTCGAGCCTTTTTAACCGCCTAGCGGGCGCTCGTATCGCCATCACGAGCGACGTTGCGGGTACGACGCGCGATACCAATAGGGCCGAAGCCGAAATTTTCGATCGCCGCGTGCGCGTGATCGATTCGGGCGGCCTGGACGACACCTCCGAGCTGTTTGCGCGCGTGCAGATTAAAACGCTAAGCGAGGCAAAGAGCGCGGATTTGATAATCTTTATGACGGACGGCAAGCTGCTTCCGAGCGATGACGAGCGGCGGATATTTTTCTCGCTGCAGAGGCTTGGCAAGCCCATCGCCCTGGCGGTCAATAAAATAGACGGCAAGCGCGACGAGGAGCGCAGCTGGGAGTTTAACGAATTCGGCGTTAAATTTTTCCCGATCTCCGTCTCGCACAACAGCGGCATCGACGAACTGAAAGAGTGGATCTACGGCTTCTTGGACCCTGCGCCTGCGCGGCAGGACGAGGATGAAATTTTTGATGATTTTATAGAGGGCTTTAACGACGAGGGCGAGCCGAAAGAGGGGCACGACGAGGAATTTTACGCTAGTAAAACCATCGGCGTGGGTATCATTGGGCGAGTAAACGTCGGTAAATCGAGCCTCCTAAACGCGCTTGTGGGCTCGCAGCGCTCGGTCGTGAGCGATTATGCGGGCACGACGATCGATCCGGTGAACGAAAGCACGGAATTTGGGGGGCGCACGCTTGAGTTTATCGACACGGCGGGCATTCGCCGCCGCGGTAAGATCGAGGGCATAGAGCGCTTCGCGCTAAATCGCACCGAAAAAATCCTGCAAAACTCCGACATCGCGCTTTTGGTGCTTGACGCAAGCGAGCCGCTAAACGAGCTGGACGAGCGCATAGCGGGACTTGCGGCTAAATTTGAACTAGGTCTAATCATAATTTTAAACAAATGGGATCTTTGCGAGCGCGATTACGACGAGTTTTGCCGCGATTTAAGAGATAGGTTTAAATTTCTTTCCTATGCGCCGATCATCAGCGTTAGCGCGACGGACAGGAAGCGGATCCATAAAATTTACCCGCTCATTTTGGAGGTTTATTCAAATTTTACGCGCAAGCTCGGCACCGCAAGGATCAATGAAGCGGTAGAAGCCGCGATAAAGGCGCATCCGATACCTCGCGAGCGGGGCAAATCGGTTAAAATTTACTACGCCGCGCAGATCGGCTTTGCGCCGCCGAAGATCGCTCTTGTGATGAACCGCCCGCAAGCGCTGCATTTTAGCTACAAGCGCTATTTGATGAACAGACTGCGCGCGAGCTTTGCCCTTTCGGGCAGTCCGCTAGTGCTGCTGCCGCGCAAAAAAGGTGAGGGCGATGAAGAGAGGTAATATCGTGCTCATCGGCTTTATGGGGGTCGGTAAGGGCACGGTGGCGCGGGCGCTAGCTGTGCAAAGCGGGATGTTCGCGCTTGATTGCGACGATATGATCGAAAGCTACGCCAATAAAAAGATCGGGCAAATTTTTAAAGAGCAGGGGGAACAGAGCTTTAGAAAGATGGAAGCGAGCCTTGCGAAATTTTTAGAAAAGTCCGTCTGCTGCGCCGTGATCTCTACCGGCGGCGGCTTTTACGCCGTGAAAAATTTAAACAAAATCGGCACCGTCGTGTATCTTAAATCAAGCTTTGAAGGGATAATCGAGCGCTTAAAAAACAGCGAAAACGCGGAGAAAAAATTTGCCAAGCGCCCGCTGTTAGCGGATCTGCAAAAGGCCGCGGCGCTGCACGCTCAAAGAGACGGGGCTTATGAAAAAAAGGCCGACATCGTAATTGACGTGGAGAATAAAAGCGTAAAAAAGATCGTAAAAGAAATTTGCTCCGCCTGCGACGGGCTAAATTTAAAGGGGAAAAAGATGTCTAAACAAAAGTGCCCGGGCGGCGGCAAAAATTCCAAGCCGCACGGTAAAGAGGGCAAAAGCGATAAGCTTGAAAATAAAGAGGCGCTAAAGCAAAAGCTGCGCGAGCTCATAGAGGGCTTAGAGCGCGAGCAAATTCCAAAGCGCGTAATCGCGTGGCACTTCGATCTTTACGAGCCTTACGCGCTACAGCTGGCGGGATCGAGCAGTTATGACGCGGACGACGACGACTGGGCGTGCGAGGACGAGGATGAGTTTTATCCGCAAAGCTCGCGCTTGCAGCTTGATTTTTTAAGCGAGCTTTCGTGGCGGCAGGTTTTAAAAATGCTCGTGCAGGCTTTGCGCGAGCTACGAGAGCAGATGCCAGATGCAAAAATTTTTAAGTGCAAGCACGTTGCCGCGGGCTTCGTAGACGGCGATCTGATTTTGATTTAAAGGAGCAACGATGAGAATTTTAACGGGTCTTCAGCCCAGCGGCAAGCTGCATTTGGGCAACTACTTCGCGAGCATCAAGCAGATGGTAGACGCGCAAAACGCGGGAGAACAGATGTTTATGTTTATCGCAAACTACCATGCGCTCACGTCCGTAAGCGACGGCGCAAAGCTAAAAAATTCCACCTACGAGGCCGCCGCGGCGTTTTTGTCTCTGGGGATCGATCCGAAAAAGACGGTGTTTTGGGTGCAAAGCGACGTAAAAGAGGTGCTGGAGCTTTACTGGATTTTAAGCGGGTATACGCCTATGGGGCTACTCGAGCGAGCGCACGCATACAAAGACAAGATCGCTAAGGGTTTTGAGAGCAAGCATGATCTGTTCAGCTACCCCGTGCTGATGGCGGCGGACATCTTGCTATACAGCGCGGAGGTCGTGCCCGTGGGCAAGGATCAGATCCAGCACGTCGAGATAGCCCGCGACATCGCGCTTAAATTTAACAACGCCCACGGAGAAATTTTAACTATTCCGCAAGCGCGCGTAAATGATGAAGTAGCGATCGTGCCGGGTACAGACGGCGCGAAGATGAGTAAGAGCTACGGCAATACGATCGATATTTTTGCAGATGCCGCGACGCTAAAGAAGCAAATTTCAAGTATCGTAACGACCTCTGAACCGCTAGAAGCGCCTAAGCAGTGGCGCGGGTGCAATGTCTATAATATCGCGAAGCTATTTTTAAACGAAGCGGAGCAGACGGAGCTACAGGCTCGTTACGAGCGGGGCGGCGAGGGGCACGGGCATTTTAAGGCGTATCTAAACGAGCTCGTGCAGGGCTACTTCAAAGATGCGCGAGATAAATTCGAATACTATCAAAGCCACCGCGAAATTTTAGACGAGATGCTAAGACAGGGCGCGCAAAGGGCGGCTGCGACGGCTGCTTCATTGATGCAAAAGGTTCGCGCCGCCGTGGGGATTTATCGCTAAGGAGAGTGAGATGACGGATTACGCTAGAGAAATTTTATCTGACGGCAAGCTGCTTCGGCAGAAGCTGGAAATTTTCTTGCAAACTCCTAGTAAGGTTGAAATTTACGCACGCGCCTGCGAGAAATTTTTCGCCGCGGGTAAGCAGCGCGAGTTAAATTACGTAAGTACGTGGAGCTGGTGGGGATTTTTCGGCACGCTGTTCTTTTTTCTGTACCGCAAGGAGTACAAAATTGCCGCAGCCCTATTTGCCGTTATGGTAATTTCTTGCTTCGTTCCGTTTTTGGATGGACATGATAGAACTATAGGAACGGCGATTAGCGTCAGTAGCGGGACTATGGCTAAATATTACGTTTGCGATAGTTTTGTTTCATTGTTAGATAAACAAGACGATGAAGCCCTAAGACGGGGCGGCGGCGTGAATAGATGGGCGATATGGCTCGCGGTAATATTTTACGCTTTTGTCGCAATTGTGTTTGCGCTGATAATTTCAAACGGCGGCAAAATTCAATAGTTTTAAAGGGCTTCCGCGCTCAAAGTAGCTAAATAAATTTTAAAAAGGAGTAAGAGTGAAAGCGATCGTAACGGTGATCGGTAAGGACAAGGTTGGCATTGTAGCGGGCGTTTCGGCCAAGCTAGCGCAGCTTGGGCTAAACATAGACGACATTAGCCAGACGGTTTTGGACGAGTTTTTTACGATGATGGCGGTGGTTTCCAGCGAGGAAAAGCAGGACTTTACGGCTCTGCGCGAGGAGCTAAACGAGCTAGGCGAAAAGCTAAAAGTAAAGATCAACATCCAAAGCTCGGCGATATTTGACGCCATGCACAACATCTAAGGCGCACAGATGGACATCAAAAACGTAACCGAAACGATCGCGATGATCGAGGAGCAAAATTTCGACATCCGCACGATCACGATGGGCATCAGTCTGCTTGACTGCATCGATCCCGATATGGGCAAAGCGGCGGAGAAAATTTACGCCAAGATCACCGAAAAGGCGCGCGATCTGGTAAAAGTCGGCAATGAAATTTCAGCAGAGCTTGGCATCCCGATCGTAAATAAACGCGTCTGCGTAACGCCTATCGCCATCATCGGCGCGGCGACGAACGCTACTGACTACGTCCCGCTAGCAAAAGCGATGGACGAGGCGGCACAAAAGGTCGGCATCGACTTTATCGGCGGCTTTTCGGCGCTCGTGCAAAAGGGCTACGCAAAGGGCGATAAAATTTTAATCGACTCCATCCCCGCTGCGCTCGCCGCAACGCAAAAGGTCTGCTCGTCCGTTAATATCGGCTCGACTAAAACGGGCATAAATATGAGCGCGGTCGCCGACATGGGGCGCGTGATCAAGGAAACGGCGCGGCTTTCGGACCTTGGCGCCGCCAAACTAGTCGTATTTGCCAACGCCGTCGAGGATAATCCCTTTATGGCGGGCGCATTTCACGGCGTGGGCGAGGCCGAGGTCGTCATAAACGTTGGCGTATCGGGCCCCGGCGTAGTTAAACGCGCGCTTGAGAAGGTGCGCCAAGCGAGCTTTGACGTGGTAGCAGAGACCGTTAAAAAGACGGCGTTTAAGATCACGCGTATCGGACAGCTCGTCGGCCAAATGGCGTCCGAGCGCCTAGGCGTGAAATTTGGCATCGTCGATCTCTCGCTAGCCCCAACCCCGGCGGTGGGCGACTCGGTCGCGCGCGTGCTTGAGGAGATGGGCTTAGAGCGCGTCGGCACGCACGGCACGACGGCTGCACTTGCGCTGCTAAACGACGCGGTCAAAAAGGGCGGAGTGATGGCCTGCAACCAAGTAGGCGGACTTAGCGGCGCGTTTATCCCCGTCTCCGAAGACGAAGGTATGATCGCCGCAGTGCGCGCAGGCTCGTTAAATTTGGAAAAGCTCGAAGCGATGACCGCGATCTGCTCGGTGGGGCTTGATATGATCGCGATCCCTGAGGATACGCCCGAGCAAACGATCGCCGCGATCATAGCCGACGAGGCCGCGATCGGCGTGATAAATCAAAAAACGACCGCCGTGCGCATAATCCCAAAAGGCAAAGAGGGCGACACGCTGGAATTTGGCGGGCTTCTGGGTAGTGCGCCCGTAATGAGCGTAAATAAAAACTCATCGGCTGACTTCATCGCCCGCGGCGGCCAGATACCGGCTCCTATTCATAGTTTTAAAAACTAAATTTAACTGGCCTAAGGAGGAAAAATGAGAGCGTTTGCGCTATTTGCGGCGGCTTTGCTTTTTAGCGGCTGCTCCATAATCTCGGCATTTTATAGCAAGGAGAAAAAATTCGAGCTGGCGGGCTTGGGGCAAGACGGGGTCTATAGGACCTCGGACGGCAGCACAGACACGCTAATAAAAATAATGTCCGCCCGCACAAAAGAGGGCGAGCCGTATCGTATAATCCACACACTGGAAATTCCTAAAAATTCTACCCAAACGGATTTTGATAGCAACGATAAAGAGGTATTCAAAATAGACTGCTCTAAGAATCGTTGTTCGCCCGAATATGATAGGGAGCCGAAAAGAATTGCCATTTCTTGGCCTGCGCCGGATGGAGGCGGTGTTTTTGATGGCGTCATATACCTAAAAAATTTACGGCTTGTAAAGGCGTATTAAATTTGCGGATTTAAAAGCGCGCAAAATTTATAAATTTAACGAGTAAAATTCTAAGTCGCCGCGATGGAATTTTTCAGGCTTTAAATTCTGTGCTACGGGCGTGGAATTTTGAGTTAGAATTTCAGCGTGAAATTTTACGGCGCGCTGCCCCTACGGCGAGGTAAAATTTTAAAATTTCGCCGCAAGACGCGGCGTTAAAATTTCATCTCCGCTCACGGCGGACAAGCGGCAGGTCTTTTGAAATTTTAAATTTTAAAGCGGCTTTCATTGAAATTTTAAAATTTAAAAGCAATCTGCTTCGTTATCATTGCCCGTCCGCTAAGAAGCGGGCAAAATTCTACTTCGGTGCAGATTTAAATACGGCGCGCAAAATGGACGTGGCATTAAAATTTTAAAAGATGAGCGAAAATATGAGGCGGAAATAAAATGCAAAAAATAGCTTGGAAATTTGGCGAGCTTGAAAAAGTCGCGACGGACGAGGGCTTTATTTGGTACGCGGAGCTGGAACTAAAAAGCGAAAACTTCGGCGAGGTGCCGTTTTGTCTCGTGTCTGCAGATACGGCGGATGTGGACGATGCGGGGTCTTGCTCGCGTAGCGCATCGCCCGAGACATCGATCGGTACGTAAAAGACGCTCTTGTTTTCCTGCGAGACGAGCTTAGACGCGAGTATCGTTTGAGCGAGGATGAGCTTAGGCTGCTTGACGTACCCTTTGCGATCTGCCGTTTGAGCAGCCGCAATGCATGTTTTACGCGCGCGATACGCAGTGGCTGCTAAGGTTTGCCGAGGGCGCGCTTGATATTTGCGAGCCTTTCGGCATCGGGGTGATTCTCGAGGGCGAAAGACCGCTGCGCGTGGAAAATTTAGAGCTTTGCAGAGAGTATTAACCGCGGATAAATTTTAAATTTAGAGGCGATTTTAAAATTTACGCAGCGCGCAAATCGGCGCATTATGGCGCACTCCCGCGGATAAATTTAATCGCGGCTCGTTGTCGTTTTGAAATTTTGCGGCGCACCGCAGCGGCTAAGATACGCCTTGACGAGGCAGCGTCTAAATTTCATTTCCCGCGCCGTGTCGCGCGAATCCCTCTTTCGTGCCCTTAAAAGCGAGCGTTTATGACGGCGGCGCGAATGTAGGCGCAGGCAGGCTTGGAATTCTACGTAAAATTTTGAAAGTATCCGCGCGCAACGGCGCGTAAAAAGCGCGCGAAAATTCGGCGTCTGGGCGCATGTCCACTCATAGCCGCTACGGATTGAGCGAGCGAAGCGGCAGAATTTAAACGCAGGGCGCGCGCGGGAAAAAGTCGAAGATAGGTGCGGAGACATGCAAAAAAAGCGAGAAAAAATCGTAAAGGCGCGCGGCGGTATAGAGTGTGCGGGCTGCCGCAAATCGGGCTCGCAAGTTGCGGATCGAAAGCGAGTTGAAACAAAAAGTTCGGCGCGCAAATTTACGGGTAAAGAGGAGCGAGAACAAGGCTACGATCAGTAAATTTAACGCGTGGATTCTCAGATCGGGCGTCTGCGGAGGCAGAGACGCGCGGCGCGAATTTATCGATTTGACGCGCAGAACGCAAATCAAAAAGCGCCGCAAGCAAAGAGGCGTGCAGCGAAATTTCGCGTTCCTTAAAATTTTGCTCGTAAAATTCACGCCTTTTTGAAATTCTATAAAATTTCGCTCGCAGAGTTTGCCTGTGAAATTTCAAAACTTTTGGCGGGCTTCGTTTTGAAATTTATAAAGCAAATCGTCGCACGGACGCCGCCGCGTAAAATTTAAGATCAAAGCAAGCTAAAAGCGGAAATTTTAAGCGCGAGCAAATTTAACTTGCAAATTGCGGATCGAACGTCCGGCGCGGCAGGGGGAGGCGTGGAGTGCAAATTTAGCGAGAAAATCGATCTGTAAATTTCGCGCGCAAACCATCTTAAATTTAACGAGCAAATTTTAAAACCGCTCTCGCAGAATTTTGCGACTAAATTTCACGCTTTGCCTCGCAGTATTTGACGCGCAGATCGCGCAAATTTCACGTTTTGCTTTACGGCATTCGGCGCACAATTTCGCTCTGTATTTGGCGCGCAAATTTTACGCTCCGCCAGGTGGAATTTAACGCGCAAATTTTACGACAAAATTTCACGGCGCTTTTAAGCCTTGCAATTTACAGCTTCCTAAGCTTCGCGATCTCATCGCGCAGCGCCGCGGCCTTTTCAAACTCTAGGGCGGCCGCGGCTTCGAGCATCTGCTTGCGAAGCTCCTTTACGATCTTGGCACGCTCGGCGGCAGGCGTCTTTTCTAAATTGGCGCCCTTTCTTAAAATTTCGGTGCCGTCCTCGATCTTTAGGCTCTCCTCGATATTGCGGCTCGCAGAATGCGGGGTTATACCGTGGGCGCGGTTGTATTCATCTTGAAATTTACGGCGCTTTTGGGTGATGTCGATCGCCTCTTGCATCGAAGCGGTGATCTTTTTGCAAAACATCACGACCTGCCCGTGCACGTTTCGCGCCGCTCGCCCCATCGTCTGAATGAGGCTGGTGCGCGATCGCAAAAATCCCTCCTTATCGGCATCCATGATCGCGATAAGACTTACTTCGGGCAGATCGAGCCCCTCGCGGAGCAAATTTATACCGATTAGCATATCGTATTCGCCGCTGCGTAGGCCGCGGATGAGCTCGTTGCGCTCGATCGCATCGATGTCCGAGTGCATATATTTGACCTTAAGCCCAAGCTCTAGATAGTATTTGCTCAGCTCCTCCGCCATCTTTTTGGTCAGCACGGTTACTAAGATCCGCTCGCCGCGCGCGATGACCTCCTTTGCCATATCGTGTAAAATTTCGACCTGGTTGTCGCTGTCTTTTAAGATAATCTGCGGATCAAGTAGTCCTGTCGGGCGCAGTATCTGCTCATATACGGCGCCGCGGCTAAGCTGTAGCTCGTAATCATTAGGCGTTGCGGAGACGAATAGAAATTTAGCTTTTTTGTTGATAAACTCATCAAACATCAGCGGGCGGTTATCAAGTGCGCTAGGCAGGCGGAAGCCGTACTCTACGAGCGTTTCTTTACGGCTGCGATCTCCTGCGAACATCCCGCGAAACTGCGGCAAGCTCACGTGGCTTTCATCGACGATGACGAGGTAGTCCTTGCCCTTGCTCTCGTAGTAATCAAAGAGCGAATAGGGCGTCTCGCCCGGCTTTTGACCGGTCAGATAGCGCGCGTAGTTTTCGATCCCCTTGCACATCCCCGTAGCGCCCAGCATCTCAAGATCAAATTCCACTCGCCCTTTCAGTCGCTGCGCCTCGACAAGCTTGCTCGCGTCCTCGAAAAATTTCAGCCTCTGCTCAAGCTCCTCTTCGATCCCTTTGATCGTTGATTTCAGGCGCTGCTCACCCACGATGAACTGGCTCGTCGGGTAGAGAATAAATTTTTTGACGCTCTGAGTCTTTTTATTTTCGAGCACGTCTAGATGATACATCGCCTCTATCTCGTCGCCGAAAAACTCGATCCTAAACGCCTCGTCGTTAAAATACGCGGGATAGATGTCGATCACGTCGCCGTTTACGCGAAAATTCCCGCGATCAAAAAAATCGTCGTTGCGTTTGTAGCCCATATCGACGAGCTTGCGAAGCAAAAATTTAGTGCTAAATTTTGATCCGATCTCAAAAAACAGCACCATGCCTTTGTATTCGGCGGGATCGCCCAGGCCGTAGTTTGCTGAAACCGACGCCACGGTGATGACGTCATCAAAGCTAAGCAAACTCGCCGTGGCGCTTAGCCGCAAGCGCTCGAGCTCAGCATTTACGTCGCTGTCCTTTTCGATGAAAAGATCCTGCCTAGGGATGTAAGCCTCGGGCTGATAATAATCGTAGTAGCTGATGAAGTACTCGACGTGATTTTGCGGGAAAAAGCCCTTAAATTCGCTATAAAGCTGCGCTGCGAGAGATTTATTATGCGTCATTACGAGCGCGGGAATTCCGAGGCGCTTGATGATATTTGCCATGGTAAATGTTTTACCCGAGCCGGTAACACCGAGAAGAGTTTGGTATTTGTTGCCGCTTTGAAAGCCTGCGACGATGCCTTCGATCGCTTTTTCTTGATCCTCGCTCGGGGAGAATTTGCTCTCGATTTTAAAATTTTGCAAAATTTTTCCTTTTTTAAAGCCAAAATTGGGTAATATTTTCATTTAAATTATATCATAAAAGGCGAAATAATGGAATCAATCTTTGACGAAGAGAAAAAGGTCGAGGGCTTAAGTAATAAAGTAGCTGAGCTGATTAGACGATACACCGAGGCTAGAGACGAAAATGAAAAGCTACGTACCGAGCTAGCGGCGGTCAAGGCGCAAAACGAGGCTTTGGGAATGCAGCTTGGCACGCTTGAAAACGATCTGGCATATCGCAAGATGAGCGATGAGGATCTAAGCAAACAGATCGACGATATTTTGGCAGGCGATAATTTAGGCGAGAAATGAAAGAAATTTCGGTTCAGCTGACGAGTAAGTCTTTGACGAAAAAATATGCGATAAGCCTGGATGATGACTTTGCGAAGGTCTTCGGCAGAGACTGGCGGATTTTAACTCGTGGCAGCGATCATCTGGATGCGGGCGAACTGCTTGAAGCCTATATCCAAAAAAGCTACGAAAATTTCATGCTTAATAAAAAAATAGATGCCTTAGTAAAGGACATCGACGAAGGAGTAAAATGATGAAAATGAGAAAAGGTGCGGCAGTAGGCGGCGGCGTAAGCGGGATAATATTTTTAGCTATTATAATCTTCGTGATAGTAAAAATAATATATCCAAAATTAAGCGGTGCTAAGGATGAGGTTCTTGCTAAAGCCTATGCAGTCGAGCTTGAAAGAGCTTTTAAAGACATACAAAGAGACTACTTAAGTCAAGGAGGTTTCCGAGCACTAAAAAGTATGGTAAGTTCTACGCAGTTCAGTGATAGCGATTTAGAGCGAAGTTTGGCAGTCAATCAAAGTTTCACCTATGGCGTAGGTCCAAAGTCAAAAAAGGATATAGTTTTTTGTGCGACTATTACCTTGCGTCAAGACAATGAGGGATATTTTTTAGAAACCTCAAACATCAATCGAAACAGAGAGCGTTGCGAAGCGTTTCATAACGATTCAACTTATAAGAAATTAAATGGCTTTAGAATAGGCAAATAATTCTTTAAATTTCGGTGTGTGGCTATTGCAGAGTTGTAAAATGTTAATGAAATGGCACACGAAAGGTAATAGCTTCCGCCAGCTTGTATTGTTTACCAAAAGTGCTCGGTAATTTATCTTTCTATGTATGTTTTTGCTAGTTAAATAAATTTATGCTTTAAAATCGATATTTTTGGCATTCATAGCGTAATTTATAATTCGCTTTAAAAATCGTAGCTTATATTCGCTATATTTTGCATCGTTGCAATTAATTTTAGAATTTGTATTATACGTTTTCAAAGATGAAAACCGCATGCGACAACTATGTGATCTACAGCTAAATTTACGAAATTTGCATTTCAAAAGTATGCAGAATTTTATTGATACAGGTTCAGGTATGAATTTAAAAAAATCTCACATAATTTTATGGTTATTTGTAACCGCCGATTTGATCCATCTGCGTTAGTAATCTAGCTGCTGCGGCGTATGGAACCAATGCTCGCCGTTTTTCATAACGCTTAAGTCGCAGTCGAACTTCTGCGCGAAATTTCTAACGATACAAAGAGGCGTCATATCGTCGTTTTCTGCGTATAGAATTCTACTGGGCGTTTCCCACTTAGTGATCGGATTGTTCAAAACAAAACTCCAATATTCCCAAAAAAGCGGTTGCCAGGCAGGGGTCAAAATCATCCGCTCTTGCTTCAATCGCTCTTCGCTAACGCCAGCCCTACGCATAATATTCGAAATAACGTATTTCATATCAAGTATCGGCGAGAGGAAGAGGCAGTCGCTAAGCTTTTCGTCGCGGAAGCTTTGCAGGCCGAGCCATGCTCCTAGGCTAACAGCAAACAGCGCGACCTCGTCCCAGCGCTTCTTTGCATACGATAAGATTTCGCGAAATTCCAAAATAGCGCGCCGCGGATCGCAAGAAGCGGACTCGTGCCGCCTCTGTCCGTGCCCGGACAGATCAAAGCTAATTACCTGCCGGCCTTGCTTGCAAACGACGGAAGCCAAAAGCTCCGCATCCTCCTTGCTTCCGCCCTGTCCGTGAGCGTAGATATAAACCTTTTTCGAGCGGCTCCCCCAAATGGCGGTGGGAATGTCACGGATCTCAATCGCGCTCTTTTGCATTTTTCGTTCCTTTAAATTTTTGCGCCGCTTACCCGCATTTTGCGGCAACGTCGCAAACTTAAGTGATAAATATTGCCAAAAATTTAATAGCACGCCCCGCTAGACTGCCTGCGATTAGCGATAAATTTTAAAATTTTATGCACCGAACCTAATCCGCCATTAAATTTTTGAAATTTAATGGCATAGAATTTTAAGCTGGAAAATTTTGGTGCCATGGAATTTTATATCGCGATCTAATGCGCCGTTAAATTTAGACCTTCAAAGCCCGTTGTATTTCGGGCACAAATATTCGCGCCTTAAAATTATAGCGCTCTAAATTGCGCGGTGTTCTAAAATTTAATGTTTCAAGTTTATCGTCACGGAAAGCGCCGTTCTGATGATCGCTTTATGTTTTTCTATCGCGATCGCTATGACGCTAGGCACAAAGGCGCGCAATCTCACGATCGCGCTATGTTTTCGATGCCGTGTAGCGCCCGCAATCGCACTGTGTTTGCTGCGATCTCGCCTAAAAAAGCTTAAAAAATCAATCCCGCGGCGCCGAGCTTGACCCCCAAAGAGATAACTATCAAAACCCCAAGCCCCGCGAAAAAGCCCGCCAGCACGTCATCCAGCATCACGCCGAGCCCGCCCGGCACGTCGCGATCCACGCGCCCGATGATTGAGGGTTTGCGGATATCAAACGCCCTGAAAAATAGCAGCGCCAAAATCATCGCGACGATCGATATCCTGCTGCTCTCAAAGCCCGCGATCAGCTCCCGCAGCGGCAGCGAAAAGATCTCGCCTACGGGCGCGGCGACGCACATCGCGATCCACACCCCCACGACCTCGTCGATGACGATCTCGCTGTTATCATGTGCGCCTACCCGCCTTTCGTAATCGCCTACGATCTTAAGCGAGACGAAAAAGACGAGGCCGGCGCACAAAAACAGCGTCACCTCGCCCGCTAGCATCAAAATCGCAAGACCTACTATCCAGCCTGCGATGCTGCCCCAGGTGCCGGGCGCGGGCTTTAGCAGCCCCGCGCCGAAAAATGTAACGAAAATTTTATCCATAATTGTCCTTTTAAATTTTGCTTTTTAAAATTTTACCGCTTATTTTAATTAGAGCATCTGCTCACGCGAAAATTTTAAATTCGCCCACGTACAGAAATTTTAAATTTCGTTCGTGCATGTAAAATTAATTTGCCCACCCGCACGAAATCAGTTCTACACGCTCGTCACAAAAATTTCGCTCACTAACGTATGAATTTTAAAATTTTAATCATTTGCGTAAAAATTTTAAAATTTTGCTCGCTCCACGCGGAAATTTTAAACCCACTCAAGACGACGCGAAGAGCGTTCTGTGTGTGCGGGCAGCTGCTGCGCCTCGCCTAAATTTATGCACTGCGACTTACTGCGAGCATCTGGCTAAATTTAAACTTGCTCGTCGAAAGCTTAAATTTTAGATCCGCCGCACTGCTATACATATCCATCGCTCCATCGCGCCTTAAAATTTTGAATCCGCTTCGTCGCACGATTTTATTGCGTCGTTATAAATTTGCTACGTAGCCGCGCCTTTAAGATTTAAAACTTCTTTTACCGCACCGCTTGTTTTAAAAATTTAGCTTCGTTGCGCCACAAAATTTTACTCCAAATCTGCGTCCGCCGCTCTTTATGCTATAAAATTCCGCGCAGTCCTTTCTTTCCGCATTATGAAATTTTACTTTACGTCTAGCCGCCGTAAATTCTAACGCCGCGAAATTTTACCCTCTGCCTAGCTTCCGCAAATTCCACGTCATTTTTTACGTTGCGCCCTCAAACGCTACGTCTTTAGCGCGCTGGTTTGGTACAGCTGCATAAGCTGCTCGTAAAACTCGCTCTCGCCGTGGCTCTGCAAGATCCCGCTGTTTGGAAAAAGCTCGTCGTAGAGCTTTTGCAGATCCGAAAATCGCGCGGGAAAAAGCTCGCTTAAAATCATCGCCGAGATCTCTTTACGCATAAAAATCGCGGGCGGCAAAATCCCCGCGCGCAGCAGTGCCTTGAGATTTTGTGTGCGGTAATGCACGTGATGATGAGCGCCGTGAGGGCAGTTTTTCGTGCTTACGAGCACCTTGCACTTCTCGCAATAGACGTATTCCGGCATAAGCAAAATCTCGATGTCGCCGCGCTTTTGATACTCGTCCAGCACCGAATGCACGCCGCCTCCCTCGAAAAACAGCTCCATATTTGCGTGATTTTGCCCGAAAATTATTTTGTTTATACCTAAATTTTTCGCAATCGCGCATTGCAGTGCGGGCTTGTCGTCAAAAATCGCAAGCGAGCCCAGATCGATCATCATGGCGCGTTGCGCGACTAAAAAATTTTGCAGCAAATAGCCTAGTGTTTTTTTGCGTAGTTCGTAGGGCAGGGCGTCTGTGCTGCTCGTGCCGGTTAAAAAAATCACCACGAAATCCGCCTTGTCGATCATATGCCTAATCAGCCGCTCATGCACGCGGTGTATCGGATCGGCACAGGTAAAAAACGCTGAAATTTTAGGCGCGGCAAGCGAGCTTGCGACTTTTTTTATGCGCGCGATTTGCTCTGCAAGCTCATTTTTTAGCAGCGTGATGCGCCCTTGCACCGCAGTTTGCCCTGCGTATGCGTTTTGAAATACCGAGCCTGCAATCTCGCTTGCGCTTGGGGCATAAACATCGCTAACGTCTATGCGCGCGACAAGCTCGCAAGAGGCGGGATTTGCAGCGGAATTTTTGATGAAATTTTCGGTGGAATTTGAGATAAAATTTCCCGCCGAATTTGCTACGGATTTTGCATCTGCGCTGCAAACGCGATTGATCGCAGAATTTTCGTCAATGCTCTGCGCGGAATTTACCGCAGAATTTGCACTGGAGCTTTTCGCCAAATCCAAAGCGGCGTTTTTCGCAGATTTTGCATCTGCGCTACAAGTAAAAGTTTGATCATAGCTCGCAGCAAGACTTTCTATATGGTCTAAGCCCTCGCTTGTGGCGTTTATAGCGCTTTGCGCACTTGCAGTGCGCGCGAAACCTGCGCCGCTTTTCGCAAAGCTCTGCTCGTTTTGCGCCGCGGCAGAAACTCCATCCTGCAAGTTGCGTGATTCTTTAGCTAGCAAATACGCGCCGCTCTCGCCGCTAAGCGAATTTTTGGCGCATTCGGCTATGCCGTCCTTGCTAAGATAAAGCTCCAAAATATCGCCTTTTTTTGCGTCCGCGCAGGAAAAAACGAAATTTATACCGCATACGCTAAGCTTACTTGGGCGCAGTAGCTCGCAGTTCTTGCCGAAAGCGCCGTTTGCGAGCAGGCTCAGGACGTTTAGGTCGGAGCGCGAGATCACTATCTTGCGGATTTGCGTTGCGCTATTATTTGCGCCTTTGCTCTCGCTTCCGGCTTGCTCTGCTTTTAAATTCCTTGCCGAGCCTTTAGTTTGCGCCTCATCTTTTCTGGCATTGCTCGCCTTTGACATTTTTAAATTTCGCATCGTTTTTAAATTGCGCTTTGCTTTTGAATTTTGTCTTGCTTTTGAGTTCTGCGATGCTTTTAAATTTTGCTTTGCCTTTAAATTTAGCGCCGCATCGCTCGAAGCTTTTGTAGCGTTTAGAGTTTTTGTGCCGCTTAAAATTCCTTCACTTTCAAGCGGTTTTATTTCGTGCAAATTGTCCGCATCGCGCGAAATTTCTATCTCGTCTGCGATCCGTACCGGATGCGTGCGGCTATTTTTTTCTTGCGATGCCATATTTTTTCCTTTTTTCCCAAAGCGATTTTCGCGAAATCCCAAGTGCCGCCGCCAGATCGGAGTCGAAATACTCGTCTTGGTGCGCTACGATCGTGAGCTTTACGTATTCTTCGATGCTTAAAATTTCGCTGCGTTCTTTGCTGCTGTCAAGCGCAATTTCGTCGCTAAAGCCTTTTTGCGCGCCGATGGATCCGACGATTACACGCATGGATTTGGTTTTGCTTATAAATTTTTCCTTCTGCGCGCCGCTTAGGCTATCAAAATCCGGTGCGTAAAAAATCTCCGCGCCTCGTTCTAGCGGCTCAGGGCTTTGCGCGGATAAAATTTTAAGGCGCGATTTTAGCGCAAGCGCGATCTTAAATACCGCCGCAGCCCGCGCTGCCGCATCGCCGCGCAAAAGAAGCGGGAATTTTATCTGCGCTAAACGCGCGGGCGGTATTTCGCACGAAAGAGAGGTTTCTCTAAGCAGCGCTTCGTAGGCTTCGTTTTGCGATTTTAGCGAGCGAAACTGCGCGTAATGCTCGATCTTTTTGATGAGCTCCTCTATCATAAATGGCTTTTGGATATAGTCCGTCGCGCCCGCTTTTACGGGGTTTAGCACCGTTTCGCTATCGACGTAGGCGACCATCAAAATTATGATTGAGCGCCTAAATTTCTCTATCAGCGGATAAAAGCTCGCGCCGCTCCAGCTCGTAGAGAGTAGCACCGCCTCAAACTCCTCTGCAAGGCCCGCCGCGGCCGCTAAACTCGCTGCGTTAGTGCATTCATGCCCCAGCGCGCCCAGCTTGTTTGCTATACTTTGGGCGAGATAGCTTTCGCTCTCGATTATTAAAATTTTCATACGCCCTGCGCCTTTTCCGCGTGCTTTTGCCAGTCGTAAAATTTTAAGCTTACCGCAGCCTGCGCGGCGATGCCTTCGCTTCTGCCCGTAAATCCTAGCCCTTCGGTCGTGGTCGCTTTGACATTGACGCGCGCGCAGTTTAAAATTTCGCTCAAAACCTTTTGCATCTGCACCTTGTAAGCTCCGATCTTCGGGCGCTGCGCGATGATCGTAATATCGGCGTTTACGAGCTCATAGCCGTAGCCTCTGACGCGCCGCATTACCTTTTGTAACAGCTCCTTGCTATCCGCACCTTTAAGCTTAGCGTCACTGTCGGGGAAAAGTTCGCCGATGTCGCCCAGCATCGCTGCACCGCAAATAGCGTCGATTAGGGCATGGATCGCTACATCGCCGTCGCTGTGTGCGATCAGTGCGAATTCGCACGGGATCTGCACGCCGCCAAGCACTATGCCCGTGCCTTTTTCAAGCGCATGTACGTCGTAACCCGTACCGCAAAAAATATCGCGCGAGCAGGGTTTTAAATTTAGCGCCGCCAGATCGCTTGCGCGCGTGATCTTAAGCGCGCCCGCTTCGCCTTTTACAAACTCCAATCGTCCGCCCGTGCTGCCGACCGCCGCGCTGTCGTCGGTAAAAATTTCGTTTCCCTCAAGCGCCTTTTTAAGCAGCGCCGTACGCGAAAGCTGCGGCGTTTGGATGAGGCGCAGCTCCTCCCTCTTCACTATGTCCTTCCCGAGGTAGGTCGTATCGTTTACGCCAAGATAGGGGCTGATGCAGTCTGCGCCGCCTAAATTTTGTATCAGCGAGGAGATTAGCCCTGGCGAAATTTGCGCACGCGCCACGTCGCTTACGAGCACGAGTTCGCTCTCTACGAGTTTCAGAGCGTTTTTTAGCGAGCTTTGGCGATTTGCGCCGCCGGGGGCGAAGTGAAATTTTAAATTTGAAGAGCCGCATTCATCTGCGCCGCATTCGACTTGAGCTTTAAAATTTTCCGCGCTCCGCGGCTTGCTTGCGTCGTTTAGATCGTCTGCGCCGCATTCGATCCCGCCCTGCTTGCTTTGAAATTTATACTCGCTCG
>NZ_JAHAFS010000020.1 GCF_018374135.1 Campylobacter gracilis | reverse complement strand
ATATAAAAATCATATCAGACATTTTACTGAGCATGCTTTAGAGGATATTAGAGAATTGGAATTTAAGTATTCCAATAATGGCGTTATGCCGTATCCATTTTAGGAGGTAAATAATGAAATTTAGCTATTACGCCGATCTGTATCTCAAATTTGGTAAAAAAGAGTGGAAAAATTCGACTTTCGTTAAGAACGCGGGTATCGTGGCAAATCGCTTACGCTTTTTTGAGAATATGGAAATTTCGGATATAAAGCCCTCTGTGATTCGAGCTTGGCTTGAAGGAATATCCGATGTTTGCAATAAGAGCAAAAAACACTATCTTTCTGCGCTAAGTCAGATTATCAAGATTGCTATAGAGGATGAGGAAATTTCTAAAAATCCGCTCGTTCACATAAAGAAAATGCAGCATATAACGCCTCGTATTGAGCCTTTCACAAATGAGGAAGTGCTAAAAATCCTGGAAGCTTCCAAAAAATACAATGAGAATTTTAGGATTTTTCTAAAGGTCGGTTTCTTTACCGGGCTTCGCACGGGTGAGATTTTGGCTTTGAAAATTTCCGATATAGACCTGCAAAATCGTATCATCTCGGTAAATTCTACCCGCTCAAGGTTTGGCGAAAGCACTCCTAAAACTTATCTAAGCATTCGTAAAGTGCCTATTTTAAATACTCTTTATGATCCTTTGAAAGAATTTATTCGTTATTCTTTAACCAATAAGTATTTGCTAGAGACCCAATACCATAAGCCTTATAAAGATACCAGCGTTTTTACCTATGATTATTGGAAGCCTATTTTAAGGGAGTTAAATTTAAAATATCGTCGTCTTTACAATATGCGCCATACATACGCTACGAATATGCTTTATCAAAATTTCGTTTCGCCTGTCGAGCTTGCAAAGCTTTTAGGGCATTCCACTCCAAAAATGGTTTATGACGTTTACGTCAATTACCTTAATTCAAACTTAAAAGATTTCGATCGAAATATACAGATTTATTGATTTTTCCCGGGAAGCCTAGTGTTAGGGTCGCCAAACTTTCTAAAAAAGTGCTTCAAATATCGCTAAAATGGGGTTTCTGGCGGACAGAGAGGGATTTGAACCCTCGAGCCTCGGTTAGAAGCTGCACCCTTAGCAGGGGTGTGGTTTCGGCCACTCACCCATCTGTCCACAAAAAGAAATTGCATTATACATAACTAATCTAATAATGGGCTTAAATTAGCTCAGCCCGCAGAATTTATCGCCGCGCGGATATTTGAGCTGGCGGCACAAAGAGCTATAACGAGTCAAAACACTCGGCGTAGATAATTTATACTTGCTTATATAGCTTCTGCGAAACTTAAAACTTACACGAGCTTTTAAAGCATATGCGAGCTAAAATTTTGCGTCCATGCGCTCTGCGTCCCAGTGGAATTTTAAAATTTTAAATTTTTCTAGGGCGCGAATTTTAAAATCCGGCTTACAAACAAAATTTCAAAACCCCGTGCAAGTGCAAAATTTTAGGATTTAGGGTTTTACGATCTGCGTAATTCTGAAATTTTAAGCATAGTTAAGCTTTAAAATTTTGAAAATTTAAAAGCTTAAAAATTTCAATAATTTTGGTTGTGAGGATTTTGAAATTTGGAATTTTTTAAAATTCCAAATTTTAAGATTGAAGACACTTTAAGATTACGCAAAGATAAAAGCCTTAAAAATTCTAAGAATTCCAAAGGCTAGAAATTCTAAAATTTCAATATCAATCGGATTCTAAAACCCCGTTAGCTAAAGCGTTTTAAATTCCAAAAATTTCAAATATGCGCGATTTATTCACCTAGCGCTTTGTCGATGAGCTTTACGTCTTCGCTTGCGCTGCCGTCGATGACTAGGGCTTGATCGCCGCCACTTACAGCGCTTTTTCCGTTAAATTTCGCGCCTACTTCGATGCCGAAGCTTTGCGATAGCACGTCGCCTACGAGCACGCCGCCGCCTAGCAGCTCGACGAGCTCGGCTTCGATATTACCGAAAAATTTGCCGCTGATTACGATATGTTTGGCTCTAATCGAGCCGCGCGCGGTACCGTTTTTACCGATAACGACGGTGTTATCGGATATCACGTCGCCTTCGACATTGCCATCGATATGCAAAATGCACGACAGGTGCAGCTCTCCTTTGATGAGCGTGCCTGACGAGATTATTGTTGTTTGAGCGGTGTTTGCATCGCCTTTATTAAAGATTGCCATGGGACATCTTCCTCCTTAGTAAAAATTTCTTTGTAATTTTTTTCGTTCCAGTTGATGAAATTTAGCGGATCTAGCGGCAGCTGCAAAAACCTAATCTCGTAGTGCAGATGAGGTCCGGTGCTAAGTCCAGTGTTGCCGCTAAAAGCGATAAGATCGCCTTTGTTTACAAACTCGCCTACTTTGCGAGTTAAATTTGAATCCAAATGCGCATATCGTGTCGTAAAGCCGTAATTATGGCGAATCTCGACTAGATTGCCATAGCCAGTAGCACCCGCGCCACTGTATTGGATGATACCGTCTGCAGGCGCGTAGATAGGCGTTTTAGGCGGCGTACGTAGATCAACGCCTGGGTGAAACTGCTTGCGTTTTAAGATAGGATGGTTGCGCCAGCCGAATTTCTCGCTAAGCTGATGAGTGTGCATGACCCTGCCGTTTGGGATCTGCATAAAAATTTCTTTTATCAGCGCGTCGGAGAATTTTTCGTTGATGATCTTTTGCGCGCGCTCTTTTATCTCTTGTTCGGAAGTGGGCTTGATGTGAGATAAGCGGTCGATCGCGCGCTCATCCTCCTCAGGATCGAGCCCAAACTGATGCTCCAAATCCGAAATTTTACCCTCGATGGCTTCAAATTCCATCTGACTTGCCGCGATACCGTCGCGAAGTTTTTGATTTAGCTCGTTAAGCTCGGTTTTGGTTCGCGAAAGGCTGTCGATTTTAGAACCCAGGTACCTGATATATAGCGCACCCGTGACGAAAACGGTAAAAACAAATAGTACCAAATATAACGCGATCTTTTTGATGATTTGCGAGAGCAAAAAATTCCTAGAGCCGTTAAGGTCGGTTATGGTTATCATAAATTTGTTTTTCATAATGCGGCATTATAATGCAGCATAGCTGAAATTTCAAAAAAGTTGTAGATAAATTTAAAAGCCATTTAATTTCAAAATTTCACTAAAAGATAAAATTTATTACTTAGTATAATTATAATTTAAGCAAATCTTGCTATAATTACAGCAATTTTAAATAAAGGAGACACAATGTCAAAAACAGTAAAACAACTAAACAAACTTCAGGCGGACGCTCATGCGTTCTTTGTTGCATTCCACGATTATCACTGGAATGTTAAGGGCTTACAATTCGCGCAGGTTCACGCTTACACCGAGAAAGCATACGACGAGATGGGCGAGCTCTTCGACGATATGGCTGAGCGCGCACTTCAAATAGGTGGCAAGGCCGTAACTAAGGCTAAGGACCTAATTGAGCTTTCAAAAGACGCTCCGATTAGCGTAAAAGATAGCTATAGTGTATCTGAGGTACTTGAGGATGTTAAAAAAGCCTATGAGTATTTGGTAAAAGAATTTAAAAAGCTTCAAGAAGTAGCCGAAGAAGAGGGCGACGATACGACTTCAAATATCGCACAAGATCACTATGGCGATTATGAAAAACGCCTATGGATGCTAAGCTCAATGCTAAGCAAATAATCCTCGCAAATCCTTTCAAAATTTTTTAGGGGCATATGCCCCTAAAATACATTAAAGTTAATATTGAAATTTCAAAAAATTTTAAAATTCTAAGATTATAATTTCACGCTAAAATTTTAAATTATGCTTGAAAACTGAAGCTAAATCGCTCATTCAAAGCAAAATTCATGTAGGTTTTAAATTTCATATCGTTGAAATCTAACTCATTTGCCATGTAAAAACATAACTCTTTTTGTAAAGCTCGGTTTCATTTAAAATTTTGCTGCGTCGTTAAAATTTCCTTGCCGATTTCAAATTTCGTAGCCGTAAAAATTCTAAAAGCCAAGGCTTTGTAGCTAAAAAACAGCATTTGCTAAGAGCTCGCTTGTGATGAAATTTTATATTGCTTTTTAGCGTCTGTCGATAAATTTTTAGCTTGCAGTTTTACTATTTTGATTATTTTTAAAATCACGGTGCTTATAAATAAAGCAAAATTTTGAAAATTTCAAAGAATTTTGCAAATTCCGTAAAATTTTATAATTTCACGGAATTTTGATTTTAATAGAATTTGGTTCGAGCCTTAAAAATTCTCTTCGGTATTGCGGTCGCTTACGCGGTCCCATGGTAGTTTTATTCCGCCTAGGATATGAAAGTGCAGATGCATCACCTCTTGACCTCCGTTTTCGCCGCAGTTGCAAACAAGACGGTATCCGCTCTTATCAAGCCCCATTTTGCGAGTTACTTCTTGGATAAAAGCGCTCATTTTGCTCATCACTTCAGGTGGCGTTACTTGGAAGTTTTCGTAGCATTTCTTAGGGATCGCCAGGATATGGATCGGCGCTTTTGGATTGATGTCGTGGAATGCCAAAAATTCATCGTTCTCTAACACTTTGTTGCACGGGATTTCGCCGTTTACAATCTTTTCGAATACGTTCATTTTAGATCCTTTTATGAGGGTTGAAATTTAGCTGCAATTATAGCCAAAAAATCCAAACACGCAAATTTACCTAGCTTTTATCAAATTTTAACTACAATCGCGCCATTAAATTTAACCACAAGGATAGAATTTGCAAGAGATTAAAGCAAAAATCGACGCTGCGGCAAGCCTTGGCGAGCTGGAAGCCGTGCGCTTGGAGCTTTTCGGCAAAAAAGGCATCATAACGGCGCTTTTTTCCGAGCTCAAATCCGCAGCGCCCGAGCAGAAAAAAGAGCTTGCCGTAAGCGCGAATGAAAAGCGCGATTATTTCAGCGAGCTCATCGCCGCAAAAAAGGCGAGCCTGGAAGAGGCGGAGCAAAAAGAGGCTATGAAAAATGAAGCGAGCGACGTCACGCTTTTTAACGAAAACGTAAGCTGCGGCGCGCTGCATCCGGTGATGGAGACGATGGATAAGATCATTGACTACTTCATCGCGCAAAATTTCAGCGTCGAAAGCGGCCCGCTCATCGAGGATGACTTCCATAATTTCGAAGCGTTAAATTTACCCAAATACCACCCTGCGCGCGACATGCAAGATACGTTTTATCTAAATGACGGGCGGCTGCTGCGCACGCACACCAGCGGCGTTCAGATCCGCACGATGGAGAAATTTAAAGCTCCGCCGGTGCGTATGATCGCCCCGGGCGCGGTCTTTCGCCGCGATATGGATCTAACCCACACGCCGATGTTTCATCAGGTGGAAGGTCTCGTAGTTGAGCAGGGCGATCGGGTGAGCTTTGCGAATTTAAAATACGTTTTAGAGGAATTTTTGCGCTATATGTTTGGAGACGTGAAAGTGCGCTTCCGCCCGAGCTTCTTTCCGTTTACGGAGCCTAGCACCGAGGTCGATATCAGCTGTATTTTCTGCCACGGCGAGGGATGCCGCGTCTGTAAGCAGACAGGCTGGCTCGAGGTGCTAGGCAGCGGCGTGGTCGATCCTAACGTCTTTAAGGCGGTGGGCTGGAAAAATGTCAGCGGATACGCATTCGGGCTCGGCGTTGAGAGATTTGCGATGCTGCTACATGGTATCCCCGATCTGCGCTCGCTATTTGAAGGCGATATTAGATTATTGGAGCAGTTTAAATGATAATAACGAGAAATTGGTTGCAGGAGTGGATCGACATAAGCGAAATTTCAAGCGAAAGGCTACTTTCTACGCTAAATTCCATCGGTCTGGAGGTTGACGCTCACGATAAAATTTCACTTCCTAAAGGCGTCGTAGTAGGACTCGTAAAAAGCAAGCGTCGTCACGAGAATTCCGATCATCTAAACGTTTGCGAGGTTGATGTCGGTAAGCAGAGCCTGCAGATCGTCTGCGGCGCGAAAAATGTCGAGGCGGGGCAATACGTCGCAGTTAGCCTGATCGGCACCGTGCTGCCTAGTGGCCTTGAGATAAAGCCTGCTAAACTTCGCGGTGTGGAGAGCTTTGGCATGATCTGTTCGGCAACCGAGCTTGGACTTGCTAAGACGAATGACGGCATTATGGTGCTTGATAGCAGCATCGGCGAGCTTGTGCTAGGTAAAGAGCTGCGCGAGTATGAAATTTTTAACGACGATCTTATCGAGATCGAGCTTACCGCTAATCGCGGCGACTGCCTTAGCATCTTAGGCATAGCGCGCGATCTAGGCGCAGCGCTTGATCTGCCGCTAAAGGAAAAACACGAGTTTGAAGATGCCGACGGAGCGCCTGGTATCGGTAGAATTTTAAGCGTGCGTGCAAGCGATGAGGTAAGCGCTAAATTTGCCTTTCGGGCTTACGAGATCAAAGGCGAGCTGAAGTTAAATTTAAAGCAGACCTTGCGTCTTGCAAGCGTTGGTATTTTGCAAAGCTGCGCGGTGCAAAATTTCATCAACTACGCTACTCATTCTACCGGAGTGTTGCTGCGAGCTTATGATTTTGAAAAGATCGCTTCCGCAGATGGCAAGGTAGCGCTTGACATAAAGCCTATGCCAAACGGCGAGTTCGGCGTTTATGCGGGCAAGAGACTGCTTAGCGTAGCAGGGATTTGCCAAGACGCAGAGCTAAAGGCGTGTTGCAGTAGCAAAGTGGTGCTATTAGAGGCAAACTACACCGCGCCACTAATTATCGCCAGAGCAGTAAACGAAAACAAAAGCCTAAAAGGCGACGAGCACGTGTACCGCTCAAGTAGAGGCAGCGAGCCAAAGCTTAGGCTAGGGCTAGATCTGCTATTTAGATTGTTACTTAAAAATAAAGCCGTTAGCCTATATGCGGGCACACAAAAGATTTCAAATGCTTTGGAGCCGCTTATCGTGGGCTTTAGCGAAAAAGAGATAAACTCAATGATCGGTGCGCAAATTCCGCGCGATAAGATCGTTAAAATTTTAAAAAGACTGGGCTTTGATGTGGGCGTCGAAGCCGATCTAATCACTGCCAAGGTGCCGCCTTTCCGCCACGATATCGTAAATTCTCACGACGTGTGCGAGGAGATCGTGCGTATCGTGGGCATCGACAATATCGCCGCCGCGCCGCTAAGTTTCTATGAAAAAAACCGCCTAAACGATACCTACGTAAATTTGCAAAACGGGCGCAAGCTTCGCAGCAAGGCGGCAGCAGTAGGATTTTTCGAGTGCGTACATTATGTATTTGACGATAGCAAGGCGCTAGAAAGCTTAGGCTTTGCGCCGTGCAAGGTTAAAATTTTAAATCCGATCAACGGCGAGCTAGACGCGCTAAGACCGACGCTCATTAATCATCTGCTGGAGTCTGCTGAGCGAAATTTAAAGAATTCCCGCAGAAGCGTCAAGCTTTTTGAGCTAGCAGAGGTGTTTGATGCGGACGGCTCGCAGAGCCTAAGACTGGGCTTTATCGCTAGCGGACTAAAAGCCGAGTCCTCTATAGCGGCCGGTGCAAAACCCGCTGCGGTCGATTTTTTGTATTTTGCAAATTTAATCCAAAGCGTCATCGGTAAATTTAAGGTCAGGTTGCCCGGCGAAAATTTGAAATTTTTAAGCGAATTCGAGCAAGCTCAGATCGAGCAGGGCGGGCAGATAGTGGGCTTTATCGGGCGCGTGGATTACGCCGTAGAAGCAGGGCGCGATCTGGATAAAAGCTATCTGTGCGAGATCGATTTTTCTAAGCTTAAATTTGAAAATATCGTAGCGGACGCTTATTCGAAGTTCCCTAGCGTATCGCGCGATCTAAGCATTTTGGTGCCGAGCGGAATGCGCTTCGAGCAGATCAAAGAGTGTATAGACGCCCTTAAAATCGAGGCGCTAAAGGAGCTTATCCCGAGCGATCTTTACAGCGACGAAAGCCTGGGCGATTCAAAGAGCCTGACGATCAGACTTGTATTTCAAGACCTTCAAAAAACGCTGTGCGACGAGGAAGTCGCGGGCTTTACCGATAAAATTTTAGCCGCGCTTAGCAGCGAGCTGGGACTTGGGCTGCGATGAGAATTTTTGCGCAAGCAAGCCCTTTGCGGGCAGAGATTTCAAATATCGCCGCGGACAAATCAATCTCGCACCGTGCGGCGATTTTTTCGCTGCTAGCGGAGGGGACGAGTAAAATTTCAAACTATCTAGCCGCCGAGGATACGCTAAATACGCTAAAAATCGTGGAGCTTTTGGGCGCTAGCGTACAGCGCGTAGGGGGCGAAATTCTAATCACTCCGCCGGAGGTTATCAAAGAGCCGAACGTTCCGCTTGATTGCGGCAACTCGGGCACTGCTATGCGGCTATTTATGGGCTTTTTGGCGGGACGCGAGGGCTTTTTCGTGCTGTGCGGTGATCGGTATCTAAGTGAGCGCCCGATGAGGCGCGTTGCGGATCCGCTTTGCAAGGTGGGCGCTAAAATTTACGGACGAGCAGGCGGCGAAAAGGCGCCTATTGCAGTGCTCGGGCAAAAGCTCGGGTATTTTGAATACGCGAGTAAAATTGCGTCCGCACAGGTAAAGACCGCTCTTATTTTAGCGGCCTTGCGCGGCAGCGGGTGCAGGTTTAGCGAGCCCGAGCTTAGCCGCGATCATAGCGAGCGGATGCTGAAAGCTATGGGCGCGCAAATTTCGCAAAACGGCCTTTCGATCGAAGTCGCGCCGCTTAGCTCGCCGCTTAAACCGCTTGAAATTTTTATCCCAAACGACCCCAGCTCGGCGTTTTTCTTCGCCGTCGCCGCAGCGATAACCCCCGGCTCGCGCATCGTGCTAAAAAATATGCTGCTAAATAAAACCCGCATAGAGGCGTATGAAATTTTAAAACGTATGGGCGCCGAGGTAAAATTTCACAAAACGAGCGAAATTTATGAGCAGATCGGCGATATAGAGGTCGCTTACGCGCCGCTTCACGCCGTGGAAGTGAGCGAAAACATCTCCTGGCTGATAGACGAAGCGCCTGCGCTTGCGATCGCGTTTGCTTGCGCGCAGGGAAGTAGCGTGCTTAGAAATGCCGCCGAGCTGCGCGTGAAGGAGTGCGACCGCATAAAGGTAACCTGCGAAGGGCTTCGTACCTGCGGTATTAAGGCGCGCGAGCTGCAGGACGGCTGGCAGATCGAAGGCGGCGAGGCGAACGCGGCGATCATCACGCCGTGCGGCGATCACCGTATCGCGATGAGTTTTGCGATTTTAGGCTTAAGATCGGGGATGATCATCGAGGATAGCGATTGTATCGAGACGTCGTTTCCGAACTTCGCCGAAATTTTAAAACAGATCGGAGCCTGCGTTGAAGATTGAGATGGCTAAAAGCTACGGCTTTTGCTTCGGCGTCAAGCGCGCGATCAAGATCGCAGAAAGCGCCGGCGAGGCCGCTACGATTGGTGAGCTCATACATAACGCCGAAGAGATTAACCGTTTAAAACAAAATTTCGGCGTCAAAACCTTACAGGGCGTTAGCGAGATCAAGGACGAGCAAAAGCTCATCATCCGCACCCACGGCATCCAAAAGGACGATTTGCAAAGATTAAAGGCGCAAAATAAAGAGCTCATCGACGCTACCTGCCCCTTCGTGACTAAGCCGCAGCAGATCGTAGAAAAGATGAGCGCGGAAGGCTATGATATCGTGATCTTCGGCGATACAAATCATCCCGAGGTAAAGGGCGTGAAATCATACGCGAAATCACGCGTATTCGTGATCATGGATACGAAGGAACTGCAAGACGTCAAGCTCGGACCTCGCGTCGCGCTCGTTTCGCAGACTACGAAAAAGATAGAAAGCTTTACCAAAATCGCGGATTTTTTGATGCAGCGCGCGAGGGAGCTGAGAATTTTTAATACGATTTGCAATGCGACGCTGGAAAATCAAGAGGCCGTAAAAAGCCTGTCGCAAAAGGCCGATGTGATGATAATCGTAGGCGGAAAAAATTCCTCCAACACCAAGCAGCTTTTTTTAATTTCGCAAAATTTTTGCAAAGACAGCTACCTTATAGAAAACGAAAGCGAGCTTGAGTGCTCGTGGTTTGAAAACAAAAGCCTCTGCGGCATCTCCGCAGGAGCTAGCACGCCCGATTGGATCATCAAAAAAGTAGTAGCGCGAATCGAAAATTTAACACAGAATTTATAAGCCCTCTTATCAAATTTACTCTTAGAAATTTATCAAATCGAAAGCAAATTTTAGCTAGAATCGCGCATTTTAGTTCTTTTCAAAAAAGCACAAATAAATTTAAAGGAAGCATATGGCTGAGGTGAACGAGAAGGTTCAAAACCACGCAGAGGAAGATTTTGCGACATTGTTAGAGGAGTATGACACCGGGAAGTCTCGCGACGAGGTCGTCACAGGTAAGGTTATCGCCCTTAAGGACGGCGAGGTTTTCATAGATGTAGGCAGGAAGTCGGAGGGTATTTTAGACGCCGCCGAGGTTAGCGACGATCAAGGAAACCCGCAGGTTAATGTAGGAGATGACATCAAAGTCGCTATTATCGGAAGCAGAGGCGGTCGCCCGGTCGTATCGTATAAAAAGGCCCTAAAGAAGGAAAAAGTAAAGGCATTCATCGACTCCTATGATGAAAACGCAGAAAATGTCTATGACGTTAAAATTCTATCGTTTAATAAGGGCGGTTTCGTTTGCGCTAATGCAGATGACGTGGAATTTTTTATGCCGCGCTCGCAAAGTGCGCTTAAAAACCCAAATGGCGCCGTCGGTAAAAATTTTAAAGTAAAGATCATCAAGGTCGATAGAGACGAACAAAGCATCGTAGTATCGCGCAAGAAGCTGCTTGATGAGGATCGCAAAGCAAGCAAAGAGGCGATCGAAAAAGTAATCGCCACTGAGGGCATCATCGAAGGCATCGTTAAAAAAATCACTACCTACGGTATGTTCGTAGACGTAGGCGGCGTGGACGGACTCGTGCACTACAGCGAAATTTCATACAAAGGCCCGGTAAATCCAAGCTCGCTCTACAAAGAGGGCGATAAGGTTCCGGTTAAAGTTATCAAATACGACAACGATAAAAAGCATCTCTCTCTTTCGATCAAAGAGGCGATGCCAGATCCTTGGAACGAGATCAAAGATAGCCTGGAAGTGGGTGATACTATCCGCGTAAAAGTAAGCAATATCGAGCCTTACGGCGCGTTTGTCGATCTTGGCAACGACATCGAGGGCTTTTTGCATATCAGCGAAATTTCGTGGGATAAAAATATCAAAAATCCGAAAGATTTCATCAGCGAGGGCGAGGAGCTTGACGTCGAAGTCGTAGAGATTAACCCTAGCGAGCGCAGATTGCGCGTAAGCCTTAAAAATTTACTCACCAAGCCTTTTGACGAGTTCGTAGCTAAATACAAAGTAGGCGACGTGCTAAAAGGCAGCGTCACTACGATTACAAATTTCGGCGCGTTCGTAAGGATCGACGGCGTAGAGGGGCTTTTGCATAACGAAGACGCTTCGTGGGATCGCGGCGAGAAATGCAAAAATTTATTCAAAGTAGGCGACGAGATCGAGGTTAAGATCATCAAGATCGACAAAGATACTCAAAAAATTTCTCTAAACCACAAAGAGCTCGGCGATAGCCCTATTAGCGATTATGCCAAGAGCCACAATCAAGGCGATGTCGTAAAAGGCAAGATCCGCGATATTAAAGAGTTCGGAATTTTTGTCGAGCTTGGAGGCGGTATCGACGCGCTTATCCGCAAGGAAGATCTTGGCAACGTAAGCGTAGATAGCCTAAAAGTGGGCGACGAGATCGAGGCTGCGATCGCCTTTATCGACGAGAAGAAAAACAGAATCCGCCTAAGCGTGCGCAGGCTGGCTCATCAGAAGGAGCGCGAGGCGCTAAATGAGATCAATAGTAACGACGACGAGAAGCAAAGCCTAGGGGATCTGATCAAAGATCAACTAAATAAATAATTCCTCCCGCAAGGCATCCCCGCCTTGCGGACCTACTTCAAAAGGTTAAATTTAATGAAAACTATCATAGTCTGCGACGCAATCCACAAAATTGGTTTTGATCTGCTTAAGCAAGAATCGGACGTTAAAGTAATCGACGCTACGAACGTGCCCAAGAGCAAGCTATACGGAATTTTAGGCGATGCTGACGTCGCGATTACCAGAAGCTCTACGGCAGTGGATGAGAAATTTCTAAATGCCGGCACCAAGCTAAAAGCGATCGTGCGTGCGGGCGTGGGCGTCGACAACTGCGACATCGATGGCTGCTCCAAGCGCGGCATTATTTTGATGAACGTACCTACGGCAAACACCATCGCCGCGGTTGAAATGACCATGTGCCACCTGCTAAATGCGGCGCGCAAATATGTAAATTCCTGCAACGATCTGAAAATTAATAGAATTTGGAAGCGCGAGAAGTGGTACGGCACCGAGCTTTATAAAAAGAGCCTCGGCATCATCGGCTTTGGAAACATCGGCTCGCGCGTGGGGGTGCGCGCGCTTGCGTTTGGGATGAACGTCATCGCCTATGATCCGTATATCGAACCCGAAAAGGCAACGAAGCTCGGGGTAAAATATACGAAGAATTTCGATGAAATTTTATCTTGCGACTTCATCACGATCCATACGCCGAAAAATCAAGAGACGATAAATATGATCGATGAGCCGCAAATAGCGAAGATGAAGGGCGGCGTGCGCCTAATAAACTGCGCTAGAGGCGGGCTGTATAACGAAAAAGCGCTCGCAAACAATCTACGCAGCGGCAAGATCGCGTATCTCGGCATCGACGTTTTCGACAAAGAGCCTGCGACCGATCACGAGCTTTTGGATATCGAAAATTTAAGTGCGACTCCGCATCTTGGAGCAAATACGCTCGAATCGCAAAGCAATATCGCCCGAGAAGCCGCAGAGCAGGCGATCAGCGCCGCACGCGGCTTAAACTATCCAAACGCTTTAAATTTGCCGCTTAAGCTCGAGGATTTGCCGCGCGGTATCGAGCCGTATATAAATTTAGTCTCCAAAATGGCCTATCTTGCGGCGCAGATCAACAAAGGCCCGATCAAATCGATTCGCATCGAGGGCAGCGGCGAGGTGGTTCAGTATCTAAAATCGATGCTCGTTTTTGCCATCGTAGGCGCGCTGCACGATTCTTTGGGCGATTCGCTAAACTACGTTAATGCAAAATTTCTTGCGGATGAAAAGGGGATCGATACGAGCTTCGGCGAGCTTGCAAACAGCGTCTATAAAAGCGAGATCGCGGTAAAAATCATGACCGACGAGGCGATCTCAAACGTCGCGGGCACGGTCTTTGACGGAAGCGAGGAGCGTATCGTAAATATCGGCGGATTTAAGACCGATTTTAAGCCGAAAGGCAAGATGATAATCTTCAAAAATACCGACGTGCCGGGCGTTATCAAATCCGTAAGCACGATCCTAGCCGACGAGAACATCAATATCGCGGATTTTCGCTTAGGCAGAGGCGAGGAGGGGGATGCTTTGGCGGTCATTTTGGTTGATTCCGAAGTGCAAAAAAGCACGCTCGATAAACTAGCGGCGCTTCAAACCTGCCTAATGGTGCGCTACGCAGCGCTTTAATCCTTTTCCGCTTAGGAGGCAAAATTTTAAATTTTGCCTCATCCAAATTCTTTATAATTTAAATTTACAATACAGCTTACGATGGTGTTTTATGAGACGATGCAGGAACGCGTGGCGAGTATTTTGGCGGAACTTGACGTACGTGCAGAGCTAGCGCTTGACGTACGTTGCAGTATGCGGCTAGGCAAATACGGTTTTAGCGTGCGGCTTTTGCAAAAGCCGCACGCGCTCTAAATTTAACTCTCGTCGTGAGTTTGCTTTTAAATTTAAATTTCGTCCTTGCAGATCTACTTTTAAATTTCATCATCACGGGCGCCGCCGATTCAATTTGTCGCTATGCGGGTTTGGTACTAAAAGCTAGAGGCTGCGATGCGAAACGCGATCAAATTTTATTTTGGGCATGAAGAGCTAAACAAGAGTCGCTTCCAGGAAGCATCGGAGTGTTAAATTTTATTTATAAGACAACGGCAAGGCGTTTTGCTTTAAATTTATGCGCGACAGGCACTTTCATCTCTAATCGTATCACTCGTTAAATTTGGCAACCGCCGAGAGATCGTACTGCTGATTAAATTTTACGTTTTTGCCGAAATTGCGCTTCTGTGAAAATTCCGCCCGACCTAAATTTGCTCGATGCAAAATTTCAGCCGCAATGCGCCCTGCTAATTTGTGAGTTTAAGTGTTTCGATTAGGCTTAAAATTTTGCGGATCTGCGTTTGGTATTCGCGCGCGAGCTCTATGCTAGCGGGCCTACCAAAAAGCGTAGTTTCAAAAAGATCGGGTGCACCGTTTAAAAATAGATATAAGCGCTCATCCATAAATACCGTGCTCAAGCTGAACTCGCCGCTCGTTTCGCGATTTATTTCGCGCAGACGCTCCATAAACGCGGGCGTTAGCAGATAGCGCGCTTCTACTTTGTCATCCGCAAACACGCGAAAATCGCGCATAAAATCCACATCGTCCATCATCTCTTTTTCGCCGAAGATCTTGGCGTTTAGCTCCCTGCTTACCACTATCGTTTTGCCCGAGGTTTTTTTCGCGAGCTCGCAGATCAGTACGTTGCCGTCAAAGTCCATATAATTATCGTAGAATATTTTGATCAACATAATCGCCGCTATGAGCGGATTATCCGTTTTCATGTAAAACCTACCATTACTATGTACCTCGCTGAGGCTAAATTTAATCCCGCAGTGCACGCCCGCAATCCGATCCTCGCTTTTGATCCTAGATTTCCTATAAATTCTAAATTTTTGAAATTCCTCTTCTTGCATGCCGGTATATGGATCGTATTTTAAACCGGCATCTATATCGTTTATTACGGCGCGGACGAATATCTCTTTATAAAATTTGTAGTAGCGAATTTCCGCTTCAGTTTCTTGACCGGCACAATGAAGAAGAAATATCCAAAAGATCTGAAAAAAGATCAGGGCGCCCAAAAATTCGGCAATTTTTATCAGAGGAGTGTCTACTTTAACGCCGTCTAGGTACAGCCCTATAGGTATGATCGCTAAAATGACGGCTATACTGAGGTAGTAATATCTATTAAAAACTCTAGCGCACGCTTTTTGCTCGATTAAAGTCTGTGAAATAGCATCTTGCAAAGAAGGCGACATATCTATCCTTGAGAAAAATTTCGCCCGTATTGTAGCAAAATTTAACGTGATTTATAAAGAGCGAATTCCGCCGCATAATTGAATGGTCGAGATCGGAGCTTAATTTATGCAGTCCGCGCGGCGTAAATTCTAAAATCTTACTCTTTGAAATTATGTCCGCACCGGATTTAAAATTTAACGTATCGCGTAAACTTATATTTCACGCGAGCCGCTTTTGTAAATTTGCGTTTAAATTTTGCGATCACAGCACCCTGAGGTTGTCTGAGAGGAAATACATAAAAATCCCGAGCCCGAACATCACGAAAAGTCCCAAGAATTCGACGTAAAGCTTCAGGCTTACGAGCCGCTTTGAGCTAAGCTCGTTTGCTTTCGCGCCGAAAAGCGCGGCTAAAAATATCACGACGCTCATTCCAAAACCGATGAAAAGCGCGCTCGCAACGCTAAGCGCGAAGCTTCCGAGGCTGAAGGCAAGCACGAAAATTAGGATCGTGCCGGGGCAGGGCACGAGCGCCGCCGCAAGCGCGATAAGCCACTCTCGCCCTTTCTCGCCGCCGCAGGTCGCGCCATTTTGTAGCGAGCGAGATGAGGTTTGGTTTTTGAAATTTGCAGAATTTAAAGCCTGTTTTTGCTTGTTTTGGCTAGACGAGTTTTCTTCTAGGCTTGCGGTTAAATTTGAATCCGAATTTGACTCTGCCGCCGCGGCGCCTAAATTTTTAGTATCCAAATACTGCGCAGATTCGCCGCTAGGGGTTTTAAATTTAGAAAATTTATAGCTCTTTGATGCTGCGTGAGCGGAATTCTCGGCGTTTGCAAATGCCGTATTTTTTAAGTGCGCGTCCGTTTCTGCGGTGTTTGCGGCGGAAGCGCAAGCGGCGCAGGAGCAGCCCGCATCGTGGTGGGCGCCCGATCTTACGCGGCGAGCTTTGTCGTAGATGATGAGCGCCGTTATAACGATGATCAGAAGCGCCGAAATTTTCGTAGTGATCGAGGCGGAGTTTGCAGAAACTATGCCTGCAACGTTTTGCAGCACGAACATGCTCGCGCTTACCAAAACGAGCGCTCCTAGGACGTGTAGAAGCCCGATTTTAAGGGCAAATCCAAAGGCCTTGACGTAGCTGCCGCCATGGGCTAAGAAATAGCTCGCCGTTAGCAGCTTCGCGTGCCCTGGGCCTGCCGCGTGGAAAAAGCCGTATATGAAAGAAAGCGCCAAGACCCATAGGATGGTGCTTGCGCTTGCGTGCTCGCTGCTTGCGCGAAACGCCGTTTTGAGACTTTTCATAAAATCCATCGTCTTTTGCGCGACAAATCCCAGCGTAGCCTCTTTTTGTGGCTCGCTTGAAATATTGTCACTGTCGGATGCGGCGCCGTTTTTGCTCGCACTATTTTGCGTTAAATTTAAAGAACTCTCCACGGGCGGCGTCGCAAAATTTTGCGTAGAATGCGCGGAATTTAAAGAGTTGTCTCGTCTCGCAGCAAAATTTTCACCCGCGCCTTTATCTGCAGGCGTCGCAGAATTTGTGGATTTATTAAAATTTATCGCAGCGCTTTTATCGTCCCCATTTTGAACTAAATTTAAATCGTCGCCTAAAGAAGCCGCGGCATTTTCGCTGTTTTTTGCAGCGACCTTTAAGCTTTCGCTGTTAAGGCGGTCGGAATTTGCGGGACCACCTTTTGCCTGCGCGTCCTTTTTTGCGGCTTTATTAATCTGCGCGATAGTATTCGAAGCGGCTATATTTTTTTGCGCCTCTGCTGCAGCTTCCGAAACGATGTCGCCGACGGATCTTTGGTTTGATCTGCGCGCCGAGCTGGAATTCGGTTTAGCTTGCCCGCCTTGCGCAAGTTTATCCTCTGAGCCCGCAAGACTCTGCTCGCTAGATGCAAGGCTATCCTGCGCTAAATCGGAGTTTGGCGCGCTTGAAATTGGCGGTTTTTTATCTGCGATCTTTGGTTTTTCGCCGCTAAATTCTATAAAAGTGGTGGCTAAATTTGAATTAGGCTTCGCTACAAAGCCCTCGCCTAGATTAATGGGCTTGTCGTCAAGCATTTTGAAATTGAAAAATCCCTGATCGTCGTTAATGGAAATTTTAAGAACGCGGTTATTGTGCAGCTCGAAGCCGACCTTTTGATCGAACTCAAACATGAGTCTGCCCTTTTTGACGAGGCTTATTGCGTTTTTAAAATTTCCCTTGATCTGCGTGCCTACGAGGTTGTTAAGCGCAGGCTTTGCGTTTTTTGGCGCTTGATCGTAAAATTCCGCCTCGCAAAGGTAGTTTTTGGGGGTTAGATAATCGGTCATCGCTTTAGTTATCTCGGCAAGCTCGCTATTTTCAAGCTTGCCATTGGAATTTATATCGTAGGTCTGCATTATGACGTCGGTAAAATTTTGAGAGAAAAGCCACGAAAAATGTAGGCTCACGATCCTGCCGTCTTGTGCGACGGGGGTAATGCTAACGTGCGCAGTGGGTGTATATAGGGCGCACAGAGCGCACGCAAATATCCGCGAGCTAAAGATCGCGGATAAAATTAAAATTTTAATAAATTTCATCAACTACAAATTTTCTCCGAAAACGTCGATCGTCTTTTTCATCGTCTCGTACCAATCTAGCGGCAGCTGATCGATCTCTATAACCTTTGCGCCCGTTTGCGCGGCGATAGTTTGCGCTGCCTTTTTGGAAAACTGCGGTGCGACGAAAATCACCTTGATCTTTTCCTCTTTGGCTTCCTCTATCAGCTCGGCCAAATCCGCAGGTTTAGGCTCCTTGCCCTCCACTTCGACCGCGATCTGCTCCAGGTCGTATCGGTGCGCAAAATAGCCCCAAGACGGATGATAAACCATAAATTTCTTTCCCTTGACGCCCGCTAATTTCTGCTTTGCGTAAGCGTCTAGCTCGTCAAGCTTTTTAGCAAATTTATCGAAATTTGCTTCGTAAATTTTAGCATCCTTAGGATACTGTTTGGTTAACGCGTCTCTAATATTTTTAGCTTGAATTTTTACAAGCTGCGGATCGAGCCAGATATGTGGGTCTAAACCGCCGTGATGGTGATGGTGCTCGTGCGCCTCGTGATCTTTGTCGCCATGCTCATGATGCGCGTCATTATCGTGATCATCGTGATGTGCGCTATGATCATGTTCGTCGTGATGGTGATGCTCTGCCATAGCCATTTTAGTGATGCCATCTTCGGTGCGGATTATCTTCATCTTCGGATACGATGCGGCAAGCTTTGGTAGCCAGACTTCATCAAATTCTATACCGACTGCAAAATACAGATCGCTATTTTCTAGCATTTTCATCTCCGAAGGCTTAGGTTCGTATGTGTGCGGATCAGCGCCTTTGCCGACCATAGTATTTACCTGCAAGGTATCGCCTGCGATCTGTTCAACAAAATACTTCGTCGGAAGTATGGTCGTGGTGACCGTAGGTTTGGCGAATGCTACGCAACTAGCTGCTAAAAGCGTGAAAACAAGCTTTTTCATAAAATTCCTTTCCAAAAAAAATTGCGGAAGTATATCAAAAGCAACTTAGTTGCAACTTAATATAAATTTATCTAAATTTCGCTATCATCGCTTAAATTTTAAAAAAGGCGTAAAATGGATCCCAAAGATTTTTTAGCGAGTCACGATATCGCTCCTACAGCACTTAGAGTGCAGATCGTGCAGATCCTAAGCGAGAAAAAATGCCCGGTAAGCTATGATGAACTAGTAGAACTAACGGGCGCTAATAAAACCACGATATATCGCAATATAGCGCTTTTGGAAGAGAAAAATTTGATAATTACCAGCGAAAATAATCATAAAAGCTTTTATGAGCTCACCGACGGCGCAAAAGCGTATTTTGTCTGCGAAAACTGCCATAAAATGGAGGAGATTTCGATGCCAGCTTTGCCACAAAAAAATGTCAAAAGCGTGCTCGTGCGAGGATTGTGCGAGAAGTGCGGCGGCTGAGGCGGGAAATTTAATAAAAAGCGCTCGAAGAAATTTGGCTAAAACGCTAGGGTAAAATTTAACCGATTTTTAACGGATTTTTATAAAACAAACGATATAATCCGAGCGTTTCATATTTTAAAAGGGAAAAATTCAGTGAATAAAAACGATACGATAAAAGCAATAGAGAAGTTTGTGAGTTCTCAAGAAATGACGATGTTCCGTCTGAAAAAGGGTATCTACGGCGATGCGATGAAAAACCTGGATCAGGTTTTTACGCCGTATAAGGAGTTCGCCGAGTTTTTTAAAAATCCCGCAAATAGACTGCAGGAGCTGTTGGGCAACATCGCGTACGAATCGATTTTAAACTACACTGAAGCAGGGCTATCGCACTGCGAGAAGATTCACTCGATCTATTTTGTGGAATCCAAAGGATTTTTCAAAAGTGGGCTAAAGTATATCGAGCCTGATGCGACCGCGAGAGAAAGAGCCAAGAGCTATTACGACAAATTGCTGGAAAATAATGAGAAGCTTAACGAATATATCGATATCGGCTTGCAAAGGCTACATGGCTTAGAAGCAAAGGTTTTCGAGTAGGCTAGGCTAGCTTTGGGGTTTGATTTGCGCTGCGAAATTCTATCGCAAATCCTTAGCACTTAAAATTCTATGATTAAATTTCACACCTTTTACAGATCTCACTTACACTATTTAATTCCGCGTTAGCGCCGCTTTTAATTGCACATATAACAAATAGGTTAGCTTTAGGAATTCTGTGTCGGCAGGCATTATCCGATACGATCAAAGAAATAATCTAAATTTTTAAAGCTCAACGAAGCGGGTTAAAATAAACAAGCTTGGCTAAATTCCGTGAAGAGATTAAAGTAGGCTCTAACATAAACTAGCGCTTGGCCGGAGTCTGCGAATTTGAAATTTCGCGGCTAGCGTGAAACGGGAATCTAAAATTCTAGCGCCACTTTAGATTTCTGCGAAATGCGGAATTTTAAAAGTAGGTACTGCGCCCGCAATAAGCAAAACGCAAGATTTGAAATTTGCTAGAAAATGCTCGCTGCAAAGTAAAATTTAAAAGCTAGGCTGCAGGGCGACGCAGCGTAAATTTTAATTTGCTCTGTAGCGCAAAATATATTCAGCAAGAGATATTTTTGGAAGCGGAAAGGGCGCGATAGAGAGCCGTAACGAATTATATTTGATTGCGCTAATACCGCGTTGGTATATGCAGTGATGTAGCCGATACGTAAAAATTATTTAGCGGTGTCAATATGGTAAAGTGTGCGGTATAAATTTTAATTCGTTTTGACGTGCTGTTTTAATATCTCTATAATGCGAGGCAAATTTAAGCGGTTAAACTTATTGCGATTAGAAAATTCTAAACGCGGATTAAAGCTTAGCGGCGAAATAAGCCTTGCTAGCACTCTACTGCATCTTAATTTCGCCGCAAGCAACTTTATTTATCTGCCTTTTCGGCTTTATATTGCGCTAGCAGGGTGCCTAGCTCATCTTTTATGCGAAGCTTTTCTTTCTTCATCGCATCGATCTCCAGATCGCTCATATGCACTCTGCCGGCTTGTGCGTCGGCGATCTTGTGATCCAGCTCGTCGTGTTTCTCAAAAAGCGAATCAAATCGCGCGTTTTTGCCTTTTAACTCAGTGATTAAATCTCTGTATTCATGAAACATGCCTACTCCTTTAAAAAATTTATTCAAGTATATCAATAAAGCGCTTAAAACCTAATTTCAGCTATCAAATTTAGACTGAATTTCACGCGTGAGATTCCAGATTTTAAGAGGTAAAATTTTAGTATTTAAAAATTTAAAATAGGCAAATTTAAATGATAAAATTTTAAGAGCAGAGCTTTAAAGCCCTGCTGCTATTCGCTATTTTCGAGACGGAATTTTTATTATGAAGCGAGCTGTGAATCTTTATGATCTATAATCGGCGTTGATTTTTACGTAGTCGTAGCTAAGATCGCAGCCGTACGCGCTAAAATCGCCCTCTCCGAGCCCTAAATCGCACCAGATCGTAAAGCTTTTTTGTTGCATCACGGCGTGAGCTGCAGCCTCGCGCGCGGCGTCCAGTTCGCGATTTTGTGCGTCATAAAGCAGCACGTCGTCGTATTTGATACGCAGCTTTTCTTCGTCGCATTCTATGCCACAGGCGCCTATGGTGGAGGCTATGCGACCCCAATTCGGGTCTTCGCCGAAGATCGCCGTTTTAACAAGCGGCGAATTGCTTAGCGCCTTTGCCGCCGTGCGGGCGTCTTCGGCGTTTGCGGCACCGCTTAGCCTAAATCGCACCAGCTTGTTTGCGCCTTCGCCGTCTTTTACCAGCATTAGCGCAAGCTCGTGCGTAAGGGCGTTTAGCGCAGAGGCGAAGGCCTCCTTTTCGTAGGCGCATTTGGCGCTGCTGCAGAGCATAATCGTATCGTTGGTGGAGGTGTCGCCGTCAACGCTTACTGTGTTGAAGCTCTGCTCTGCCGCTTTTTTTAGCAGCTCGTCCATATCCGCGCGCGGTATTTTTGCGTCTGTTAGGACGAAGCAGAGCATGGTCGCAAGCGCAGGATTGATCATGCCTGCGCCCTTGCAAACGGCTGCGATGTGAAATTTATCGCCGTTTTCTAAAGAAATTTCATACGCAAGCTCTTTTTTTATCGTATCTGTCGTCATAATGGCGGTGGCTAAGGCATCTGAGTTTCGCGCCGAGAGGTTAAAATTTTGCGCGGCGGCGATAATTTTTTCCTTTTTGAGGCGGTATCCGATGACGCCGGTGGAGCTCATAACGGGGTTTATCAGAGCGGTCTTTTTGCCAAACTCACTAAAAATTTCATCGATATCAGCGATGCCTTGCTCCCCGGTCATCGAGTTTGCGTTTTTAGAATTTACGAGGATAAAATTTGTTTTAAGCTCCCCGCCCGCGCGCTCTTGTGCCCTTTTGAAATGCCTAATCGGCGCAGCTTGAAATTTATTGCTCGTAAAGATCGCGCTTATGGCAAAGGGCTCGTCCGCACGGATAAATCCCAGATCGTTCCCCTCTTTTTTAAAGCCAGAATTTACGCCGTCAAAATAAAAGCCCTCGACATTTTGCAAGCCGCCCTCGAGCTTAGCGATTTTAAACATATCTCATCTCCTGTGGCTTGTATTTGCTGCGGATGAGTTTTTTGGTGTTGCGGATGCCCTCTGCCGTGCCAATGACTAAAAATTTCACTCCCGTACCGATGAGGTAGTCGCCATCGGGCATCGGGATAAAGCGACTGTTGGGCTCTTTGATTCCCACGACGTCGGCGTTTGTAAAATCGCGCAAGCGAGTTTCTTTTAAGCGTTTGAAGCGGATCCACGAAAAATCGGGCACCGTGATCTCCTCGATATCGATAAGCGAGTCTTTTTTATACAAAAACCGCTCCAAAATGTTTTCCATATCGGGGCGCACACTTATCGCCGAAAGCCTCTGCGCAGCGAGTTTGGATGGCGAGACGATAGAATTTGCGCCGAGTTTTTTTAGCCTCTCGGTGTCGCTGTCATCATCGCTATTTGCCATGATGAAGTAGGGGGTGATGCGACCAAGCTCCTTTTCGTATAGGCGCACCAGCGAGATTATTGCGATATTATCGGCTAAATTTGGACTTAGCGTGATGACGGATTTTGCAGATGACAGATGTGCTTTTAGCATCGTGGTTTCTACATGCGGCTCGCCTACGATGAAATATGGATAGCGGTTTTCTTCGGCGATTCTGGCTAAATTCGGATCGGGGTCGATCACGACAAAAGGCAGATGATTTTCGCGAAACTGCTTGGCAAGCTCGGCGCAGTAGATGTTGTTGTAACAGATAATGTAGTGGTTTTTGAGCCTTGCGATGTTATTGATCATTCGTTGCTCCCTAAGTAAATTTTGAAGTTTGCCGTTTTTTATGACCTCGACGACGACGCCCAGGCAAAACGAAAAGGTTCCAAAGCCCATGAGGATGAATAAGACGGTAAAAATTCTACCCGCGGGCGATATCGGCGCTACTTCGGTAAAACCTACTGTCGTAAAGGTCATACCCGCCTGATAAAAGGCGTCTACGAGCGAAAAGCCCGCTATAAAGACATAGCCTAATGTGCCGATTAGCATCATCAGCACGATGGTTATAAGCGGTAAGCGAAAAGGACGTAGCTGGTCGTAAATTTCTGTGTAGAGGTTGATGTCCGGCTTAGTCGAGCCGGACCAGTCGAGGAATCGCTTGATCTTGTCCAAAACAGACATAAATTCCTCTTTAAGAGGTTATTTTGATTGTTTTTTCATAGTTCGTAGAGTTGAGGCGGCTACTTTGATTTGTCTGGTTGAGCCGTCTTCTAGCTGAACGCGGATGGTGCGTAGATTGACCTGGAATTTCTTTTTGGTCCTGTTATTTGCGTGGCTGACGTTGTTTCCTACCATCGCACCTTTGCCGGTGATTGCGCATCTTCTTGCCATAATAAATCCTTGATGATTAAAATAAATGGCGATTATAGCGAAAAAATTTCAAATTATGCTTAAAATCCGCCGCGGTTTAAATTTAGCGAAATTTATGACAAAACTAAGTAAAATTCCGAATCTTGAAATTTTAAAGGAATTTTAATGTATGTAGCACCCAGCATTTTATCGGCGGATTTCGGCAGCTTAGGCGATGAAATTCGCGCAGTCTGCGAAGCGGGCGCCGATCTCATTCACGTAGACGTGATGGACGGGCATTTCGTACCCAATCTCACGATCGGACCGCTCGTAGCAAGCGCCGCGGCAAAGGCAAGCAGCAAGCCTTTAGACATCCATTTGATGGTTAAAAACGTGCCGTTTTTCGTCGATCTTTTTTTGCCGCTAAAGCCGAAATTTCTTAGCTTCCACATCGAGGAGGAGACCCATCCGCTGCGCCTCATAGATCATATACGCCACAGCGGCGTCTCGCCCGCGGTCGTGCTAAATCCGCACACCCCGCTTAGCATGCTGGAGTTTATCTTGGGTGAGGTCGATATGGTGCTTTTAATGAGCGTCAATCCGGGCTTTGGAGGGCAGAAATTTATCCCCTCGGCGCTTGAGAAAATTAGGCAGCTGCGCGAGCTGATCGACCGCAAAGGCGCAAAATGCCTCATCGAGGTCGACGGCGGTGTAAACGGGCTGAATATCGCAGATATCGACGAAGCGGGCGCCGACGTCGTGGTAGCGGGCAACTACATATTTTCTTCAAACGACTACGCAGAGGCGATCCGTGCGCTTAAAATTTAGGCGCGATACAGGGGTAAAATTTTGACGCATAGAATCGAAAATCTCATAAATTTACTAGCTCAAAAGAGCATAAATTATTACGATTTTATCTCAAAAGCAAGCGATATTGCCGAAATTACCGAGCTTTTCGAGCCCAAAGACCTCTCGATGTGGCGCGCGCTCGGCATAGATATCATTAAACTAGACAACGGCAAAATCACGCTCAAGACCCGCGAGACGGATATTTCGGATGAAATTTTTTGCTTCGTAGATATCGAGACAAACGGCGGGCTCTCAAACGGCCAGATCATCGAAATTGGCGCGATAAAAACGCGCGGCACGCAGGAGCTTGACCGCTTCGAAAGCTTCGTTTACGCGCCCGTCGTGCCCGAAAATATCACGGAGCTTACGGGGATCTGCGCGGACGATCTTATGGGCGCGCCGCCGCTAGCTAGCGTGCTGGAGCGGTTTAGACTGTTTTTAGGCGATAGCGTTTTTGTGGCACACAACGTCAAATTTGACTACGGTTTTATCGACGCGAGCCTGCAAAAATGTGGCTTTGGGATGCTTTTAAATCGCAGGCTCTGCACCGTCGAGCTCGCGCGCCGCACGATAGAGGCGCAAAGATACGGCCTTGGCTCGCTAAAAGAGCTTTTAGGCGTGCAAAACGTCCACCACCGCGCATTTAGCGACGCCATTTCCTGCTTTGAAATTTTTAAATTCGCGCTCTCGCGGCTGCCGTGGAGCGTGCAAAGCACCGAGGATCTGATACTTTTTAGTAAGACCGCAAAGAGCCTGGCGCTGCCTAGGCCGCAGATTTTGGGGCACGGCGAGGGCGAAATTTTATAAATCGCGCGCGGAATTAAAAGATGAAATTTTAGTGAAATTTCGCGCCGCCGTTTGGGAAGTAAAATTTGCGCTTTTAAGCGGCGGCGCTTTAATCTGCGCGGATTGCGGTAGCATAAATTAGCTCCGAGCGATTTTGGGCGGCGCAAATCGGCGCATATGGACCTAGATTTTGAAATTTTACCCTTGCCGTAGCGATTGAATGCGCACAAATCGCGGCGGCGCAAATTTAAAGCGCTACTGCGGCGAGATGTGATTGCGAGCGAACCGAAACGGCGCGAATTTAAGCAGGCGCGGTTTTAAATCGCATTGCGATCGCGCACCGGATTTAAGTACAAATGCCCGCAGCGGCGCCCCCATGTATGCTAACCAGGCGGTTAATTTGCTCGGGCGGGTGCGGCAGCGAGCGCTCGTGGAGCCTTTTTGCTTTCGCGGCTTTGATTTTTGCGGCGATAAATTTTGCGCCCGTCCGCTGTTTTACAACCTTGCTTCGGGCGAATTTTATGAGCGCTCGCAGTCGCGCGGATACGTCCGAAGCGTCGTGCGTTTTAAATTTAAAACTTAGCCTAGGCGCGCGAATTCGATGCTTTAAACTCTAAAATCAATAAATTTTGCCCGCGCCTGCGCGTCTTTTTGCGTCCCAAAAGCGATAAATTTAGCGTGCCCGTGTCGCCGCCGCAGATACGCTAGACGCGAGGGTCTTCTGCATTTGCCGCTTGGAATTTTGATATTTGATTTTAGCTTGACGATCTGATCGGTACGCGCCCGTGCCGCAAATTTTAAAATGGAGCTTTATAAAATTTCACGGCGCCGATTGAAAATGAAATTTCATAAATTTTTATCGCAAAACACAGCGCGATCGGAGCAAAACTAATGCAAGCCCGCTTCTATCGTAGCGACGTACGACCGCCGCCGTATATGCACTAAATTTAGCAATAAGCAAATCTGCGATCTTAATAATACAAAATTTACGCAGACGCAGCCCGCCTCTCATCAAAGCGTCATCGGAGGGCTTGACGGGCTTTGCGAGCGGGCGAAGTAATGCGCGCTGCTTGGGAGCGCCATTTTTACAAGAAGCGCGATTTTGCGATTGAGCGGTCTTTTTCGCCTCAAGACGGACATATCGCGGACTAAAATTCGAAACGGAATTTTATAAAGCGGATCGCTGCTTTTAAATTTACGTTGTAAATTCCATAGACTGCGAATACAGCGGTTAAATTTTAAAATTCTATCTGTCTTAATCATGCCTTGAGGTTATGTATTGCGAGGGTTCGCGAACCGCTTGATTGGAAATGAGTTTTAAAGCCCGCCTTGCGTACATTTTGCGCGCAGCGAAGTCAAATGCGCCATAAAATTCATGCTGCCCGCCGCTGCGCTGTCGCCGAAGTGTGCGCCTTTTCAAACCGGCAAAATTTCGGCAAAGCCTCGCTTCGGTTTTGCTCTAATGTAAAATTTATTCGCTTGCCGCAGACTGCGGCGGATGAAATTCTGCCGCTCGCCGCAAGCTGTGCGCGGTATTTGCTCGCCGCGCATGCACGTCATAGCCCGTATCCTCTTGCCGCAAGCCGCCGCTTTACCAACGTCCATCGTTGTAGGCTCTCGCCTGCTTCTTCGCGTATATTTTTGTGCCTTGTAAGCCGCGCGAGCGCTGTATCTGCGCTGCGCCGCGTTTTTCAAAAGCACGCAAATCTATCCTGCATAAAATTTCGTTTCTTCGCTGTGCTCACCTCCTGCTGCACTTTGTCGTGCTTGTCTGCTGTGAGCCGCCGCCGCGCCATATCCCTGCGCACATACGCGCCGCACTCTCTGCAAGTTTTAGCGGACGCGCCTTAAAATTTTGGTCCAAAAGCCTTATTTGGCGCCGCGTCCTAGCAGAAACAATCTCACCGCTTGTTCGGCGACGCGGGCTAAATTTTGTGTTGCGGTCTCTTTTTCCATCGCGCGCTCAAGGCTCATCGGTTCGTTTAGGATGCAAAAAAATGCGCCTATGCCTCGCTCGTTACAGCCACCGACACAGGGCGAGATACCGCCTGCTAGCGCGATTACGGGCACGCCGTAGGAAGCGGCGATCTTTGCGACACCGCAGGGGGTTTTGCCCATCGAGCTTTGAAAATCGAGCCTTCCTTCGCCTGTGATGACGAGCTCGGCGCCTTGCATATCGCGATCCAGTCCGATCTCTTCGGTGATGATGTCGATGCCCGGCTTAAGCGTCGCGTTTAGAAAGCTCACGAAGCCAAAGCCCAGCCCGCCGGCGGCTCCTGCTCCGGGGCTATTCCAAAGCTCGCGTCCGAGGTGCTTGCTTACGACGCTTGCGAAATTTATAAGCCCTGCATCGAGCTGCTTTACCATCGCTGCATCCGCGCCTTTTTGCGGAGCGTAAATATATGCCGCGCCGTTTTCACCAAAAAGCGGATTATCCACATCGCAGGCGATAAGAAACTCGCACTCTTTAAGATGTGGCAGCACCGAAGTGCAATCTATCGTGGCGAGTTTAATCAGATCCTCGCCCGCTCCCGCAAGCTCTACGCCATTCGCATCTTTAAATTTAAAACCAAGCGCGCGCAGCATACCCATACCCGCGTCATTCGTAGCACTTCCGCCGATGCCGATGATAAACTTTCGCGCGCCGTGCGCAATCGCATGCGCTATCATCTCGCCAAAGCCATAAGTACTCGTTTTTAGTGGGTTACGGCGTGATTTTTCGATGAGCGGCAGACCCGATGCGGACGCCATTTCTAAGATGCCTAGCTCGCCTTTTAAGGCGTAGCGCGCGGGCGTTTTTTCGCCTAACGGATTTGCTACGATGACATCCATGAACCTAGCTTTTAGCGCGTCGGCAAGGGCTTCAACGCTTCCTTCGCCGCCATCTGCGATAGGTTTGACGAGCACCTCACAGCCTAGCTTTTCGATGCCTGATTTTACGGCGTTGCCCGCCTCAAGCGAACTAAGCGAGCCCTTAAACGAGTCGATCGCGACCAAAACTTTCATATTTTTCCTTTGGCTGGTATTTTAAAATTTTGGAATTTTACAGCGCGTAGGCTAAATTTACGATGACGAGACTGAAGCAAGAGTAGAATTTTAAAATCTCGTCGCCAAATTTATGGGGCAAATTTTGAAATTTCATGTCGTGGAATTTTAAAATTTTACTCCTTGAGGCTTTGTATGTAAATTTAAACTCCGCTATACTAAATTTTAATACTAGGGCATTTGTGCGGTACAGCTAGCTACGTAAATTTAAAGAATTTTATGTAGCTAGCCGCTGCTAGATGCCCGTAGCGCTCCGCACTGATTTAGCGCGGTAGCGGCTAGAATAAGCTAACCTAGATCAAAAACAGCGACAAAACCCACACGCTGATCATACCCGTAATGCCCATAATTAGCGTCAGCATTGTTTGGGTACGGTAGCCTTGCTGCGGGTTCATTTTGCTGAAATTCGTAACGACCCAGAAGTAGCTGTCGTTAGCGTGCGAAACCGTCATCGCGCCCGCTGCGATCGCCATTACCACAAGCGCGCCGGACATTTCGGAGGTAAAGCCCAGTACCTGCATCAGCGAGCCGTCTGCGTTAAATGCGCCCATAATCGAAGCTGTAGTGATGATCGCAACGGTGGAGCTTCCTTGCGCGGTTTTTAAGACGGCTGAGATTAAGAATGGGAAGAAAATCCCCGCGGCTTTAATCGCGGTCGCATTGTCCTTGATGTAGGTTACGAAGCCGGCGTCGGTAATGACCTTGCCTAGCACTCCGCCCGCTGCGGTGATGAAGAGGATCGGGCCTACTATCTTTAAGGATTCGTTGGTGATCTCGCTAAATTCGCCTAGTTTGCCGGTTTGTGCGAGCAGAAATACCGCAAAAACTACGCCTAAGGCTAGCGCGATGATAGGATTTCCTAAAAATTGCGAAATTTCACCCGCAAATCCGCCTACTTTTAGGATCTTGGCGACGGAGCCCAGCGCCATAAATAGGATCGGTACCAAAATAGGGGCTAAACTCAAAAATCCGCCCGGCAATTTGCCGTATTGTTTAAGCAGATCGTCGTAGCTTTTAGCGATGACTTCATTCGCTTCGGCTTCGCTTATATGGACGTTTTTGGCGACCTTTTTAGAAAAAAAGTATGTGGCGATCAGCACCGGCAAGGACACTACCGCGCCCATTGCGATTACGAGCAGCAGATTGCCGCCTAGACCCACGGCGCCTGCTGCGGCGATCGGTCCCGGAGTCGGCGGGATGAATACGTGCGAGGCATAAAGTCCGCCGGAGAGCGCTACTGCTAGAGCGGCCGGATTTTCGCCGATTTTTTTGCTGATCGCTTCGCGGATCGGATTTAAAACGACGAAGCCGCTGTCGCAAAATACGGGGATACCCACGATCCAGCCCATTATGAGCATCGCAAGCTCGGGGCGCTTCTGCCCGACTACGTTTACGACCATATCGGCGAGTTTGAGCGCCGCGCCCGTCTTTTCGAGTACGGTGCCGATGAGCGCACCGAAGATTATGACGATACCGATACTCTTAAACGTGCCGCTGAATCCGTCGCCGATGATCGCGGGGATCTTGGCTAGCGGTATGCCCGCGACGATCGCGAGCGCCAGGGAGATAAGCATTAGCGCCAAAAATGGGTGAACGCCTGCTTTGGAGATCAAAAAAATCATCACGACGACCGCTATGGCGAAGCAGATGATTAACGCAACACCGCTCATAAAAGCTCCTTAAATGGATTTAATTTGCCCGCAAGCGGTTTAAGCTTAAACTCCGTTTGCGCCTCAAATTTAATGCGGTAATTTTAGCGAAATTTTAATATAAAGCAAGAAAGGCGGCGTTAAATTTATGGAAATTTATGATTTATGCGGAAATGATGGACTAGCTAGCGGAATTTATCGGTTGGAATTTATCGGTGCCGCGCGGCGAGAGGCGGTAAAATTTTAAAATTTGCAGCGTTTGGCTTGACACACTGCGCGGCGGGCGGCGGAAATTTTATCGCAGATCTGTCGTCGTGGCGCAGCAATGGGGGGCGCTGCGCTTTACACGCAGCTTTGGTAGCTAAAGGGCGTAAGCGATGCGGACGGCTTTGCGGCGTTTGCTACTGCGGCAGAGGCAATTAAAGGCGTAGTATCGGCGACGGTAGTGATGAGGTGCCAGTGGCAGGGCTTTTGATATACAATCGGCGATGATAGAATTTTGATCGCAAACTACTTGCAGCAGCAGCGTCTGAATTTTATTAAAACTATTAGCGCAGCGGCGAAATTTTGATTTTAACGGCGTCAGATGAGCTTTTCTTAAAGATAGAATTTTAATCAAAGACAGAAGCGGCGTCGGTAGGGCTGCGATAAAACGGCGCGTAGCGACTCGGATAAAAACCGGCGGCAATGCCTGATCTCCAAAATTTTGATCCAGAACACTCGGGATGCGAGAATTTCTAGCGATAATCTTAGCTCGCCCGAGTTAAAATTTTGATCGAGTATATGGCGATAGAATTTCATTCAAAGCTAGCAGTAGTGAAATTTTCAGCTTCGAGAACGGCGGGAATTTTATTACTTGAAGGCAGTGGGGGGGGGG
>NZ_JAHAFS010000002.1 GCF_018374135.1 Campylobacter gracilis | reverse complement strand
GCAAAATTTGAAATTGCGGATATCAAGGCGGCGAAATTTAAAGCGGGCGGAGAGACGGAGCTTAAAACGGGCACGGCGAAGTGCGGCAAGGCGGAATTTAAGAGCGCAGATAGCGCGGCGATAAAATTTAAAGCGAGCCAGGCGAGTAAATTTAAAACGAGCGCGGCGGATAAGAGCTCGGATGCGAGCGATCGGGAAAAATTTGATGCCAAGGCCCTTCAGGACGCGCTTGATAAGATTTTTAACGAGATAGAGCATCAAAGCACGCTTTGGCACGCAACCCCTTTTGCGCTGCCGTTTTTGGCGCGTATCTTTATGCAGGCGCGCGCTGTGGCGTGCAAAAACGCGAATAAAAATAATCAAAACGCCGCGGCGGAAGAAATCGGCGGAAATAATCAGAACGCGGCGGATAGAAATGCGGATAAAAGCTGGCAAAATGATGCGGCAGGCTTTATTGCGGCTCGGCTCGGCGGATTTTTTGCGTTTATGATTGAGATTTGCGATGATGCCGATAAGATCTCGCACGCAGCGCCGCTATCGAACTTTTCGGATATGCTTGCGGAAAAATATCTGTGGCCGCAGAGCGATGAGAATGACGAGGAGCTCTGGGAGGAGCACTTTTACGATGATGAGCTATTTTACAGCCTCTATTTTTATTCGCGGGCGGTTTTGGACGCGACGGGAGTGGACTTTGCGCAGTTTAAGTCTAAGTCAGACCGGCGTTTTTATGTGCATCGTTTGAGCGCTATGTTTAAGCCTCTTTCGCCGCCATGTTTAAATTTATCGCGGTGCGCTTTGTAACCGCTTTGTTTAAATGTAGACTTCAAAAAATTTTTAAAATTTCTCTCAAAAGTTACGGCGTGCGGAATTTACAGATCGTCTGTTTAAATTTAAAATTTGATCGGCGGTATAGTTAAGACGCGGGTAACGCTTTTAAATTTAGATCGCCGCGAAGCCTTAAATCCGCTTGCGGCGCGGCTTTTTATGTGGTTTTAAAAAGATACCAATTCGGCGCAATTTTTTCTATCATTATAAACTCGCTAGGGCTCATTTGCGGCAGGTCAGCTTCATCTTGCACCCGCAAAAAGCCCACGGAGTTATCGGTGATCCCACCGATAAGCAGCATAAATTTTTTGCCCTCCGTCTCGGCGTGAGAGAGATGCAGGCTTTTGATCTCCGCCTTTGCGCGCTCGGACTCGCCGCCTGCGTAAAGCTCGTAAATTTTTTCAAATGCCGCTAGGTTTTGTTTCCCAAACTCCATAAGCTCTTTATCGGGCGCTAAGATTAGCTTTAAATTTACGATATCCGCATCGGTTCTTTGCTCAAATTCGCGTTTTTGCGCCTCGTTAAATTTTTCATATTCGCTTACGATAGCCTCAATAATGGCGGTTTGCGCTAGAACTCGCACGGCGTAGATCCCGTCCTTCTTAGTATAGACGTAAAGATCGAAGTGCTTTTCTTTAGAGCCCAAAAATACGTGAAAAATTTCGCTAAATTCGTCGCTGCGTCCAAGCGGAGCAACCGTGATTTCGCTATAATTATCTGCCGCGTAGAATTTGCGCTTTAAATAGCTTCTCATCTCGCCTTTGAAATAAAGATTTTTATCGAAGTTTGCGTCGCTAAATAGCGAGCGGACGAGCTCTTCATTAGAGCTCGCGTTTAGGTTTAACGCGCAGCTTGCACAAAGTATGAGCGAGGCAAAAATTTTTGAAAATCCCGCTGTTTTAAAAAATCTGAATAAGCTCAAAATTTAACCTTTGGAAATTTTATAAATTTAAAAAGTCCATAAATTCTAGAAATTTCAAAATTTTGCAAATTTTAAAACTACGTAAATTTCGCCTTTTAGAGGCTCGCCATCTCCTCGGCGCGCGCGAGAAGCTGCTTTGCGCCCTTTTCGATAAAAACGCGCGCGAGCTCCGTGCCTACGCTTTGGTATTGCGATTTTTGTGCGACGATGCTTTGGCGGATGCTCTCGCTGCCGTCGGGTAGGCCCACGATCGCGCCGATGTGGATATTTTCGCCCTCAAGGCGCGCGTTGATGCCGATCGGCACCTGGCAACCCCCCTCCAAAACCCTAACGAAATCCCGCTCCACGGTCGTTTCGATGATCGCGCGTTCGTCTTTTAGAAATTCTATCGCGCGCAGGATTTGCGGCTCGTCCACCGCCTCGATGCCGAGCGCTCCTTGCCCCATCGCAGGGATCATCTGCGAGATTTCAAAGGGCGTTACGTGCTTTACCTCGGCGCGTAAATTTAATCGGTTGATGCCCGCCATCGCTAAGATGATCGCGTCAAATTCCCCGTCTTTGAGCTTTCGCAGGCGGGTTTGGACGTTGCCGCGCAAGGAGATTATCTCTAAATCAGGTCGCATGCTAAGCAGCTGCATCTTGCGGCGAAGGCTTGTGGTACCGACTTTTGCACCGTGGGGTAGCTCGCCGAATTCGGCGTATTTTTCGCTGATCATCGCATCGCGCACATCCTCGCGAGCACAGATCGCCGCTAGCACGAGTCCCTGCGGAAACTCCACGGGCACGTCTTTTAGGCTATGAACGGCGATGTGTGCTTCGCCGCGAAGCATGCTCTCCTCAAGCTCCTTCGTAAAAAGCCCCTTGCCGCCGATCTTTGCAAGCGGCGTATCTAAAATTTTATCGCCTTTGGTTTTCATGCTTTTTAGCTGCGCTTGGACGCCGCGGGCATTAAGTAGCGATGCGATATGTTCGCTCTGCCACAGCGCAAGCACGCTGCCGCGAGTAGCGATGATCAAATTTTTCATTTTTTCTCTCCTATACTTTTTCGAATCTCGATTTCGTTCTCTTCGATCACCTCAACGTCGATTACGTCGTCGCTTGCGTGGCTGCGTCGCCAGAATCTTCGCTCTCTTTTTTCGGAATTTTCGCTGCCGGTGTTAAATTTAGGCACGTCGCTGGTGACGCAGTAAAACGAAGCGATAAGTACGCAAACGCCCAAAATATCGCTAAAAATCCCGGGCACTATTAGAAAAACGCCGCCTACGACGAAGCCCACGCCGCTTAAAATTTCTTTCGGCGAGATTTTCATTAGATTAAAAAAGCCCATCCACGAGCGGTTTGCTACGACGTAACCGCCTAAAATCGCGCTTATGACGATCTCCACCGCATACGCCGCGAAGCCATTTGCGCTTACGAAATAATAGGTCGTAAATACCTCTATGATCAGATACGGAACGATCAAAAGCCTAAACATATTTTTCCTTGAATTATCGCTTTAAGCCGCGTCTCTTTAATGACGCTAAAATTTAATCGCGGATTTTAGCAAATTCCGTCTGAATTTTTAATGTATCGCAAGAGCCCCTCGCAGCCGCGCTTGATATCTGCGTAGCAGCGCTCAAAATCGCGCGTGTAGTATGGATCGGCGATTTGTAGGCGTTGGGGATGGGTTAAATTTGAACCGGCGCCTTTTAAATTTAAGCCGGCTTGCTTTACCGCGCCTTTAAAATTTAGCGCATCGCAGTCTGCAAAATTCCCCTCTTCAAATTCCAAAAGAAATTTTACCTTAGCCATATCCTTGCCGCGAAAAATTCGCCCCAGCGAGCGCATATTTTCATCATCCATGCAAAGAATTAGATCGTAGCGCTCGTAGTCCGCGGGAGTGACCTGTACGGCGCGATGCGCTACGAGCGGCACCTTTTGCTCTTTTAGCACGCGCTGCGTTTCGTAGTAGGGCGGCGAGCCGATCTCATCGGTGTGCGTCGCCGCAGAATCCACGCTCACGCGCGCTTTAAGTTCGCTTTGATTAATAAAATTTTGCATCACGGACTGCGCCATCGGCGAGCGGCAGATGTTACCGTGACAGACGAAAAGTAGCCTCACACGCGTCTACTGCGTGATGATGTCGTAGTTTTTCGGGATTGCGGGCTTAAAGATCGCCTCATTTACCGGCGCGTTTTTGCGGACGTTGCTTAGATTAATGACGACCTTATTGTCCATTTTGTCGGTGTAGCTGATTTTGCTCGGCAGATCACCTTTTAGCTCGATTAGATATTTCACGTCGTCGAAGCTCGCCTCATAAACGCCGTTTTTATTGGGTTTTGCGTTCGCTAGGATCGCTGTTAAATTCGGCGTTTCTTTGATATTCGTGATGATAGCCTGCTCGAGTTCGGGCTCGATTACGACGACCTTTGTGAAGCTAAAAAATATATTTTTTATCGTAGGGGTCTTGTAATGCCACACGGCGTGCTCTTTTGTGGCACTAAAATCGCCGCCGTAGCTGATTTTTGCATCGTCGCTCTGCACGGTTTGCGAAAAATTTGCGCTTAGTGTGTCGAATTCTATCCCGCTTGCGAATGCAAAAATGCAGCTTGCCGCTAAAGAAATAAGAGTTTTTTTCATAAATTTGACCTTTATTTTTGGAAATTTGCGCGTATTATAGCCGTTTTTCTAGGATTTAATTAAATAAAAACTAAAAATATGTTAATATGTGCGGTTAAAAATTTTAAAAGTAAGGTTCGGTAATGTTTAAAAAGGTCATTCACGGGATTTTCGGTACTAAAAACGATAGGATCGTCAAACAATACGCCAAGCGCGCGGCGCAGATCAGTGCGCTTGAAGAAAACTACGCGGCGATGGACGATGCGGCGCTTAAGGCGGAATTTGAAGCGTTAAGAGCGCAAGTTCGCGCGGGCGAAAAGAGCACGGATGACGTGCTTAACGAAGTGTTTGCTATCGTGCGAGAGGCGGGCAAAAGAGTGCTAAATATGCGTCACTTCGACGTTCAGCTAATAGGTGGTTTGGTGCTAAACGACGGCGCGATTGCCGAGATGAAAACGGGCGAAGGAAAGACCCTCGTAGCGACTCTGGCGGTAGTATTAAACGCGATGGAGGGCAAGGGCGTGCATGTTGTGACCGTAAACGACTACCTAGCTAAGCGCGATGCCGCGCAAATGGGCGAGCTATATGAATTTTTAGGGCTTAGCACCGGTGTGATCGTAGGCGGCGAATACGATGACGCCAAGCGCAAGGCTGCATACGCGTGCGACATCACTTATGGCACAAACAACGAGTTTGGCTTTGACTACCTGCGCGATAATATGAAATTTAGCGCGGATGAAAAGGTGCAACGCGGGCATCATTTCGTAATCGTCGATGAAGTAGATAGCATCCTAATCGACGAAGCCAGGACGCCACTTATCATCTCTGGCCCTACGAACCGCACTCTAGACGGCTATATTAAGGCAAACGAAGTAGCGCGCGCGATGATCCGCGGCGAGGCGCCAGCCGATCCGAAAGGCAAGGCGACGGGTGATTTTACCGTAGATGAGAAGAACCGCGCCGTTTTGATTACGGAGGCAGGGATTTCAAAAGCTGAGAAGCTTTTTGGCGTCGATAATCTCTATAGTCTCGAAAATGCCGTGCTTAGCCACTACCTTGATCAAGCGCTTAAAGCAAATTATCTATTTGAAAAGGATGTGCACTACGTCGTGCGCGACGGGCAGGTCATAATCGTGGATGAATTTACGGGTCGTCTTAGCGAGGGTCGCAGATTCAGCGAAGGCTTGCATCAGGCGCTTGAAGCCAAAGAGGGCGTGCAAATCCAAGAGGAGAGCCAAACTCTTGCCGACATTACTTTTCAAAACTACTTCCGCCTTTACGAAAAGCTCGCCGGTATGACGGGTACGGCGCAGACGGAGGCGACGGAATTTTCTCAAATTTACAAACTCGAAGTGGTCTCGATCCCTACGAACGTGCCGGTTATCAGAAAGGATCAAAACGATCTTATCTACAAGACCGAGCGCGAGAAATTTGACGCCGTCATAAACGAAATCAAGCGGCTAAATTCCAAAGGTCAGCCCGTACTAGTGGGTACGGCGTCGATCGAAAAAAGCGAGAAGCTGCACGAGCTTTTGGTCAAAGAAAATATCGCGCACTCCGTACTAAACGCCAAAAATCACGAGCGCGAGGCGCAGATTATTGCCGAGGCGGGCGCTAAAGGCGCGGTGACGATCGCTACGAATATGGCGGGACGCGGCGTGGATATCCGCATAGACGATGAAGTGCGTGCTTTGGGCGGGCTGTATATTTTAGGTACCGAACGCCACGAAAGCCGCCGCATCGATAACCAACTCCGCGGACGAAGCGGGCGACAGGGCGATCCGGGCGAGAGTAGATTTTTCTTGAGCTTGGAGGATAATCTGCTTAGAATTTTTGGCAGCGACAAGATTAAAAATATCATGGATCGCTTGGGGCTAAAAGATGGCGAACATATCGAATCAGGCATGGTTTCGCGCGCAGTAGAGAACGCGCAGAAAAAGGTTGAGAGCTTGCATTTTGAAGCGCGTAAAAATATCCTAGAATACGACGACGTCGCAAATGAGCAGCGCAAGACGATCTATAAATATCGCAACGAGCTTTTGGATCCCGACTACGATCTGAAAGATAAAATCATCCAAAACCGCGAGGAGTACATCTCTAGCGTGCTTGAGGAGCTTGAAATTTTCGACGGCGCAAATATCAAAGAGGTCAATAAATTCCCGATTGTCGCTAAAATCGCTCAAGAAACGGGCGAGGTGCTCGAAAACAGCGAACTTGAGAAGGTCGATGATTTCAAAGAGCTAAAAGAAAAGATCGTCGGCGCGCTTGCCGTTTCGTATGAAAACAAGATGGCGCCGATCGATCCACAGCAGCGTAAAAGTATCGAAAAGATGCTTTATCTGCAGATCGTAGATCGCGACTGGCGGGAGCATCTGTATCAGATGGATATCCTAAAAGCGGGCATCGGGCTTCGCGGCTACAACCACAAAGACCCGCTTACGGAGTATAAAAAGGAGAGCTACAATCTCTTTATGGAGCTTGTAATGCGCCTCAAATCCGATAGCATCTGCTTGTTGCATTCGATCCAGTTTAAATCTAAGGAGGAGATCGAGGCTGAACAGCGCGCGATGCAGGAGCGCATGGAGAGCTCAAATGCCAAAGAACTCGCCGCCGCAAGCACGAATGAGGCGCAGCTAAAGGGTCCCGATGAGTTCGGTGACAAAAAGCCTAAGCGAAACGATCCTTGCCCTTGCGGCAGCGGCAAAAAATACAAAGACTGCCACGGCAAGGGCGGCCCTAAAAAAGGCGGCTTTGCGAGGTAGGCGCGGCGATCGGTCCTAAGTATCGCGCGATCGGTGATCTTGATTGCGAGCATTGTGCAATCGGCGCTTCTCAACCTTGCTTTTTTGTATTTAGCGGATCGGTCGAGGGCGGAAAGCATCATAAAATTTTAAAGGGGCTCGATCGCGAGGCGGCACGGATGGAAATTTTAAAAGAGCTTGATCGCTAGGCAGTGCAGACGGCGCGCAAAGCTATGCGAGAGGACGGAACTTTAGTTTTGAAATTTTAAAATTTCAAAGCGTATTCAATGCTTGGCTGCATATTTTTCGCAGCGCTGTTGCGGCGCACCGTGCGACAAAACGCAAGCCAATCAGCGCGTGATACTTAAATTTAGTGCGTGGCTAGGATACTGCGCGGCATTTGAAATTTTAAATTTATGCGATGCGGTCGAGCTTGCAAGCAGACCCTCGCCTTTAAATTTTAAGAATTTCAAAATTCTAAAAAATTCGGAATTTCTAAAATTTTAAAATTTCGAGGCGTTTGAAATTTTAAAATTTAAAATTCGGGTTTAAAATTTCGAAGTTTTGTTAAAGAGGTCTGTTTGATTTACCGTATCCGATATCTCTTGGGGTAAATTTCATTTCATATAAGTAGATCTCGGTGCGATTTTAAATTTTCAGAGCCCGCCGGAGCTTTTATATTTGAAGGCGCAAAATCTATTTTTGGAATTTTAAAATTCCAAAATACTCAAAATTTCACATATAATTTAGCGCTAAATTTTATGTGAAATTTTACAAGGACGGCTTTTTGGTAAAGTATTTATTATTCAAATATCTCAGATTCGACCGCTCTCAGCCCTTCATTACGCTCTCGGCGCTGCTTGCGTTCTTGGGCGTCGGCGTGGGGCTTACGGTGCTGATCGTCGCGATGGCGATAATGAACGGCTTTGATAAAGAATTCGAGCGCAAACTCTTTACGATGAACTACCCGATCACGATCCACAGCCACTTTCGCGGCGGTATTTCAAAAGACGACGTGGAGGGGCTGCGGGCGGACTTTCCCGATCTGATCTTTAGCCCATATATTAGCTCGCAAGTTATCGCTAAAGGCGGCGACAGGCTCGAGGGCGGGCTGATTTTCGGCGTAAATTTAAACGATGAAAAGCGCATCAACTCCGTCGTCGCAGCAGGCGCCAAAGACGCCAATCTAACGGATTACGGCATCATGATAGGGCGCGGGATTAAGGACGAGTTTGTTCTGGATGAGGGCAGCAAAATCACGATGATCTTTACGAAGAGCGATCCGGGCGGCTTTGCGCTGATCCCTAAGATGAAGCGTTTTGATGTGCGCGCGGATTTCAGCTCGGGGCTGATCGCTTACGACAAGGCGTATTCCTACGCGGACGCGAGCGATCTAGCCAAAATTTTAGGCTACGACGAGGGGACCTTCGACGGCGTGCATGTTTTTTCAAACGATCCGTTTAAGGATCTGGAGCGCATCAAAAAAAGCCTTCCTAGCGGCACTAACGCCGTGGGCTGGTGGCAGCAAAACGGCAATTTTTTCAGCGCCCTTGCGCTTGAAAAACGCGCGCTTTTCATCGTGCTGATGCTGATAATCCTGGTCGCGAGCCTAAATATCGTAAGTTCGCTTCTGATGACCGTGATGAACCGCCGCCAAGAGATCGCGCTTTTACTTAGCCTGGGTGCCAGTAAAAAGGAGGTTAAGCGAACCTTTTTCGCGCTCGGAGCCACGATCGGCGGCGGCGGCATCATATTCGGGCTCATTTTGGGCTTATTCGGCGTGTGGCTGCTCGGAAGCTTCGACATCGTAAATCTGCCGGCCGACGTCTACGGAAGCTCGAAGCTGCCAATGGAGCTCTCACTAGGCGATTTGGCGATGATTTTAATCGGCGCGGTGCTTATCGTGGCGCTTTCGTCATGGTATCCGGCCAAAAAAGCCACGCAAATCGACGTGCTGCAAACACTGCGTAACGAGTAAATTTAACGCGGCACCTTTAAAATTCGGCGAAATTTTAAAATTCCAAAGTGGCGCGGTTGTATTTAGCAGTGTGTTTTGCGCGGCATTTCGGCTCGCAAGACAGAAGCTACGCGATCTTGAACGACGCGCATCGTGTAAAATTGCACTAAATACGATTTGAGTCGCCAGAATTTTGATTCTTTCGCGAGATTATAAGCTGCGCGAAGTCTAAATTTTGACGAAATTTGTGTCGTTAGAATTCGCCAAAATTTTAAATTTCAAAGGGGATAAAATTTTTATGAGTGCTTTGAAAAATTTTATGAAATTTTGCAACCACTCAAAGATGAAATCATAAAAATTTTGAAAGGATCTATGGTGAAAAAGATCGTTTTGTTTCTGTGCGCGGCGCTGTTTCTATGCGGCTGCTCTAGAAGCGGACCGCAAGATGTCCCAAAGCCAGAGCAAAATAAGGCGCCCGGCCACCATTATACAGGCTACTATTATGCATAGCGTATATTGCGCGGTGGGCGACGATACGAGACGTTTAACGGCGAGAAAATGGAAACATTGTAGTTCTTGCTTATTCGTGGACAAAAGCTCTCAAGCCTGCAATACGAGCCTTAGCAGCGTCTCGGCCTGAATGTAGCGGAGACAAGGCGTCCATCCGTCTATAATGACGATAAAATTTAGGCTTATTTGAGCAGGACGAAATTCTTTTTAAAATTCTTTCAAATTCCCGTAAAATCCGCGAAATAAATCTAAATTTTATAAATTTTAGGGTAACATTCCCTATTTTTCAAAAAGGCTTTAAATGACTTTAATCGACGGCAAAAGCATAAGCGCGAAGGTAAAAGATGAGATCAAAGCGGCCGCTTCGGATCTTGCCGCAAAGGGCGTAGAGCCCGCGCTGGCGGTGATTTTGGTGGGCGAGGACGCGGCTAGTAAGACCTATGTCGCGAGTAAGGAAAAAGCCTGCGCCGCCTGTGGGATCCGCTCCGTAGCGCACCGTTTGAACTCCGACGTGAGCGAGGCGGCGCTTTTAGAACTGATAGAAAATTTAAACGAAGACGAAAGTATCGACGGCATCTTGGTGCAGCTACCGCTTCCAAAGCACATTGATACGAATAAAATTTTAGAAAAAATAAGCCCGCAAAAGGATGTGGATGGATTTAGTGCGATAAACGTAGGCAAGCTTACTAGCGGGCTTTCGGACGGTTTTGTGCCTTGCACTCCGCTTGGCGTGATGCGCCTGCTTGAGGAGTACGGCGTGCAGATCGCGGGTAAAAACGCTGTGGTGCTAGGTCGCAGTAATATCGTCGGAAAGCCGATGGCGAGCCTGCTGTTAAATGCCGACGCCACCGTCACTATCGTTCATAGCAAGACGAAAGGTTTAAAGCAGCTTTGTGCAGACGCTGACATTTTGATCGCGGCGGTCGGCAAGGCGCATTTTGTGGGTGCCGATATGGTAAAACAAGGCGCGGTAGTGATCGACGTGGGGATCAATCGCGGCGAGGACGGCAAACTAAGGGGCGACGTTGATTTTGACGCGGTAGCGCCAAAATGCTCGTTCATCACGCCCGTGCCCGGAGGCGTGGGGCCGATGACGATTGCGATGCTTTTGAGCAATACGATAAAATCGGCGAAAAATCGCTTAAGACAAAGAGCCTAAATGAAAATACTAAGCAAAATTTATCACTTTCTATCAAGTTGGACGGGGACGGTCATCGTCGTTTTATTCGTCATTCTTTTTGTTGCGCAAGCCTTCGTGATCCCTAGCGGATCGATGCGCACTACGCTTTTGGAGGGCGATTTTTTATTCGTTAAAAAATTTAGCTACGGCATCCCGACCCCGCATATTCCCTTTGTGGAGTGGCAGGTGGCTCCTGATAGCGATGGCGACGGGCATATCATCCGCGGCGAGGGTCCGAAGCGCGGTGATATCGTGGTTTTTCGCTATCCGCTTAATGAAAAAATGCACTTTGTAAAGCGAAATTTTGCCGTAGGCGGCGACGAGGTGATATTTGATCTGAATAATTTCTATCTTCGTCCGCATGAAGGCGACGAGTTCATTGCCGCAAACTATGATGCTCGCGACATTGTGATTTTGGGCGGCGAAAAATATGTCAAAGAGCCGTATAAGTTCAAAGGCATTCACTACGACCCTAATACTAGGAACTCGATGCTAACAAATGTCAAAATTGCACTTGAGAAGGGCGAATTTTCTATGAAACCCATTAGTTTAAGTGAAATTCCTCATAGCTTCGAAGCTGCAGGGATAAGCTTTAATGCCTTTTACATCAAAGTGCCGCAGGATGAGTATTTTATGATAGGCGATAATCGAAATAATTCCGCCGATAGCCGCTTTTGGGGTCCGGTACCTTATCGTCTGATCGTCGGTAAGCCGTGGTTTACATATTTTAGTATCGATGCCGATCGCAAGATCCGCTGGGAGCGAATCGGGCGTTTCGTCGATACCTTGCAAAACGACGAGAGCCTGATCTATGAGCAAAAATAAGGAGTGGCAATGCAAATAAATAAAATTTTCATAGCGAGCGATCATGCGGGCTTTCGTGCCAAAGAGCAAGCCAAAAAAGCGCTCGCCGCTTTAGGTTACGAAGCGGTCGATCTTGGCACGCATAGTGCTGAAGCGAGCGTGGATTACCCCGATTTTGCGGACACACTGGCGGATAAAATTTTAGCCGAATGTGAAGCCTGCGCGCGAAGTGAAAATTTTAAAGAAAACGACGGCATAAATTCTGCTACGGCTGCAGAAAATTCCGAAGCAAGTGACAACAAAAATTTTGGCGCAAGCATAAACGGCTGCGGAAATTTTAACGACGCCGTACAATGTAGCGGGAAAAATGAAAATTTTAACGCTATCAAAAACGCTAGCCGTCAAAATTTTAACGCTAGCGAAAGCATGACTACCTGCGTAAACGCAGCCGTAAGCCAGAATGCGAGCAAAGATAAAATTTTAAATTCCACAAGTTATGGCATTTACGGAATTCTTATCTGCGGTACGGGCATCGGTATCAGCATCGCTGCAAATCGCCATGCTCACATCCGCTGCGCGCTGTGTCATGACGCAACGAGCGCAAGATTAGCTAGAGAGCACAACGACGCCAACGTCCTAGCCTTCGGCGAGCGATTAATGGGCGCGCTAGTGATTGAAGATATGATTAGGGCGTTTTTTAGTACCGATTTTGCGGGCGGCAGGCACATTAAGCGCGTCGCAAAGCTAGGCGTTTGCGGTAGTGCGAATTGCGCGCATGGATTTGATGGGGAGAATTTCACGCAGAATTCCGCTCAAAATTTTGTGGAACAAAGCTGTGACGCTAATTTAAACGGACGAAATTCCAAATTAAGCTTCGCAGGCAAAAATCCTTCTTGCAAAAATCCTATCGACACGGATTCCGCGTCAAATTTTGCGCGGAGCCTTAACGATAAAAATTCCTTTTTTACCGGCGAGAATTCCTTGATAGGCTTTTGCGGTGCACGTCATATAGATTTAAATTCTACGCACACAAAGATAATCTTTTATGAGAAAAATCCATTGGGTAAAAATTCCACTAGCGCAAATTCTACGTTAAATTTTACGCGCGAGAGCGTTTGCAAGAAAAATTTTGCTCAAAAAGCTAGCCGCAAAGATTTTGTCGGCTTGAACCCAGCAATTATAAATTTAAAGGTTACAAATTCCGTCTGTGTGAGCGTTAAGCTAAAAAGCATGAATTGCGCTAGTGCGGGTTTAACAGATGCGAATTCTGCTATTGCGAGCGTAAATTTAAATGGAGCAAATCTTTCTAGTGCGCATTTTAGGAGCATAAATTCTGTCTATTTTAGCACAACCTCCGCTACTATGCGCTTTGTAAATCCAAATGAAGGAGGCGAGCAATGAGCGTAGCATTGGGTGTTTTAGCGCTATTTTTTGCAGCGCTACTTATTCTATCGATCCGAAAAAATTCTAAAATTTACGCCTTACTTCGAAAGAGCGAAGAAAGAATTTTAAAGCTCAAAAGCGATAACGAAAAGCTTAAAACTGCCCTTCGCTTCGGCATCGAGGCCCTGCAAAACGAGGAGAGCGAAAACTGCAGCTTAAAAATCCAAAACGCAAGATTGAAAAAGAGGTAAGCTATGAAAAGCCTAAGCAGCGAGCAAAAAAGCTATTTATTTCGCTCGATCCGCACCGTGCGCGACTTCCCAAAGCCCGGTATTTTGTTTTACGATATCACGACGCTCGTAGGCGATCGCGAGGCGTTTAATTTCCTGCTTGATCATCTGGCCGAGCGCTACGCCGATTACGGACTTGATTACATAGTAGGCATAGAAAGTCGCGGATTTATTTTTGCAGCAGCACTTGCTGCGAGGTTGAGGGTTGCTTTTGTGCCGATTAGAAAACCAAAGAAGCTTCCTTATATCACAATTTCACAAAAATACAGCCTTGAATACGGCTTCGATCAAGTCGAGATGCATGTGGATGCGTTCTCAGGCGTGCAGGATGCCAAGGTACTGCTCATCGACGATCTAATCGCCACCGGAGGCACCGCACGAGCGGCATTAGATCTCATCGCGCAGACGCAGGCTAAGTGCGTCGAGGCGTGCTTTTTATTAAATTTGCGCGAGTTAAACGATCTAGGCGAGTTTTCGCGACGCACAAACGTTTATTGCGTTTTAGAGGCGTGATTTTGGAAGAGCTACTTAAAAATTTACTGCAAGAATACCACCAATACGCCTATATCGTGCTTTTTGTTTGGTGTATTTTAGAAGGCGAAATCGCGCTGATTTTGGGCGGTATCATGGCGCACGAGGGGCACATAAATTTGCCACTAGGTATCTTTGTCGCGGGGCTTGGGGCATTTTGCGGCGATCAGTTTTATTTTTATATCGGTCGCTACAACAAAAAATATATCAGTAAAAAGCTCGCGGCGCAGCGCCGAAAATTTGCGATCGCGCATCTACTTTTGCAACGCTACGGCTGGCCGATAATTTTAATGCAGCGCTATATGTATGGCTTTCGCGTCATCATCCCGATGAGTATCGGCATCACTCGCTACAGCGCAAAGAAATTTGCGATTATCAATCTTTTTAGCGCTTGGTGCTGGTCGGGTGTAACGATGGTTTTAGCGTGGTATTTTGGCGAGGAGATCTGGAGCGGGCTGCGATTAATCGAGCAACACTGGTATTTTGCGATACCTATCATAGGCGGAATTTTATATCTATTTTTTAGATTATTTAAACGTATGGAAAATCACTTTATGAACTCACGAAAGGAACGAGATGAAAGTAAAACTGCTAGATCGTAAAATTAACGAGATAGAGGCGGATTTTGAAGTTATTTTGGTCGTGGACAAAAATTTAAATCACGAATTTATTAAAGATGCGGATAAGTTTGCGCTCTTTAACTATAAAGGCGAGGGCAATCTGCTGCTTGCCGAGAGCGGGCGGCTGTACGTCGGCGTTAAGGCGCTAGAATATGACCGCGTCCGCACAGCACTTGCAAGCGCATACAACGCGCTTAAGGGCTATGCGATCAAAAATTTTAAAATCGCCTTTTACAAATGCGGCTGCGACCGCAGAAGCACGATGGCGATGGTCGAGGGCGTGCTTTTGGGCGGCTATGAGTTTAATAAATACAAAAGCGAGAAGAAAAACTCCAGCTTGAATGAAATTTTAATCTCGACGCAGGAGTATAGCGGAGCTAAGCCTGACGTGCAAAAGATGAACTACGGCGTGCAGCAGGGTACCGTGATGGCAAACGCCGCAAATTTTGCGCGCGACGGCGTCAATGAGATCCCTGAAATTTACACGCCCGAAAAGATGGCGAGCGAGGCTGAAATTTTGGCGTCTAACTACGACGACGTGAGCGTTAAAATTTACGACGAGGACTTTTTGCGCGAGCAGAATATGAATGCGTTTTTGGCGGTCAATCGCTCCAGCGCTCATCCGCCGCGCCTCATCCATCTTATCTATAAGCCGCAGCGCTGCCTAAAGCGCGTCGTTTTCGTCGGCAAAGGGCTTACTTACGACAGCGGTGGGCTAAGTCTGAAGCCAAGCGATTATATGCTTACGATGAAAAGCGACAAAAGCGGCGCGCTTGCTGCGATGGGCATCATCAAGGGCGCTGCCGAGCTTGAGCTGCCGTTTGAGATACACGCGGTTATCGGCGCTACCGAAAATATGATCGGCGGCGATTCGTATAAACCCGACGACGTGCTGCTTAGCCGCAGCGGTGTGAGTATCGAGGTGCGAAACACCGACGCGGAGGGACGGCTCGTGCTTGCCGACTGCCTAAGCTACGCGCAGGATCTTGCCCCCGATCTGCTAATCGATATGGCGACGCTTACCGGCGCTTGCGTCGTGGGGCTTGGCGAATACACGAGCGGCATCATGGGAAATAGCGAGGAGTTAAAACGTAAATTTAAAGATCTTAGCGGCTGCAGCGGCGAGCTATTTAGCATTTTGGAATTTAACGATTATCTGCGCGAGCTAATTAAAAGCAGTATCGCGGATGTCTCCAACTGCGCTTCCAGCAGATACGGCGGCGCGATAACCGCGGGGCTATTTTTAGATAAATTTATCAAAGACGAGTATAAGGACAAGTGGCTGCACCTTGATATCGCGGGTCCTGCGTATCTGGAAAAGGCATGGGGCTATTACGCTGCGGGCGCGACGGGCGCGGGCGTGAGAGCAAACTTATATTTTTTGCAGGCTCTAGCCAAAGAGCTGAAGGACGCGTAGATGGGGCTTTCAGTAGGGATCGTAGGGCTTCCGAACGTCGGTAAATCCACTACATTTAACGCGCTTAGCGGCGCGCAAAACGCGCAGGCGCAGAACTATCCATTTTGCACGATCGAGCCCAATAAAGCGGTCGTGCCCGTGCCGGATGCCAGGCTCGGTAAGCTAGCACAGATCGTTAAGCCCGGTCGCATCGTGCATTCGACCATCGAGTTCGTCGATATCGCGGGCCTCGTGCGCGGAGCTAGCAAGGGCGAGGGGCTGGGGAATAAATTTCTTTCAAATATCCGCGAGTGCGAGATCATCCTTCATATCGTGCGTTGTTTCGAAAGCGGCGACATAACTCACGTCGAAGGCTGCGTCGATCCTATCCGCGACATCGAGATCATCGAAACCGAGCTTATTTTAGCAGACATCGAGCAGCTTGGCCGCAAGATCGAGCGCCTCGGTAAAGAAGCTAAAGCAAATCAAAAGGGCGCTAAAGAGGCGCTAGCCGTGGCAAACGAGCTTTTAGCGCATCTAAACGACGGCAAGCCCGCTTCAAATTTTGCGCTCAAAGAGGACGAAAGCTACATCGCTTTAAATCGTGAGCTGCGCCTGCTTAGCGCCAAAGATGTAATCTACGGCGCAAATGTGGACGAAGACGGCATCTCGCAGGATAACGAATATGTCGCGCGCGTAAGAGAATACGCAAACGCCCGCGGCGCGGAAGTGATCAAGCTCTGTGCCAAGATCGAAGAGGAGCTCATAGGGCTAAGCGATGAGGAGACGCACGAGATGCTGCAAAGCCTGGGCGCGCAGCAAAGCGGGCTGGAGTTAATCATCAAGCGCTCCTTTGCGAAGCTCAGCCTCATCAGCTACTTTACCGCTGGCGAGATGGAGGTGCGCGCGTGGACGATCACGAAGGGCTGGAAGGCTCCGAAGGCCGCGAGCGTGATCCACAACGACTTTGAGCGCGGCTTCATCCGCGCCGAGGTGATCGGATTTGATGATTTTATCGCGTGCGGCGGTGAGAGTAGGGCGAAAGAAGCGGGCAAGATGCGTCTTGAGGGCAAGGACTACGTCGTGCAAGACGGCGACGTGATGCACTTTAGATTTAATGTTTAAAATTTGGTTTTAGGTGCGTTGAAATTCGGTCTGCGCTAGCTTTAAAATTTTGTAAATTTTAGCTCAAACGCGGGCTAAATAAATTTTGATTTTTGCGAGTAGCGGATTTTGGCTGAAATTCGCATCGCTAGAACAAAACGAGACGCGCGCTAAAGCCTAGTTAAATTTCACGGCGAATTTTAGAGGACTTTGCTTGTGCTAAAATTTTACGCAAGTAAAGTTATCCGCGCAAAATTTGCGCTTAAATTCGCCCGGCAAAACATGTCTAAGAAATATTTCCTAAATAATGCGCCAAAATTTATACACGGTAAAAACTGCGCGTAAACGTAAATTTAAAGGGCAAAATTTTACTAAAGATCGCAATAGCTCGTATCTGCGCGCGATAGTATTTGAGTTCTGCATCTAAATTTACGGCTTGTAAATCGGTGCCTAGCGATTTTAATTCATAATATAAAATTCTGTGCGGCACGAATACTGTGCGCGTAAAGATCTATCGGAGTGGGGGACAGCGAGGCGTCTATTCGCGACGACTTGCTACAGTTCGCTCGCGACGCGCGATATTTTTAAAGCAAAGCGATGATGGGCACGTGCAAATCACGCGCCCGGGCGCCGTCGTGCACAGAGGAGCTTCGCCTAAAAATCGTGCTCGCCGAACTGTGTAAGCTGCACGCACGCGATCTTTGTAGTCGCTCGATCTAGTGCGCCCTTAATTCTTTTAGTCGCTGCTTTGCCGCCGCCGTCACGTCCTCTTCGTAATCATACCACGCAAACATCGCGCCGTGCTGCACCGAGCCGCCCAGCAGATCGCCTCCCTGGCGGTTTTTCAGATCGATATTTGCGACCTTAAATCCATCCAGCGTCGCTGCGAACTTGCGCAGGCGCTGCGGCGGGGATTTGAGCTTGGTGTAGAGGTAGCAGCGCCCCGCCTGGCCTTTGCGCCCGACGCGCCCACGAAGCTGATGAAGCGACGCGAGCCCCATCCGCTCGGCGCCCACGATTAGGATTATGCTAAGCCGCGGCAGCGAGATGCCCACTTCGACGATCGTTGTAGTTATCAGCAGTCGCCCCTCGTCGCGGAAGCGGCGCAGGATCGCCTCCTTGTCCTTGTCGCTGCCGTGGGTAATCATCACGTCTGCAAACTGAGCCTTCCAAAACGGCGCCGCTTCCTCAAGGCTTTGATAGACTGAACTCTTGCTTTGCTGCACTAGCGGATAGACGATGATCGCTTGATTGCCCGCGGCGAGCTCGCGGCGCAGATCCTGCATAAAGCCCGCAAATCCGTCGTTTTGTAGGATTTTGGTTTTGATACGCTTTTCAAACGGCAGCTGTTTTAAAAAGCTAAAGCTCACGAGCTCGGATTGGATCATACTCAGCGTGCGCGGTATCGGCGTGGCGCTAAACTGAATGAAATGCGCGCGAAACTCGCCGTTTTCGGTGAGGCGCGCGATCTTTTCGCGCTGGTTGGAGCCGAAGCGGTGCTGCTCATCGACCATTATAAGATTTGACGGCGCGAGCTCGTGGTAGAGCAGGGCGTGAGTGCCGATGATAAGGTGCGCGCCTGCGAAATTCGGCTCGCGATCGCCGCTTTTTACGAGCAGGACTTTGATCTGCGGCGGCAGCAGACGGCGCGCCTCGGCGTAAATCTGCTCGGCCAAGATGCTCGTAGGCGCCATCAGATAGCTGATGCGCGGGTAGTTCATCGCCGCGCTCGCGAGGATCACGAGCGTCTTGCCGCTGCCTACGTCGCCCATGACGACGCGGCGGCGCGCTAGAGGGCTTTGCAGATCGCTAGCGATGTCCTTTATCGCGCTTAATTGATCGCGCGTAGGCTCAAAAGAAAGCGAGGCAAACCAGTCTGAAATGTCGTGTAGCGGGTAAATTTGCGCCGGGAAACTCGTTTTTTTCGCGCTTAGCTTTTGCAGGTAGTTTAGAATTTCGACAAATTTCAGCGTGCGTAAAATCGCAGCACCGCTCATTTGCGTGACGGCTGCGGCTCGGACGGCCTCGGCGGCGCTTGCGGTCTGAGCGATCGTAGGTTCTGCGGTTGCGGTCTGCACGGCTACTACCGTCTGAAGCTTTTCGGTCTGGTTGCACGCAGGCTGCACGCCTGTAGCTTGTGCGCTCAAAGTTTGGGTAGTCGCGGCTTGCGCGCTCGCTACTCGGCTTGAAGTTTGGATTGCCGTAGGTTTTCCACTTGCTTCTTGAGTTTGGGGGGCTACGGGTTGCAAATCTGCAATTCGAACGTCTGAAGTTTGAACCGCTGCGGGTTGCGTATCTACGTCTTGGGCGCTTAAATTTTGTTGCGCGGTTTGCTCGGCTACGGACTGCTCAGTTGCGACATGCTCTAGCATGGATTGCGCGGCTGCAGCTTGAGTGTCTGCTGGTCGTGCCGCTGTTTGGGCGATGGATACTAGGTCGTTTGAAATTTTATCGCTGTTCGCTGCCGCTTCATTATCGGCTTTGAGGTCGTCCGAAATTTCATCCTCACGCGCCTTCGCGCCGTATGCGGCAAGAAAATTATCGTCGCTTTGGACGTCAAAATTTTCGTCATTGTAAATCTCCGCGCCGCACACCCAAGGTTGATCGCCGTATAACATTTCATCGCTCGCAATCTCGCCGCCACGGAGGCTTGGGAGGAGTGAAGTCTCCGCGCCCTTTGAAATTACGCCGCTTAAAATTTCATTCGCCGCGCCGCGCCTTGCTTCGCAGGCAAGAATTTTATCGCCTTGCGGATGGACTGAAATTTTGTTGCCCAAAATTTCATCATTTTTTGATCTGCCGTTTAAAATTTCGGCGGCTACCGAGCTTTGCGAGCTTGGAATTTCTCCGTTACCTAAAATTCTGTCGTCATTTAAAATTTTATCGCTGCTTGAAATTCCGCCATTTAAAATTTCACTGCTGCTCGGAATTCTGTCGCTGTTTAAAACGTCGTCGCGCTCGCCGAAATTTTCCGCGCCGCCCTCTTTGAGCTGCCTATTTAGCGCGGCTAGCATTCGCACGCTGCGCGGCGAGCTCTCGTGTAGCGCGAGCAGTACCGCCGCCTCGTCCGCGCGCAGCCCGCAGGCTAAAAGCGCGTCCGCGCTTAGATATTTTTTAATCAGGTTTTGCGCTACCGCGTCGCTCAGCGCGGCTTTGTATTTGGGCGCGATCCTGCCTACTTCGCTCACGATTTTTGGGTTTACGAACTGCCACGAGCCGAAGCTCTCGTCGCATTTGCCGTGGATGAAAAATTTTTTGCCGCGCTTAAAAGCGCCGAAGTGCCAGCTTTTGGCGTTGAAGATCACGATTTTGATCTCGCGCTCCCAGCTGAGGCAGTGCGCCGTTACGATGAGCATCGAGCCGCGCCTGTGCTGGAAGAGGCACTCGACCTCCGCCGTGCTCTCGCCCGCGCACGGCGCATCCCCCACGCTCAGATCGTCGAAGCTTTTGGGCAGAAGCAGCGCCAGATCCAAAAGCGTCGTGATGCCCGCCTTTTGCAGCGTCGCCGCGTCTTTTGCTTCAAAAATCAATTTTCATCCTTTAAATTTGATAGGCGTTTAAGCCCTTACGCTGTGAAATTTTACGCGCTGAAGCGAAATCGCCCGCCTAAATTTGATCGAAATTTTACGCGCTGCATCGAACGTTTGCTTAAATTTGGCCGAAATTTCGCCCATTGCGACAAATTTACTCGCCGGCTGCGCCTGTAAATTTTGCCGCCTTGGGCGTGTTTTGTTTAGCGACCGTGTCTTTGCGGCGCGCACCGGATTTTAAACATAGCGCGATCGCTTTTGAAATTTCACGGCGCAGTTTGCGAACCGTACGATCCGAAAGAGATGCACGCGTGCATCATCTTTTAAATTTCACAGCGCGGCACACAGACGGCGTGCGAAATCGAGCTTTGATTTTGTGCGCTGAAATTTTACCGAGCCGCGCACGGCGCCTTTAAATTTAGCCGCCCTTATAAGGCTCGCAAATTTAGCCGTTTCTGCAAAGCCTCACAAGTTTTAGCGCGACGCAGGCGCGGTTTTAAATTTAAACGCACAAGCCGTCCGCAAACGCAGCGAAAAAGTAAAATTTAGCGCTGCCCGCGCCGCTTTATAAATTTAAAATTTACTCACTTGTCCCGACCGCAGATACGTGCCGCGACGGGCTAAAATTTAAGCCCCTTTTTCGCGGCGGCCTCGTCGCAAATGACGGAAAAGCTTAGGTTCATGATCTCGTCGTGCGACTTGATGAAATCGTTGAGCGCCCCGAGTTTTAGCGTCTCGATGCGCTTTAAATTTCGCTCGAACTCGCCGAATGCATAGCCCTTGTAATACTCGCTCTGTGCGATCGCCGCGCGCTTAAACATCGTCTCTTTTTGCAGCACTGCGCTTCCGATTAGGAATTTTTTAGCGCTTTTCAGCTCCGCTTCGCTCACGCCCGAGGCGATAAATTTCGCGATCTCTTCTTTTACGAGCGCGGCGGCGTTTTGCAAATTTTCGTTTTTGGTCTGCAGATAGCCCCAAAACTCGCGGCGGCTAAGCTCGAAATCGCCGCGCGCATAGACCGAGTACGCAAGGCCGTGCTTAACGCGGATGCGCTCCATCAGCCTGCTGCCGAAACCGCTGCTTCCGAGCACGAAAAGCGCGGTGTTTGCGATGAACTCCTGCTCCTTTGGCAGCGTAAAGGGCGCGCCGAAGTAGATGTAGGCTTGCTGCGTCTGCTCCTTTTGGATCTTTATTTTTTTCGCATCGCTCGGCGTGAAAAACGGTAGCTCGCGCTTTTTGCTGCTTGAAAAGAGGCTTAAAATTTCTACGATTTTCGGGTTTTTGTCGCTCACGTCGCCGCATAAAACGACGTATAAATTCTCTAAACTCAGCGAGGCGAAAAACTCCCGCACGTCCTTCATCGTGATCCGCTCTACGCTCGCCTCGTCGCCTATGAGCGGCTGAGCGAGCCTCGTGCGCGGATACAGAAGCGCTTTTAGGTTGCATGTCGCGATGTAATCGAACTCGCTTTTTAGCACGGCGATCTCGCCTATGGTTTGCATTTTTAGCTTTTCTAGCACCGAGGGCGTTAGATTGGGCTCTTTAAGCAGCTCTCGCAGCATGTCTAGGCCGAAATCGAAGTGCTCTTTTAGGCAGTTTAGCTGGATGCCGAAGGTTTCAAAATTGCTCGCGGTGCTGATTTCGACCGCGCGGATATCGAGCTTGCGGTGAAATTCGCTCACTCCTAGCGTCTTTGAGCCCTCGCCCAAAATGCCCGCGCAGATGCGCGCAAGGCCCAGGGTCTTCTCGCTCACCGCGCCGCTTGCTTTAAAAATTAGCTTGAAGCTCGCCACCGGCAGCGAATCGTCGAACTGATACAAAAAGTCGATTTTAGCGCTTTTGCCGCCTTTGGTCTTAAGTGAAATCTCTTTTTTTTCCATCGTTTTCCTTTATAAAATTTTTAAATTTCATCGTTCTTTCAGGCGCGGTTTTAAAATTTTGACGCAGCCAAGCGCGCCACTTTTTAAATTTGCGCCGGGGCTCGCTTTTAAAATTTCGTGCCAAGGCAGTTTTGCCCGTTCTACTTTAAAATTTGAAATTTAATCGCGCCGCATTTTTGTAAAATTTCAGCGCCTGAAACAGCGCGCCGTATTCGCAGTATGAGACGAAATATATTCGCACTCAAATACGGCAAGCGTTGTAAGCGCAATGTCTCTCACGCGCCGTCTCCGCCGCATTTATCTTGCGGCGTATAATTTCGCGTCCGAAAAATTCTAAGGCGAAATTTCGCAGCAAAATGAAATTTTACCGCGCAAATTCCGCTTGCGCCAGTAAATTTAAACCCGTACCGATATCAAAATTTTAAATTTCGTTGCAAAATTCCATGATCGCAAAAATTCGCTATCTGTTTTAAGACAAAATTCTACCGCTAAATTCTAGCTGTAAGCGCATAAATTCCTGCCGCAAACGCGCAAAAGCCCGCATCTAAGCGTACGTCTCCAAAATATCGTAGTTGGTGTTACGCTTGGCGGGTATTTCGCCTACGTCGCGGATCAGCGCTATCATCTCGTCCTTGCTCATCCGAAAGCTCGCGCCCGCCGCCTTTACGACGTTTTCCTCCATCATCGTGCTTCCCAGATCGTTCGCGCCGAATTTCAGCGCCAGCTGCCCGATGTAGCTGCCCTGCGTGACCCAGCTGCTTTGGATGTTTTTAAAATTATCCAAAAATAGCCGCGAAACGGCGAGTAGGCGCAGGTAGCGGTTTGAGCTTTGTTTTTTGATCTCTGGATGCTCGCGCAAAAGGCGGGTGTTTTGCCCCTGAAAGCTCCATAAAATAAACGCTCGAAAGCCGCCCGTGCGGTCTTGCAGCTCGCGGATTTTATCCCAGTGCTCTACGATCTCACGCGTGCTCTCCAGCGTGCCAAACATCATCGTGGCGGTCGTTTTCATGCCGATACCGTGCGCCTCCTCGTGCACTTTAAGCCACGTGGCGCTGTCGCTTTTGCGCGGCGCTACTAGCTCTCGCACGCGATCGCTTAAAATTTCGGCTCCGGCCCCCGGCATTGAGTAGAGCCCCTTGGCTTGCAGCCTACGAAGTACTTCAAGCGTGCTGATGCCGCTAAGACGCGCGATATAATCGATTTCGATCGCCGAGAAGCCGTGGATCGTGATGCTGGGGTAATTTTTGTGGATGAACTCCACCAGATCCTCATACCATTCGATTTTTAGCTTCGGATGAACGCCGCCTTGAAATAAAATTTGCGTGCCGCCCACGGCGATGAGCTCCTCGATCTTTTCGCTAATCTGCTCAAAGCTCAGCACGTAGGCGTCCGCCTCGCTTGCGTGGCGGTAAAATGCGCAAAATTTGCAATCTACCATGCAAGCATTGGTGTAGTTTATGTTTCGATCGATGATGAAGGTCGTGACGCGATCCGGGTGCAGCTCGCGCTTGCGCGCAAACGCCGCGCGCCCAAGCTCGTTTAGATCGGCGTGCTCGATCAGCTCTAGCGCCTCATCGGCGCTCATTCTAGCCATTGGCTCCCTTTAAATTTGCATCGCTTGCGGCGGCGTTGGAATTTTTATCGTCGGCGCTCGTGCTATCCGCGCCGCTTAAATTTGCGTCGCCGCTATTTAAATTTACGCCGTCTGCACCGCTAGAATTTCGACTGCTATCTTTTTTAACCACGATCTGGCCGTTTTTTACGCCTAAAATTTCGACGCGGTCGCCTTCGTTAAGCTCTGAAATTTCATCGCTTTTCCAAAACGTACCTTTGAAATAAACCATACCGTTTTTGACGGTGCCTATGCCGCTTTCGTCTAAAAAGTTATCCTCATGCTTCTCTTCGGGCTTGAAAAAGCGTGATTTTAGCGGCCTTTTAAGTGCGATCAGAAGCACGAAAGATAGCACGAACGAAAGCAGAATTTGTACGTCCCAATCAAGATGAAAACCGAAGCTCAAAAGCCCCGTGATGAAAAATCCGGCGCTGAAAAATATAAAGGTAAAATCCATCACCAAAAGCTCGACGATCGCCAAAATCACGCCGATTATGATAAAAATCAGCGCGTTCATTTGAGCTCCTTCGCGCCGTTTTTGCCGAGGAATTCTTTAATCACGCTAAGAGAGCCTAGAAGCTCGCTCGTTTCGTAAGGGATCAAAATTTTATCTTTGCTCGGGTTTTTGGACAGCTCGCTGAAAGCGTTTACGCGACCCTGCGCGAGCAGGTATTCCGCCGCAAAGCTGGAAGCGCTCATCGCTAAATTTATACTGTCCATCGCGTCTTTTTGACCTTGCGCGAGCGCGATCTGCTCATATTTTTTAGCATCCGCCATACGCTCGATCGCTTCGGCTTCGAGCACCTTCTCCTGCTTTAGTGCTTCGGCGTTTCGGATGAGAGCTGCTTTTTCGGCCTCGGCTTTAAGCTCAATCGCGCGCTTTTCGCGCTCGGCTTTCATCTGCATATTCATCGCCTCTTCGATGCCGTGCGGTACCGAAATTTCGGAAATCTCCACGCGCATGATCTTTACGCCCCAGTTGTCCGCGGCGTCGCCCAGAGCGATTTGCAGCTTGGAATTTAGCTGATCGCGCGAGCTAAGCGTGCTGTCTAAGCTCATCTCGCCGATCGCGCTACGTAGCGTCGTCATCGCTAAATTTGAAATCGCACGGCGGTAGTCTTCGACGTTGTAAAGCGCCATCTTGCCGTCGATGACCTTCAAAAACACGATACCGTCGACGCTTATGTTGACGTTATCTTTGGTGATGACTTGCTGCTTGCTGATGTCCACGAGCTGCTCGCGAACGCTCATCTTCGCGCGCACCGCGTCAAAAAACGGCACGATAATGTGAAAGCCGCCGTCGAGCACCTTGTGGAAGCGACCCAGCCGCTCGATAATTAAAATTTCCGATTGAGAGACGATCTTAACCCCCATCTTTAGAATTGCCGCGATGAGGACGCAAAATACTATTACCGTAGTTACGAACCCTTCCATTTTCACTCCTGAATTAAAATTTCGCAATTATAGCATTTTTAGCTTATTTTGGCTTTTAAGGCGCGTCGTGATACAATTTCGCTAGATTTTTTATATTAAATTTACGGGATAAAATTTTATGATCAGATACATCGTGCTGCTTCGCCATTCACGCAACTACCGCCTGCTCTTTTCGGCGGGTTTTATATGTATGTTCGGCTTATGGTTTTCGGTCGTCGGGGTCGCTACGCTGCTTATTGAGCTTGGCGCGCCGGTGTGGGCGATTACGGCGGTGGGCGTCGTTTCGTTCGTGCCGAACGTTTTTTTAGCGCCCATCAACGGCATCATCGTGGATAAATTTCAACCAAAGCCGCTGATGACGGCGATGTTTATAACCGAGATGATCAGTATTTTCATGCTGATTTTTATCGATAGTTTGGATTATTTGTGGCTGTTGCTTCTGATCGTAGTCGTGCGCAGCGTCGCAGGCACGCTGTTTTTTCAAACCGAATCATCTACTCTGCCGAAATTTCTAAGCCGTCCTTATCTCAAGCTTGCTAACGAGATGACGGGCATTATCTGGACGATCACATATACTTTCGGAATGGCGAGCGCGGGTATTTTTATCCACTATCTCGGCGTGCGAGCGGCATTTATTTTGGATTTTTGCTTATACGTTTTTTCATTTTTTATCCTGCTGCGGCTAAATTTTAAAGACCTTGCAAAAAACGCGCCAGGGTCTGTGTTTAAGATGCTAAAGGAGGGCTTTTCTTACCTGCGCTCGCATCCTTTGGTGGTGCATCTCATCGTCCTTCACGCCTTCGTCGCCGTCACCACCTACGACAATCTCATCGCGCTTCTTGCGAAGTATAAATACAAAGAAATTTTAAGCGCCTCGCTAGTCATCGGGCTTATGAATATGTCGCGCTCGGCGGCTGCGTTTTTCGGACAGATATGGCTAAGCAAGATCGTAAATAAACATACGTTTTTTTGGCTACTGCTGGGGCAGTTTGCGGGCATCGCGCTGTGGGCGGCGCTGGAGTTTAACTACTGGCTTTCGTTTGCGGGCATGATCGCAGCGGGATTTTTTATCACGACGGTGTGGTCGTATTCTTTTACGCAGCTGCAAAGCCACGTCGATAGGGAGTTTTTCGGGCGCGTTATCGCCTACAACGACATGGCGTATTTCATCGTCGCGACGCTCGTGTCGGCTGCGATCGGATTTTTTTTCGAGCTTGGATTTTCGCTTTCGCAAATCACATTCGGCATGGGCTTTATGTTTGCAATCGCGGCGTTTTATTATAAATTTTTGATCTACGAAAAAATTTAAAATTTTAAAGCTATCTTTTAGGCGCGATCTCGGGACGGAAAATAGCAAATATAAATAAAAAGCTCATCGCTGCGAAAAATACCCAGATAAAGCCGTTTGCGCCTAAAAATTTCATCATCGCGCCGATTATCAAAGGCGAGCAGAGCGACGCGCTCGAATAGATAAAGAGCATCGCCGCCGAAATTTGTACGCGAGATGCGCCCTCGCCGGTGATGGAGTCGTTTGCGCGCGCGATGGCAAGTGAATATAAAGGAAAGGCGCCAAAGCCCAGCAGTAGCGCAAGTGCGCACGTTAGGATGAAGCTTTTGGCAAAAAATAGCGCCGCGCAGGAAGTAAGACCCACGACGCAAACTATCATTATGGCGCGTTTGCGACCAAACTTATCTGAAATAGTACCGCAGACGAGCTGCGCTAAGAAACCTCCTGCCATCGCCGATCCCATAAATGCGCCCACAGAGCCGACTCCAAACCCCGCGCTTAGCACGAAAACGCTCGCCATCGAAAAAAAGCCGTTAATCAAAATGCCCGCGCAAACCACCGTCGCAAACGCAAGCGGCGGCACGATCGAAATTTGCGGCATCGAAACTCGCATGCGAGCGGGGACTCTAGGAGGATTGAAGCGGATTAAATTTACCGGTAGCAGCGCTAGGATGATAAAAAATGCGCTTAGCACGAAAACTTTCATCGTTCCGAAATTTAGCGCCAAAATTATAACTCCTATCGCAAACGCGCCGTAAAAAACCGCTTCGTAGATCGCGAGCACGCGGGAGCGGATGGAGTTTGTGATCTTTGAGTTTATCCAGCTTTCGATTATCATCAAAAGCGCGTAGTAGCAAAAGCCCAAAATAAAGCGCAAAATCGCCCAATATACGAGGTTTGAGCCAAGATCATGCAGCATTGCAGCAATTCCGAAAAGTGCCGTAAAGACCGCGTATGCCCGCACGTACGAGAGCGCGCCGATTATCGAAGGCACGAAAAAACCGCTAAAGATCGCGCCTAAAAAGAAAAACGCCGAAATTAGTCCGATCTCAAGCTCGCTGTGGCCGGATTCTTTTAGCATGATGCCCGCGCTTGCGATGACTAGCGCGTCGCCGATAAACATAAAGAAAATGCCCAGAAATAGGGGGCTTAGAGAGCGTGCCGCGCGCATGGATTCAAACAATGACTTTTCCTTGGAATTAAATTTGGCGTTATTGTAGCCTTTTATTGATTAAAGCTCGGTTTTTATATAAAAATATTTGAAAAATTTCGATTCTGATAGGGATTTTAAAAAGATGCGAAAATTTATAAAGGAAAATAAAGCCAAAATTTTATCTCAGATGCCGAAGATCAAGTGCAGGTAGTGCGCCGAAAAGCCCAGCGCGCGATAAAATTTTACCGCAGCGAGTTTAAAACGGCGCCGGCATTTAAATTTAGAGGCGGGCTCGCAACGAAGCGCTGAAATTTCAAGATAAAATTTTAATCCAAAAGTTAAGCTCCGGCAGTCGTGCCTCGTCGCATCAAAGAGACGAGCTTTATTAAAAAGCACTGCAGCCAAAGCGACGAGCTGCTAAATTCCCGCGCGCGGCTAAATTTCAAGGTAAAATTTCAATTTTTGCGGATAAATTTATGCGGCTTGCTTCAAAGATAAAATTTTAAAATTTCATAGAGCAAAACCGGGGCGCAAAATGGGTAAAATTTTAAAGCTCTAACCGTTTTGCATAATCCCCTTTAGGCTGCGATACTCCTCGCATTCGCCCGTCAGCTTCGCGTCGGTGCCGATGGCGAGAATGCGGCCGTTTTTCATCACGGCGATATTATCGGCGCGCTCGATCGTGGAGAGGCGGTGCGCGATTACAAAGACGATTTTGCTTTGTTTGATCTTTTCGATGACGTTTGAGATCTCCTTTTCGCTTGCGTTATCCAGCGCCGAAGTCGCCTCGTCGAATATTAAAATTTGCGGGTCCTTATACAGCGCGCGCGCGATTGCGATACGCTGGCGCTGCCCGCCGCTAAGATTTGCGCCGAACTCGCTAAGCACGGTGTAAATTCCATCCTTCATCGAGCTTACGAACTCATAGGCGTTGGCGAGCTTGAGCGCCTCTATGACGCGCTGCTCGTTAAATTCCGCGCCGTAGCTTACGTTTTGCGCGATCGTGTCGTTGAAAATATAGACGCGCTGGCTTACGAGGCCGATATTTTCGCGCAGGCTAGGGATGCTAAACTCGCCGATCTCGTCGTTGCCGTTGAATAAAATTTTACCGCTACTTGCGTCGTAAAAGCGCATCAGAAGGTTCACGACCGAGCTTTTGCCGCCGCCGCTGTTTCCGACGAGCGCTAAAATTTCGCCCTTTTTGACGCCAAAGCTTATATCTTTCAGCGCCGCTTTGTCGCCGTAGTTTAGCGACACGTCGCAAAAGCTCACCGAGCCTATCTCGCCCATCTGCTTGCCGCCTCCGACTATCGTAGGCTCCAAGTCGATCAGCTCAAACGTCCGCTCGCTCGCTGCGATGGCGTCTTGCATGTTGTTGTATAGCGAGGAGACCTTTTTTATCGGCGTGTAAACCATAAAAAGCGCCGTAAGGAAGCTGAAAAAGCTGCCGATGCTCATTTGACCCGCGATGACCTCCTGCCCTCCGACGATGATCACCACCGCGATGCCCACGGCGCCTAGCATCTCCATGATCGGGCTTACTAGACACGTCGTTACGACCGCCTTTAAATTTAGACCGAAAAATTTCCTGTTTTCGGCGTTAAATTTCTCCACTTCAAAGCTCTCGGCGTTACTTGCCTTGACGATTTCGATGTTGGAGTAAATTTGACTGAGCGCCGAGGAGATATCGGAGGTTTTTTCTTGAGACTCGCGCGAAATTTTTTTCATCCGCTTTGCAAGGCGCGAGAGCGGATATATCGCGCACGGAAAGACCACGAGCGCGAAAAACGAAAGCTTTGGGCTCTGATAGATCACGACGCCCAAAAGCCCCAAAATCGTAATGATCTGCGTGAAAAAATCGGGGATCATATTCGAAACCACAACGCGGATACGCTCTATGTCGTTGATCGTGCGGCTGATGAGCTCGCCCGTACGGAAGCGGTTGAAAAAATCCACGTCCAGCCGCACGAGGCTTGCGACGAGCCTGTCGCGGAAGCGGCGCACCGTGTCTTGACCGATGAAGGCGGTGAAGTAGTTTTGCATAAACGCGCCGCCGCTTTTCATCGCGAAAACCACGATGATCGCGATCGGAAGCGTATAGAGATACGGCTCGTTTTTTTCGACGAAAATTTTATTTAAAACGGGCTCGACCAGCTTCGCGCTCGCAGCAGTCGCCACGCTCGTCATCACCATACCCAAAATCGCCAATGCAAACTGCGGCTTGTAATCCCTAAAATAGGGCTTAAAGCGCGATAGTAAAGTTTTAAAACCGTTCAAATACAATCCTTTTTTATAAAATTTTTAAAATTTAAAATCCTGAAATCCCAAAATTTATGAAATTCTGAAATTCTTGAAATTTTAAAATTTAAAATCTCAAAAATTCTGAAATTTTAAAATTCCTTAAATTTTAGAATTTCGACCGCTAGGCAGCACAAAATTTATAGGGTGGCGCGGGATTAATTTGCGCTTCGCAAGCTCACTAAATCAACTCACTCGCATGCGGTGACCGTGCGGACGACGCCGAGATTTAGCTTTTTTGTTTGCCGCTTTTAAAGCGTTAAGTGCTTAAAGCAAGCGAGTTTTTATTTATCGCGATCTCTAAACACTTTCGCACGCCATTTTTTTAAAACGCTGAACGCTTTGAGGCGTCATAAAGCACTCAAAGGCCGTATCGTAATATAATATACATCGCGTATTGCGACTTCGCATCGTCGCGCCGCATTGCGCTTTCGCACACCGCGCTACCGAATGAAAATCGCAGCCTGCCTTGTGCATTCGCCACTATATCAGCAGCGTTACCGAATGAAATCGTGACTTTCGTCGCTGCACACACACGTATAATATCGCCGAATAAAAATCGCGCCGAAATTTGCGCGTCGCCGCAGCGCATTCCACTGCACTTAGTTGCGTTAAAATTTACGCACAGGTGCGCCGCAGTGCTGCTTTCACTGCGCTGCGACACAACTCTGCATCGCCAATTGTCATAAAAAATCGCACTGAAATTTACGCACAGCCAGGCACGTAGCGCCACCGCTGTACCGCGCTATATCGCGCCGCCGTATCAGCTGCGCCGACGAATGAAAATCGCTATCCGCCTCGCGCTTCTGTCGTCGCGTCACGTCACACATCGCTCCTGCACCGTATCGCTAAATAAAATCGCGCCGCGGCATAGCAATGCTTCAGATAAAAATCGCACTAAAATTTACGCGCGGATTAGTATTCGGATTTACGCTTTGCATCGTAAAAGTCATAAAATTTAACGTAAAATTTTGCGCTAAATTTTACGTTTTACTCCGCTGCGACTTCCCAAACTGTGCCGCCAGGCGTATCCATTACTTCGATCTTCATATCCGTAAGGCGCGCCCTGATGGCATCCGCGCCCGCAAAGTCCTTTTCCGCTTTCGCCTGCGCGCGCTGTTTGATCAGCTCCTCTATCTGCGCTCTTTGCTGCTCGCTCACACCGAAGCGAAAGTATTCGGTCTCATCCTCATATAAAATTCCAAGCGTCTGCTTTGCAAACTCCAAATTCGCAGCGATACGGGCTTTTAGCGCCTTATCTTTTGGCGCGCGATCTAGCGCTTCGTTCGCGCTTGCTACGAAGCTATCAAGCACCGCAAGTGCACCTGAAGTATTGAGATCGTCGCTTAAAAACTCCATCATCTCCGATCTAAATTTAACCTCCGCAGCAGGCAGCTCAGACGCAGAATTTTGTCCTGCAGCGGGAGCTAGAACGTCACGGACACGCTTTTTAAGGCGGTAAATTTTATCTAGCCTCTTTTTGCTCGCAAGCAGATCGGTCACCGAATAATTAAAATTTGCCCTGTAATGCGAGCTTAAGAGATAAAATCTCAGCGCCTCACCGGGTGCGATTTTTAGAGCGTCTCCTACAAAAAAGGAGTTGCCTAGGCTCTTACTCATCTTTTCGTTATTTACCTGCACGAAGCCGTTGTGGAGCCAGTATTTGCTTAGCGCTCTATGGCGGGCGCAGCGGCACTGCGCGGCTTCATTTTCGTGATGCGGGAAGAGCAGATCGGCGCCGCCTGCGTGAATGTCTATGCAAAATTTCGCGTCTCCGCTATCAAGGTGCGCCAAAATCATCGCTACGCACTCGCTGTGCCAGCCGGGGCGCCCTTTGCCGAATGGGCTATCAAACCAATTCTCGTCAAATTTCCACAGCACGAAGTCCTTCTCATCGTGCTTGGCATCGTTTGAGGCGACGCGGGCGATGTTTTTGCCGGCGCCCTCTTTTTTGCCGCTAAGGCTTAGATAATCCCAGTCCTTGCGCGTGTCGAAGTAGATACCGTCACCAGCGATCTCATAGGCAAAGCCTTTTTGAAGAAGCGAGGATATGAGCTCGCAGATCGCAGCGATATTTTCGGTCGCCTTGGGCGAAATGCTCGCGTCCGCGACGTTTAGCGCGCTCATATCCTGCAAATATCTGCGGGTGTAAAATTCCGTGATCTCCTCGAGGCTCTTGCCGCTCTGCTCCATCTTTTTTAAAATTTTATCGTCGATGTCGGTGAAATTTCGCGCAAATTTTACCTCATAGCCCTCTGCTTGCAGTACGCGGCGCAGCAGATCGAAGCTCACGGCGCTTTTTGCGTGCCCAAGATGCGCGTCGTCATAGACGGTCGGGCCGCAGGCGTAAATGCGCGCCAGCCCCTCGTTAATGGGCTCAAACGGGAGCTTCTTTTTGCTCAAACTATCATAAATTACCATAATACAAGCCTTTTAAAATGTATAAAATCGCCGCTTCGCCCGCACAAAGCGCTGCGATCGCAATAATTTTTTTTGCGCGGATTATAGCCAAAAAGTTATTAAATCCAAAAAAATAGAGGTTGAAGCCGAGTAGAAACGCCCCCGTTATCGTGCTTGCAAACGCAAGCCCTACGGCTCCAAAGGGTTTAAAAAACAGCGCACACAAAGCGACGTTTATAAAGACGCACCAGATCGAAATTTTCGCGCTTAGCTTCTGCTTCATATTCGCATACAGCCAGTGCGAAAAAATCCTAGACAGCCCAAACGGCACGAGCCCTACCATATATGCGCCAAGAACCGCGGCGCATTCTATGGAATTTTGACGGGTAAATTCTCCGCGCTCAAATAGCAGCTGCGTGATCTCGTTTCGCAGCATCACGCCGCCTATCGCAGAGAGTCCGAGCAGCGCCAAAAGGAAGTAAAATCCGCGCTCGACAAGCGCCAGAGCCTGCGCGTCGTCGTGAGCTTTTACGAATTTGCTCATGCGCGGAAAGATCGCTGTGCTAAGCGCGATCGCAAAAAGCGCGAGCGGCAGCTGAAATATGCGGTTGGCGTAGTAAAGATAGCTGATACTGCCGCTAGCAAGGAAGCTCGCAAAGAAGGTATCTATAAACGAGCTTAGCTGAAGTGCCGACGCACCGAGTACGCCCGCGAAAAAATTTTTATAAAAGCCCTGCGTTTGCGCTTTATCGCCACGCGCAAGCCGCGCAAAGCCGCCAGCCAAGACGCGCAGCATACCGGTGAACTTCAGCGCATAAACGTGCACCGCAAGCTGTAAAAGCCCGCCCGCTACGACGCCGAAGCTAAGATAAAGCACCGCCGTAGCGCCGTCCTTACCGCGAGCTAGCAGAAGCGCCGCGATCATCGCCAAATTTAAAAGTGCGGTCGAAAACGCCGTCGTAGCGAAGTGGTCGCGATACTGAAGCAGCGAAGCAAAGAGCGTAACGACGAAGATGAACGTGAGATAGAAAAAATTTATCCGCACGTACGGCACCGCAAGACCGATCTGCTCGGCGCTAAATCCGTATGCCAAAACTTTGGTAAAAACGGGCGCGGCGAGCAGCACGAGCGCCGTTAAAAGCGCGATGAAAATGCTAAATTTTATTAGCACCGCTGCGGCAAAAATTCCTTTTTTACGCGCGGCGGTAAAGCTGGGCAAAAACGCCTGCGTAAAAGCTCCCTCGCCGAATAGTCTGCGGAAAAGATTGGGCAGTTTAAACGCTACGAAAAATAGATCGCTGTAAATTCCCGCGCCCAAAACCGATGCGGTAAGCAGGTCGCGCACAAAACCCAAAACTCGCGAAACCAGCGTGCCTGCGCTATTTGTAAAAAAGCCTCTGAGCATAAATCTCCATTAAATTTTATAAAATGCCAAGGTTGATTATATTATAATTTCCCCTATTTTTTGATTTTGGAGAGAAATTTTTGCGGAATTTAGCCTTTTCGCTCGAAAGCTCGGGCGGGAAAAATACCCTATCGCTACGCGGGCAGTGGAACTACAAAAGCTCGCGATCGCAGCTGCTTGCACTAAAAAAAGCGGTAAAAAATCTAAACGAGCTGGAGCTAAGCTTAAGCGAAATTTCAAATTTAGACTATTTCATGGCGCTGATGATCAAAAACGCCCTTGCCGGCAAGCGGGTAAGCCTTGTGGAGGATAGCTGCAAAGCCGCCAAAATTCTAAGCTTTATGGATGATAAAACGATCGATTTTAGCTATGTACCCGAATCTCGTAGGCTAAATTTTTTAGCGCAGATTGGACTTTATTGTCATCTTGGAATTCTAGGCTTGCTAAGCCTTGCTAGCTTTTTGGGCGAGTTTTTTTCCAAACTCGCGGCTTTTATAATTCATCCGATGAAATTCCGTTTCAAAGAAACCGTAAATTTCATCAAAGATAGCGGAATAGACGCGCTTTTCATCGTCTCATTGACGGCATTTTTGATCGGTATCGTGCTTGCTTACATAGGCTCGGATATGCTTTCTAAATTTGGCGCCAGCATCTACATCATCGATATAATGGGTGCTTTGACGCTTCGTGAGGTAGCGCCTCTAATCGCCGCTATCGTTATCGCGGGTCGCTCGGCTTCGAGCTTTACGGCACAGATCGGCGTGATGAAGATCACCGAAGAGATCGATGCGATGAGGACGATGGGCTTTGATCCGTTTTATTTTCTTGCGATGCCGCGCATTATCGCGATGGTACTAATCATGCCGCTAGTCATTTTTATCGCAGATTCGGTAAGTATTTTTGCTCAGATGATCGTGTGTGACGCGTATTTAGACATAGCCTTTAGCAATTATTTGGATAGATTTAAGGCTTCTGTAGAGCTTAGGCATTTTTTAGTGGGTATGATTAAAGCGCCGTTTTTCGGGGCATTCATCGCTATCATCGGCTGTATGCGGGGTTTTGAAGTCAAAGGAAATACCCAAAGCATCGGCGAATACACCACCATTAGCGTCGTAAACGCGATATTTTGGGTTATCGCGATCGACGCGGTATTTGCAGTTTTGTTTTCGGAAATCGGGTTATGAGCGAGCAAGTGCAATCTAGCGAAAGCGCTAAAATTATAGTCGCGCGCGATGTTACTACTGCATACGGATCGCGCGTTATGCACGATTGTGTGAGCTTTAGCGTCAAAAATGGCGAAATTTACGGCTTCCTAGGCGGCAGCGGAAGCGGTAAAACGACGTTAATGAAAACCCTTATATTTTTAAAACGTCCGCAAAGCGGCGAGATTAAAATTTTCGGGCGCGATATTTGGCGCGCGAGCGAGGCGGAGCAAAACGAGATCCGCCTAAAATGCGGCGTGATGTTTCAGTTTGGCGCGCTTTACAGCTCGATGAGCGTGCTCGAAAACGTAGGCGTTCTGCTGCGCGAATACTCTAAATTTAACGAGCGCGAGATAGATGAGCTATCGATGTTTTGGATCCAAAAGGTGGGGCTTAAAAAGGAAGCCGCCGCGCTTAGACCAAACGAGCTTAGCGGCGGTATGAAAAAGCGTGTAGCGCTGGCTCGCGCGCTAGCACTTAGCCCTGAAATTTTATTTTTGGACGAGCCAAACTCGGGGCTTGATCCGCTCAGCGCCAGAGCCCTTGATAGGCTTGTTTGCGAGCTTAGAGACAGCCTTGGCGTCACGGTCGTGATGGTGACGCACGACGTGGATAGTATCTTTGACATTTTGGATCGATTTTTGATCGTGGATAATCAAAAAATTGCCTTTGAAGGAAGCATAAAAGAGATTTCAAACATGGAGAATAACCCCCTTGAAGAGCTATTTAAGATGCGGCAAAGGGATTGAGCTTTGAAATTTATCTAGCCAAAATACAGATCGCGGCAGGTAAAATTTAGATAGATAGGAGCTAAAATTTTAAAATAGCGGCGGGAAAATTTTAAATTTTAAACCTAGCGAGGAATTCCAGGCTCCGCAGAGCTTAAATTTTTAAAATTTAGACATTAGCGGCTCAATTGAAATTTTAAAATTTAGGCGGGTCGCATTTAAGGGCGCATTATTGGATAGCGCATAAATTTTGAAATTTTAGCGAACAAACCGCGCTAAATTAAACCGGGACGGCAAAATTTTACGCTAAAATACGGCGCGGTGATATTTTGAAATTTCAAAATGCACGCTAAGCTTTAAAATTTAAACTCAGATAATTCTGCGAATTTTGCGGCTATTTGAGAAAAAGCTAAGTTTTAAAATTTAAGCCCAAATGGCTATTTTAAGGCATATCGCAGGGCTTAAATTTTATGCTCTGAAATTAGGAGAAAAGATTGGAAAATAGAACTTCATACACGATAGTAGGCGCATTTGTTATGATCTGCGTCGCGGCTCTTACGGCGTTTATGTGGTGGATGCTTACTAAGACCGACCGCGGCGAGAGCTACCGCTCCTACTATATCCACACAAAAGAGCTTCCCGTAGGCATTAAGGAGAATTCTGAGGTTAAATTTATCGGCGTAAATGCGGGCATCATCAAAAGTATCGACTTTGCCGATATCGAAAATGCGATTATTGAGATTGAAATTTCAGTAAAAAGCAAGCTACCGATCTCACAAGATAGCGTCGCTAAGGTAGAATCTCAAGGCATCAGCGGAATCGCGTTTATAAATATCACGAAAGGAAGCGGCAAGCTTTTCCCACCGAATGATAAAAAGCCGATAATTGCGCTGGATAAAACGCTTCTTGATAAAATCGGCTCCAAAGCCGAAGTCATCACCGATAGCGTGAGTGAGATGATCTTTAAGATTAACGGGCTGTTGTCTAAGCAAAATACCGATAAAGTGGATAGAATTCTATCTTCGATGGATAAATTTAGCGCCGAGCTAAGCGATGAGAAAAAATTCCAAAGCCTAGACGCGCTGCTTGCTAACGTAAATACTCTCATAGCAAATTTAAACGAGCGCGAGAAGGAGCTAGACGCGCTGCTAGATAATCTAAACGCTTTTGCCGTGAGTGCTGCCAATCTATCGAATTCGCTGGATAAAACCGCAGGCATTATCACTAAGCGTATCGATCGCGGCGAGTACAATCTAAAAGCGATCTTGGATCCTACGCTTGAGGAGGCAAAAAACACTCTTGGCGAGCTCAAAAAATCGCTTAGAGAATTCCAAGGCGCGATGTTTAGGCTAGAGGACAATCCTTACGATTTCTTTTTCAAAGACACTTCTAAAGGCGCGGATCGCGACGATAAAAAGGAATAAAGATGAAAAATTTTATAAAGTTTACGCTTGCTGCGACGCTAGCAGCGATATTTTTAGGCGGCTGCTTAGCTAAGCAGGCTAAGCCATACACCTACTACGAGCTGCGTTATGATCAAAAGCGCTGCGTAAATCCTAGCGGTGCGCGCAAAAATATCTTTATCGACACCATTACGGCGACAGATCTCGTCGATAGGCGGGATATTTTAATAGTGGATTTTAGAAACCGAACGCGGTTCGCAAGCGACGCCAAATTTATCACGATGCCTAGCGAAATGGTATATAAGGCACTGCTTGATGCGGCATTTTCCACTTGCTCGCTAAATCCGATCTTCGTGCCAAAAGAGCGGGATTTGCGCCTAAAAACTAGTATCGTAGCGCTTCAGATCAATAACGATCAGGCAACCGTCACGATGGGGTATGAAATTTTAAATTCTTTAGAAAGTATAAAATCTGGCATCGTTACTAAGCGCGTTTTCGTGCCTGATCCTAGCTCGCAAAGCATTTATAATGCTCTAAATTTAGCGCTTAATGAGAGCATAAATGAAATTTTAAAGGCTCTTAGATGATAGCGGCGATCGAAGGAATTATCACGCGCAAGGAGCCCACTGCTTGCGTCATTAAATGCGCTAGCGGCGTGAGCTACGCTCTTTCATTGTCATTAAATACCTCCGCGAAGCTCGCGCAGGGCAAGCTGACCGAGCTTGCGTGCGTACAAATTCTGCGCGAGGATGCCGATTTGCTGTATGGGTTTTTAGACGAGAGTGAAAAAAGGATGTTTGAAACCCTAATCAAGCTTAGCGGTGTAGGTGCAAGCACGGCGATGGCAGTTTGTTCGACGCTCGCTCCGCAGGATTTCGCGCGTTGCGTAGCTACGGGGGATGCTGCGACGCTAACTTCAGTTCCGGGTATCGGCCCAAAGACCGCTAGACGGATCATTGCTGAACTGGGCGATGCGAAGCTAATGGAATTCGGTCCTAGCGAGACTTATAAAAACGAAGCAGCGTCCGCGCTACAAAGCCTTGGATTTAAGCGCGATAAGATCAATCAAATCTTAGCGGGATGCAGTAGCACAAATACGTCAGATCTTGTCAAAGAGGCGTTAAAAAAATTAGCGTAGAAAATAAAATTTGAAGGAAAACAATGAAATTTGGCATAGTTTTTGGAGCTCAAAGCTACGAGCACGAAGTAAGTATCATCTCGGCAATTGCCGTCAAAAATGCCCTAAAAGGCTGGGACTTGGAGTTTGTATTTTGCGATAAAAATCGTAAATTTTACCGCATTGAGGATAAAAATATGCGCGCGGCATATTTTAAGCAGGGCGGCTATGCTAAAGCAAAAGAGCTTAGTATCGGTGCGGGCGGATTTTTTGAGAGCGGAATGTTTAGCAAAAGCATGCTAGAAGTCGGCACATATATCAATCTAATCCATGGCTGCGACGGCGAGGATGGCAAAATGGCAGCGCTATTTGAGTTTTTTGGCATCCCTTATATCGGACCTCGCATAGAAGCTAGCGTGCTAAGCTATAATAAAATTTTAACCAAGCACTTAGCCGCAATCGCAAATGTAAAAACCTTGCCGTATGAGATCGTAAATCGTACTAGCCTGCCTAATTTTAATTTTCCGATCATCGTTAAGCCCGCTCATTTGGGCTCTAGCATCGGAATTTCGATAGCCAAGAACGAAAGCGAGTTTAGCTACGCGCTGGATCAGGCTTTTGAGCTGGACGACAGCGCGATCGTAGAGCCGTACTGGGAAAACGTAAAGGAATTCAATCTTGCAGGCGCTAAAATAGACGGCAAAATCGTATTTTCGAATATAGAAGAGCCGAAAAAGGAGGGCTATTTAAATTTCGATCGTAAATATTTGGATTTTTCGCGTAGTGGCGCGATCGAGCCCGCTCGTCCTGGCGCTTTGCTAGAGGGTAAGATGAAAGACGCCTTTGCGCGGCTTTATAACGCAGGATCATTCGATGGCGCGCTCATTCGCTGCGATTTTTTTGAAAAAGAGGGTGAAATTTATCTAAACGAGATAAATCCGAACCCAGGTAGTCTTGCAAATTACCTATTTGATGATTTCTCCGAGGTCTTAGCAGCTCTTGCTTCATCGCTGCCGCCGATGAGGCAGATACCTGTAAGCTACGAGCTAATCACCAAAATCACCGCTAATAAATAGCCAATCGTTTAAAATTTTACGCTAAATTTTGCGTAAAATTTTACTCTAAAAGGTCGAGTTATGATAAATCAAGACGAAATTTACACCGCTACCGAGATCGTGCGCAACTTCAGCACCGTTTTAAACAAGATCAAAAACCAAGAGATCAAAAAAGCCCTGATCGTCAAAAACAACAAATTCGAAGCCGTGATGATCAGTATGAGCGAGTTTGAGCGGCTCGAAAAAGCGGTCGAGCTACTCAAAGCCGTCTACGCCAAAAGGAGCGGTGGTGGCGAGTAAGGAGCTCGTCTGCGGCGGCGAGAGCTACAAAATCAGCTACGAAATTTCAAACCTGCAGCGCGAGCAATACATCCTGATTTTGCACGGTTGGGGAGCGGATAAAAAGCTTATGCAGCGCGCGTTTGAGGGCAAGTTCAAGCGCTTTGCCGCGGTATTTGTAGATCTGCCGGGATTCGGCGCCAGCTCCCAGCCCGCGCGCGCCCTTGGCAGCAAGGATTACGCGGAGATTATGCGCGCCTTTATCGCAGCTTTTGGCAGGCAGCCCGCAGCGATCATGGGGCACAGCTTCGGCGGCAAGATCGCCGCATTGCTAGCTCCGCGCAATCTCATACTGCTAAGCAGCGCCGGTATCATCGAACCCAAGCCCTTTGCGGTGCGCGCTAAAATCGCAATTTTTAAAATTTTAAAAAGACTTGGACTGGCGGGGCTTTGGCGTGCGTTTGCGAGCAAGGACGCCGCAGGTATGAGCAAGACGATGTACGAGACGCTAAAAAACGTCGTAAATGAGGACTTCCGCGATATTTTTTCCGCGCTAAGCCCGCAAAATGCGCTCATCTTTTGGGGCAAGGACGATCGCGCCACTAGCCTAAAAAGCGGCGAGCTGATCCACTCGCTCGTCAAAAATAGCAAATTTTATCCGCTGGCGGGGGATCACTTTTTCTTTTTGCAGAGCGCGGATTTTATCGGCGAGCAGATCGAAAAGGAGCTTAGCAGCAGCTAAATTTAACGATTTGGCGCCGCGCTAAATTTAAAACAAAACGCGATTTGGTGTAAATTTTAAAATTTAGCCGCGAAATTTTAGCGCTGCTAAAAATCGCGCTTTAGATATAAAAACAGATCGTGCGAAAAGCGAGGTGCAGCGAGTGCATTTTAAAAAGCGTTTCAATGCGGCGCTTTAGTGCAGTTCTCCCGCGTTTTAAAATTTTGCAATCTGTTTGCGTCAAAGATCGCAAACCAAAGCGTAAATTTAAATTATAAAGCCGCGCGTATGCGGCACATATTTAAAATTTAGCGGCGTAAAATACGCTCTTTGGGCGCGTAGTATAAAACGCAAAGCTCAAATTGCGGCGCGCCGCGTTAAATTTTAACGCCGCAGCGGATTGTTTCTGCTCTGCGCTCGCGATTGCGGCAGCCGTATAAATGAGGCGAAACCGCGCGCGTGCGCCGCAAAGCGGACGATTAAATTTAGTCGCATAACCGCGCCATGTATTTGCCGCGACAGAAGGCCTATGTGCCGTAAATAATGCAAATAATCGCGCGAGATAGGGCGCTATATCGCAAGATACGCAGCGTGCGAAAATTTCAGGTCGCGAAAGATAGATGCTGCGCGGTATCGAAAACAGGGGCGGCGCGCGGCAGCGTAAATTTATCTAGCGTGGCTCGTGCAGCTCACAAGAGCGCGTGAATTTACGAGCCAGCGAAGTTTGCAAAAATAGAATTTGCAAAGCGAGAATTCGTAAAAGTTGCAAATGAAGTCGGATGTCGGTTAGCCCGAGCTCGCACCCTTTGCCCGCACAGGCTCGCAAGGCGGGCACCTAAACTTATAAAAAGGAATTTTAAAAGATGAATATAGTATTTTTGATCGCGCACGCGGCATTCGTCCTACTGCTGGGCTTTTATCTGATCACCTGCCTGCAGTGGTTTTCGTACAAGCCCGCGCGCATCATCTTTCACTTCACCAAACCCGCGTGGCACCTCTATTTTTTGATTTTGCCGCTCGCGGCGTATTTTGGCTGCGAGATTGCGGCGAGCTTGGGTGCGGCTAAATTCGGAGCCGCGTCCCTTTATGCCCTGCACGCCGCTAAAATTCTAATCGTCGCGGCCTATGCGCTAGCGCTTTATTTTTGGCAAAGAGGGCTAGATAAAAAGCTCGTCTTTACGCCGCGCGTGAAGCGATTTTTTGCGATTTTGGCGGTTTGTGTGTTTAGCTTTAATGCCGCATTTTATGCCGCGGGGGGCCCGATTTTGCCGATCTTTTTACCGCTTGGCGCGGGCCTTGCGGCGAGCTTTGCTTACGAGCGGGCGCAGGCTGCGAAATTTAAGGCTGCCGCGCGCAAAAAACTAGCCCAGATGCCCTCTCTTACGATCATTCAGATCACCGCGAGCTACGGCAAGACGAGCATTAAAAACTTCTTGTATCAAATTTTAAAAAACGACTTTCGCTGCTACAAGACGCCGCGTTCGGTAAACACGCTGGCAGGGCTCGTGCGCGACGTAAACGAGGCGCTACCCGCAGATACGCAGATATACATCGCCGAAGCAGGCGCCAGGCTAAGCGGCGACATCGCCGAGATCACCGAGTTTTTGGCGCCGCAGATCGTCGTCGTGGGCGAGATCGGCGCGCAACACATCGAGTATTTCAAAAGCATAGAAAACATCCGCAAAACCAAGCTCGAAGCGCTCACAAGCGCACGGCTAAAGCATGCGTTTTTGCACAGCTCCACGCAAAAAAGCGCGGACGAGCGCGTCACGATCTACGACGAAGGGCTGGAAATTTGCAGCGCGGATCTGGACGGAATAAAATTTAGCCTTAGCTTGAGCGATGATGAGCCCCTCGCAAGCGGAGAGAATTCCACGCTGCATGCAGAAACATCCGCTGCGGATAGCGAAGGGCAGGGCGGTTTAAGCCTAGATGCAAGCAGCGTGATATACACGGAAAAAGACAAAAATTCTAAAAATTACGGCGCCGATTTTAACGACGTAAATTCCATATCCCACGCCGAGCGGGGCGAGCAAGAATTTTACGAACAAGCCGCCCGCGCCGCTAGTGACGATAAAATTTGCGGCGATAAAGAGCAGGGCGCGCAAGAGGCCGCAAACGAGCGTAAAATTTCAAACGGGCGGAGAGAACTATGCGAGAGACATGAGTTTTTCGCGCCGATTTTGGGTAAATTTAACGCCGCAAATCTCGCCGCGTGCATAAAGATCGCACGATTTTTAGGGCTTAGCGTAGATAAAATCAAAAGCCGCGTCGCACGCGTCGGTGCCGTCGAGCACCGCCTCGCGCGGCTCGATGCGGGCGGCAAGATCATCATTGACGATAGCTTCAACGGCAATCTAAGCGGCATGCTGCAAAGCTACGAGCTGATGCGAAGCTACGGCGGGCGCAAGGTCATCATCACGCCGGGCATCGTCGAGAGCACGCGCGAGGACAATGAGACGCTGGCTGCCAAGATCGATGAAATTTTTGATCTCGCGATCATTACGGGCGAGCTAAATTCCGAGGTGCTGCAAAGCAGGATCGACCCCGCAAAGACTATTGTTTTGAAAGACAAGCGCGATTTGCAGCGGGTTTTGGGCGAAAATACGCGCAGCGGCGATCTAATTTTGTTTTCAAACGACGCGCCGAGCTTTATTTAAGCGGCTCTAGCGATACGGCTTATTTTGCCCAGGCGGCATACTGCGCGATTTAGCAGTCGCGTTTTTTAGGCAAAAGACTTTGAGTGAGTGCGGCGGGCGACTTAAACGCGATCTATCGAGCGATTAGTTTGAGCGTGCGGCGCGATCTGTTTAAATAGATAGCCTGTGCGGCGAAATTTCGGCGCGCCGAGATCAGCTCGCGTTCGAGCTGGTAAAATTCGCAATCAAAATTTAAAGGAAAGTCATGGATTTACGAGAAAAGATGCTTAAGCAGCTGCGGGCGCTAAGCGAGGAGAAGTTGGCGAAATTTTCGCAGCGCCTAATACCGGCGCCGCAGATTTTGGGCGTGCGCACTCCCGCACTGCGCGCACTTGCTCGCAAAAGCTTCGCCGCTTTGGGCGGAGCGGACGAGGCGCGGCGCGAGCTGCAAAATTACGAGCCCTTTTTTCACGAGGAGTTCGTGCTAAAAGGCTTTTTCGTCATGCTTTTAAAGCAGGATGAAGCGAAATTTGCGCTTGCGAGCAGTTTTATCAAAACGATGCCTAATTGGGCGGTTTGCGATATGTTCGCTCCGAAATTCAGGGACGCCGCTTTCGCGGACGCGCTGCTAAAGCAGGCTAAAAGCGGTGCTGACGAGTTTGAGAGGCGATTTTTATACGTTTATTTTATGCAAAATATGGACGCGATCTCGCCTAAGGAATTTTTTGAAATTTGCGCCGCCGAAAACGACGAGCGGTATTACGTGCAGATGGGCGCGGCGTGGGCGATAGCCGAGATGTTTATTAAACAGCGCGAGATCACGCTTGCGTTTTTGGAGAGCAAGCAGGCGGTTAAATTTATCCAAAACAAGGCGATATCGAAGATCCGCGATAGCTTTCGCGTAAGCAAAGCCGAAAAAGATGCGCTTTTGAAATATAAAATTTAACCGCGGCGGAAAGTGGCGGAGGCAGTTAGAATTTCAGTTGCGCGCGGGGCTTGCCAGCCAAAACCGCGAGCTTTAAAACGCAAATTTAAGGAGAAGAAATGTTTAGCAAGGAATTTTTGGAGATTTTAAATTATGAATGCGCCGTGGGTATCGCTACCTGCGCGCACGGCGAAGCTCACATCAGCAACACATGGAACAGATATCTCGTCATTAAGGGGGACCGCATCCTCATCCCGGCTGCGGGTATGAAAAAGACGCAAAGCAACGTGGAGGCAAATCCAAACATCGAGCTTAGCGTCGCTACAAAGGAGCTAGCAGGCAGTTTCGGCGCAGGGCGCGGCTTTGTGGTAAAGGGCACGGCGCGCTTTATTGATAGTGGTGCGGAGTTTGAGGAAACGAAGGCGAAATTTCCGTTTGCTACAAGGCTGCTTGAAATCACGGCTAGCAGCGTAAAACAGGTGCTGTAAGCCGTGTGGCGCGCGGCTTAGGCAGAATTTTACCGCGAGCTTTGCAATGGAATTTTGCCGTGAAATTTTATCGATGGAATTTAAAATTAGTAAAATTTTATCGACGAAACTTCACTTCGCCGCAAAATTATAAAGCGAGCGAAATTCTAAAGTAGGTAAAATTTCAAAGCCTACAAAATTTCGAAGTTTGCGAGATCCATAAATCTCGCTCAAATTTTTAGAGCATAAATTTACGCATTGAAAGGAAAAGTATGAAACGATTAGAGGGAAAAACTGCCGTAATTACGGGCGGAAGCGACGGAATAGGGCTTGGCATCGCAAAGTGTTTTGCCGAAGAGGGCGCAAATTTGATCCTGCTCGGCAGAAGCGAGGAGAAATTAAAAATCGCACAGGAGACCTTGGGCGGTTACGGCGTGAAAGCTTACGCGATAGAGACGGATTTGGCGCAAAGCAAAACGATAAAAGGTCTTTGCGAGCGCATTTTAGCGCAATCTCCTAAGATAGATATCCTAGTAAATAACGCCGGACTGGGAAAATTCGTACCGTTTGAGGCGACAGACGAAGCGCTGCTGGACGCTCATCTAAACCTAAACATCAAAGCGCCTTATCTGCTTACTCAGGGGCTTTTGGGCGCGCTTGCGGCTAGAAAAGGCTGCGTGATCAATATCTCGTCGTATTTTGCGAACCGAATGCTCGTAGGGCGCACCACGACGGCGTATTCGATCACCAAAGGCGCGCTAAATTCTTTCACCAAATCGCTTGCCTTCGAGGTCGGCAAACTCGGCGTACGCGTCAACGCCATAGCGCCAGGGAGCGTGCTAACGCCGCAGTTTGAGCGAAATTTAAGCGCGCTTAGCCCGCAGGGACGCGAAGCGTTTGAGCAAATGGTGCAAAATATCTATCCGCTCGGCAAAATTGGTAGCGCGCAGGACATCGGCGATGCGGCGGTGTTTTTGGCGTCGGACGAGGCGAAATGGGTCAGCGGCGCGATATTTGCGATAGACGGCGGACTTACGACGAATTAGCCGCGACCGGGCGGAATTTTGGGCGCGGGTTTTGAAATATAAAATTTACAGTGGCGAATTTCGCCGCGAGAAATTTTACCTCGTAGAATTTCGCAGCGGCAAATTTTGTAATGAAAAATTTAACCGAGTAAAATTATGGCGATGAATACTGCGCGTGAAATTTCGCAGCGAAGAAAGCACAGAATTCCGTAAGCTGTGGGAATTGCAACGTAAATTTTAAAATTTTCATTGTAAAATTTTGCAGCATACGGCTTTGGTGAAATCTCACGGAGCAGAATTTCAAATTGCGGTAAAATGGCGCCTGCGGGGCTAAATTTAAAAAAGTGAAGCTAGCGAGCGGCTTTAGATAATTAGAAATTAAACGAGATTGGAGAGGGTTTGAGGGTTTTGTTTCTAGCGATTTTGGCGGTATTTTTGAGCGCGAGCGCGGTGCTTTTTAGCTCGTGTGCGGCTCCGCTGGCGCCCGCGGGCAACGCGCTTAGCGTATATGATATCTACTCTGTAGCGCGCGACCGCCGCAGCGTGAGCGAGGTCGCTAGCGACAAGCTCATCCAGACTAAAATCCAAAGCAAAATTCTATTTACCAAAGGCCTTAGCAGCTGGGATCTGGAGGTCGAGTGCTTCTACGGCGAGGTCTATCTCATCGGGCTGCTCGATAGCGAAGCGATGCGCGAGCCGCTACTTGCTTTAGCGCATGAGACGGAAGGCGTGCAGCGCGTGCATACATATCTGCGCGTCAAAAAGCCCGAATATCCGTGCAATTCGTTTGAAATTTTTACAAATTTAAAGAAAAATCTCTTTTCCGATACCGACGTTTCGGGTACTGCGGTGCGCGTGGCGATCGTAGGCTGCGACGTGGTATTTAGCGGCGTGGTGAGCGACATTGAGCACGAAAAGCACGCGATCTGGTACGCGACGCACGCGCCCGGGGTGCAGGACGTGTATTCGTTCCTGCGCGTGGTGAAGGAGTAGGGCTGTTAAATTTGATTGCCCGCGGCACGTTAAAATTTAACGGCTTGCGGCGAGTTAAATTTAAAAGATACGCTCGGTTTATTTAGCTCGCTTGCACAGCGTCCGCATCTATGAAATTAAAATTTTATCGGCGCGCAAGATAGCGGGGAATTTTAAAATTTAGCTCACGAGTGCGAGCATTAAGTAAATTTAAAGCCGCCTCAGACGATAATTTCGCAGATGAAATTTACGCCGCAAGCACCCGTCGTATTAAAACGCTAGGTGCCTTAAAAAGCGTGCCGTATTTAAAGAGCGGCTAAATTGAAGGCGACGCGAGCGGACAAAATAAAAGCGCTAAATTTAAAGCGTGCCGCCGAGTTAAATTTAAACGTCGCAACCGCACGCATTGCGAGCGAAAATGAGATAAATTTAAAGTCGTGCCGCCGTTATCGGTAAAATTTTAGCGCCACGGCGCGGGAGTTCGCATCAAAATATATAATTAAAATAGCCCAAGAGGGCGCAAAATTTAGTAAATTTAAGGAGAGAAAATGAGCCAAAGCCAAAAATGTACGCACCAAACCGCGTGCGAGCTGCCTAACGTTAAGCTAATCAAGCACCCGCTGATCGAGCATAAGCTCACGATCCTGCGCGATCGAGAGACCGATCCGTTTCAGTTTCGCATGCTCGTCGACGAGATCAGCTACCTGATGATGTTTGAGGCGACGCGCGATCTAGCGCTACGCGAGGTGAGCGTGCACACGCCTGTGGCGCAGACCAGCGCGTATAAGCTCGCCACAAAGATCATGATCTGCCCGATTTTGCGCGCCGCTCTGGGGATGCTGGATAGCGTATTTAAGCTTATACCCGATGCTAGCGTTGGATTTCTGGGGTTTCAGCGCGACGAAAAGACCGCGCAGGCGGAGTTTTTTTACGCCAAGCTGCCCGCCGATGCCGCAGAGCGCACCGCAATCATCATCGATCCGATGTTTGCGACTGGCGGTACGGCGATCGATGCGGTGAAATTTCTGCTGAAAAACGGCGTCAAAAAGATCAAATTTATCTCCATCATCGCAGCGCCCGAGGGGCTTCATAGATTTAGCGAGATCTACCCGCAGGTCGAGGTTTTTACCGCGGCGATCGACGAGAGATTAAACGAGCAAAAATATATTGTGCCGGGTCTCGGAGACGCAGGAGATAGGGTGTTTAATACGATGTGAATTACGCGGCGAAGGACTTTTGGCTGCGTTAAATTTGCGCGGACAGCATTTTATGAGGTATAAATTGATCGGCAGCAAACTTTACCGGCAATGGAATTTTACGCGACGCGAAATCTATTTAACAAATATGTGGGCCGCGGCGGCGCGGAATTCCGTCACACCAATAAATTCGGTAGGGCGCGTATTCTTTACAGCGCGCGCAATACGTAGTGAAATTTTAAATTTCGCAGCGCCGTAAATTTAATGCGCTTTAAAATTTTAACTCGTCGTAGAATTTATGGCATTTTGGAATTTATTAAATAAAATTTGAGCTCCGCGATGTATAAAATACGGCGGCGGAGCATAATCAAAATTTCAAATTTTAGTCCTCTGTAAAATATCGCACAACGTCCGCACTGCAAAATTTACAAATCGTAAAATTTACAAATCACACGGCAAAATTCTTATCATAACAATCCGATAAAGAAGCAGGGCGGCGCGTCAGGCGTACGCGAGGAATAAAATTCTTACCCAAACGATCCGCCCGCGCTAAAATGAAATTTCAAAATTTAGCGAGCAAATTTCGCTTATTTCACCAGCCCCGCTTCCCTTAAAAAGCAGCTCGGCTCGTAGCTAACTTTTCTGATCTTATCAAATTTCGCGTAGCTTAGCACCAGCTCGTCGCGCGCTCTGGTAACCGCCACGTAAAAGAGCCGCCGCTCCTCCTCTAGGCTGCCGCCCATCGCCATTAGTTTGAGGTTCGGGAAGCGATTTTGCGCCAGATCGATGAGATAGACGCTGCAAAACTCAAGCCCCTTGCTTGCGTGCACGCTGAGCAGATTCACCCCCTCGCCCTCGCTCATCTCCTTTGCGCCCAGAGTTATGAAATTATAAAAGCTCTGCGGATCCGCGTATTTGCCGGCGATCTGCTCTAAAATGCCGCATTTATCGTAGATGCGGGAGATCTCATCCTTTTTGCGCTCATCGTCTATCTTACCGTTTTTTAGCGTCGCGCGTTTTGTCGTGATGAAATCCGCCACAAGCGCGAAAAGACGCGAGTTTTTGATCTGCGAGATTAGCGTAGCAGACCTCGCAACTGAGCCACTTTTTTTAAAAATTTTATAAATTTCGTGCAAAAATACGGCGCCGCCCTCGGTGATTTTATTATGTTTTAGCACCGGATGCGAGCGAAAAAACTCGTCAAATTCCAAAGCTTCAAAGCGCGATACCGAGCCGATAATATCCACATCGTCAAAAAGTCCGAGCTGATAGTTTTTCCTCTTTTTTTCAAAAATTTTAACGCTCTCGTCGGGGCGCAAAAGACCTGCGTGAATGCTTCCGTGCCCAAGCGCGATTAACGCGTCGAAAAGCTCCTTGCTTAGCGCGCTGCCGACACCTCTTGCGTATTCGCACGTGCTTATAAAGGCCATCATATCTTTTGGGTTTATTATCATCGCGAAGATGTCCGTAAAGGCCTTGATCTCGCGGCTTTCAAAAAAGCTCACGCCGCCTTTTCGCTTCGCACCGATGCCGAGCTCCTTAAGCGCTACTTCGACGCCGTCGGCGCTGGAGTTGTTGCGGAAGATGACGGCGATCTTTTCGCGCGGAGTGCTGCTTTGCGCGATCTGTGCGGCTACGTGGGCGTATTGCGCCGCCGTATCGTCGTAAACATGCAGCCTAGGCGCGCTAAATTTTCCCTCGCGGCCCACGATCAGCTTCTTTTCGTAAAGGCGCGGATTGTTCGCGATGACGCGGTTTGCAAGCGCCAAAATCGCCGAGCTTGAGCGATAGTTGATATTCAGCGCGTAAATTTTAGCGTCCGCAAAGCGCTTGCCGAAGCTGCCGATGATGTCGATGTTTGCGCCGTTGAAAGCATAGATGCTCTGATCGAAATCGCCGACGCAAAAAAGGCTTTTCGTCGCAAAGGCATCGATGAGGCTTCCTTGCAGCGAGTTTGTGTCCTGATACTCGTCCACTAAAATTTCATCAAATCGCAGCGGCGCGCCCTTTTGCAGCTCACGGCGCATCTTTAGCAATACGTCGTTGAAATCTGCGTAGTTAAATTTTGCCTTTTCCTCTTCAAACTCGCGCAAAATATCTGCGTAAATTTCGGCAAATTCCGCCTGATCTTCGTAGTTTTCGCTAAACCACGTCGCAAAATCCGCGCTCATCTCCTTGTTTTGATACAGTGAGTACACGTCGTAAAGATACGCCCCGCCGTAGGGGCGTGCGTCGCTTACGTGATAAAATTTACGCCTTTCTACGAGGCTTTTTAGCAGCGTCTTTAGCTCGGCGGGCTGCTTTAGGATCACGCCTTTGCCCAGCTCGCGAAGTAGGGCGTAGGATACGGCGTGAAAGGTGCCCGCGACGATTGCGGAGGTGATTTTTTTATCAAAATGCCGCTGCAAGCGCGCTATCATCTCGCTCGCGGCCTTGTTCGTAAAAGTAAGAAGCAAAATTTTTCTAGGGCTCGTGCCGAGATTTAGTAGATGAGCAATCCGCGCGACGATGGTGCTGGTTTTGCCCGTGCCTGCGCTTGCGATTACTAGATTGTGCCCCGCAGGAGCGGTTGCGGCGGCGTATTGTTCGGTGTTTAGCTTAGCTAGAGCGTCCAAGATTATTCCTTTGCAAAAAGGCGCCATTATAGCCTAAAATCATTAAAATTCTTTGATATAATTGCGCGATGAAATTTCTAAAATTTACGTTAAAAATCGCGCTATTTTGCGCATCTGCATTCGCCATGTTTTTGATCTTGGACGCGCTTTATCCGCTAAATTTGGATATGCTAAATAAGCAGAAGAGTAGAATTTTATATGACCGAAACGGCGAAATTTTAAATATGCAGATCAGCGACGATCAAATTTGGCGCTTCTACGCAGCCGCAGACGAGATACCGCCGCGGCTGAAACAAAGCGCAATCTACTTTGAAGATCGGTATTTTTACTACCATTTCGGCGTCAATCCAGCCTCAATCCTGCGCGCGGCTACGTATAATTTTACGCAAAATTTTACTAAAAAAAGCGAGGGCAACGTCGAGCGCGTCGGAGCTTCGACGATTACGATGCAGGTCGCGCGTATGATGCGCCCCAAACAGCGCAGTTACAAAAACAAAATCATCGAAATTTTCAACGCCTTTCAGCTGGAGTGGCACTTCAGCAAGGATGAAATTTTGGGGATGTATTTCAACCTCGCTCCGTACGGCGGCAACATCGAAGGGGTCAAAACCGCGGCGTATTTTTACTTCAAAAAGGACCTGCGCGAGCTTAGCAACGCTCAAATCGCGCTTCTTAGCGTGATCCCAAAAAACCCGAACAAAAACCGCCTAGACCGCAGATCAAACATCAACGCGCTTAAAAACCGCCTAATTTCGCAGCTGCGGCAGGGCGGCGTGATCTCGCAAAGCGAGTACGAGCGCGCCATCGCAGAGCCGTTTTCGCCCAGACGCTATGCAGCGCCCAATTACGCGCCGCATTATGCGCTGCTAGCGTTTAGCAATTATAAAATGCAAAATTTTACCGCCAAAGATTACGTAAATTTCACTCAAAATTTTGATTCTAACGGAGCGCCTGGCGGAGCAGCGGGGCAAGCAGGCTCGTCTGCGTACAGAGCCGCGGCAGCAGAGTCAAATTTTTCGGACGCGGCTAGTGCCGAAACAAATTTTACGGCTACGGCGAAGGTTGGGACGAATTTATCAAGCGTCGCAAACACGCAGGCGGGAGTGGATGTGAAAGAAATAAATCCCAAAGAGGCGGATTTTAAAACTAATGCGCCGAAGAGTTTAAATTTAAGCGAACAAACGAGCTTAAATTTAAACGAGCGCGAAGTCGCAGAGTCACAGGCAGGCGCAAAACCGAATGAATCAAAAAGCGTAAAACAAAATGAACGAGAGGGCGCAAATTTGGATGAGAGGCAAGATTTAATTAATGCCGCGCATTCGCCACAAAATCTAAATTTAAACGAGCAACGAGATGCTGAGCGTTTGCCGCAAAATTTTAGCGCAGATACAAATTCAAATAAATCGCAAACCGAGTATTCGCCGCAAAATCCGAGTGCGGATATAAATTTAAACAAGCGGCAGAATGCCATAGGTGCCGCACATCCGCACCAAGAGCCGCAAAATTCGCAAGATCTAAATTTAAACAATCGGCAAGATACCGCGCGTTTGCCGCAAAATTTTAGCGCAGATACAAGCTCTGGCGAGCGGTTGCGTGTAAATTTTATTACGCAAATAAATTACGCTTCGGACACTAGGGCGCAGACGGATTTCGCTTCGTCGAACGCTAATGCTCAGACAGATTCCGCTTCGGATGCCAAAATGCAGACGGCTTCTGCTGCAAGCGCCGAATCGCAGGCGAATTCCGCTCCCAACGCCAAGGTGCCGCAAAATTTCGCTTTAGCCGCCCAGGTGCAGATAAATTCCGATCCGAACGCCAAGACGCAGGAAGATTTCGAAAACTTTAAAGGGGGCGCGCAGCCTCAGGAGCAAACTGCGCGAGCGCAGGAGCTTGTGCGCCTAAGCGAGGGTAAAATTTATTCAAATTTAGATCTAAAAACCCAGATCGCGCTTGAGGGCTTTTTAAAAAGCGAGATTCTCTCTCTGCGCGATAAGGGCGTTAGAAATGGCGCTGCGGTACTGATCGACAACGAAAGCATGAGCGTGATCGCCTATGTCGGCAGCCACGATTTTAGTGCCAATGAGGGGCAAAACGACGGCGTGCGCTCGCAAAAAAATGTAGGCTCTACGCTAAAGCCCTTCATCTACGCTAAGGCCCTGCAGCACGGGCTCATCACCCCTTCAAAAAAGCTGATCGACGCGCCGATAATCTTCGCGGGCTACGTGCCGCGTAACTACAACCAAGGCTTCATGGGCGCGGTGAGTGCGACGGACGCGCTAAGCCTTAGCCTGAATATCCCTGCGGTGAAGCTAAATTTGATGCTTGAGGGCGACGGGCTGTATGAGATGCTATCAAATGTGCATCTGACGGAGTTTAGCAAGGATTATTACGGCGCAGGTATCGCTCTGGGAAGCATTTCGATGAGCCTAATGGATCTTACTCGCCTTTACAGTGCATTTGCAAATGGCGGAAAGCTACGAAAGCTCGAAATAGCGGGCGCAAAGATCGGCGACGATGCTAAAATTTTAACCCCACAGAGCGTCTACATCGTAACGCAGATGCTAAGAAACGCGCCGCGCTCCTACCTAGGCTCGGTGTGGCAAAACACCCTAAATGCGCCGCCTATGATGTTTAAAACTGGCACGAGCGCCGATGCGCGCGATCTCTACACCGTCGCTCTGACGCCGAAATTTACCCTCGGCGTGTGGCTCGGCAACTTCGACGGCTCCAAGACCAGGGATCTTAGCGGCGGCGTAAGTGCCGCAAAAGTGGCGTTTAATATGTTTGCCTTCCTCGATAAATCGGGCATGCTAGGCGAAGTGGAGTTTGCGCGTCCCGCGGGCGTGAGCTTGCGGCGGGTATGCACCGACGCGTACCGCGAAAAGGAGTGTGCGCAAAGTGCCGATGATCTTACTATAGATGGGGTTGAGCCCAACGAGGAGTGCGAAATTTACGGCACGAGCGAGCTTTTTTATCTGCTAAAACACGGGCTGGTCGATCCGCAAAAGGTACGCGCAGGAAGGTGTGCGGCTAAATTTGCCGCCGTAAAGCCCGTGCTAAACGACATCAATGCCAAAACCTACGAGACCGGCGCGGACGGCTTTTTGCGGCTAAAGGTGCAGTGCACGGCGGTTTTCGGCGAGCGGGTATATATCAGGCTAAGCGGCGGTTCGCGGGAGTTTATAGCGCTAAATTCCACTGCGTTTACGGGGGAGAATTCCGCGGATTTGGATTCCAAGCATTCTAGCGCGGCGCAGCAAGATAATTTAAAGCGGAATTTAGTACAGCAAAATTTTGCAGAACAGAATTCTACAGCACAAAATTCTATGCGAGAAAATTCAGCGCCACAGAATTTAAAATCACAAAATCTTACGAAGCAAAATTCTGCGGGATGGAATTTTATAACTAAAAATCCAGCTACACAGAATTTGATGTCGCAGAATTCTATCTTGCAAAATTCTGCAGAGCAGAATTTGGAGGCTCAAAATTTCACAGCGAAAAATTTCGCGGATCGAAATTCCTCGCAGCAAAATTTCACGGCACGAGATTTTACTACGCAAAGCCTAGCGCCTGCAAATTCTAAAGTTAAAACGGGAGAATATTTTGCGCGCACTAACGGCGAGGCTTTTACGCTTAACCTCGGCGCAGGGGATTTCGAGCTTGGCTGCTTGGATGAAAATGCAAATTTCGCTAAAGCAAATTTTAGAGTAAATGAAAGAAAATAAAAGGTTAATTTGTATATAATTTCATAAAATTTTTGCAAAGGAATTTTATGAAGACAAAACTACTAAGCGCAGCGCTATTTTGCGCTTTGGCTAGCTTTGCCGCAGGCGTAGAGATCAAATACGCTAGCGGGGCTTACGAGATTAGCGGGGTGGACGGCAGTGGATTTAGCGTCACGCAAAAGCAGATCTTAAAATGCACTCCCAAAATCACAGGCACCTACGAAAGCGTGAGCGAGAGCTCAATCAGGCTCTATCCTAAGCCGATGCTTAGCGCCGGGGTTAATTATTCGTGCGAGGCGCGCGGGGTGCGCTTTGAGTTTGAGACAGAGCCTTTTAGCACCGAGCATATCGCGCTTCTGCGTCCGGGGTTAGTGGCAATTAAATTTAACGATGCGGTTAGCAAGGACGCGCTACAGCAAGCGACTAGAATTTACCGCGCGCAGAATTTAGCCCAAAACGACATATCCTATGAGCTTAGCTCGCACGATGATCGGAATTTTTTATTCAGCTTCGATCCTAAGGCGCAAAACGTCGTATTGCAAATAGAATCCCTCACCTCAAAAGCGGGCGCAAAGCTGCAAAATCCGGTGGAGCTGCGCACGGACGAGGAGCCTTTTAATGACAGCATTAACGCTTCAAATTTAAGTGGCGTGCAGATCCGCCCCGCGGCTCTAAAAGACGGCTCGCTCGCAGCTAGAGTGTGTTTTCCTAACTATATGGACGAGCTGTCCGCCAAATACGTAAGAATCGCAGGTGTGAGTAAATTTAGCCTCACTCAGCCGCGATATTATTATTATTACGACGAAGATGAAGAGGGCGGCGAAAGCGACGATCCTTCATGCTACTACTATGCAGATATAGTTAGCGACGAGTTTATGCCGAATAAAAGCTACGAGATCAGGCTGCTAAAGGGCTTCGGAGATAGCTCATATATTTTGCGTGACGAGATAAAACAAAGCGTAAAAATGGGCGATAGGCTGCCTTTCGTAGCCTTTAGCGACGAGAAAAATTTTATCCCAAAATCCGCTTCGTTGGCATTTAAAAGCTCAAACATAAATGAGGTTAAAATTTCGATTGCTAAAGTCCCTGAGCAAAATTTTAGGTATTTTTTAAACTTTGAAAGCAACGAAGATAGTGTAGGTGGGCTAGCTAGCGAGATCGCGGTTAAGAGCTTTGATATAGGAGGCGCTAAAAACGCCGTTGCGGAGCATAAAATCGCGATGGATTTTAAAGGCTACGAGGATGGAATTTATAAAATCACGGCGTTTTACAAAGTGGGCGAAAAGATGCAAGAGGTTTCGCGCGTAGCCTATCTTAGCGACATTACGGCTCAAGTGGTGCTGCTTGAGCGTGGCGCGCTAATTTATACTTCTAGGCTTAGTAATGGCGAGGAGCTAGGCAGGGCGAAGGTTAAAATTTACAGCGATAAAAACGAGCTAATCGCGGAGGATAAAACGGATGGAGATGGAATTTTACGATTAGAAAATATGGAAATTCTAGCCAAAAATCCGCGCTCTATCGAGATTAGCAAAGGCGATGAGCATGCGTTCGTGCTGTTTAATAACGCCGTAGCAAGCGTCGAGAAAACGATTACTGCAAAGCGTCCGTTTGTTTATCTTGCAAGTGAGCTGATAAGCCCGAACGAGCGGCTTTTAGGCACGATCGTGATGAAAAATCGCGATTTTAGCTCTTTAAAGAATACGCCGATTAAATTTAAAATTTACGATCCTAGCGGCACTGTGGTCATCACGCGCGCGCAAAACACCGATGAGTTCGGCAGTGTTAAAATCGATGAGCTGATGGGTGAGAAAAGCGGCACTTACCGCCTGGATCTCATCTATGAGGATAAAATCATCGCTTCTAAAAGCTTCAGCGTAGAAAATTTCGTCCCAAACCGCATCAAAAATGAAATTCTCACTGCCAAAGACGAATATGGCGCAGATGAGATCATCACTTTAAAGCTAAGCTCAAACTATCTTGCAGGCGCGCCGGCTGGAGATTTGAAAGGCTCGCTGGAAGCAAACGCCTATGAAAAAGAGCTAAAAATTAAAGGTTACGAGGGTTTTTCGTTTCTAAACGATCGCTTAAAGAAAAAGGGCGCTACGCAGCTTCGCAGAGCAGAATTTACGCTAAGCTCCGCCGGCAAAAAAGAGCTTGCACTCTCTCCGGCAGCAGCTGATCTAAATGCCTCTAACGCCATAAATATTCTACTAAATTTCAGCGTAACCGAGGAGGGCAAAAACGTAAACGCATATCGCAGCCTAAGCTATCTGCCTTATGATCGTATCGTAGGAATTCGCGCGAACAAAGATTTCATATCAAGCGGCGATAGCGTAAAATTCGGCTTTGCGCTACTAGATTCCAAAACCAAAACCGACGTCAAAGGCAAGATCGACGTTGAAATTTACCGCGACGATTTTACTTACGTTTATGACGGCAACAGATACGTCGAGCAAGAAAGCTTTAATCTCGTAAGCGCCGTTAGCACCGATGCGCGCGAGTTTGAGTATAAATTCCAAAACGGCGGCAATTATCTAATCGTCGCAAACGATTACTCAAGCGGCGCAAGTGCTGGCGTGCGCGTGGATGTAAGCGGCTGGGGATATTATGGACGGGTAAATGCTAAAGACGTTCAAAGCGCTAAAATCAAGCTCGCAAGCGACAAGGTTAAAGCCGGAGATAAAATTAAAGGCGTCATCAATTCTCCGGTAGAAAGCGGCGTGCTAAATATCTCGCTCGTAGGAGAGCAGGTTTACGACTATAAAATTCTATCCATCAAAGGCGGTAGCGCGGAATTTGAGCTTAGCGTACCGGATAATTTCGTCGGAGGACACATCAACGCTGTAATAGCGCGCGCTGCGACACCCGCTGCGATGCCGCTTAGAGCCTATGCAAATGTGCCGGTGGCGCTAGATGCGAGCTCGCACAAGGCTAACGTGCAAATTTTAGCCGAGAAAAGCTACAAAAACGGGCAAAACGCGCAGATCAGCGTAAAAAGCGAGCCAAATTCCAAAGTCATACTATACGCGGTCGATCTTGGAATTTTAGATATCGTCTCACAAGAGGAGCTCGATGCATTTAAGGCGTTTGACGTTAGCGCGTATTTTGCGCTGCGATACTTCGACATTTACGACGATCTTAGCGTGTATCAAACTACTGCTAAAGAGCTAAGCTTCGGCGGAGACGGCGTGATGGCGAAAGCTAAACGAAATTTAAGCCCGGTCGAAAACAAAAAGCAGAAAAAATTTATCAAAATGCTGATCGCAAAAGCAGACGCAAACGGCGAGGCGAAATTTGAGCTTACGATGCCGAAAAATTTCAACTCCACGATCCGACTAAGTGCCATGGCTATCGGGGAGACGGCTACGATCGGCTCTGCAAACGTCGAAGCCAAGGTCCGAGACGACGTCGTTATAAAGCCCGCCGATCTAACCTATATGGTGCGCGGCGATGAAATTTCCGTGCCGCTAACGCTCATCAACACCACCGATAAGGAGCAAAAGGCGGTCTTGAAAATCAGCTCATCTCCTTCGGTTGCTATAAGCGGCGGCGAGGCAAATTTCACGCTTAAACCGCTTGAGGTCAAGCATACGAACTTCACCGCGAGCGCGCTTGATATTGCGGATGCAAATATTAAATTTGATCTTGACGCAAACGGGCAAAAATTTAGTAACGATGTGGAATTTGACATAATCAGCCAGTTCCCGCGCTCGAAGCTATTTCACGCAAGCTACGGCGATAAGCCGGTAACGCTCAAAATCGATCCGAGTTATAAAGAAATTTATACTCACATCAGCGCTACGCCTAACGCTTTTAGCCTAGCGGACGAGCTATATCTCTATCCTTACGGCTGCACCGAACAGCTCGCTTCAAGAATGATAGCGGTTGATTATGTCGCACGCAAAGACTCCAATAAAACCTTAACCAACCGCGTAAATGAGTATGCAAGTAGAATTTTATCTCGCCTCAAACCTAACGGCGATTTTGGATACTGGAGCGCTCACGGCGTTACTAATTACTACGCTTCGATTTACGCAAGCGACGTTTTACTAGAGCTTGATACGCGCTATAAATTCCTTAGCAATAAGCAAAGATCGCTAATTTTTAGCGCGCTAAAATCAAGCTACAAAGATCAGGATACGCTCCGCATATACGCGGATTTCGTGCTGGATCAATATGGCAAACTCGATGATGATGAGATAAATTTCGTTTACGACAACGATCTTTATAAAGACTCGCCTATGGCTAGCATTGCCTTGGCTGCGATACTTAAAAAGCACAATATGACGACTGAGTTTGAATTTATGCTCGAAAAAATAGATGAGGCGAATTACGATTACGCTGATAACGGAGCGGGTTTGACATTTGCTAGCGACATAAGAGACGCTGCCTTTAAGCTCTATGCATTCGGCAAGGCTGGCATCAAAGATGATAGCACGGCTCGCACGGTCGATGCGATCATTCGCGATCTAAAAAATATAAACAACACGCAGGAGCGAGCGAGCGTCATACGCGGATTTGATGCGTATTTTAAGGACGTGAAAAAAGAAGCCCATTTTGCATTAAAATACGACGGCGAGACGAAAAATTTCAATTCACCGCTGGATACCAAACTAGCGGTCAAAGACGGCGCGATAGAATTTACGCCGATGAGCGGCAATGGCGAGCTATTTTTTACCGCTCTTGGCTTTGGATATGAAAGCGCGCCTTTAAAGCATGAGGTTTTGAGCATACAGAGCCTAAACGCTCATTCTATGGATAGCAAGAGGATTGAAATTTACCGCGAATTCATAGATGCTCGCGGCAACATAGTCGATCTAAACAAGCTTAAAGTAGGGCAGAAAATTTACTCTAAGATCAGCTGGCGAGCGAATTATTATCTTTATAATTTCGTAATCGACGAGGCTATGCCTAGCTGCTTTGAGGCGGTCAATGAGCGCCTAGGCTCGGCTGCAAAGACTAGAGTCGAGGGCATGCAAGATAGCGTGGCACTAGAGCACACGGAGTATCTGTATGACCGAGTGCTTCGCTTCCCAAAAAGCGGCTATTTCTATTATGATCCGCGAGATGGAGAGAATAGCAGCGGCGTTATCTATACTCCGATAAACGTGATCATGGCGGGCTCGTGCGCGCTTCCTGCGATCTCTATCGAGGATATGCAATACGAGCAGGTAAATAATTACGATCTGCAAACGCTTAAATTTAAAGTCGCTCGCTAAGGCGTAGCAATTTTAAAGCTCGGCGCGGATTTTGCATTTATTGCGATTTTCGCGCCGAGTTGCGCTTTTGCGTTTACAAGCATTTTGCAAACGAGCGCCTGATAAAATTTTAAAATTTCAATTCCGTCCGCCCGTCAGCCGAATTTCAAAATTTTATATCAACGCCCATATTTCATAGCTTTTTACTATCTATTTATAACGTTATTCTATTTGACTTACCTTTAAATTCGAGTTATCATTTCTTTTAAATATACACTTTCAATTAAAGGAGTTGCAAATGCAAGACGTATCAAGACGTAGTTTTTTAAAAATCAGCGCGGTGGGTGCGGGGGCACTTGCGCTGGGAGCTAGTAGCGCAAGTGCGGCGCAAAACGCTAAGGACGTAAAATTTGACGAGGAATACGACATCGTCATCATCGGCACCGGTTTTGCGGGACTTGCTGCGGCGATTAAAGCTAGCGGGCGCGGTAAAAAGGTGCTTATCTTAGAAAAGATGGGTCGCGCGGGCGGAAATTCCGTCATCAACGGCGGAAATATGGCGGCTCCTATGAATAAATTTCAAGTAGCGCAGGGCATCAAAGATAGCAAGGAGCTTTTTATCGCTGATGCCGTAAAAGACGGGCTCGGGCTCAATCATACCGATCTTTTGGGCGTGATGTTTGATCGCAGCAACGATGCGGTAGATCTTCTGGTGGGCTGCGGAGCGGAGTTTAGCGATAAGCTGATCTTTGAGAGCGGCCATAGCGTCGCAAGAAGCTTGCAATCGACCAACGGCTCGGGTTCGGGCTACATCCAGCCGATGATGGGTAAACTTCAAAACGATCCTAACGTCACGATCAAAACCCGCACGAAATTTGATGATTTTATCGTGGACGACAGCGGTCGTGTCGTGGGTGTAGAAGCTCGCGAGGAGTATAAATTTGATCCGAAACTCTTTAGCGACGATCTGGAAAACAAAGGCGGCGAGAAAAAGAGCTACAAAGCTAAAGACGGCGTTTTGCTGGCTTCGGGCGGATACGGACGCGATCTATGGTACCGCCAGATCCAAGATCCGCGCGTAGTGCCTAGTATAGACAGCACCAACCATCCGGGAAGCTCGGCGGGAGCGATGCTAGCGGCAAATAGAATCGGCGCTTTTACGCTTCTTACGTCGTGGATTCAGTTCCTTCCATATTGCTCGCCAGATGAGAAGGGCTTCGGCGCTGCGGTAAATTTTACCAACCACTGCTGCAACACCTACGGCCTTACCGTTGATCCAAAGACGGGCAAGCGCTTTATGGACGAGCACGCGGGGCGCAAGATTAAGGCAGACGCTTGCTTTAAGGTCATCGCCGAGAGCGAGAAAAACGACAACTATCCGGTAAACGTCTGCGACTCTCAAGCTGTCGCCGCGCGTAACCCGGTCTATACTTCACGTCCTTTGGAAGCGGGCGTCGTGAAGAAATTTGACACGCTAGAGGAGCTTGCGAAGGCTTACAATCTGCCGCTGGAGCCATTTTTAAAGACCGTCGCGGATTATAACTCTTACGTCAAAGCCGGCAAAGATCCGGAATTTGGCAAGGTTGTCGATAAACTGGACGGCATCGACGTTTCTAAGCCGCCGTTTTACGCAAGCCGCACGATGCCGAAGGTGCACCACACGATGGGCGGACTTGAGATCAACACCAAAGCTCAAGTCATCTCTAGCCTTACTCATGAGCCGATCCCAGGGCTTTGGGCTGCGGGCGAGGTAACCGGCGGCGTACACGGCGCAAGCAGGCTCGGAACCTACGCGATCCTTGATTGTATGGTTTTTGGAATGATCGCGGGCGAAACAATCGGGGCTTAAATTTAGCGCCCGCGAAATTTCGGCGCGAAGCGGTTGCCAACGCGCGCTTTACTAAATTTCGGCGCAAAGTAGCCATACGTGCTTTGCGCCGAAATACTGTGCGAGTTTTTAAAATTTCAAGATAGAGCCGCAAAGCGTGCCGTAGCATTTCAAAGCGTTTTAAAATTTAAAGCACTTAAAATTCTACGGCGCAAGTTTTAAATTTGAATACCGCGCACTTTAAAATTTTATAGCGGCGGCAAAATTTCGCACAGGCGGCGAGCAAATCCGTGTGCCGTAAATTTTAAAATTTACGCCTAGCCTTCGGCTAGCGGAGCGGAATTTATTCGCTTTAAATTTGCGCTTTTAAAATTTTCTTTTCTAAATTTTTAAAATTCTATCACTAAGTCTTTACGTTAAATTTTAAATTTCGCTACGTGGGTGTATAATCTATAAAATTTCAACGCAAGGAGCAAAAAATGCAAGAAATTTCAAGACGAAATTTTATGAAAATCGGCGCGGCGGGAGCTCTGGCTTTGGCTGCAAGCAGTGCTAGTGCAACGCAAAACGCTAAGGACGTAAAATTTGACGAAGAATATGACGTTGTTGTTATCGGTAGCGGTTTTGCAGGCTCGATGGCGACACTTCAGGCTCTTAAGCGCGGCAAAAAAGTGCTTATGATCGAAAAGATGGGCCGTGCGGGCGGCAATTCCGTCATTAACGCCGGCAATATGGCGGTGCCTAATAACGAATTCCAAAAAGCCGCGGGTATCACGGATAGTAAGGAGGCTTTCATCGCAGATTGCCTAAAAGACGGGCTAAATTTAAATCACGTAGATTTGCTAGGCGTCATCTACGACCGCGCAGGCGATGCTTTTGAATACCTAAAAAGCATCGGAGTGGAGTTTTCGGGCAAGGTGATATCTGCCAGTGGACACTCGCTAAAGCGCGCCGTACAGGCCAAAAATGCTAGCGGCTCGGGCTACATCCAGCCGATGCATAAGGCAATCGAGGAAAATGCAAATGCTGTAATTAAGAAGCGTACTAAATTTGATGATTTTGTCGTGGACGACAGCGGTCGCGTCGTAGGCGTAAAGTGTCGCGAAGAATATAAGTTCGATCCGCAGCTTGCTAGCGACGATAGGGAAAACAAAAGTGGCGAAGTAAAATTTTTTAAAGCCAAAGATGGCGTCGTTCTGGCTGCGGGTGGATACAGCTCGGATAAGTGGTTTCGCGCGCAGCAGGTGCCGTATCTAAAAGACAATATCGAAACCGTAAGCCAACCAGGCGCTACCGCAGGTGCGCTTATTGCGGCGATGAAGCTAGGTGCGAATCCTTTGCAACTCAGCTGGATTCAACTAAATCCTTATACCAATCCTAGCGAGAAGGGATTTGGTACTTCTGCGCTATTTTCAAATCACTGTGCTAACGACTATGGTCTAACCGTCGATCCAAAGACGGGCAAACGCTTTATGAACGAGCACGCTGGGCGCAAGATCAAAACCGAAGCGATCTTTAAATGCATGGCGGAGAGCGAAAATAACGACAACTACCCCGTAAATATCTGCGATCAAGCCGCAGTTGATGCAAATAATCCGGTCTATACGTCAAAAGGCGTAGAAGCAGGCTCAATCAAAAAATTTAATACTTTGGAAGAGCTTGCGAAATTTTATAAAATTCCGCTGGAGCCGTTTTTAAAAACCATCGCGGATTTTAACGGCTATGTCAAAGCAGGAAGTGACCCGGAGTTTGGCAAGCCTTTGACAAAAGCCGACGTAGGCGGTATCGACGTATCAAAAGCTCCATTTTATGCGTGCCAAACAAGCCCGAAAATTCTTTACTGTATGGGTGGCGTGCAGATCAATACCAAAGCCCAGGTTATCGACGCAGCTAGCGGTGAGCCGATTGCAGGGCTATACGCGGCGGGCGAAATCACCGGTGGCGTTCACGGCGCAAGTAGGCTCGGTACTATGAGCATGGCTGATTGTATGGTTTTTGGCATGGTGGCGGCAGAAAATATCTGAATTGATTTTGCTTTTTTAGGGCGCGACGGCATATTTAAATTTCGCCGTCACGTCTAAATTTTAAAATTTTATGCAAAAAAAGCGTAAAATTCTATTCGTTCGGTAAGGGTTAAATTTCACCGAAATTTGCATAGTTTGGGAGACGGGCATGATAGCGATCTATTTTAGCGCTACGGGCAACACGAAGCATTGCGCAGATAAGCTCATCGCTCATCTTGGCGGCGTCTGCGTCTCGATCGAGAGCGAGGCCTGCGGCGAGCTTTTAAAGCACCACAACGACGTCATTTTGGCATATCCTATCTATTTTAGCGACCTGCCGCGTATCGTGCGCGACTTCCTCTACCGAAACGGCGCGAGCTTTAGCGGTAAAAATGTATTCATCCTCGCTACGATGGAGATTTTCAGCGGCGACGGGGCAGGGTGCGCGGCTAGAATTTTAAAACAATTCGGCGCAAACATAACGGGCGGCGCTCATATCAAAATGCCCGCGTTCATCCTCGACGTGGCGATTTTTGGCTACTCGCAAGCGAAAAACGAGCGCATAATCAAAGAGGCGGACGCTAAAGTCAGACGCGTTGCGGAGGCGCTTAGTGCAAATCGTCCGCCGCAAGAGGGGCTGAGCGCGCTTTGTCGTATCGCAGGGTTTTTAGGACAGCGACTTTGGATGAAAATTTGGGATAAAGGCCCCTTTGCCAAGCGCAAACCGAGCCTTGATCCATCGCGATGCAGCGGCTGCGGGGCCTGCGTCAAACCCTGCCCGATGCAAAACATAAAGCTCGCTTGCAAAAAGGCGCAATTCGGCGATGATTGCACGCTTTGCTACAGGTGCGTAAATATATGTAAGCGCAAAGCGATTACGATCCTAGGCAGGGCTAAAAATTTAGAAAAGTCCATCCCTGCGGACTTATGAGGACGAGCTCATACCTCGCAAGTTCGCAATCAAATGCGTAAAAACGGGCGAGGAAATTTTACTTTTTGACAGCACTGCGCACGGCTAAAGCGCGACGTTTCGCGACAAGCTCGATGCAGAAAAAGTAGCCCGTCGCTATATAGTGAAATTTAATCTACCGCCGCGCAAGACCCGCGTAAAATTTGGCTACAGCACCCGCTACGGATACGAGACAGACGAGCGTGGTAGAGTCATACTGATAAACGACTGGACTGCCTCATGGGGCGAGGTAAGGCAAACGGCTTTGATTATATCGCCGTAAGCTACAAGAGAGAGGTGGGCAAAAAGACAAAATTTCGCTTATGTAGGCGGTCTTAAATCTCAGTCCGTCTTTTTTGCTCCGTATTTAAATTTTACTTGGTCGCTAGATACTCCTAAATTTAAATTCTCTAGAGCCGAATGTGGCGTCTTAGAATTTTAGCAAAGGTTTATTCTGTAATACTGCGCCGTGAAATTTCAGCGAAGGCTTATTTTGCCGTATACCTCAAAATTCTTAAATTACCCGCGCCGGCCCACTTAAGCTCTAAAGCGCTTGCCTTATCACTTCGCCCAAGGGCAAAATGCCGCGCCTTGCCTTATTAATTCGCCACGGAATTTCGCGGTAAAACTAAATTTTAAAATTTGGCCCATTTAAATTTAAAAGCGCACGACTATCACAAAAATCATCCGATATTATTGGTGACGCCGGCCTAATTTTAAAATTACACCATCGCCCCTATATACTGTGCTATAGCCGTTAAATTTTAAGCAACGATAGGCGATAAAATTTTAAGAATTTCGCCGCCCAGCATTTCTTTACGCCGCCAAGCCCACAAAACTGCCTAAACCTTCTTAAACTCCACGCTAAATTTGCTTCCGCGTCCTACTTCACTACGTAGTGAAATTTGCGCGCCATGGATCTTTGCGATTTGTGAGGCGATGGCTAGTCCGAGTCCCGCGCCACTATTTTGCTCGCGATTTCTGGAGCGCTCGATTTGATAGAGCTTGTCCCAAATTTTATTTTGCAAAGCGGGCTCGATGCCCTCTCCGTCGTCGCTTATGCTAAGTTCGCACGCGTCTGCACTGACGCAAAGCTCTAAAGCGACGCTACTGCGCGTAAATTTTAAAGCATTGCTTAAAAGATTGTTAATCAGCCTGGTCAAAAGCAGCTCATCGCCGTTTACGCGCACTTCCTCGGCTATCTGCGAGCTAAAACTTAGCCCTTTTTGTGCGCACAAAAGTTGAAAGTCTTGCGCGCACTCGCTTGCGATTTTACTTAAGCTTACGGGCGCCAAACACACGCCGCGCTGCAAGCGAGCAAGCTCTAAAATTTGCTCTATTAGCGCCGAAATTTTACGCGCTTGATTGTTTATGACGGCGAAACTCTCCCTCGCCTCGCTCGCGTCTTGTTCGTAGGCTAGGGCGTAGTCGCTTTGAGCCAGTATGACGGCAGTGGGCGTACGCAGCTCATGCGAAAGGTCGGCGCTTAGCTGCCGCTCGCGCTCAAACGCGCTTTGCAGCGATGCTAGCATTTCATTAAACGTAGCCGCGAGCGCGCTTAGCTCATCCTTACCTCGCGGTAGTTCTATTCGTCGCGTAAAATCGCCGCTAGCTCCGATCTCGCTAGCTGTACGCGACATAGTGCGCACGGGCTTAAACGCTCTTTTTATGATTGCGTAGCCGCCGTAGATGATGAGCGCCACAAATAGCGGCGATAGGATAAGAGCGATCAGCATCACGCGCTTCATCGCAAGCTCAAACTCGCTAACAGCGATGACGCCGCGTATCCATGCACTGCGCCCTTTGATCTGCGCGTCGTAATAGAAAAACTCATCGTCGTCAAGCTCCACCTCGCGCGCGCCTTGAGGAGAGAGCGGCATCGCAGGCTCGAAGCCTTTAGGCACAAATCCTGCGATTACGCCGCCTTGTCCGTCATGTTCGTAGAAAAATACACCGTCATCAAAGCTTTTAAATTTTCCCTCGCGCGCGGCTTTTTGCACTAGACGGGCAAGCTTTTTTTGGCTGACGGAGTTTCCTGATACTTCGTCTAAAATATAGCCGCAAATGCCGATAATAGCGCCTGCAAGCACCAAAATAAATACGCTGTAATAAAGCGTCACGCGCAGGCTGATAGGTAGCGCGCGTGAGCTAAAATTTTCTTTAGCAGTTGAGAATGCAAGGACTAAGGCTTGAGTTAAATTTCTTATCGCGATTTTAGACGCGAAATTTTGTCCTTGACTTTGCGCGAGGACGCTATTAGAATTTTGCGCTAGATCAGGCGTTGCGCTTGTAGCAGAAAAATTTGGCGCAGAATTTGATGCCAGATTTTGCGTGGAATTCCGTTTAAAATTTGACGCCTGGCTTTGAGTAGAATTTAGCGTCTGGTTTAACTCGATATTTTGCGTGGGATTTTTCTTGCGGCTTTTCTTTAAACACGCAAAATTATGCGCAAAATTCTGTTTAAAATTTCGCACGAATTTTAATATGAAAAGCGCCGTAGCGGCAAAAACCTGCTTCGCAATCGCCGAAATTTTAATCCAAATCTTGCTATCTTGCCACGACATAGCCAAGCCCTCGCTTCGTTTCTATTATATCGCCGTGCTCGCCTAGCTTTTTGCGGATATTTTTGATTAAAACATCGATAACATTTGAGCTTGCTTCGTCGCTAAAATCCCAAATGCTCTCGCCGATTTGTTCGCGGCTTAAAATCGCACCGCGATTTAGCATCAAAAGCTCTAAAATTCTATATTCCTTACCCGTTAGCTCCACTACCTCACCCGCGCATACGACCGATTTTTTACTTAGATTTAGGCGCACTTGCCCTATGATAATTTCGTTATCCGCAGTAGCGTTTTTACGCCTGATAATTGCGCGAAGCCGCGCCAAAAGCTCACGAAAATCAAAGGGCTTAACCATATAATCGTCTGCGCCCAGATCAAGTCCTGCGACGATATCTTCTTTGGCGTCCCGCGCAGTTAAAAATAAAACCGGCGTGCCCAGTCCGAGCGCCCGCGTCGCCTTTAAAAACTCAAAGCCGTCCATCACGGGCATCATCGCATCAAGCACGATAGCGTCATATTTCGCGACATCCAAAAACTCTAGTGCTTCCTTGCCGCAAAAGGCGCAATCTACGCTGTAGCCGTCCTTTTTCAGACATTTTGCGATGATTTGATTTAGATCTTTTTCATCCTCGACAAGTAAAATTTTCAAAGCGTTCCTTTAAAATTTTGCTAATTCTAATCCGCCATTTTAGCCAAAAACGCATAAATTTCGCGGTGCTTTGGATGTGTAAACCCGCTCGCTTTATGCACCGATAAATTTCAGTAGCATTGGAGCCGCGCTAATTCGCAGACGCCTTTTACCTAGCTCTAATCTCGCTTGCCTTTTTATCCGCTACGCTTCCTAACCGCCCTAAAAAATTTAGCGCGCCTGCTGTGATATTTAGCGCAAAAAGCCCAAATCCTACGCAGCCAAGCTTAAAATTTTGCTTAGCGATTTCGCGTTTGCAGCGGCTGCAAAGCACTGGCTTGCAAGAATTACAAACCTCCGCGCAGCTTGCTGCGCTGGCAGAATCTCGCGCGCTTGCTAAATTGCTTGTATCTGAAAAATTTTGCATATCGGCGAAATTTTGCTCGCTAGCGGAATTTTGCGAACTCGATAAGCCTTGCGTATGCGAAGAATTCCGCTCGTCCTTATAATCTTTCGCTTCCGCAAAATTCTTTTGATTTTCGCAACATTCCATGCTGGAAAAATCTTTATAATTTTGCTCGCAGGACGCAAGATTCTGCCCACTTGTTTCGCTCGCTAAATTTGCCGAAAAATCTTGCGTATTTTCATCTAAATTTTTAGCCGCGCCTACATTTTGGGTACCATAGTCAGCGTTTTCGTTTAAGCTGAAATCTCTAGTGTCCAAAGCCTCACTAGTTTGGGTGGAGTTATCTGCTCCACCCTTTAAGCTTTGATTTTTCATCTCGCACCTTCGCTTATTTTTGACGCTGCGAGATCTGTTCGCCCGTAGCAGCGTCGATTAGTACCTCTTTTTTGCTCATGTCTTGGCGTAGTTTGACTTCGTATGCAGGCCTACCGCCGTTACTTTCTAAATCAACCTCGCGAAAATCCCAGCCGGCATTTGCGCTAAGTGCTTTGGCGCGAGCGTCTGCGGCACTGATTTTGACCTGCGAATAATCAATTTTACTAGGCTTTAGCTTCTTTTGCGTTTGAGTCTTTAAAATTTCGCCGCTTTGAGCGTCGATTTTGATCTCGCTTTCGCTACTTTCTTTATACGACTCGATCTCATAGACGAGCCTTCCGTGCTCATCGTCGATTTCTACGCTTTTTATAGTCGCGTCACCAAAGTTTTGTTGCGCGATCCCTATCGCTTGATCGAATGAAACTTTAGCATCCTTTTCGCTAAAACTTCCTGCGTTTAATGCCCCCGCAAGGGCGAATGTAGCGGCGAGCGCGCCTAAAACTTTAAGATTTTTCATCTTTAATCCTTTTAATTTTATTTCCAAATTTTATTTTGGATGGCGCAATTTTAAAATTCCAAGATGAAGCTAAGATGAATACGCGCGGAATTTTAAAATTTCACAAAAATTTTGCTGCGATTTGCGAGATACGAAGTGCGGAATTTCCGAGCATTTACCAAAACGCCGTAAAATTTCAACTTGAAATTTTATCTCAAGGAACGCTTTGTGCCTAGCTTTTTTAAAAATCCGTCGCAGCAGAAGCTTATTTTTCTAAGCTCGCTTGCTTTTGTGGTGTTTTTTAACTTCTCGTTTTTCAAAAATATCATAAATGCCTACGGAATCTCGGGGCTAAATTTTATCTATTTTGTCTGCGACGTGGCGGCTTTGATCGCTTTTTTGACGCTATTTTTTACGATTTTTAGCTCGCGTTATACGACCAAGCCGATTTTGATGATCTGCTTTTTTATTTCGTCGTTTACGGCGTATTTCATGGATAGCTATAACGTCGTAATCGATTCGGAGATGATCCGTAACGCAGCCCAGACGAATTTTGCCGAGTCCGCGGATCTTTTCAGTCTGCGACTGGTGATTTACGTGCTGGTGCTGGGCGTCTTACCCTGCGTGCTGATTGCTCGCGCACGCGTTAGCTACCGCCCGCTTAAATTTGAAATTTTAGCTAAGCTCAAAACAGCGGGCATTTGCATAATAATCATTGCGGCGCTGCTTTTTGGATTTAGCAAATACTACGCGTCGTTTTTCAGAGAGCATAAAATTTTACGCAGCTACGCAAATCCCGGATATTGGATCTACAGCGGCGTTAAATTTGCCGCAAAATCTAAAAAGCAGGGCTCGCAGCCTCTGATGCAAATCGCTACGGACGCGCATATCGATTGCAATTCTACAAGCCCAAAAAAGCTCGTCGTCGTAGTCGTGGGCGAAGCGGCGAGAGCGGATAGGTTTTCGCTAAACGGCTACGAGCGGGATACTAATCCGCTACTAGCCAAAGAGCAGGGTGTCGTAAGCCTAAGCAATACCCATTCTTGCGGCACTTCGACGGCGCAAAGCGTGCCGTGCATGTTTTCGCTGCTAAATCGCGATGAATTTAGCGTCGAAAAGGCCGCAGAGGAGCAAAACGTATTGGACATACTAAGCCGCGCTGATGACATGGCGATTTTATGGCGCGATAACAATTCCGATTCCAAAGGTGTGGCGCTGCGCGTGAAATATCAGGATTTTAAAATTCCGCAAAATAATCCGATCTGCGATGTGGAGTGCAGGGATGAGGGGATGCTTGCAGGGCTTGATAAATTTGTCGCCGAAAACGCGGGCAAAGACGTATTAATCGTGCTACATCAGATGGGCAATCACGGGCCTGCGTATTTCAAACGCTATAAGAAAGAATTTGAAAAATTTAGCCCCGTTTGCCGCGATAACGAGCTTGAAAACTGCTCGCAGCAAGAAATTTCAAATGCCTACGATAACGCGATTTTATACACGGATCATTTTTTAAGCAAGGTTATAGAATTTTTAAAGCCGTATTCTAAGACGCACGAAACGGCGATGATCTATATGAGCGATCACGGCGAGAGTCTCGGCGAGGGCGGCGTTTATCTGCACGGCATGCCCTATCTTTTCGCTCCAGAGGCGCAAAAACATATCGGCGCTATTGTTTGGCTAGGTGAGGGAAAAATGCGCGAAAGATACGATCTAGGCGCGCTTAAATCGCATAAGGACGACGCTTTTTCGCACGATAATCTTTTCCACACGCTGCTTGGAATTTTTGAAGTAGATACTAAGGTGTATAACAAGGATTTGGATATTTTAAATGGAGTGAAAAATAGAATTTCGCACTAAATTTCGTCATAAATTGTGAGTGAAATTTTAGCAGCAAAAATTCTATTGGCAAAATTCTAATTTAAGCTTAGTTTGAAATTTTATTTAAACTTGAGCAAAATCTGCTCTAAAATTTTTTATGCAAAAGCTAATGCAGAGGCAAAGTGCTACAAAATCTCAATCTCTCATTTATCGTTGCGAGCTATGATATGAATTTTAAATTTCATTAGAAATTTTACGTGCAGTTTTGATAAATGCCTGCGCTAGATGGTTTAGCCGTTTGCCTTTTTTGTAGGTGATTATCAGCGTTTTATCGAGCTCAAGCGCGCCTACATCAAAGAGCTTTATCCTGCTTGCCTTATCTTCTTTTATCATCTGCGGTATGCTAAAGCAGGCTCCTGCGCCGCTTGCGACGATAGCATTGGCGATATCAAAGGTCTCTGTGCGGCATAGCACTTTCGGCGCAAGGCCTGCGGCGGCAAAAATGCATCTATCTGCTCGGCGCTCCTTAGGCTTTGATTAGGCAGGATGAATCTTTCCTCTTTTAAGCGCGAAATGTCAATTTTGGGAACAGATTCGTTTTTAAACTCAAGCGAGAGCGGATGGGTGGAACTTAGAGCGACATAGGTTTTTTGTGTTAGAATTTTGACCCCATCAAGCCCTCTCATATCGATGGGCAGTATCAGCATACCGACATCAAGATCACCCTGAAGTAGCATTTCACGAATGCTAAGCGCAGAAGAAAATTGTGTAATTTGCAAATCAGAATCCTTAAATTTCTTGCAAAACATCGGCAGTAGCGACGGCAGTAGATTATAGCCGTTTTGCGAAAAGCCGATGCGAATTTTATTGTTTTTTATACCGCTTATTTCAGAAATATCGCTTTTTAGGTCGTTTATGGCGTCAAAAATGACTTTGGCTTTACTAGCGTAAATTTTTCCTGCGCGCGTAAGCGAAATGGGATTACTCGTGCGGTTAAAAAGCTGCGTTCCAAGCTCGCGCTCCAGCGATAAAATGCTCTGCGATAGCGACGGTTGCGGGATTTTAAGTGCTTCAGCAGCTTTAGTAAAGCTGCAGAATTCTGCTACTTTTAATACTAGCTCCATGCGATGCAAATTCATTTAGCCCCTCCAATTGATAATTTAATTCTTATGAAATGATACACTAAATAATATTTGACTTATGTTAAAAATGAAACTAAATAAAACTACGCTTTTAGTTTAGAACCTTAAACTTAAGCTAAGAATTTCTCAAATGGAGAGGAAAATGAGTGAATCAAATTTCAACAGACGCGATTTCTTAAAATCCGCCTGTATCGGCGTCGGCGCGCTTAGTCTTAGCGGCTGCGGCGATGAGATAAGACGCGATGCAGGCGGCGAGCCTATTAAAAATTTCGGCAACGAAAACGGGCTTCCTAGCATCGATGTACTTATCATCGGCTCGGGAGGCGCGGGTTTGCGTGCAGCCGTGGCGGTGCGCAAGAAACATCCGAACTTGGGCGTCGTGGTCGTAAACAAAGGCATGCCTTCGCGCAACGCCACCTGTATGGCAGAAGGCGGTATCAACGGCGTTATAGATTTCGAGCATGGCGATAGCCACAAGCTTCACGCTTACGATACCGTAAAGGGAAGCGACTTTTTGGGCGATCAAGATGTCATTGCTAAATTTGTCGAAAAAGCTACCGAGGCGATCCATGAGTTGGATTACGCCGGCATGCCGTTTTCGAGAAAAGACGGCGGCGATGTAGCGGCAAGATTTGCGGGCGGAGCGAAATTTGAACGCTGTAATTACGCCGCGGATAAGACGGGGCATGCGATGATGCATGCTTGTTTAGATGAAGCGATCAGCGGCGGAGTAAAATTTCTTTTAGATCACTATCTGCTAGATCTTAGCACCGACGGCGATACTTGCTAGGGCGTCGTGCTTTTAAATATCCGCACGGGCGATGTAGTGCCGATTTTAGCTAAGGCGGTCGTGCTTGCTAGCGGCGGATATACGAGACTATTTTTTAACCGCACCTCCACGCCATTTAATGCTACCGGCGACGGTATCGCGGCAGCACTTCGCGCCGGGCTTGCATTTAAAGATCCTGAAATGCTTCAATTCCATCCTACGGGAGTTCGCAACGGCGGCGCGCTCATTACAGAGGCTGCACGCGGTCTTGGCGGCAAGCTTATCAACAACAAAGGCGAGCGCTTTATGAGTAGATACTCCAAAAAGATGGAGCTTGCGCCGCGCGATATAGTTTCGCGCTCGATAGAGACAGAAATTCGCGAAGGACGCGGTTTTGGTGAGGGTATGGGATCATACGTACTTTTAGACGTAACTCACTTAGGCGAGGAGAAGATTATGAGCGGACTACCGCAGATCCGCCACGTGGCTATGCTTTTTGAAAATATGGATTTGGTAAAAGAGCCTGTTAAAATTCGTCCGACTGCGCATTATTCGATGGGCGGCATAGATGTGGTTAAATTTGACGATATGAGCACTGAGATGCCGGGGCTTTACGCCGCAGGTGAAACTTCATGCGCATCGATCCACGGTGCGAATCGCTTGGGCGGGAATTCTTTGACCGACGCCGCCGTTACCGGTAAGCTGGCAGGCGAGGGGGCGGGAGATTACGCGGCTTCTCGCGCAGCTTTCGGCTCAGGCAAAAGAGCGAGCGAGCTCGCGCAAAAATGGCAGGTCATGATAAAGGAGATCGTTAGCGGTAGCGGCGAACCGAACAAGCTCTACTCTTTAAGAGAGGAGTTCGGTAGACAAAACTGGGACAATATGGGCATCTTAGAACCGGCAAAAAATTGGAAGCACTAAACGAGACGCTAAAGCAGATCCAAGCTCGTCACGCCGAGATGAAAATAGCAAATCCAAATTTAGCCTTCAATACGGCTTTGATCGATTATTTGGAGCTTGGAAATTTAATCCTTTTGGCTCGTTACGCTTGCGCCGGCGCCCTAAATCGCAAAGAGAGCCGCGGCGCTCACACTCGCGAAGACTATCCGAAACGAGATGACGTAAATTTCTTAAAGCATACGCTAGTAAGACTAAATGGCGATGAGCCTACTATCACTATAAGGATGTCGTTATTACGGAATTTCCAGTAGAGGAGAGGAAATACTAATGCAAAGTGCAGTTAAAAATTTTGACGGAAGGAAACCTCAATGAAATTTATCATAGACCGCTTCGACGGAAGCAAAAATTATAAGCAAGCCTACGAGTTAAGTTTGGAGCAGATCAAAGGAAAGACCCTGCTTGGAGTTTTGCAATTTATTAAGCAAAATTTAGACATCACTTTAAATTTTACCGCAGCGTGCCGTATGGCGATATGCAGAGCCTGTGCCGTGAGGGTAAACGGGCACTCATATCTTGCCTGCGATACCAAGATGGAGGCTTTGCTTGCGGAGTATGAAAACCCGGATAGCTTTACGATCTCTCCGCTAAATAATTTCCGAGTGATTTCGGATCTAGTGGTGGACTGGGAGCCTAGTATCGAGAATTTAAGAAAGATCAAACCGACCATTACGCCTAAGAAAGAATTTAGCGCCGATAAGGGCTGTAAGCAAAGTCCGGAGCAGATGGAGCGCGTCAAAAAGCAGTGGGATTGCATACTTTGCGGCTGCTGCGCTAGCGAATGCAATAAGCTTGGAGCCGATGCGAGCGATTATATGCAGCCTTTTGTTTTTACGCATGCTAACCGCGCTGCGTTTGATTCAAGAAGCAGGGACGCTATGCCTCATCTAAAGCCTGCGGTGCTAAACGGATTATGGCTATGCGTGCACTGCCAAGAGTGCGCCGATCGCTGCCCTAAAGATATAAGCGCTCAAAGCGATATCACCGCACTTCGCGCCCTAGCGATGAAAAAGGGCTTAACCGCAGGAAGCGGTCCGGGACATGCCGAGGCGTTCCTACTAGATATCGTAGAGGGAAGCGGAAGGCTAAACGAGATCAAGCTTGCTTTAAGAAGCGAAGGCGTATTTGCAAATATGGGCAAGATGAACGTAGCGGCAAATTTAATGGCTGCGGGCAAGATGAATCCTTTGCACGTATTCGGAGGCGAGGAGATCGAGGGACATGCGCAGCTCGTTAAGATGATAGAGGCCGCACGCAAGGCTCAAGCTAGCGGCGAGATAGAATAAGGAGGAGAGGATGAATAACGAATTTGCATTTTTCCCGGGTTGCGTTTTAAGTCAAGCCGCAAAGGAATCTAAAATTTCACTTGAAGCGATCGCTCTGGTGCTGGGTATTAAACTTCACGAGATAAAAGGCTGGAGCTGTTGCGGGGCTAGCCAAGCTCAATGCGTCGATCCTATGGCAAGCTTGGTAGCCAATGCCAGAAACATCGCGCTAGCCGAGGGTATGAATATGCCTCTGCTAACTACCTGCTCCACCTGTATGCTAACTCTAACCAAGGCTAAACTTACTTTAGATAAGGGTGCTAAAAGCTATATCAATACCTTTTTAAAAGAGGGCGGTATGCAGTATCAGGGAAGCACCGAGATAACGAGTCTGCTTTGGGTGCTATATCAAAGCTTAGATACATTAAAAGCTAAAGTCATAAGACCGCTAACAAATTTAAAAGTAGCGCTATTTTACGGCTGTCACTCATTAAGACCGGAGCGCGAGCTTAAGAAAGAAAGCTCGACCAATCCGAAAAGCTTTGAAGCGGTAGTTAGCGCACTTGGTGCTCAGATAGTGCCTTTTGAAAAACGCCTTGATTGCTGCGGCTTTCACGCTAGCTATCCAGCGGTAAAATCGGTATCTAAAATGTCAAGCGAGATCGTAAATGACGCTACCGAGCATGGAGCGGACGTCGTAGTTACTCCTTGTCCGCTATGTCAGATGCAGCTAGATATCTATCAGGAGCGATACCAAGAAGCGATGAACTCCAAGGCAAGAAAGCCGATCATCCACCTATCTCAGCTGGTAGGCCTTGCACTTGGGCTAAGTAACGAGCAGCTCGGGTAAACATCAATATCCAAGATGCAACGAGATTGGTAAGCTGATCTTTGGAAATTTTCTAAAATTTAACGGATGATTTTGCAAAAATATTTCGCTGCGGCGCACAAACAGTGCGCCTGCTAGTATCACACAAAATCATCCAACCTACACCTGCTTTATCCTAAAATACTTTTAGCCGCTATAAAATTCTTGATAAAATTTCACTGCTTCGTAAATTTTAACGCTTCATAAAATTTAATGCTTTCTCCGTCGTAATTTAAAGTTTCGCCCGCCGCGCTAAATTTTAATCCGCCTTTTATTTTTAAATTTAAAACCTGCTAGACGATGAATAAATATAAAATTTTAATTAAATCTAACGAAATTTAAGGTGCATGAATTCTAAATTTTGATAGAATGTCATTTAAAAATATCCTAAATTTCAGGAGGACATTATGGTTGATTTGGCTCAAATTTCGGCTAGACTTGATGCCGTTGAGCGTTTGCCGCGAATAAAAGCGGATGAAAGCATACAAGAAAGGCTTAAGAACAAAGGTTTTTCGCGTCGCGATTTTATGAAATGGAGTGGAGCGATGACTGCAATGCTTGGGCTTCCGGCCGCATTTGCACCGAGCGTGGCGCGAGCTGCGGAACTTGCGGATCGCCTGCCGGTGATCTGGCTTCATATGGCGGAGTGCACGGGCTGTAGCGAGAGCTTGCTGCGCACCGAGACGCCTAGCATCGACAGCCTAATATTCGACTACATCAGCCTCGAATACCACGAGACGATAATGGCTGCCGCAGGCTGGCAAGCCGAGGAAAATTTAGAGAGCGCGATCGAAAAATACAAGGGGCGCTATATCTTAATGGTCGAAGGCGGAATTCCAAGCGGCGAGAATGAATTTTTCCTAACCGTGGGTCCTGAGGGCAAAAGCGGAGCTCAGCACTGCAAGCACGCGGCCGAAGGCGCTGCGGCAATATTTGCGATCGGCACCTGTTCGAGCTTCGGCGGTATCCAAGCCGCAGCTCCGAATCCGACCGGCTCCGTAGGTTTGGACAAAATCATAAACAAACCCGTTATTAACGTCCCGGGCTGCCCGCCTAGCGAAAAAAACATCGTCGGCAACGTGCTAAATTTTATCCTTTTCGGCACGCTTCCGAGCCTAGATGTTTATAACCGACCGAAATGGGCTTACGGGCTGCGAATACATGATCTATGCGAGCGCCGCGGACATTTTGATGCGGGCGAGTTTGTAGAAAGCTTCGGCGATGCGGGCGCGAAGGACGGATACTGCCTTTATAAAGTAGGCTGCAAGGGTCCTTATACATTCAATAACTGCTCGCGCGAGCGTTTCAACTCCCATACTAGCTGGCCGGTACAAGCGGGTCACGGCTGCATAGGCTGCTCGGAGCCTGATTTTTGGGATCATATGGGACCTTTTGAGGAGCCTTTGGCGGATCGCCTTTACGAAAGCGTTTTTGGCGGGCTCGGCGCTGATGCTACCGCAGATAAGATAGGTGTCGGAATTTTAGCGATCACGGGTGTCGCGGTAGCGGCACACGCCGCGATTGCGTCATTTAAGAAAGATAAAGGGGAATAATCATGTCGCAAAGAATCGTAATAGATCCGATAACCAGAATAGAGGGACATTTAAGAATAGAGGTCGTAGTAGACGACGAAAACGTCGTACGTGAAGCCTATAGTAGCTCCACTTTATGGCGCGGGCTTGAGACCATAGTAAAAAATAGAGATCCGCGCGACGCGGGATTTTTTATGCAAAGAATTTGCGGCGTCTGCACCTTCTCGCACTACAAAGCGGGCATCGTCGCGGTAGAAAACGCCCTCGGTATCACTCCGCCGCTAAATGCCTTGCTAACGCGCACGCTGATGGCTAACGCGCTGTTTTTGCACGATCATCCGGTACATTTTTATCAACTCCACGGACTTGATTTCGTAGATGTAGTAAGCGCACTTAGCGCCGATCCTAAAAAAGCAAGCGAGGAGGCGTTTAAATACTGCGACACCCCTTATGCGTGCGGCGCGGATAAACTAAAAGAGGTACAAGATCGCGTAGGCGCTTTCGTTAAAAAGGGCGCCTTGGGGCCTTTTGCCAATGCCTACTTTGGTCATCCTACATATAAGCTTAGCCCGGAGCAAAATTTAATCGCTCTTTCGCACTATCTTGAGTGTTTGCGCATTCAGCGCACGGCGGCTCAGATGATGGCGATATTCGGTGCGAAGCAGCCTCATCCGCAAAGCCTTACCGTAGGCGGCGTCACCTGCGTAATGGATATCCTAAGTCCTGCGAGACTGGGCGAATATATGTCTAAATTTAAAGAGGTCGCAGACTTTGTAAATCGCGCCTACTATCCTGATCTCGTAATGGCTGCGAAGGCTTACGGCAACGAGCCTAGCGTGCTAAACGATATCGGCGTGGCAAATTTATGGACTCATCAAGAATTTCAGCTTTCAAAGAACGAATGGCTATTTCAAAGCGGCATGATCCTTGACGGCGATATTAGTAAGGTTTTAGAGCTCGATGAGAACAAGATTACTGAGGAGGCAACGCATGCGTGGTATAAAAACGATGCGCCGCTTCATCCTTACGACGGCGAACAGGAGCCGAATTATACGGGTCTTCAGGACGGACAGAGCATCGACGCGCACGGCAAAGAAGCGCATACGAGGGTGCTCGATACCCAGGGCAAATACACCTGGATCAAGGCTCCGCGCTACGACGGCAAACCGCTTCAAGTAGGACCTCTTGCAAATATCATAGTAAATTACGCTAAGAAAAATGAGCGCGTAGTAAAGGTCGTGGATCAATTCCTAAAAGACGCCGGCTTGCCGCTTGAGGCGGTATTTTCGACGCTTGGACGAACGGCGTGTCGTATGATCGAGGCTAAAGTCGTAGCCGACAACGGACTGATTGCGCTAGAAAATTTGATCGCAAACATCAAAAGCGGCGATACCGAGACATGCGCAAAATACGTAATCGATAACTCCAAAGAGTACAAAGGTCGCTATATCGGTCACGTGCCACGCGGCGCACTTAGCCACTGGTGCAGGATCGAAAAGGGTGTCATCAAAAACTGGCAGGCGGTCGTGCCGTCTACTTGGAACGCCACGCCAAAGGACAAAGACGGCGCTATGGGCGCTTATGAATCCTGCTTGATCGGACTTAAGCTTGCCGATCTTTCTAAACCGCTAGAGATCATCCGCCGCATCCATTCATTCGATCCTTGCATAGCCTGCGCCGTGCACGTGATGGACGCTAAAGGGGCGGAGCTTGGCTGCTATAGGGTAGATCCCAGCAAAGGATAAACGATGAAAAAAAGATTTGCGGAATACGAGTTCTCAATCGGTCTTAGGCTCACGCACTGGCTGCGTGCGCTTTGCATTACGATTTTGGTGATCACCGGATATTATATCGCCTTTGTTTTCACCGCGCCCGAGGTGAGTCCCGAGCCGGTGCTTTTTATGCAGGCTAAATATAGATTCGTGCATCTGATCTTCGGCTTTGCGATGATCGGCGCGGCTATTTTTAAGACCTATCTTTTCTTCTTCGATAAAAAGAGCAGAAAAGAGCTTTTAAGCATCAAGGATTTTTTTAGCCCGCGCGTCTGGATAGCTCAGATCAAATACTATATCTTTTTGGGCGAGCACCCGCATCTTCGCGGCGTTTATAACCCGCTACAGTTCATCTCCTATCTGGGCTTTTATCTAGTATTGTTCGTAATTTGCCTAACAGGTATGATATTATACGTGCACGTCTATCACGAAGGGCTCGGCGGCGCGCTATACGGTCTCTTGCGCCCGCTGGAAGCGGCGATGGGCGGTCTAAGCGAAGTGCGAATGATACATCATCTTTGCATGAATATCATCATAATCTTCGTGCCGATCCACGTCTATATGGCGGTCTTTAACGCCGTCAAGGGCAGGGACGGCGCGATGGATGCGATCGTAAGCGGCTATAAATTTAAAAAGGAAGAGCACGCTTGAGGGTGCTGGTACTGGGTATCGGCAACGTCATCTATGCGGACGAGGGCATAGGCGTACACTTCGTCCGCGCGCTCGCGCAGAACTATAAATTTTATCCTAAAGCCGCCGCACGAAATTCTATGGCGGGCGAGGATTTCGCGGCGCAGAATTTCATGCAAAATTCCGCCCAAGTCTCTGCGATACAAAATTCTACCTCGCAAAATTCCATAGAGCGCAACTCCTTGCAAAATTTTGCGGATGAGAATTTTATCTTTAAGCAAAATTTCGCAGCAGTAAATTTAAACCGAAATTCTACTTCAGAAAATTCCGCCGAGCAGAATTCCGCTTCAAATTCTACTTCGCAAAATTCCGTAATAAATTCCGCAGCGCAAAGCTCTATTAATGCGGATCTTATTGCCGAAAATCCCGCCGCGCCGCGCCAGAGCGCTGATCAGATCTGCTTTATCGACGGCGGGACGCTGGCTAGCTTTTTGATGCCTACGATGGCGGAATTTGATGAAATTTTGCTCGTAGATTGCATAGACGCGGAGGGTGCAAAGGGCGGCGAGGTGTATTTTTTCGACTACGACGCGATGCCTAAGCAGATCAGCTGGAGCGGCTCGGCGCACGAGGTCGAAATGCTTCAAACCCTGCAGATGATGGATCTTTGCGGCGATCTGCCTCACGTTAAAATTCTAGCTGTCGTGCCGCGGCGCATCGAGGAGGCGAGCTTTAAGCTAAGCTCCGTGATATTAGAGTCCTCAAAAACCATGGAAAAAACGGCGCTTAAGTACCTATCGGATCTTGGCTTCGCGCATGAAAAAATCGCTGATCTCAGCGCCCAAGATATAGCGGATCGATTTGCAAAAAAGGGGCGAGATGATAGTAGCATATGAGTTTAACTACCTTAATGAAAACGCGCTGATAGCGCACTTCTTACTGTTTTATGCTCGCAAAAGCGCACTTGAGTTTTGCCTAAAAAAAGAGGCGAGTTTAATAAGCCTTTTCGTGCGCGGCGGTGAGGATGAAATTTTAAAATTTAGCGACGAGGCGATGCCGCTGATTCCAAACTCCATATTTTTGGCAAAATCCTCCGTGCGCGTGGTGGACGAGGGCGGCGCCGAAGCGAAAGCGCTGAAATTTAACGGCATGTTTGAAGATGCCTCCTCGGGCGATTTAAGCAAATTCTTAGAGGATGAAATTTCAAACGCCCATAACGCGGCTAAATTTAATAACTTTACTCCGCGAGTGATGAAGGAATACCTTGCTCGCGCCGAGCCGTCTCAAAACGAATTCGGAATAATAAGCGGCGCTAGCGTGCTTCATGAGGGAAAATTTGAAGCGGTAAGTAGGGAGAATTTTGCTTGCTTACTGGAGTTTTGCCGCATAAACTTATTTCATGCTCAGCAGGTGCAGATCGAGCGCGGCGGCGCAACTTTCACGCTCAAGGCGGACGTGGATTTTAGCGCCGATTTTTTGATAGCCGCGGGAGTGGGCGCGCTGGATGGGATTTTTGTGAGCGACGAAAAGAGCAAAATTGCGCTCGCAGCCTTCGAAAAGCCGCTCATAAGCCTAAAAACCAATGCGATCTTTAGAAAAAATCACGAGGACGCGCCTAGATTTTTTGACGTAAAGCTTGCGGGTGACATATTCGTGTTTGCGCTGGTGCGCGCTTTGGCAAGCGACGGGATCTATTTTTTAAGCGCAAAATGCGAAAACACGGCGCAAAAAGATAAAATTTTTAAAGTCGCGCCGCTACAAAACGGCTTTTTGATCGTGCAAAACGAGGATTTTTTAAGTGGCAGCGCAAGCTCTTATCTGAAAAACTCAAACGACAAAAACTCCGCTCTTTTTGCGCTTATGTGCCGCGAGAAGGGGGTTTTGAACGACTCCAAAAAACGCGTTTTGCGCTGCTTTTTGGGCGCGGGCGTGGACGACGAGATTGCAGTTTATGGCGAAAGCTCTAAAAAAATTCTGCTTAAATTTAATCTGCCGCGCAGTTTTGACGAGCTTAAGGCTCAAATTTGCGCGGATGAGACGGGCGCGAAGCTGTTTGAAAATTTCAGCGCCAAATTTAACGTAAACGCCGCAAAAATCGATGAAATTTTAAAAAGCGCAAACGCGGGATTTCACGGTATTTTTAGCGTCGCCGCGCAGCTTATCTGGGGGCGCGATGCGGCGTTTTTGATGGCGGCTGCGGAGGATTTTGCGGGCGGCAAAGGGGTGCGACTCGATTTTTGCACCGATGAGCGTGGCTGCGTGCAAGCGGATAAAATTTTGCGCTCGGCGATGAGCTATGCGCTCGCAGGCGCCAATGAAAAGCTATTTGCGTTCGGATTTTTCGATAGTTTGGGCTATTTTTTAAGCGATCTGGCGGATGAGCGCAAAGAGGACTTTGACGTTTTGATCTTCGGCGGAGCGATGTTTAGCGGGCGCAAATTTGCGGATTTGATGCTTAGGCTTTGCAAAAATTTTGACGCGAGCTTTAGCGACAGCTTTGCGCTTCAAGCTCGCTAGATCGGGTGTATATGCTAATTTTCGGCAAGGTTTTAAAACCTTGTCTGCAAAACAGCGAGTTGCGCTGGCATTGCGGTGCCGATAGTCGCGTCATGCGGGCTAAGCTTGGAGCAAACGAGACCTCGCGAAATTTCAAAAAAGCGGCAAAGGGCGCGGGCGTGAAGGATCAAATTTTATTAAATTTAGAACATATTTCGAGGCGCTCGGTACGTTTTGTCCACCTGCTGCGAGCGCAACTTGCTCGCAAAACAGCTACTACGGCGCACAATTTATGAAAGCACGTGCATGAAAGCGGCTAAATTTAAGGTTTTCGGAGCAGTGCAGGGGGTCGGGTTTCGCCCGTTCGTCTACAAGCTCGCCGTGGATTTGGGGCTAAAAGGCGAGGTTTATAACGACGGCGAGGGCGTTAAAATCATCGTTTGCACAGACCTTTCCGAGCCGCAAAAAGGCTCGATGGATAAAAATTCCGCCCTTTTAAATTTAGATGAGCCAAATTCTAACGAAATTCAAGCGCAGAAAGTATTGTCATCAGCTGCTCGGTCTTTAAATTCTGCCGAGTCGGATTCTAACAAGGCCGCGAACTCATCACTAAATTTTGCAAGTTCAAATTTAAACGAGAGCTCCTTTTCGCCGCAGAGCGCACCGAACTCGCCAAATGATTTGACCGGCTCGTCGCGCGATTTGGCGAATGATTTAGCAAATCCGCCTGATTTAGATTTGATGAGCTTGCCGCATGATTTGACGAGCGATTCGCAAGCCGCAGCGAGCGAGAAATTTTTACCGAACTTATTCGAGACCGATCTAAACGAGCAGAGCTCCATTTTGCCCGCTTCGTCGGATCAAAATTTCGTCGTGCAAAATTCGTCGCAGCAGCGCGGTATGTCGCAGAATGAATCGCTGCAAGACTTGCAAAATATTAAGTACAATTTGCAAGGCGCGAAGGGGAATTTACAGGGCTTTAAACACGATTCGCAAAGTGCCGAGCAAGATCTGCGCGAAGAAGAAATTTTAAAAATTTTCGAACAGCGACTTCGCAGTGAAGCGCCGCCGCTTTGTCGTATCGATAAAATTATCCGCACCGATCTAAATACGCAATATTTTACGCAGAATTTTACTGATTTTAAGATCACGCAATCCAAGGAGGGGCGTAAATTTAATCCGATTTTGCCCGATTTTGCGATCTGCGATCAGTGCAAAAAAGAGTTTTACGACCCCCAAAATCCGCGCTTTCACTACCCATTTATCAACTGCACGGATTGCGGCCCGCGCCTTAGCATCATCGCAGCGCTGCCGTACGACCGCGCAAACACCACGATGAGGGCGTTTGAGATGTGCGAGTTCTGCCGCGGCGAATACACGGACCCGCTCACGCGCCGCTATCACGCCGAGCCGATCTCCTGCCCACACTGCGGTCCGCAGCTGTTTTTATGCGGCGCGGGCGGCGAAATTTTATCAAGCGGCGAAGAGGCGATAGCGCGCACGGCGGAGCTTTTGCGGCGTGGACAGATCGGCGCGATCAAGGGGATGGGCGGCTTTCATATCGTTTGCGATGCGACGAACGAGCGCGCGGTACGCATGCTGCGAACGCTCAAAAAGCGCCCGGGCAAGCCCTTTGCGATCATGTGTCGCGACGCAGCGCAGGTATGGCGCGCAGCGAGCCTAAGCGCAGAGGAAGAGGCGCTGATAGATTGCAATGTCAAGCCGATCGTGATTTTAAAAAAGCGCGAGTTTGTTTGGCGCACAGAGGCGGGCTTCGCGGCAGATTTCGGCACGCAAAATTTAAAGGCGCAAGGCAAAAATCCTATATCGCCGAGATTTGCGGGCGAGCAAGAAGAATCAGCGCAAAAGCAGGGCTCTGCACTACAAAATTTACGCAATTTCGCAGCGCAAAAATTTAGCACGCAAGGCGCTGAAAATTGCGCAAAGCAGGGGAGATTACAGAGTGCGCAAATTTTCAGTAAAACGGCGCACCGTAATTTCGCCTACGATACGCTAGCGGCAGACGACTCGCAGTGTGCGGCAAACGAGCTAGAGCGCGCATACGATGGGTCTGATTTGCAGCGCGCGGCTAAAAATTTGAGCTCGCCGCAAGCAGAAGGCGGGCTAGAGCTGCAGCAAGCAATTAACAAATTAAATTTACAGTCCGCAGTTGATGGCAGAGACCCGCAATGCGTAGCGAATGGGCCTAATTCTCGGCTTGCGACAGACAAGTCTATTTCGCAAAATTCGGCGAATATTCAGGACTTGCGACATGCCGAGGATGGAGTAGACTTACAGCGCTCGGCGTGCGAGTCTGGTTTGCGACAGAAAATAGATTCGCAAGACTCATGCTCCGCGCAGGCGTGTGTGACGGACGTGCGTGGCGCATATTCCGATAACGAGGGTGATTTCGTGCGTTTGCCCGCGAGTTTTTCGGCGATTTTTAAGGCGGGCGCGATTTTTATCGCTCCGAGCGTGGCGCCGAACCTTAATAAAATCGGCATTTTCCTAGCCAACACCGGCGTGCATCTGCTGCTTTTTGAATACTTTGATCGCCCGATCGTCGCCACAAGCGCCAACATTAGCGGCGAGCCCATTATTTTTAACGCCGAGGAGCTGCGCGCAAAGCTGGGCGGAGTTATCTCGTTTTACTTGGATAACGACCGCGAAATTTTAACGCCGAGCGACGATAGTATAGCGTTTTTGCAGGAAATTAAAAAAGAAGCTGCAAGCGCGAATGCAAACGATCGCACGCACGATATATACACGCTTGAGACCCAGGTTCGCAGCGAGAATATAGCGCAAAATTTTGAAGCACCGCATGCTATGTCGCTTCCCTCAATCGATACGAAATCCGATTTGAACGTGATTATAAAGCGGCAACCGAATGAAAATACGTCAAACTCGAAAAGCGATGATCTGAAACGGGCAAATTCCAAGCAAGGCTCGAAGCGTGATCCGAGTGAAGGTCTGCAAAGCTCGCAAGTAGCCGTTTGTGAGCTAAAAAATTCGCAGAATTTATCCAAAAAAGCAAAAAACGAGCAAGAAAGCGCCGGGCTAGGTAGCATCTGCGATGCGGCGGCAGCCGATGAAAGCGCCGATGCGGCGATAGATCGTTGTGACGCGCTCTCGGATGACGGGCACAACGTCGTGACATCAAACGATGAACGCGACGGTGCATCTTTAAATTTTAAAAACGGCGCGGCATTGATTGATATGAAGCGCCGCAGCCCCGAGAACGCGAAAAATTTCAAAAAAGCAAAAGGCGAGCAGGGCGCGGCAACATTGAGCGATAAATTTGGCGCCGCACCTTCAAATTTAAAAAGCGACGTAGCGGCGTCAAGCGAAGTCAAGCATAATATCGCAGCCCTGGATAGCGAGCGCTTTGTGACCTCAAATAGCAAGCGAGACGCGACCCCAGGCAGCCAGGACACAACATTAAATTTTAAAAACGGCGTCGCAGCGTTAAATTTCAAAAGCGCGAACGATCAAGCGAGCGGAATTTTAGATCGCGCTCTGTTTTTGCGAACCTCTCGCGGAATGAACCCAAAAATTTTCCCTAGCAAATTCCGTGCCAAAGGCACTTTTCTGGCGCTCGGAGCGGAGCTTAAAAATCAGTTTGCGATCTACAAAGACGGGCAAATTTTCATCTCGCCCTACATCGGCGATCTTAAAAACGTCGCCACGAATGAGCGATTTTTCGCGCTTTTGGATATGTTTGTGCGCGCCTACGAGCTGAAGTTCGACGCCGTCATCGCGGATCTGCATCCGCAGTTTTCGCACACGCGATTTTTCGAGCAGCGCGGATACCCCGTAGTTCGCTACCAGCACCATTTCGCGCATCTCGTGTCGAATCTGGCGCAAAATGAGCTGCTTTTTAGTGGCAAAAAATACCTCGGCTTCTGCTTCGATGGCACCGGCTACGGCACGGACGGCACAATCTGGGGCGGAGAAGTGATGATCTTTGATCCGCACGGCTACCGTCGCGTCGCAAAATTTGACGAGATCGCGCTTATCGGCGGCGAGAATGCGATAAAAAACATCTACAAGCTCGCGCTCGCGCTCATATTTAAATTCAATGCAAAGGACGCTGCGCGCGAGTTTTTGGCAAAATTTAACGCGAGCGAAGTCACAAATTTAGAAAAAATCGCACCGCGTGCCGTCCGCTCAAGCTCGCTCGGGCGGCTATTCGACGCGTTTGCTGCGGTCATTTGCGACCTGCGAACCGTAAGCTTCGACGGCGAGGCGGGCATGCGACTTGAGAACCTATATATCGACGGCTGCAAGCAGAGCTATAAATTTAGATTAAAAAAAGCGGGCGAAAATTTTATCCAAAACGCACCGCAATCCGCTTCACAGCAGCAAAGCGCCGATGATTTGGCGCGCGAAGCGGGGCAGAGTGGTTTAAATGCGCAAGATCGTAGCGGTATGAAAGATAGCTGCGCGTTGCAAGGCGATTTTAAAGAGCTTGCGGATGATGCGGCGAGTAAAAATGAGCTTGAGCGGGTGGCTGAAAACATCGCAGGCGGCGGTGAAAAGAATGAAAGCTCCGCTGCAAATTCTATAAACCAAGCATCCGCCCTAAATTTAATAAATTTGGAAAGCAAAGACGCTTCTAGCGCCGATCAAGCCCCGCAAAATGGAGCTTGCGCGCCGAGCCTTGAGGGCGAATGCTATGTGATCGATTACGAAGAGGCGTTTTTGCAGGCTTTGCGCGATGAGCCGCGCTTGGCCGCGACGAAATTTATAAACGCCATCGTAAATTTCATCGCGGAGTTTGCGGAGGGCTTCGGGCTCGAGGTCGCGCTAAGCGGCGGGGTCTTCCAAAACGCGACGCTTCTAAATCTTACGTGCGCAAAGATGCGCGAGCGGGGCATCAAATTTTATCTAAACCGCGAGATCCCGTGCAACGACAGCGGCATCGCATACGGGCAGCTCGCGGCGTATCTAAGCGAAATTTCGCGCTAAGCTCATCCACAAAAAACGCAATTATAGCCGCTAAGCTCGCTCTTTTTAAAATTTATTAGTCTCATCTCGCCGCTAAATTTGATGGCTCTGCGCCATGCCTGCTCTTTGCGTAAATTTCTAACGCTACGGGTGGTAAAATCCACCGCGGCTAGCTTTCTAAAATCGCAAAAGTAACGAACAAATTTGCGTCCCTCCGTCTCTATATGTCGCAACCGAAACGTTAAAATTTTAAAATTTAACGGCGCGCCGTTGCCTGCCATAGCGTCACACGTGCTATTACGGCGATCGATACAAAATTCTACCGCGGCGCGTGGCTAGATACTGCGCAAATCCCAAACTAAGACGCTATTTAGCGCCTGATCCTTAAAATTTGGACGCAAGCTCGCGGTAGAATTTAAAATAACGTAGCACCGGTAAATTTCATCGCGCTAGCACTAAAATACAACGCGAAATCGCGAGCAAAATTTCAAAATACGCACGATGCCTCGGAGCTTTAAATTTTAAAGAATAAGCCAAATTAGCGCGAAATTCTTACTATTTGAGCGGAATTTCGGTAAAATTACGTTCAAAATACGCGAAATAAGGGAAGCTATGAAAAAAGAGGAAAAAGAGAGCGCCGTAAGATTTAGCATTTCGCTGCCGACGAAGCTTTTTGAGGATCTCGATGAGATGGTGCGCGCCAAGCAATACCTAAGCCGCAGCGAGTTTATCCGCGATCTCATACGCGAAAAGATGGTCGAGGGCGTACTTCACGGAGATGGCGAGGATGACTGCGTGGGCGTGCTTTGCATCGCTTACGATCATCACCAAAGCGATCTGATTGAGCAGCTCGTAGAGATCGAGCACCACGCAAACGTCACCATCGTCAGCACCAGCCACTTCCACATCGACGAGCGCCACTGCTTCGAGGAGATCACGATGCGGGATAAAATTTCAAAGATTGAGCGGCTCAGCGCCAAAATCGGCGCGCTAAAAGGGGTGAAATTTTCCAAGCTCGTAAAGGCGGTCATTACCGAAGCGTAGGGCTTTTGCGCATTTAAAAACAGCGCGTTACGCTAAATTTACGCGCTCGTAAATTCAAACGCAGCGGCTGCGCGACTTTTGCGAGTTGTGCAGCGCGATTCTTGATCGAGTGGAGGATTCGGGCGACGCGGCTGCGCAAGGCGTGCAAATAAAATTTGTTTAAATTTACGCGGCAAACGAAAGCGCAAAATTTTTAAATTTTAATCAAAAAGCATTCTTGCCGCGGGTCTAAATTTTACCGCACAGGCACAAAACCGGCGCAGCAGCTCGATCTATAAGGAGCGACGCCTTCATGCCGTATTTGTTGTAAAGCCGAGCTAGCGCAAAATCGATATGAAAACGACCGCCGCATTGGTGTTCGGCACGCCGGAGAGCACGCGCGAGATTGTAGAGCGCCGGTAAAATCCGCTCGCAAGCCCTAAATTTCGTGCTTCTATCTACGGCAATCTTTAGTTTATTTTGAGCCGTTGCGAGCTGCGAGGTCCAAATTTGCAGCGTGGGCTCTGCAATCTGTGAGCAAGCGATTAAATTTAAAGCAGTGCTTTATACTCGCGAGCTTTAAAAATTTTACGTCGAGCCTTTGCAAATAACGCATGAAATTTAGATAAAACCGAAGCGCATAAATTTCCAAGCCCGTTAAATTTCATAAAATTTCGCGTCTTGATATAAAATTTATCAAATTTACGCCATTTAAAGCAAAAACGTGGTATTTTACGCGCAAAATTTATTATCCAAGGAGAAAAAATGTGTAAAGATTGCGGCTGTTCCATCGGCCACACTCACGAAGCGGGCACCCATTCGCACGCAGATATGACACACGAGCATGTCCACACCCACGCGGACGGCACCGTCCACTCCCACGCCCATATGCATGAGGCGGGGGTCGATCACGAGCACGACGCGCACGATCACATCCACGCAAATGTCGCTATCAGCGATGCCAAGACGATCGAAGTGATGAGTAAAATTTTAAGTGCCAACGACGAGGAGGCCGCTCACAACAGAGCCCATCTGGATGAGGATAAAATTTTATGCCTAAATTTGATGAGCAGCCCCGGCAGCGGCAAGACGACGCTACTTGAGGCCACTATCAAAAGCGGTAAATTTAAAATCGGCGTCATCGAGGGCGATCTAGAGACTAACCGCGACGCCGATCGCATCATAAAAGCGGGCGCGCAGGCCCATCAGATCAGCACCGGCGAAACATGCCATCTGGATGCCTTTATGGTTCACGAGGGGCTTCATCATATCGATACGAAAGGCTTGGATCTGGTTTTCATAGAAAACGTCGGAAACCTCGTCTGCCCTGCGGCATTCGACGTGGGTGCGCACCTAAACGTAGTGCTTCTAAGCGTGCCAGAGGGCAGCGATAAAATCGCAAAATATCCTGTCATATTTCGCCGCGCAGACTGCGTCGTAATCACTAAAACCGCGCTACTACCGTATTTTGACTTCGATATGGATGAAGTGGTGCGTGAGGTACACAAACTCAATCCGAAAGCCGACGTCATCGCTCTTGATAGTAAAAGCGGCGAGGGCGTGGAAAAATGGCTGAAATTCCTACAATACAAGAAGGAATTTCGTTAATGTGCCTTTCAATCCCTTCAAAAATCATCTCGATCGACGAAAATAATTTCGCCACCGTGGAGACTCTGGGCGTGCGCCGCGGCGTGAGCTTGGATCTACTCCCCGAGCCTGCGGCGGTCGGGGAGTACGTGCTGATCCACGTTGGCTTTGCAATGGAGAAGATCGATACGCAGCGAGCGAAGGAGAGTATCGAAATTTACGAGCAGATCGCAAAGCAGATGAGGGTGGAAGAGAGCTCCGTATATGAAAGCATAGAGCCGAGAGCCGGCGCAGAGAATTAAAACGGCTTGCAAACCCGTAAAATTTAAGGTAAATAATGGATCTAATCAAGGATTTTAGAAACAAAGAGCTGATTTTAGCGCTTAGTAAGCTGATAATTTCTAAAAGCAAAAAGCCGCTAAACATTATGGAGATTTGCGGCGGACACACGCACTCGATCATGAAATTCGGCCTTCCGAGCCTGGTCGGCGAAAATATCAAATTTATCCACGGCCCCGGCTGTCCGGTGTGCGTGATGCCGCGCAGTCGTATCGACGAGGCGATCAAGCTCGCCGCAATGCCGCAGAGTATTTTTTGCACTCTAGCAGACATGCTGCGCGTACCCGGCTCTCGCACCAGCTTGCAGAAGCTGCGCGGCGAGGGGCACGACATCAGAGCGCTTTATAGCCCGCTTGATTGCATAAAGATCGCGCAGGAAAATCCGCAAAAAACGGTGATATTTTTTGCGATCGGCTTTGAGACTACGACGCCGATGAGCGCCGTACTGATCGATAAAGCGCTAAGCTTGGGGCTAAAAAATCTCTTTTTTCACATCAACCACGTCACGGTGCCCGCGCCCGTGCGAGCGATCTTAGACGGCGCGGATGTGCAAATAGGCGCGTTTTTAGGACCTAGCCATGTAAGCGTGATCACCGGCGCGAAGGTCTACGAGAGCATTGCGCGGGATTACAAAAAACCGATCGCCGTAAGCGGGTTTGAGCCGCTTGATATAATGGCGGGCGTGTTAAATTTGGTGGAGCAGCAAAACGCCGGCACCTACGAGGTTTTCAACGAATACGAGCGCGTCGTAAAAGATAGCGGCAACCAAAAAGCGCAAAATTTGATAGATAAATATTTTGAAATTTGCGATTTTCCGTGGCGAGGGCTCGGCGAAATTCCAAAAAGCGGCATGAAGTTGCGCCCGCAGTACGCGGCGCTGGATGCCAGGGTGCAGTTTGATTGCAGCATACAGAGCGCTCCCGAGAGCAAGGTCTGTATCTGCGGCGAAATTTTGCGCGGCAAAAAAAGCCCGTATGATTGCAAGGTTTTCGGCAAGCACTGCACGCCGCAAAACCCGATAGGATCGTGCATGGTCTCAAGCGAAGGGGCATGCGCGGCGTACTATAAATACGGCGACGTCAAAAACGCGGGCTAAATTTTGCGCGGCGCCGCAGTAGCACGGCTCGTTCGACTGCGGAATACGGGCTTTAAATTTAAAACCGAGTGAAAAGGAAAAATTTGAATGAAACTATACTTTTAAGCCACGGCGGCGGCGGCGAGGAGATGAATAGGCTCATCAACGAGACGATCTTTGCGGCGTTTGATAATGAAATTTTGCGCGCCAACAACGACAGCGCGATACTAAATTTAGACGCCGGAGCTGGTTTTGACCGCGCGGCGAGTTCTGCTTTGAATTTGGCGGCTAGTTTCGGCAGAGAGATAGCTTTCAGCACCGATAGTTTCGTCGTCACGCCTCTGTTTTTTAACGGCGGAGACATCGGCAAGATCGCCGTTTGCGGCACCGTCAACGACCTTGCGATGGTGGGCGCGAAGCCGCTGTTTTTAAGCTGCGCGCTCATCATCGAGGAGGGGCTTAGCCTAAGCGAGCTGCGACGCATCCTGGACTCGATGGCGAGCACTGCACGAAGCTGCGGCGTTCGTATCGTTTGCGGCGACACAAAGGTCGTGCCGCGCGACAAATGCGATAAAATTTTCATCAACACTAGCGGCATCGGCCGTATTTTGCGACCTGCGCGCGTACAAAATATCAAAGCGGGCGCAAAAATCCTGCTTAGCGGCGACATCGGGCGGCACGGGGCGGTGATACTCGCGGCACGCGACGAGATCGCGCTAAGCAGCGAGCTGCAAAGCGACTGCAAACCGCTTTGCGCTGCGGTAGAAAAGCTGATCTCGCAAGGCGTGAAGATCCAGGCGATGCGAGATGCGACGCGCGGCGGGCTCAGCGCGGTTTTGAATGAATTTGCAAGCTCTAGCGGGCTTGAATTTTTGGTGCGTGAAGAGGATATCAAAATCAGCGACGAAGTAGTGGGCGTGTGCGAGCTGCTAGGCTTCGAGCCGTACGAGCTTGCAAACGAAGGCACTTTCGTAGCGATCGTAGAAGATGGCGCCGAGGCAGATAGGGCGCTTGAAATACTGCGCGAATTTGACGCAAATGCCGCAATCATCGGCGAAGTACGCGAAGCAGGGCACGACAAAGGCGAATTTAAGGGCGCTTTGACGCCTAGACCTAGTGCACATGATGGATCTGTGGATGTGAGCGACGCGGGCACGTTATCAGAAAATAGGGCGGGACAATTTCAAACTTCGCATGCGGCAAAAGGGCGAGTGATTTTGCAAAATGCCTACGGTTCGCAGCGATTTTTGGAGCTCCCGAAAGGCGAACTACTGCCGAGGATTTGTTAAATTTGCGTGCAAATTTGGCAAATTTAAGCCTAAATTTCAGAGCACGTTTTTAAATTTACAATAAAATTTCGTATAAAATACGGCGTGGCCGTAAAATTTAGAGGAAAAAATGCATGAACTATCGATCGTAGCGGATCTTGTGGCGCTATGTGAAAAGGCGCTAAACGCCGAAAAAGCAAAGAAAAAAGGCGCAGCCGAGCAGGGCGATAAAAATCGCTGCGACATCGCCGACGATACCGCCAATGAAAATACGGATTCCGCGAATACCGACATAGGCACCGAGTATACCGAAAATACGGGTGCTACGAATACGAACTCAAATGGCAAAAACGGCGATTTTTATAAAAATTTAGATGCAAATCCGCAGGCGTCTTACGATGCATTTGGTTCGAAAAGTCCGCAGATAAGGAAACTGCACGTAAAAATAGGGCGGCTAAGCGGCGTGGAAGCGCATTATCTGCAAAACTGCTATGAAGTCTTTCGCGCAGGCACCGTCTGCGAAAATGCGGATCTCATTATCCATACCCAAGAAATCGTCGTAAAATGCAAAAACTGCGGTTTTAGCGGAGATTTGACGCAAAACGACTTTTCTTGCCCGCGTTGCAAAAGCTCCGAAATCAGCGTAATCGATGGCGAGGATATGTATCTAATGCGCCTGGTTATTGAATAAAAGAGGGCGTTTTCTAGGGGCATAACTGCCCATATTTTAAATTTAAATCCCCGCCATAAGCAAAACTTCATTTCCGCCAAATTCAGATATTATCTATTTTAATTCTTGCGGAAAACACATCGTCCTGCTAATTTCATTTTAAGTCACATAAATTATCAAATGTATTTATGTAAAAATTCTTCTAATAAAAACCATTAATAAAAACAACAAATGCGTTAAAAATACATAAAATTATTCACATAATTATACGTTAATTTCGTATTGATTTTTTACTTGAAAATTATAGTTTTCAATATGAAATACCTAGAATTATAGTGCTTTTGCTCCAAAAAATTGAAAAACGATAAACTACTGATATATATTTTCATATTAATGATTTTTATGCAATAAACGATTTATAAAAATGAATTTTTTGATTTTATTAATTTTGCATCATTTACATAAATTTTATGAACGTATTTATTTAAATTCTAATAAGCTTATTGCATCACCCTATTTCGTATCTAATATTTACAATATTAAATTAATACAAATCATACTTATATTTTGCATTAATTTAATATTGTAATAGTATTGACAATGATTATCTCATCTGATATAATAACGCGAAAATTTTATCAGATTTTAGGAGTTAAATTTTGAAAGTTTTTACTCTCTCTCTCTCTCTCTCTCTCTCTCTCTCTCTCTGAAGCTGCAGCTACCCTACTTTTATTGAGTGCCGCAAATCCAGCCATAGCCGACGAGCAAACTAAGCAAAGCGTAAATCTCGGCGAAGTAGAAGTTACCGCAAACAAAATAAGTGAAAATTTAAAGGATGTACCACAAAGTATCAGCGTCGTAAGCGATACTGAGCTACAAGAGCGCGATGTCAAAAACGTCGAGGAGCTGGTCAAAACTATGCCAAACATTACCGGTGTAGGCGGAATGTACGAGGGCATCAGCACTAGAGGACTCAATCCTTCGATATATACGAGTTCCAACCCCGTCACGGTCTATGTCGGCGGCGTAGCACAAAGCAACAAAGACGCAGCCTATATCCCCGTTACAAATATCGATCACGTCGAGGTTTTGCGAGGTCCTAGCAGTGCGATCTACGGCAAAGACTCAATCGGCGGCATCATCAATATCGTTTTAAAAGAACCGACTAACGAGTGGAGCGGCAGCGTCGGCGCCGAATACGGCTCGCACAAATACATGCTAGGTCTTTTTGAAACCAGCGGCGCACTGATTGATGATAAACTATTTTTAGGATTAAACGGCTCGGCGTCCAAAGAGGACGGCTGGATCATCAACGATCTAAACGGCGATAAAGCCAACGACAAGAAAAATTACAATTTCGGACTAAATTTAAAGATAGTGCCGACCGATCGTTTTACGATTAAAATTTACGGCGATCTTTTTCACCGCCAGGACAACTCGCTCGACGAGCTTTTTATCCCAAAATCGAGATTTGGCAATATCTCAAAAAGCGAAGCCAAGCATATAAACTTAGAAACTCCCGCCCGCGTAAAGCAAACCTCTAGCTCGGGAGCGTTAGATCTAAAATATGAATTTGACAAATTTGACGCGACTTCGGCTACGACCTTTCGTAGAGCCAAAAAAGACGGGCTTTACGACGAGGATTTTGGTAGTAAAATAACCTATCTCGACCCCGATCACTACGGGCTAGTTACATTTTTAAATTCTAAAAATGATACCTTCTCCGAGGAACTTAGATTTAGTAGCAATGACGAGCAAAGCTTCAAATGGGTCGGTGGACTTTATTACGAAAACGAAAAGCAAGTCTTCGGCCCGATCGGCGATCAATACGGCGACGGCGGCGGTAGGACGATAGTCGAGGATTGGCCTTCGGTCAATCGCGCGCAGACGGCATCGGTATTCGGTCAGATCATCTATCCGATCACGAGTAAATTTGACGCTACGCTTGGCGGCAGGTATCAGCAGATCAGAAAACACACAAAGGTCGATTACTTTTCATACGAGCTGGGACACAATCCCGGTGCGCCCGCGTTTTCGATGGATGAGAAAGCGACATTTAGGACGTTTTTGCCAAAAATCGCACTTGGATACGATATCACCGACGAGCTAAATATTTACGCGATGTATTCGAAGGGCTATCTAGCCGGTGGCTTTAATTTCTATACCACCGGCGGCAGCAGAGAGGATAATAAATTTGACGCACAGACGAGCGATGACTACGAGATCGGCGTAAAGGGTTCGTATGAGAGCTTTAGATTTTCTACCGCGCTATTTTATATGGACATCAAGGGCACGCATATATTTTACACCGACCCCAATAACCCCAACATCTACTCGACCGCAAACGCCGATAAATCAAAATCTATGGGCGTGGAATTTGAAGGTGTCGCAAAAGCGAGCAAGGAGCTTGATATAAATTTAGCCGCGAGCCTGCTAAAGACCAAATACGGAGATTACATCAACAAAGACGGCACGAATAATAAAGGTAATAAAATCGAGAAAAACCCCGAGTATAAGCTCTCTTTGGGCGCGTCATACTACGCTCCGATGGGAATTTATACGAGACTGGACGGAAATATGATAGGCAAGACCTACTTCGATGCTCAAAATAAGCTAGCCCAAAAGAGCTATTTTACGGCGGATGCAAAAGTAGGCTACCTAAAAGATGGCTTTGACGTGTATTTTTATGTCAAAAATTTGACCGACAAAGAGTATTTCTCGCACATACGCGACAGAGCGAGTAATGTCTTGATCACCTATGGCAAAGGCAGAACGCTCGGCGTCGGCGTAAGATATAGTTTTTAAATTTAGTAAATTTTATTAAAAGAAAGGATGAAAAATGAGGAAAAGTTTAGCTGCATTGGTAGTTTTAGGTGCATTTAGCGTAGCAGGCGCGCATGATTTTTGGCTTGCGGGCCAAAATGACGACAAACTGAGGGTTCAGATCGGATTTGGAGATGGATTTGCCACGTGCGAGCCGATCGATAAGCAGAGGGAGAATAATTTTGAAATCCCCGTAGTCATAGATAAAAACGGCAAAAAAATCGAGCTAAAGCGCACGAGCGAAAACTATAAATTTGAGGGCGAAAAGCAGCCGGAAGGCGTCTATATCATTACCGGGCAATATAAACCGACCTTTTGGACCGAGGATAAAAGCGGCAAATGGCATATGGGCGGCACGAAAGATACGATCAAAGACGCTAAATTTTGCCGTCGCGCCACTATGCTCGCAAAGGGCGTAATCAACACACAAGCAGGCGATCTCATAACTAAGCCCGTGGGCGAGCGACTCGAGCTCGTACCTTTAGAAAATCCGGTAAATTTCAAAGCCAATAAGCCGTTTAAAATTAAAGTGCTATTTGAAGGCAAGCCGCTTGCAAATGCCGCGGTTGAAGGTGCGCCGGATGGATTTCTGGAAGATATGAGTGCATTTTATGGTATGACCGATGATAAGGGCGAAATCGAGGTAATGGCGCTAAAGCCAGGTCCTTGGATACTAAAAGCAAGAAATAAGCTCGCATTTTCGGATCCAAAGAAATGCGACGAAGAGACGATCATCGCGTCCTTTGCTTTTGAGGTAAAATAGTTTAATTTGCTCTAAATTTTACTCCGGCTTTTAAATTTAAAAGCCGGATTACGCTATGTGAGGACTTTCGCGAACTTTGTAGTTGCCGCGCGTAGGCTGCGCTTTTAACTCGTCGCGATTTGCGTATCGTGCTACGGACAAGCCTTCCTGGCAAAATTTCAATTTTAGCTTGAATACTCGCTTTTTCATAAATGCTCGCATATTTTTAAAATTCAGCTTCTAGTGCCTATTTGCCTGAAGCAATCCTCGTTTAAAACCAAAAGATTAAATTTAATTCAAATTTTGCTCTATTTAAATTCCACTCGCGCACTACTCTTTTTGCGCCGCCGATAAATTCCCTTTGACGTTACTCGCAAGTTTTTATAGATGGCCGCTTTATAGATGATTTTCGTACCCTTTACAATCTCGCCACGATCGTATTTGTGTATATCCATCTGGAATTTTAGTTGCGCGTTTAACGTTTAAAATGTAAAAGCGATTTTAGATCATTTGCTCGCGAATTTAAAACTCCTAGAGGCCGTTTCGTTCGAAAGTTGCTAAAAAATTTGGAACTAGCACCGATTTTTGAATTTAACAAGGCTGCTCGTTTCTAATTTGTCTAAATTTCAAATTTGCAGTATAGCCTCTAATGTTTGGTATGCAGCAATTTATTTTTTACAACTGCTTTCACCCTACTGGATACCGCGAAATTTAAATAGGTATTAATTAAATTAAAATTCCATATTGTCTATGATCTCTTTCAGTGCCATGGTGCTCATATGTGTATCATCGGAAAAATATACGTCCTTTACTCCATTTTTTATCAGCTTGCTTAAAATTTTTTTCGTGTCTATAAATACATATCGCTTGTTCTCTCCGCGAAGCAGTTCAAAAAAGCGGCTCTTTCCATATTTCTTATCCAAAATATGGTCGTAATACAGATCGTATTTATCCACCATCGGCATAAAATATAGTTTTATGCCGGATCTGTCTAAAAGCTCCTGGACTTCATTTAAATTTTTATTTAGCGCTGCAATATTTTCGGCATTTGATTTATCTAATCCATATAGATCTTCGTAATAAAATAATAGTCCGCTTTGATCTTTGGAGGTAAAAAAATCTCCATCCAGCTTAAGATAATACACTTTTGATAAAAAGGCATGATCGTTGAACCTGTAAGCTATGCGATATAAAACGCTATTGTAGTTTAATGTGTTTATAAAAAATGGCTTTGGGGTTTGAAGATACGATGGAGCACGTTTTTGAGCTATTAAATTTGATCTTTCATTTTTAAATTTATCCAAATCAAATGCAAATCTATCCACTGCTCGTCTTTCGATAGATTCCAATATAATGTATTTTGGCTTCAATTTTTCCAATAGATCGGAATTTATTAGCGAAAATAGCGTACCCAAAAATAGCCGTTCGTCGATGATTATATCCACATTTGTAGCATTTTTTTAAACACATTGCAAAAAAATCCTCGAGCGCGTAAGCGAATGAAATGTCTATAAAAGTCGCCTGACCGAAATCGATTGTGAGCTTTTTCCGGCATACCCGGAGACGTAGATCATCTACAATACGCGCGCTATCAGTAAAAAATATCGGTCCGATAATCTCGACAAATTTCGCATCGTCGAGATATAGGGTTTGATAGCAAATTTCTTTTTACCCTTGCATGAATTGGCGTAATAAATTATATGCGCAAGCACCACGCCTACTGCTACGGCAAAGATAAGCTCCACAAACACAGTTAGAAAAATACGGCATCATTACTAACACGTTTTTTCGGCACATGTGTTAAACCGCGTAGTACGCGGTAATCTAGGATATCGACACCTATCTTTTTATAAAATCCCGGCAAGCATCACTAGTGGCACGTATGCGGCTACTAATGCAAACACCAATGCCGCCAGTAACAAAAAGTACTGAGTTGCATTATATCAAATAATCTATCAAGCCCACCCGCTTTAATATTTGCAACCGTTCGCATCGTAGCGCTAGCTCTCGGGATACCACCTATAAAGCCCACTAGCACATTGCCGATACCTTGACCGATGAGCCTCTTGATTTGAGGAGTGCTTGGTTCTGGTGATCGAATCTGCCACAAGCGAAGTCAGCAGCGAATATATCATACCTAAAATCGCTAAAATTAACCCATATCCTATGATAGAGCTTATGTAACAAAATTTTCAGCGTAGGGATCGTAAAGCTAGCAAAGTCCATAGGGATCGCGCCTATCATAGGTACGTCAAGGCTCATTGCGTAGCAGATTGGGATTAAAACTACTAGCACAAAAGTAGCGTAAACACAAGTCTTGAGAGCTTTTTAGGAAATAATATATAAGATCACTAGCGTTGCTGCGCTAAGAGTATAAGCGTAGCTAGATTTTAGATGCGACGCTCTTAGGAATAGCGACGATCGCATCCGTGATTTTGCCCAAGCCCTTTTGCCATAACACCGGATTTATATGAAGCAAAATTATTATGACATCCACGCCATTCATAAAGCCCGAAATGATAAAGTACGGGATATATTTGATAAATTTACCTAAGCGCAAATTCCAAAATGGCAAATACCACAATCACAAAGCCGATCCCCACTCCCCAGCATCACTCGCAAATCTCACAACCGCGGCGGCACTTACCGACCGTCATAGGTCTAGTAGGTCTCCAGATTTACATTTTTGTACCACCGAAAGCTGCCGTAAAAACCCTAGCACGATCACTTCCAGATATCCGAGATACCAGCTTTAGCTCCCAGCTCGCTGGGGATAGAGTTTGCTATCGCCAGCGCCAGCGTGATAATGCCTGCGGTCAGTCCATCTGCGATGTCGCCTTTTATATTCAAAACGCTCTCCATAATTAAACAAAATACAATTATAGAGTAATTTACCTAAATTTCGGCTTTGTGGATCTCACGCCTTTAGAGGTAAAATTTGCCGAATTTTTTATCACGGGGCTTTTGTGGGTAGAATTTTGCGATCTCACGACGTTAAATTTTAAAATTCAGTAACGCGGAGTTTCTAAATTTATCCAAATTTCAAATCCCGCAAGTATAATCCGCCATAAAATTTTAAAAATCTAAAGGCAAAAAATGAAGCGTGATACTTTAAGCGCCATAAAATTTCGCGGTATAACCTCTAGCGTTTTGGCAATCTGCACTTATCTGATCATTTGGGCTTGTTGTGAGCTTTTGCATGGCATTACGATGAGCGGTTTTTTCGCCGCTGCGACCATAATCGTCGCCGTGATTTTTACTTCGATGAGCTTTAAGCTTTCGGCAACCAAAATGATCTCGGATATCTCCGCTAGCAAGGTCTTTAGGGCATATTTGATTAACTTTATCGCCCGAGTGCTTTGGGCTATCGTATTTATTTCGCTTTTACCACATTCTATGAATAATAATATTGTGAGCTTGGAGACTCTAGATTATACCTTACACGAGCGAGGCGGTTCTTTCGTGGAGGCACTCTATTGCATTTTAGCGGCTATGGCCATAGGACTTAATCACTCTATGGAGATTAAAGAGACGCAATTTGTTACCATTTGGTATGTAACGATTACAGCGTTTAAGATTATCGGCACCATAGCACCGGCAATAGTATATTACTACTTAGGAGAAGCCGCTAAGAGTAAAATTTTTTATGCTTACGCGTGGTTATATTTTATATATTTAGTGCTTGTAGAAATCATCAACTCGTTTATTAAATTGCCGGAAATGAGTAGTGCAACGGCAGCGCACATTGTACTCGCAATAATCCTTTTATCTGAAATTTTAGAACTTATCGCCTGGATTAGGATTAAAGGAATTTCGGGCGCAGAGCTTTGGAATAAAAACTTATGGGCGACGCCTACAAAATAAATCAAAAAACCAATCTATAATTGCGCGCAAACCATTTAAAATTTCATAAATTTACTTACGTATTCCATATCGTATCGCAAAATTCATATGCCGATGTAAATTTTCAAATTCGCCCTACTTTAAAATTTCATCTTTTACCTAAAATTTATCATTAAAAATCTATAATATTTCAAAGTATATTTTCTAAACGCAGCCGCCTAAGAAGCACGCACAATCGGGCGTATTAAAAAGTATATAATCTAAATTAAAGGAAAAAATATGAGTAAATTTCACTCTTTCGCGCTAGCCCTTGCGCTGTGCGCTAGTTCGCTTTTTGCCGATCGGATCGTAACCGATCAGCTAGGCCGCGACGTCACGCTGCCTGACGAGGTTAAACGCATAGTCGTGCTTCAGCACCAAAGCCTAAACGCGCTAAATGAGCTAAACGCGCTGGATAAGGTCGTCGGCGTGCAGGAGTCGTGGGAAAAGTCGCTCGGCAAAAACTATATCCGCCTAGCCCCGAGCCTAAAAGACATGCCCACACCTGGCGATCTAAAGGTCATCAACTATGAAGCGGTGCTCAAGCTAAAGCCCGACGTCGTGATCGTCACGAACTACATCCCGAAAGAATACATCGACAAGATGAGCGAGCTCAAAATCCCCGTGATCGCCGTTAGCTTTCAGCGCAGCGACGCCGCCGATAAAGGCAAGCTAAATCCGACCTTCAAAGACGACGAGGCAGCCTACACCGAGGGCTTTTACGACGGGATCGAGCTTCTTGGCAAGGTTGCAAACCGCAAGAAAGAGGCCGCCGAGCTCATAAGCTTCGTCAAAACCTCGCAAGAACAGCTAAAGGCTAAATTTAGCGACTTCATCGTAGATAAAAGACCTAAAATTTACATGGCAAATCCCGATCTTGCGACCTACGGCAGCGGCAAATACACGGGCATAATGTTTATGCGTGCAGGCGCGCAAAACGTCGCGGCGGATAGTATCAAGGGCTACAAGCAGGTCTCTGCCGAGCAAATTTTAGCGTGGGCGCCGCAGATGATCTTCGTGCAAGACCGCTACCCGCAGGTACCCGCCGAGCTTAAATCCAACCCGCAGCTTGCAAATTTAAGCGCGGTTAAAGAGGATAAAATTTACATGATGCCCGAATACGCCAAAGCGTGGGGCTATCCGACGGCCGAAGCCATGGCGCTTGGCGAGTGGTGGCTAGCGATGAAGCTCTATCCGAAGCACTTTGACGAGGCGGAGTTTGACAAAAAAGTGGAGGAATTTTATCAAAAATTCTACCGCACGAGCTATAAATGAAATTTTCCGCCCTGCTGCTGCTCTGGGTCCTACTATTTGCGGTATCGCTGGGCATCGGGCAGTATCCGGTTAGCCTAGAGGAGACGGGTAAAATTTTACTCGGCTCCGCCGACGACGAGACGGCAAAGAGCGTGGTGCTTGATATCCGCATCCCGCGCGCCCTACTTTCGAGCCTTTGCGGCGGGATCTTGGCGCTTAGCGGCCTTGCGCTTCAGGCGGTTTTTAAAAACCCGCTCGTAGGCCCGCACATCGTGGGCGTGAGCACCGCAGCGGCATTCGGCGGCGCGCTTTGCATCATGCTCGGCTTTGGCTCCTACTTTATCGTGGGCTTTGCCTTCTTTTTCGGACTCGCCGCGCTTTTTATGCTCTATTTTATCGCCAAATTCGTTTCTCGCAGCGACGTCTTTTCGCTCATCCTAGCCGGCATCGTCATAAACGGCGTATTTGCCGCGCTAACGAGCCTCGTGCAGTATCTAGCCGACAACGAAGACGTGCTGCCAAACATCATCTACTGGCTGCTTGGCAGCTTCGTGCGTGCAGACTACGACAAGCTCATCATGCTTGCCGCCGTTTCGGCGCCCTGCGTCGCGGCGCTCATCGCGATGCGATGGCGATTTAACCTACTCAGCCTCGAAGACGGCGATCTAAAGGTGCTCGGCGTAAACATCGTGCGGCTGCGCTCGGTCATCCTCGTCGTCTGCACCCTGCTAGTCGCCGCGCAGGTCAGCGTCAGCGGAAACATCGGCTGGATCGGACTTGTAGTGCCGCACGTCGCTAGGATGATATTTGGCAGCGACCACTTGCGATCGATGCCCGCTTGCTTCGTAGCTGGAGCCGTTTTTATGCTCGCTATCGACGACGTATCGCGCTCGATCAGCTCTAGCGAAGTGCCGCTTAGCATTATCTCCGCGCTCATCGGCAGCCCGATATTCGCCATCCTCTTAAAAAGGAGCGCCGATGCAAACAGAAGGTAGTTTGCTCTCCATCAAGGACGCGGGATTTTTCTACGAAGAGGGAAAATTTCTTTTTAGAAATTTAAGTTTTGAGATTGAGCGCGGTCAAATTTTAGCGATCCTGGGGCTAAACGGTCAGGGCAAAAGCACGCTGATGTCGTGCATGATGGGAATTTTGAGCCTCAAAGAGGGGCGGCTTTTTACGCAGGCGAAATTTGGCTTCCTGCCGCAAAGCTTCAGCGTGGCGTTTGATTACAGCGTGCAAGACATCGTGGCGATGGGGCGCGTGCGCGATATTTCGCTATTTTCAAAACCTAGCAAACGCGACGTGCAGATCTGCCTGGACGCGCTTGAGAGCCTTGAAATTTCGCACCTGAAAAAATAAGCGCTTCAACTCGCTTTCAGGCGGTCAAAAGCAGCTCGTACTCTTTGCCAGAGCGATCGCGAGCAAGAGTGAAATTCTGTTTTTAGATGAGCCCGCCAGCGCGCTTGATATTAAAAACCAAGACCGCGTGCTAAGCCTAATCGTAAATTTGAAGCAAAAAAGTAGTGCCGGCATCGTTTTTACCACGCATCAGCCAAACCACGCCCTTGCGGTGGCGGACCGCACGCTCATCTTAAAAGACGATCTTAGCTACGTTTACGGGAGCAGCGCCGAGGTTTTAAACGAGGAAAATTTAAACGCGCTCTACCGCGTGCGGATGAAAACGGCGGAATTTGACGTAGAGGGCGAGCAAATCCCCAGCATCACGCAAATTTTCAGCGCGCAGGTAAGGTAGCGCCAGAGCGGCGGTATCAATCGGCGCGAAATTTTAAATCGTGGGATTTTATCTTGGGCGAAATTTAAATCGCAGAATTTTGTCTTGAAATGCCGTCTTGAAATTCTGATTAAAATTTTATATCGAGGTTTTGCCTTAGAATTCCAGCCTAAATTCCATAGCAAAATTTTTACCACGGGGGATTCCGATCAGAAATCTCATAGCAGAATTTTCTGCAGCTTGCTGACTTTCAAAGCGTACGATGAAAGTATGTTTCGCTTGAGATCTGAAATTCCACCGCGAAATTCTACCTCGTAAATCCATAGATGGAATTCCATTTTAAAATCCCGCGGCGGAATTTTATTCTCGCTCTGGTAGGATTCCTGGAATTCCGCAGTCTGCAAACTTGCCGCGACAAAATTTTGAAATTTTAAATTTAGCTATTTAATTCCTGCTTTACATCGATTTATGTATACTTCGAGATAAATTTCAAAAAGGCTTATTATGCAAGATCTCGTATCTCAGGCAAGAAAAGAAGGAATGATCAGCACCGGCATTGATCTACTTTTAGCGGCGGTGCCTGCGACTTTAGTTGCGCTAGATATTGCTACGGGCGATATGCTAGGGCTTAGCGGCAACAAGGCGGCTACATGTATCACTGGCGGAATTATTTTTGCTCTTTTGTGTATTTCGGTATTTTTTAGATTAAGAGCGCTCCGCAAAATTTCAAAGCTTAGTGGCATAAAAGCGGCGGCGCTTTACCGCAACTGCGTAATTGTCTGCATCTGTGTCATTGCCATAACAAGCATCTTTTTATCGATTCCTTTATCGATCTCACACAAGCATTTAGCAATGATATTGTGCATTTTGATAGCGTTTGCAGGCGCAATCTACATGATCGTAGCGTGGTTTTGCATAAATTTTGCTCTAGCGCGCGTAAGCGGCGTGGGGATCTTTGAGACGTATGTGTGGCTCTGCGTCATCCTTTTTCCGTTAAATGCACTATACCATTTGATATTCCCCATAACCCTCACAATAACTAGCATCGTACATCTGCTAGCCTGGAGCAAGATAGAAAAGATAAGCGTAAAAGTTTAAAATTTCGCAAATATCTTGTCGCGATAGAATTCCGATTTTTGCGATTTAATCCGTGTTTTATGTTTGTTTATATATACTTCGGGTCAAATTTTTAAAAAGGGTTTATATATGCAATTCATTGTATCTCAGGCAAGAAAAGAGGGGATGATCAGCACCGGCATTGATCTATTTTTGGCGGCGTTACCCGCGGTTTTTATCGTGGTAGGATATATCTCTTACAATGAGCCCAAGTTTGTGGGTGACGAAATAAATTATATCGCTAGCGGAATTTTGATCGCTTTTATTTGTGTTTCGGCATTTTTAAGATTGCAGGCACTCCGAAAAATTTCAGCGCTTAGCGGCATAAAAGCGGCGACGCTTTATCGCAACTGCATAATAATCTGCGTCTGCTTTTTTGCGCTAGCACTTGTGCTCAATTACCTTTATCCGAGAGAGCCTGACGCAGACGGCGGGCAGAGCGATAATCCATTTGCGGCGATATTTGGACTAGCACTTTTCGTAGGCGTTATTTACATAATCGTCGCATGGTTTCGCATAAATTTCTCTTTGGCGCGCGTAAGCGGCGTGAGTACCTTTCGGACTTATGTGTGGCTCTGCGTGGGACTTTTTGTGCTAAATATACTATGCAACGCAGCGATTATTGCTATAGCTATTTCTGAGCCGCGGACCGAGCAGGTCTCGGCTTTAGCTATTGCTGTCGTAATGCTTAAACTGCTCCTGCCGTTTGCCGCTCTCATAATAACCGGCATCGTGCACCTACTAGCCTGGAGCAAGATGGAAAGGATAAGCGCGGGGGTTTAAATTTTAAATTTTATAAACCTCTTGTCACGATAAAATTTCGCTCTTTTCGGTTTGATTAGCGTTTTACATCTGCTTTTTGCATATTGAAATAAATTTTAAAAGGAGTTATACGACGTGCAAGATCTCGTATCTCAGGCAAGAAAAGAGGGGATAATCAGCACTGGCATCGATCTATTTTTAGCGGCGGTGCTCGCGGTTTTTAAGGCTATAGGTCTTGCTTCCGGCGGAATGTTTGTGATCGTAAGCGGAATTTTTATCGCTCTTATCTGTTTCTCGGTGATTTATAGGCTAAGAGCGCTCTGTAAAATCTCTGCGCTTAGCGGCATAAAAGCGGCGGCACTTTACCGCAACTGCGTAATTGTTTTCATCTGCCTCGCGGTGTTTTCATTATTTCATCCGATAAGTTCTTGTAGAGAAGAGATGATTAGAGAGACAATAGGAGAGACGATATCGAATTTAGCGGTGCCCGCAGCCGCAATCTACGTGGTCGTCGCATGGCTTCGCATAAATTTTTCGCTTGCGCGCGTAAGCGGCGTGAACATCTTTCGGGCTTATGTGTGGCTCTGCGCCTTCTTTTTTGCGCTAAATTGGCTATGTGGCGCAGGACCATTCGGTTTGGCTACCTCCAAGCCGCAAATTGACGATTCTGTTGCGGTTTTAGTCGCCACATCATTTAAGGAATTTCTGCCGTTTGCTGCCTTGATAATAACTAGCATCGTGCATCTACTAGCCTGGAGCAAGATAGAAAAGCTCGCCTAAGCCGAAGCGCTTTCGTTTTGCAGCGACCGCCCGCTTTTGCAAGTCTAAACCGCAACATCCAAGCCGCGCCATCCGGCACAGCGTCGCCGCACGCAGCAAAGCCACAAGATAGCGCGTAAATTTAGAAAATTCAAAGGATAAAAATGAAAGAAATTTCAAAGCAAGATCTGCTTCGCAAGGCGAAATTCCGCGGAGTTTTAGGCGCCGTGATTCTGCTAGGCATCGGCGTAAGCGGCACGGTGGGCGTAAACAGCATAGACGAGGACGGGGTCGCGATTTTTAGAGTTTTAGCGCTACTAGCAACGCTAGCGATATTTTACGACTGCTTCGTTTGCCTAGAAAAGGCGCTAGGCGTGCGCTTCGTTAATACCTATAGGCTGATAGAAAGTATCCCGATCGTCGCGATTTTGTGCTACTGCGCCATGATAGTAGCGCTAAAAGAGGGCGCGATGCTCGATCTGCTCTACACCCTGCTCTACGTCCTTTCGACGTGCGCGGCGGTGATAATCTGGGGCGTATTAAACTGCCGCCTAGCCACACTTAGCGGCGTAGATTTATTTAAAATCTACGGCATAGCAGTGTCCATGGCGTGGCTCTGCGAAGCGGTATTGGGCGCGCTAGCTAAAATAGGCGTAATCCTCGCGCTGCCGTATCTAATCGCAGCGTCGCTAGTAACGGCGTTTTCGGGGATTTTTCTAATCATAGCATGGATAAAATTCAACCCCACAAGGTTATGCGGCGCGGAAAATTCTAGCGAGCTTGACGGCGCCAAGCTAGGTGCGGACGGCGAAAAACTGAGCATTTACAGCAAACTCGCTGCTTTTAAGAAATCGGATGCGGACGATGCGAAAAAGCCCGCTTCCAAGGCGAGCGCAGATACCGCAAATATGCCTGCTTCAGCAGTGAGCACAGATGATACGACCGCCGCAAGACGCCCGGGCAACCCCGGATTTAAATTCTAACTCTACTCGCAAAACGGAATTTCGCAAAATTTTTAAAATTTAAGGCGCGAAATTTTATCGCGACGAGCGGCGTATCTGGCGAAAACACGGGATTTTGATTTAATTTTATCCGCTACGAACGCGCAAAATTTAGGGCAAAATTCCAAGCCGAAATTCCGCGATCAATTTAAAATTTTGAGCAGAAGTTCACGACGAAGCAAAATCCAAGCCAAAATTCCAGCTGAAATTCTAACTAAAATTCCGATCTAGATCCCTAATCCAGCTTATTTCTAAAAAGCGACGCCGCAAAGCTCAACGTGCCTACGCCGATCAGCAGCAGCGGCACGATGAGATGCCACAGCTCGCCTAGGCCCGCGCCCTCCAGATAGATCCGCCACATGCAGTTGTTGGCATAATACATCGGATCGAGGTGCGCGATGTAGTAAAACCACCGCGGCATCGCGTCCGCAGGTGTTATCAGCCCGCTTATCATAATGCACGGCAGCAGGAACAAAAATGAGCTCACGACCGATTGTAGCGAGGTTTTGCAAACGGTCGAGATCACGAGACCGATGCCTACGTTGCAGGCGCTAAAGATCGCGATGATCGCAAAAAGATCCGCAAAGCGCCCTCGAAACGGAATTTCGAAGTAAAATACGCAGATCAAAAACAGCGCAAGCCCCTGCGCGATCGCGATCAGCACGGGCGGCACTGCTTTGCCGATTAGCATCTCAAGCGGGTTTGCAGGCGTCATCAGCATCATATCAAAGCTGCCCTCCTCGCGCTCGCGAGAGACGCTAAACGCCGATAGCATCAGCACCTGAATCATCGAAAGCCCCAAAATCATCCCCGTCATGATCGTGTAGCGCGTGATCGTGTTTTCGTTAAAAACATAGCGCGGATTTATGCTGATTAAATTGACGAAATGCTGTGCGTTGTATTCCCCAGCTATGGCTTGCACGAAGCCGATGACGGTGTTTGCCAAGGTCGTATTGCGCGAATCGGCGATGATTAAAATCTCGTGCGTGTCCTTAAAATCGCTACCGAAATAGATCCCGATCAGCGCCTCGCCCTCGCCCACCGCGCGGCGCAGGCACTCTAGGTCTTTGCAGCCAAGACCTGTTTTAAACATTGGCGTAGCGGCGATTTGCTGCACCAGCGCGGTGGATGTCGCATCGCGTGCGTCATCCAAAATCGCGTAGTGCACCTGCTTGGGCGTGAAATTCGCGCCGTAGCCGAATAAGATCGCCTGCACCAACACCGGCACGATCAGCACCATGCGCGTGCCCTTGTCGCGAAACATCGCCAAAAATTCCTTCTTAATAAGCGCGCGAATTCGAAGCAGGGATTTTCGCAGAGCGTTCATCGCACGCCCCTTTTAAATTTAGCGGCATCTTTAAATTTAACGCCATTTTCAAATTTAGCTGCGCGAGCTTGCGGCGCAGAATTTAAAGTGAAATTTAAACGTATCGCAGGCATAGGTTTAAATTTGCGCGGCTCGGATTTAGATTTGCACGGCACGAGTTTGAATTTGCGCCGTGCGAGCGTAAATTTTAAAATTTCAGATCTATTGCGCGGCACCTCAGGCGTAAATTTTAAAAGCGCAAGTTTAAACCTGCACGGCGACAAGGAGCTAGAATTTAAAGGCTTTGCCGCTTGCTTTTGCGGCTCGAAGCGGCGTTTTAAGCGCTCTGCGGCGCTAAATTTTAAAATTTTAAACCCGCGCCCAACCGCCGCTTGCAAGCCCAAGCGTCTCGCGCCTAGAAATTTTAAAAATTTCATCGTATGCCTCTTTGGGGCGCAAAATTTCATTTTTTTCACTCCCTGTGAAAGCAAAGCATTCGTCGCTCGCTCTACTTCACAGCGCGAAATTTTACCGCTTGCGGCTCGAATCAAAGCGGGGTACTTATGCAAGCAAACGGCGTAAATTTCGCTACGCCACGCTTCGTAGTTACGCCGTGTAACCGCGCTGCAAAGCTGCATCACAAAACACGATTTAAAATTTAAAAGCGCGCCCGTGAGGTCAAATTTGCTAAAATTTTCCGCGCGCCCTACTTCGGCTTTATCTGCGCTCGGCAAAACACGACTCGGAGTGCGCGGCGGCTCGCAAATAAGCTTTAAAATTTTAAATCCACGCTGCGATATAAAATTTTGCGCTGTGTCCGCAAGACGCGCTGAAGTGCGCGTAAATTTTAAAATTCCAAATCTGTGCTGCGATATGAAATTTTGCACGGCGTTCGCGGGGCGTGTTATAGCACGCATGAACTTTAAAAATCCCATCCGTGTGCCCCCTCTCGTGGCTACGTCGTAAGATCGCGCCGCCGAAGCTTGTTTCATTAAAATTCCAAACCGATTGCACGGCATAGGCGCAAATTTTAAAAATTCCGCCGCTTGCTTTTGCGGTTCGAAGCGGCTTTTTAAGTGCTCTGCGGCGTTAAATTTTAAAATTTCAGATTCACGCTCCGACGCCGCTTGCAAACCGAAGCGCCTAGCGCCGATAAATTTTAAAATTTCAAGCCCGCGCTCCGCTCGCTTGCAAAAAAATTCTAAAATTTTCATCGCGTCCTCTCTTTTGGCGGCGTGAAATTCCGCCATCGATGCCTCGGGCGAAAGCGGAACATTAATTGCGCCGATTTTTGCGGCGCGAAATTTCTCCGCGCAAGCGCAGAGCAAAAATAAAATTTTCATCGTGCGCCCCTTTTTACGCTAAGCACGCACAAGCCGAAAAATAAAACCGCTCCGAGCGCCTGAATGGCGAGGTTCGCCCACAGCGTCGCGCTCTGTCCGCCCGATAGAAAGCAGATGCGAAAGGATTCGACCGCGTATGTGGGCGGCAGTAGGTGCCCGATGAAATTGATTGCCGCGGGCAGTCCGCGTAGATCAAATATCATGCCGCTAAGCAGCGTCACGGGCAGGTAGCCGATGACGATGGCGTATTCCTGCGCTAGGAATTGATTTTTGCAGATCGCCGAGATCAGCATGCCTAGGCAGGTCATTTCCAGCACGAAGACGCAAAGCGTCGCCAGTAGCATCGCTACGCTGCCGCGGATCGGGATGCCCAAAAGCGCCTGCCCGTAAACGAGCGTCATCGCGCTGCCCAAAAGCGCTAGGAAATAATACGCGCCGACCTTGGCAGTGACGATCTCAAGCGCGCTTGCGTTGGAGTTGTAAAGCGAGGCGATCGTGCCGCGGTCCCATTCGCGCGAGATCACGACCGCGACCATAAATAGGCAAATGAGCCCCAAAATCCCCACGTACTCGGCGGATACGAGATACCACGTCGATTCGTTGGCTTCGTTGAACCAGCTGCGATAATTCACGCTGACGGGCCTTGCCGCGGTGTTTAAATTTGCGTTTAAAAAGCCGTAATCTTGCGCCAAAACCTGCTCGATTACGCCTGCAACGTAAACGTAGCTAAGAAGCGCGAGCTGCGACTGCGTGGCGTTTTGAATAAGAAAAATTTCGGCGCCGTCTTTATCTGAGTTGCTCGCACCGCCTGCACTACTTGAGCCGCCGCCGTTATTTGCAGCGCTGCTTACACCACCCGCGCCGTTAGCGGAGGGGCTCGCATTGACGCCGCCGCTCGTATTTTGAAGATAGTCCGCTTCGCCGATAAAACCAGCATTCGTATCGCCCACGCCGCCGATTAAATTTACGCTGTCTTGATTTGCGCTCACGTTGCCTGCGCTACCGCCGGAATCTACTCCACTGCCGCCGCCAAAAGAATTTGCACTGCCACCCGTTTTCGCGCCGTTGCCGTACGAACTATCGCCGCTTGCGCCGCCCACGGAGGCGTTTATGCCGCTTTCCGTGCCGGCGTCTGCGCCTCTGTCCTCAAGCGGACGGACATTTTCGCCGCCGCCCGTACTTTGAATATCGCTTGCGCCGCCCGCGAAGGAGCTTTCGTCGATAGATAGGTTTAAATTTATGCCGCCGCCCGTGCCGCCGAGCCCACTCAAGGTGTTTTGAAATTTAGCCGCAAAGCGCGGATCAAAATATAAAATGCTCTCGATCTCGTGCGCCCTAAAATCCCTCCTCGCGCTCTCTAAGTCCGTGTAAACGCGGGTTTGCAGGTATTTTGAGCCCAAAAATCCGCCGAGCAGATCACGCTCAATTTTGGAGCCCAGATCGCTTACGAAGCCCACCTTGACGGGCTTTATATCCATTCGCATCGCGTATCCGTAGATCACGACCAAAATTAGCGGCATCAAAAACGCGATCACGAGCGCCGATCGGTCCTTTGCGATCTGCGCAAACTCCTTTTTTATGAGGATTTTTAAAAAGGTAAAATTCATCCGCCCTGCCCCCGTGCTCGGATTTTGCAGTGCTCCGCCGCTCGCGGCGAGCCCCCGAATTTCAATCGCGCAAGTGCGGCAACCGAGATTTGAAATTTTAACGGCACAGACGGACTGCCCGCGCCCATTTTGCTCATCGCGCTCTGAAATTTTAAACGCGCGAGCACATACGGCGAACTTTGAAATTTTAAACAGTTGCGCAGCACGGCCTCGCTGCTAGATTTTTGGCGCAAAAGCCCCGCGACGGCGGAAGATCCGCGATGAAATTCTTGCATCGTGGTTTTAAATTTACAAGCTACTCGCAGACTGACCGCCATTTTAAATTTGCGATCTGTTTGCAGAGTGGTAGCATTTTTAAATTTATAATCCGTTTGCGAGCCGCTCGCACTTTGAAATTTACGGCGCAGACGAGGCGAGCTCGCTTCACCGCGGAGCTCGCGCAATATCCATCTACAAAATCCGCGCCGTATCCCGCCGCGCGATATTTCATTTAAAATTCCGCTGCCGCTTGAAATTTCGCAATCTCTTAAAATTTCACTGCCATTTAAAATTTTACTATCGCTCCAAATTTCGCCGCCGTTTAAAATTTCATCGCCCCGCAAGAGCTTTTCGCCGCTTAAAATTTTATCGCGCGGGCGCGCTGGTTTTCGCCAAGTCCGAATAAAATTCAGATCAAAAATCCTCGCAGCTCGCGCAAAATTCAGATCAAAAGCCTTCATCGCCCGCCTCGCTTCTAAATTTTTGCACCTCGTTTATGAAGGCCTGCTGCACGCTAAGCCGCCGCCCGCGCTGCACACAGACCTCGTCGGGGCTACCTAGCGCCAGGATTTTGCCGCGATCTTGGATCAAAAACCGATCGCAATACTCCGCCTCCTCCATAAAATGCGTCGTCACGACCACGCTCACGCCGGTGCGCGCCAGCGCGTTTATGCGGTTCCAAAAGAGCCTGCGCGAGAGCGGATCGGCGCCGCTGGTGGCCTCGTCGAGAAATAAAATCTCGGGGCGGTGGATGAGCGCGCACGCCATGCTGAGGTTGCGCCCCGCGCCGAACGGCAGGTTTTGCCACGTCTCGTTTCGCAGCCGCTGCAAGCCAAACTCGCTCAAAAGCTCTTCTATGCGCCGTTTCAGCGCCATGCCGCCGATGCCGTAGCTGCGGCCGAAATACTCTAAATTTTGATAGCAGCTTAGCTTTTTGTAAAGCGAAAATTTCTGCGAGACATAGCCGATGCGCGATCTGATCGATGATTTGGCGTAGCGCAGATCCTCGCCCATGACCGAGATCTCGCCCCCGCTCATCCCCAAAAGCGCGCAGATCATACGAAAGGTCGTCGTCTTACCCGCGCCGTTTGGGCCCAGAAGGCCGAAAATCTCGCCCTTTTTGACCTCGAAACTCGTATTTTCCACGGCGGTGAATGAGCCGAATTTTTTACTCACGTCGCGCACTTTGATGACGGTTTGAGCCGCATCGAAGCTCCTTTTTTCGCAGCCGAAGTTCGCCGCGCCGATCTCCGCTTTGTTTAGAAAAATATACGCATCCTCTAGGCTCGCCTCGCGCGGACTGAGTTTAAATTTCGCGCTTTCGTTTTCGCTAAATTTAACGCCCTCGTTTTCGTTTGAAATTTTAAAATTTTCGCCGCGCCCGTTTTCGGGATCCATGTCTTTGTCGCACCCGTTTTCGCGCTCTGTATTTTCGCCATCACCCTCTAGGCTTGCGTTTAAAAACTCCTGCAGATCGCGCAGGCTTATCGGCTCCTCACTTAGCAGATCGACGCTGCCGTCTCTGGGGCAAATGTCGATGAGCGGGGAGTTTTTTAAAAATCTTTGCGTCTTAAACATCAAGCGGCGCGCCAGGCTCTGATAATCCTCGCTGCATATGCGAAAGGTGCGGTCCCGCAGCGCCGCGGTGATCTTTGCGGCGCGCTCCTGCGCTATGATCTTGCCGCCGAGCAAAATCAGCGTCAGATCGGCATCCGCCGCCTCGTCGAAATACGCCGTCGAAAATATGCATTTCGCGCCGCTTTGATCCAGATACTCGCGCACGATCGCCCACAGCTCGCTGCGCGAGAGCGGATCGACGCCGACGGTGGGCTCATCTAGCACCAAAAGCCGCGGACGAGCCGCAATAGCGCAGGCGACGCCTAGCTTTTGTTTCATCCCGCCGGAGAGCGAATCCACGGCGTAATCTTTAAATTTTAAAAGCCCCACGCGGCGCAAAAGCCCGCGCAGATACTCCTCGCCGTCTTTTAGATCTAGCCCTTTTAGGCCTGCGAAGATGTTTAAATTTTGCCAGACGCTAAGCTCCTCGTAAAGCCCCAAGCTCTGCGACATATAGCCGTTTGCGCGGACGAATTCTTTATTTTCGCCGCTAGGGGTGAAACCTGCGAATTTTATCTCGCCGCAATCGGGCGCGATGATGCCACAGATGAGCTTTAAAAGCGTGGATTTGCCCGCGCCGTCGGGGCCCGTGAGGCTGATGAGCCGCGGTGCATCGCCAATTCGCAGATCAAAATTTTCAAAAACGACGTTTTTGCTGCGATCCTCTCGCAGGTAAAATTTCTTTAAATTTACGATATTTAGTAGATCCAAGCTTAGCTCCAAATTTTATTTACTCGCCCCGTCGCTTGGCGCGACGAACGAGACCTACACATGCCTAAACGCGGCGCTTTGTCGCGACGCCTTGCTTCTGTAGCCGCCGAGACATCGTGGTTTTGCGGCTGCTACGGCGTCTTAGTTTTGTGACCGCCGCGGCATCTCGGTTTTACAACCGCCGCGCGCTTTAAATTTAGCAACGCGCATCGAACAATTTCGCCCAAACCTCGCATAAATTCGACGCAACTTACCGCAAGCGCGCGAAACCAAGCCCTATCACGCCGGGGTGCCCTGCAAGTCGCCGCTCGAATTTTGCGTGCCCGCACGAACGGCGCGATTTTTACATGACGCGGTCCGCGAGCACCCCGTGATAAATTTGCTTCAAAACGCAAACGAAAGCAAGTTTTGACACCTGGCGACCTATGATCGCCGAGCTCTCTACCTGCACCGTGCCTCTTATGATGACATTTTATCGCAGCCGCGCCTTTTAGCGTGAAATTTTACCGCCACCATGCCCTTTGGCGAAATTTTACCTAATCTCGGTTTTCCTTAGCATGGTACCGACTTCAGCTACCGCGTCCTTTGGGGTAAAATTTCACTTCCGTCCGCAATCGGTATTTTATCGTGCCGTTTGTTTCGTGATGAATTTTACTGCCGTCCACGCTCGGTTCAATCGTCGCTCGTTTATCGCAAAACGCCCGCTGGAAAAAAGCCCGCTGCCGTTATACCGCCCGGCTTTTACCTATTCTCCGCCGAGCTGCAAATTTTAAAATTTTACCCGCGCTGCTTTGCGCCAAAATTTCGCCAAAATTTTACTCGCCGCGCTGCAAAATTCCGATCTTTTATCCAAAGCCCCGCCGGCTCGCGCAAAACCTGCGCGATAAATTTTACGCCGCCTTTGTACGGCTTCGTTATAAGCGCGCAGCATTTTATCGCCGCCGAGACGATGTATTTTAGGCGCAGCAAAAATTTATCGCCCTGCCCTGCCGAACAGGCGCCGTTTAAATTCTACCTCGAAGTGCGCTTTTAAAATTTCATCAAACTCACGCCTTATGCACGATTCGCGCGACATTGCGTAAAATTTTGCCGGGCAGCGAGCTTGGCTATCCAAATTTCGCCCGCAGTATCCGAAGTTCCGCCCGCGCACTAAAATTACACTCGTGCATTAAAATTTCGCGTGCGCTGCTCGCCCGTTAAAATTCCACGCTGATCGGCTGTCCTAGGCGAAAGCTGCCGTCCTCGTCGCTGAAATCGGCGCGCGCCTCCCACACGAGATCGGCGCGCAGCTCCTCGGTCTGTACCGTGCGGGGCGTGTACATCGCGGTTTGGCTCACGTAGGCGATCTTTGCGCTCGAGCTAGAGCCGTCCGCGGCGATGATCCGTACGCTCTGTCCGGCGCGCAGGAAGCGGAGCTGATTTTCGCTTAGATAAAATTTCGCGCGCTTGTTTTTTACTTCGCTGAGCTCAAAAACGCCCACGCTGGGTATGCTGATGTCGCCAAGCTCCTTAAGGCGCGCTCTAATCTGCCCGCTAAAGGGCGCTTTTAGCACGCTTTGCGTCTCGATTTGGTAATTCAGATATTTCAGATTTTCCTCGCAGCTTGCCAAATTTGCGCGGGCGGCGCCGACATCCTCACCGCGGTAGCCGCTTTGAAGCTGGCGTAGATTGGCCTGGGCGCTTTGCAGCTGGGCTTGCGTGCGCTTCATCGAGTAAAACGCCTCGTCGATCTGCTGTTTGGACGCGGAGTTGCTTTTGCCTAGGCTCTTGAGGCGCTCGTTCGTCAAAGTAGCGAGCTGTAGGGCGTTTTGTAGCGCGCTTACGTTCGCCGCTGCCATCTCGATCTCCTCGCTACGAAAGCCGCTTTGCAGCTTTTGCAAGTTAAATTTAAGCCCTTCGCACCTCGCGATCTGAATACGCCTTTGATAGCTCAGATCCGCCGTATCCAGAGTCGCCAAGACGTCGCCAGCCTGCACGAAATCGCCCTCGTCGCGGTAAAGCGCGCTTATGCGGCCGCTGCGCTCGAAGCTAAGCGAGCTCTGCCTGATGTCGATGATGCCGTAGGCCTTGTGCGCGACTTCTTCGCGCCTATCGAGATTGAAGTAGATCGCCGCGGCGAGAGCGGCCAGCGCAAAAACGACGAAAAATAGAAGCCTTTTCATAGATCGCCTTAAATTTTGATATGCGGTTATTATAAAATAACTTTTCTAATGCGGCGCTGATATTTGAGGCTCGGGCGGTGATTTTATAAATCGATCGCATTAAATTTGCCGCATGAATTGACCGTCACGAGCGGGCTAGATTTTGAGCTTGGGAGGATAAAATTTAGCCTATCCGCGCGATTTTAAGCGGCACGGCTTGTAAAACACAGCGACTTTCTGAGCTAAAATTTTAAAATTTTAACAAGGAGGCTCCGCTCGGAAGCGGAGCGTGGAATTTTAACGTGCGGGTGCCGCGCTAGTACTGCGGGCGGAATTTTGTCGCGAAAGCAAGATTTTAATATGAGATTGGAATTTTAATGCGCGGGCACCGCACTAGCACTGCGGGCGGAATTCATCGTTTATTGCACGAATAGTACGCAAGTTGCCGCGAACTAAATTTTATCGCGACACCTATAGCTACCTGCGGCGCGACGAGTTGGAATTTACAGCCTCCGCTAGCGATAAAATTTTACGCAGCATTAGCTGGCGACGCTTGGATGCGACGAAAATTCTAACGGCGTGGCGAGTAAAATTTAAGAGGGCTCCGCTTTCAAGCGGAGCGTGAAATTTAATGGGGAAATTTAGCGAGCTTTAGGCTCGATGAGCCCAAAGCTCGGTCGGTCACGCAAAAGCTGAAATATTTAAAACTCGCCTTTAACCGCGGCGATCCACTTATCGGCCCTTGCCTGCCAGTGCTCGTCACCCTTAAAATCGATCGTAAGACCCACGAATTTGCCGTTTATAAAGGCGCGCGAATGTTTAAATTTATAGCCCTCTGCACCCCAAGCGCCGATGATATCAGCTTTTTTAAGCACCGGTAAAAACGCGCTCATGCCGCTGCAAAAATCGCTGCCGTGGCGCTCGACGTTGCCAACGCCTATGAGCGCGACCTTGCGTCCGTCAAAATCAGTTTTGTTTAAAAGCTCCAATTTGTCGTCAAATTTGGCCTGGATCTGTCCGTCGCCGTGCGTCGAAGCCGCAAAAATAAACGCGCCGGCTCCCGCCAAATCCCCCTCATTTAGCTCTTTGGCCTCCTTTATCTCAAAGCCGAGCTTTGAAGCGATGTATTCGCTCACGACCTTCGTATCGCCGCCTTTGGTGGCGTAAACTAATAGTTTTTTCATCTTCTCTCCTTTAAAATAAGAATGATTCTAACAAAATAAGATAAATTTTGAGTGAAATAAAAATTTTATAAGGCGCCCAGATACGGCACAATGCCTTGTATCCAGCTAATTTTAAGCGGCAGCGAGCCGGTAAATTTTAACGCCGCCGCTTAACCGCTCGTATAAAAATCCATAGTATAATGCCGCCCGTAGCTCATTACAAAGGAGAAAACATGAAGAATTTTACATTATGTTTGATCGCAGCTATCGCACTTTGTGGCTGCGCGACCCCGCAGGATCGATACGGCGGAGATGTTTATGACGCGAGCGAGACGAACCACATGAGGCAAAGCGATCGGATCGAGATCGTCGATGTCCTGCCCGCCAAAATCAACGTAGAGCGCTCCGAGGGCAATACGGGTAAAATTTTAGGTGGCGTCGCGGGTGGAACTACGGGTGCGGTCATCGGGCATAAGCTCGGCAAACATAGCAGCGGCAGGCGCTTAGCTGAGACGGTGGGGCTCGTGGGCGGCGCGGTAGTGGGCGCAGTCGCCGGAGATGCGATCCAAAACTCCCAAAAGACGGTGCAAGGCTCAAATATCATCTATAAGCTAAACGGCAAGGAATACTCATCCGTGCAAGCCGATCCGCCATGCAGATTTAGACGCGGCAAGGCTCTGCTGATCCACACGGGCAGCGAAACGCGGGTGCAGCCGAACTCGGGATGCTAACAGAACTCGGTATATTAAATTTAAAGCCGCCCAAAGCTTGCGGTGAAATTTTAAAATTTAAGAGCGATGTTTTAAATTTTAAAGCGACGCTTTGAATTTCATCGCGACGTTTAAAATTTTAAAAGCGGTGTTTTAAATCCCGAAGCAGCGCGGCTTACAAAAATAGCACCGCTAAATTTAGCGAGCGATCGAAATTTTAACTCTACAAAATTTTAAGAGCCCGCTAAAATATTTTAATATATAATCGCCGCTTAAAAATAGAAGGCGGCGATGAAAAAATTCTATCTTAAAATTTGGCTACTCGCGTTTATAGCGGCATTTGCAGCGATCCCTGCTGCGGCAGCGGAAGGCTTGGATTATTTATTAAAAACCAAAGAGGAAAAAGATTTAGCGATCTCTTGCGATAGCGGCAATGGAAAATACAGCGCATGCACGAAACTCGTCGAAATTTTATCTAATAAGTGCGATAGCGGAGATTATGAAAGCTGTGGATCGCTCGGCATAGCGCTTTTCGACTCCAATAGATATGAAGACTCCGCCTCCGCTTATAAAAAAGCTTGTGAGGCCGGCGTAGTAACCTACTGCTATATGCTAAGTGCGACCGAAATACACTATGGCGGAGATGTAAATTTGGTAATTAAATATCTTGGTAAGACATGTGAAGCAGCAAATAGCCTGTTTAAAAACGAAGCGTGCAAGATAAAAGAGGAATTGGAAAAGTGCCTAAATGACAGCGAGTGCAATCCTATAAAAAAAGCAAGAATTTTGTTAAAAAGCGTAAGATGATGTTGTTTAAAAAGCCGCTTTATATATCAAAATTTTAAATAGGAGAGAAAATGCAGAAAATTAAATTTATAATTCTAGCTTTAATATTTTCAATATGCTCTAGTATGGCAAGACCCATGGATTCGAGCCTTTTCAAAACTTGGGAGGAAAAAGAGCTAAATTTAGAGTGCGATAACGGCGATGGAAAATATAGCGCATGCACAAAGCTAGTCGAAATTTTATCCAAGAAGTGCGATAGCGGAGATTACGAAAGCTGCGGATCGCTCGGCGCGGTGCTTTTGGTTACAATGGGTAGATATAAAGATTCCGTTTCAGCATTAAAGAAAGCTTGCGAGGCGGATATGATGTATTATTGCTTTTTGCTAGCAGGGAATGAAATATTTTACGGCGGAAATATACATAGAGCTATCGGATACTTTGATAAGGTCTGTTATGGAAAAAACAGCGGCAAGAAGGATTTTTCTTGCAAGATAAAGGAACAATTAGAAATTTGCTTAAGCGATAGCGAGTGCAATCCTTTAAGAAAAGCGGCAAGTATACTTGTACCAAAATAAAAATTTTAACAACGCGATAAAATTTCATCCTATGGCCGATGCACTTCGCAAAAAAGCAAGAATAAAGCCGCTAAGAATGTACCGCCCACTTCTATCGTTTCGCCACCATAAAATTTTACTCCGTCTCAAAAACCTCTCTTGCGTATTTCATCCCCAAATCATACGCCTTTTCATTTAGCGTGCGGGTCTTTTCGGGCACAGAGCGGAGCATTTGCTCTTTTACGAGCCCTGCGTCCATGCAGCGGCTAAGCTCTACTGCGATCGCTAGAGCCACGACACTTTGAGTGATGACATTTCCGACTTCGTATTTTGCGATGGTGATGATTGGAATTTCATAAATTTTAAAGCTTGCCCTATCCTCATCGCTCGGCGCTACTAAATTCGGCTCGATTACGATCACGCCGCCTTTTTTCACGCCGTTTTTGAAAGCATCATAGCTACTCTGCGCTGTTGCAAGCATGAAATCGATCTCGCCATCACTTGCGTAAGGATATAGAATTTCTTCATCGCTTAAGATAATATCCACTTTTGTAGGTCCGCCACGTACCTGAGAGGTATACGTAGATGCCTTGATTCCATAGCCGCCGTGCGCGATCTTTGCCGCAGCTAGAATTTCACCTGCCAAGATTACGCCTTGACCGCCCACTCCCACAAATCTTAATTGATTCATCTTAGTCCTTCAAAATTTATTGCTTCGCCGCTTTGTGCCGCGTCTATCACCTTTTGATACGCCTTTGTGTATTCGGTGTGCTCATTATCTTCATGTAAAACTCCAATCGGAAATAGCCCCGCTCGCTCATCCTTGCTAAGAGCGTCAAATTTAGCCTTGGAAATCGTGCGCGAATCAAGCCACTTTAGCATTTGCACTGCCTCGCTCATTTTATTTTTACGACCCAAATTTACGTGGCAGTTGCTAAAAATATCAAAAAAACTATAACCATCGTGCTCAAAGCCCTTAGCCAAAAGTCGCTCGATTTTTTCAGGATTTGTCACGCTTTCGCGTCCGACAAAAGTTGCTCCGGCAGCGATTGCAAGTTTCGCCGCATCAAAGCCGGGATCGACATTGCCGTATTGCGCCGTAACCGTCCAAAACCCACGCGGCGTCGTAGGACTCGTCTGCGAGTTTGTAAGCCCGTAGATGAAATTATTTACTAAGATATGATTTAGATCGATATTGCGGCGGCATCCATGGATCGTGTGATTGCCCCCTATCGCAAGCCCATCGCCATCGCCAGTGACTACTATGACGTGCTTACCCGGATTTGCGAGCTTGATACCCGTAGCATAAGCTATCGCACGCCCGTGCGTCGTATGGACGGTATTGCAGTCTATGTAACTCGACATCCTGCCGCTACAGCCGATACCGCTTACCACGCATACATCGTCCATACTCCAGCCTACGCGGTCAATTGCGCGGATAATCGCTTTTAAGATCACTCCGTCGCCGCAGCCCCAGCACCAAAGTGTAGGCATCTTGTCCGTCCTTAGATATTTATCGTAATCAAACGCCATTTAAAGCTCCTTTACTTTCTCGATAATCTCGCTAGGGCTGATCGGTCTGCCGTTTGCCTTAAGAAGCGTCTTAAAATCATCCCTCAAACAAGCGCGCTGCACCTCTAGCAGATACTGCCCTAAATTTAGCTCGGCGATCAAAATTTTATTAAATCTCTCCCCTAGCTCCCTTAGCTTGCGCGCTGGGCTTGGCCATAGCGTAATCGGGCGAAAAAGTCCCACACGCACGCCTTGCCCCCGTAGCTTTAAAATCGCGTCTTTTGCTGCTAAGCTAACGCTGCCGTAGGCGATGATGCAGATTTTGGCGTCATCTAGCATAAATTCCTCATATTGCACGATCTCATCTTCATGTGCCGAAATTTTATTAAAAAGCCTTTTTATAGAGCGATCTACGATCTGCTCATTTTCGGTCGGAAAGCCCTTCGCGCCGTGATGAAGCCCCGTTATGTGATAGTGGTATCCCCTAAAAAAAGGATTTAGCACCGCAGGCTTATCGGGCGCAGTATCGTAGGGCTCATAATCTTTCGGACTACCTTTAAATTCCGCCCTGCGCTCGATTTTTAGATCCGAAATTTCAGGCAGCACTGCCTTAGCCTGCATATGCCCAAGCGTCTCATCAAGCAGCAAAAATACCGGCGTCATGAACCGCTCGGCTAGATTGAAGGCGCGCACAGTCTGCGTGTAAGCCTCCTTTAGCGAGCCCGGACACAGCGCGATGCTTTGAAAATCGCCGTGAGTGGGGTTGTGAGCTTGCAAAATATCACCCTGCGCCACTCGCGTAGGAAGCCCGGTGCTAGGACCTCCGCGCATAACATTTACGATTAAAAGCGGAATTTCAGCGATGAAGCCAAGTCCAATCTGCTCTGATTTTAGCGAAATTCCAGGACCGGAGCTTGCCGTCATCGCCTTTGCACCGCTCATCGACGCGCCTAAAGCTACAGAAATGCCCGAAATTTCATCCTCCATCTGGATAAATTTGCCTCCGACCTTAGGTAGCAAGCGACTCATCTCGTGCGCGATCTCGCTGCTCGGCGTGATCGGATAGCCGCCGAAAAAATTACAGCCGCAATCAATCGCCGCACGCGCAATTAAGGCGTTGCCTGTGGAAATTACCTCTCTCATTATGCGTCCTTGGGTTTCATAAAATTATTGTTTTTGATTTTTTCAGCCATCTCTCTAGCCTGCGAGCTTAGACGAGCGAATTTAAAGCCTTTGGGCGCAACGAAAATCGCAAAATCAGGGCAGTGCAACTCGCACTCCCTACAGCCGATACAGGCGCCCTCATCCACCACGTCGATCATCATGCCTTGCACGGCGCCCTCGTCCTGTCTCATCGCGATCGCGCCGCTAGGACAGACGCTTACGCAGATGTTGCACGCCTTACAACGGCTCTCATCCGTCCAGACGGCGCGCTGGCTCTCATTTTCGCTCATATTTTCTCCTTAATTTATCAAAATCCGCACTAAATCTCGCCTCGCGATTTAAAATTTGAAATTTTGCGGCGCAAGCCTGCTTTGATCGCATTAAAGTCCTCTCGTTTTTAAATTTTACAGAGTTTAAATTTTAAAATTTTGTGGCGTTTAAAAATTTTACGTCACGCAAAATTCTGCGCCAAAGTAAAATTTTAATCTATGAAATTTTACGACGGGCAAAATTGCGCAAATTTTAAAATTCCACGGTGAATGAAATTTTACGCTGCAAAATTCCACGAGCTTAAATTTCTTGCCAAAGTGAAATTTCACGCCAGAAAATTCTATCACAAGAATCCTGCGCTTTGAAATTTTAAATCTACGAATCCCGCTTCCGCGTCGCGCCCAATTCGCTCTATATCCACTAAAACTTCAGCTCCGCTATCCGCTCACGCATCCGCTCAAGCTGCTCATAAAACTCGCCCGAGTAGGCAAAATTTCTCTCTATCGCGCCCATTTTGCCGACGCTTGCGAAGCGTCCCAAAGGCACTCCCGATCTATCCGCGACGCAGCAGGCGAGCGTGCCGCAGGTGTCAAGAAGAATGTATTTTATGATCTTTACGATCCCAGCAGCGGGCGCCAAATACGCCGACGTGCCCAGCAGCTCGCCGATCTGCGCGCCAGCGCATTTGGTATTTTGTACCGCACGATCAAAAATTTCATCCGAAATTTCAAATCCCAGCTCGTTTTTAAGCGCGATCATCTCTTCGCTATGCGGACCCACGATGGCGCTTCTCATCGATGAAATTTCCTTGCCGCTCGCTCGCGCGAGTTCAAATTTAAGCCGCGCGCCGTCTAGCTCACCCGCCATGCCGATGACGCGCTCTTTTGCAAACCCGCTAGCCTGCAGCGCCGCATAAACCATCATATCAAGCGGATTGGTAACGACGACGATGATAGAGTTAGGCGCGTATTTCGCGGCATCTCGCGCGCATTGCGCGATGATGGCGGCGTTGTTGCCAAACAGCTCCTCCCTGCTCTGCCCCGCCTTTCTTGCGCGCCCCGCCGTGATCACGACGATGCCTGCGTCCGCTATGTCGCCGGGCTCCGTGCTGCCGCTTATGCGCAGGTCTCGCTCGTAAACCGCCGCTGTATGGGCAAGATCGAGTGCCTTGCCGCTCGCGATCCTCTCTACCGCATCCACAAGCGCGATGTTATCTAACTTTTGGCTTAAAGAATCGCTTACGATAAGATCGTTTGCTACCGCTGCGCCGATGTTTCCCGCGCCAAATATCGCTATTTTCATTGTTATCTCCTAAATATCAGCCCGCATTTTTATAACTGCGGGAGTTTAAATTTTAAAATTTAAAGACGAAACCTCATTTAAAATTTAATGCCGAAGCGACCTTAAATTTTACCTTTGCGCCTTTACGTTACGCTCGTGCTCTGCCTGCGTGCGCGCAAAATCGTGAAGCCCCGTTTTTTTATTTCGCATAAAATAGAGGTATTCGCTCTTTGCGGGCGCGAAAACGGCGCGTATCGCATCGCGAGAGACCACGCACACGGGCTCTTTGGGAAGTCCGTCGTTTAGGTAGGTGTTGTAGTGGCTGGTGTCGGTGCGGATGCGCTGCGGAGTGATCTTGACGTGCGAAAACTCGCCGTAATTTAGCGTGCCGTCCATCTGAAGGCGCATATTTTTGGCTAAGCGGTTGTCGATGACGGAGGCTACAAGGGGCATCTCATCTGCGTTTGCGGCCTCTTTTTGAATTACGGAGGCCTTGATCAGCACCTGCTTCCACGCCGTGGCGTTATAGTCGCCGCTAAGCTCGCGCGATAATCCTTCGTGGAATTTTTGCGCAGTTGAAACGAGGTGGTCGATGATATTTTTTTCGCTTTCGTTTTTGCCTATTTTATAGGTTTCAGGCACCAGAAAGCCCTCGTAAAACGGCGCCGTAGCGTTATATTCACGCTCAAGCTCGCTAAAGCTTAGCCCGCGATCTTTCGCAAGCTGTTTTAAAAACACGATCGTAGTTTCTCCCGGGATCAGCTTGATCTCGTTCATCACGGGCTTTGCAACGCTTAGCTCATACAAAAATTGATATTTGGGCAAATTTTCGCCGCCAAGCTCCAGCTCGCCGGTTTTTGCGCCGCCGTAAAAAGAAAGCAGTCTCGCGTCAAATTTCGTAAATTTAGGATAGCTCTTTGAGAGTTGCGATAAAATCTTCGTTGAGCTGCCCTGGCCTATCTGCACGGTTTTCGCGTTGCCGACGCGCTCGTGTAGATCAAAGCCCACGGCCAAAAGAAAGATAGCCGCAAGCTCGATACAAATGCACGCCGCTTTGATGAGCTTTATAAAGAATTTCATGCATTCCTTTCAAAATTTAGCTGAAATTATAGGCAAATAAGCCAAAATTTTGAATAAATTTCATATTATAAGCGCAGTTTTTCGGCACGCCCGATTTGGTTTTGAGTGTAGCTTTTTAATGGGACGATGATGTATAAATTTTTAGCTAGATTTTTTCTTACTCTTACTATACTTTTTATAATCTGCGCGGTAGTCCTAAAGCACGGTATTGCGATTTCACAGCTGGACGTGGGCTTTGCAAAGCTTGAGGGGTTTTATCTCAAGCTAAATAAAAGTCTCGTGCTGCGCATCAAAAATCTTGAAATTACGCAAAATAATACACAAAATTTAGAGCAAAATTCCACCGATCTGCGCACGCAAAGCGAGAAAATTTTAGAATTTAGCAAAAAAATCTCGCTCATCAACTCCTTTTTTGAAGAGATCGACGTAGACAATATGAAAATAAAAGGTGAAAGCCTGAAACTAAAATACAAAAGCGACGTTTTTTACGCAGATACGCGGTTTTTTAGGCTAAGCTCAAAGATCACGCCTGGCGCAAACGGATTGAGCTTCTATCCGATCGAGCTTAAGCTAAATGATTTTAATCTCACTCTACACGGCGCGGCACGGGCAAATTTCAAAGCCGATACGTATGATTTTAACGGCACCTTCGCTTCGCACGAGATCGCGGGCGAGCTTGACGTGCACAATATCGGCTCGGAGCTAAATATCGAGATAAACCGCGCTTCGGCATCTAGCCTGAAAAATTTTATGAATGAGCTGGGTGCGCTTACGGGGCTAAATCCTCTTGCGAATGAGTGGATCTACGGCAAGGCGGTCGCGCAAAACTACTACATCGAAAATCTGCATGCCAAAGTCGATCTAAAAGATCCGCGCCCGATCGCCGAAAACGTTAGCGCCACGGCCTACGCGCAGGATCTTACGATAAAATTTCAGCCGCAAATCGAAGCCGTAACGGTAAAAGACGCAAACATCACGCTCAAAAACGATTATCTAATCTTTACGCTGAACGAGCCTAAATTTAAAGGTAAAAGCCTGGAGGGAAGCGGCGTGCGTATCGGCGGGCTTTTTGAAGAAAGACCGATCGTATATCTGGATCTGCGGACTAAAGAGAGCTTAGGCAAGGACCTTGTGGATATTTTGCAAAGCTACGGCATAAACGAGCCCGTATATCCGCTAAGCGGCGGGATCGATGCGCGCGTGCTGATAGACGTGGACGTCGAAAAGGAAAGCGCCAAGGTGGATGCGAACGTAACGCTAAAAGACGCCGATCTGATGATCTCTAAAGCGAAATTTCACTCCAAAGCCGCGCGGGTGCATATCACAGAAAAAAAGATCGACATCAAAGACGCGAATCTACAAAATGAAATTTTTAACGCCACGGCAAGCGGCAACATCGACATCGCCACGCGCAAGGCCAAATTTAACGGCATAATCCATAGCTTTAATCTCTCCCCGAACGGCAAAGAAATTTTAAAATTTGGTGACGCGCGAGATAATATGAGCCTTGATTTTAGCGGCAAGGCACCAGTGCTAAGCTCGCAATTTTTGGGCGCAAAGATGAGTTTCGGCGAGCGGATCGAGATTAGCTCGCCCGATATTAGCGGAATTTTGCCCTTTTCTAAGACGCTTAAAAGCGCGGGCATTAGCGGCGGAGATCTTAAAATTTTAACCAGCGATTTTACAAATTTGGATATCAGCAGCAACAATCTTATCTTTGATTTCGGTCTGCTAAACAAAGACGGAAGCCATTATAAAAACGACTCTTTCACGCTTCGGGTGCGCGGAGGTGATCTGGACGGCTCTAGCGGAAGCGGTAAAATTTCTCTCAAAATCAACAAAGGCGGCAACTTCGTCTCGCTAAAAGACGTGGACGTCGCGATCAATACGAGCGTGCAAACCAGCGAGTTTAATAGCGGCACAAAGGAGCGCTCGCCGATAAATTTCAGCGGGCAAAATTCTGCGATCGTGCTATCAGATCTTAATAAGACGCTGAAATTTACGCACTTTAACGGCGTGCTGGACGGCAAAAATATGAACCTGAACGCAAATTTTAAGCGCGGCGACGTGAAGTTGATCTTTAAAAAGAGCTTGCTTCAAATTTTTGCGCAAAACATCAGCGGCGAGGCGCTTAATCAGTTCCTAGGCTCGCAGAGCTTCGACGGAGGGGTCTTTACGCTAAAAGCAAGCGGCATCGATCCGCGCAACTACCGGGGCGAGATCAACGTGCAAAACACCTATCTGAAGGACTACATCATCTATCAAAGGCTGCTTAGCTTTATAAACTCCGTGCCGTCGCTGCTTACGTTTAAGACGCCCGATTTCAACGATCGCGGCTTTAGCGTGCAGAAGGGCAAAATTTACTTTCGCCGCAGCGGCGATAAAATTTACATAAACGCGATGAGCTTTACCGGCAGTAGCGCAGACATTGCCGGCAACGGCGAAGTGGATATGAAAAGCGGCGCGCTGAATATCGATCTGGAGCTTAAATACCTCAAAGACGCAAGCTCGATAATCTCAAAAATTCCGCTGTTAAATCATATCATCTTGGGCGAAAACAACACGATCTCCACGATCATCGAGATTCGCGGCACGACGAAAAAGCCCACCTATTCGACCGGCGTTGCGACCGACGTGCTAAAAACGCCGTATAATCTCATCAAAAACACACTGATGCTGCCTTTTGTGATCTTCGGCGACAGCGAGGAGAGCAAATGAAATTCCCGCTCGATTATAAGGATAGCTTTGAAAAATCGCTGCTGTTTTGGCTCGTAAAATTCGTGCGCTACAAGCTAAGCACGCTATCAAATAAGGAGCTGAAAAACGACGCGCTGTTTCGCCGCGCAAGCCTGGCGCTAAATCATGAGGTAGCGAATATAAATGAACTCGAGCGGCTCGCAAAAGATGCTCGAAACGCGGGCCTTACCGGCATCAACACCTATTTTAATCCGCTTAAAAAATTTTACGAAGCGATCGTAGAATATAACCTTGAAAGCATGAGAAATATCGACGAGGAGCTTTTGAGCGAAATTTTAGCCTCCATTACGGGCGGGCTGAGCGATGCGAGCAAAAAAAACTACCGCATCGCGCTGATAAATTTTTTCGGCTTCATCGACCGCCAAAACGAGCAGGACGGCACCTCGCATAACTTCGGCATCGAGCTTAAGCACTGGGGCGGCATTAGCGGCAGCCGCGGCACGAAGCTTCCTGAGTTTATGAGCGAGGAGGAGCTGAAGCGGTTTTTGGACGCGATAAATCTAAGCGAGTTTCGCTCCTTTGCGCATCGCAACCGCCTGATCGTAAAAATCATCGTCTACACGGGCATCCGCGTGGGCGAAGCGATAAATTTAAAGCGTAAAGATATCGCGCCAGAGGGGGATCTTTTCATCGTCCGAATCCGCGGCAAGGGCAATAAATACCGCATCGTAATGATCAAACGCCACCTGATCGAGGAGCATCTAAACGCGCTGGAGACGAATCTTGCAAACAAAGAGGGCTATCTTTTCGTCACTAAAAACGGCGCTCCGCTTACTCAGGCATACGTCAGCGGCATCGTGGAGAAAATTTTAATGAGCGCGGGCATACGCAAGGAAAAAAACGGCGCCCACATGCTGCGCCACACCTTCGCGACGATGCTTTACAAAAAGCAAAAGGACCTCGTGCTCGTACAGGAAGCCCTCGGCCACGCGAGCCTAAATACTTCGCGCATCTATACCCACTTTGACAGCGACAAACTGCGCCTTGCGGCGAAGGTCGCGGAGGAATTCGAGGAGTGAAATTTTAAAATTTGCAGCGGTGCGAGGCTTGCTTGAGCGAGATTTTTTGAATTTAGTTTTGAGGCGGCTTTAAAATCGTTTTTTATGGAATTTATTTTACAAGAGGTTTAGAATTTTATTTTGAAAAATCTTAAAATTTGTTTTTCATACTCGCATAACAAAACCTAAAATTTTACCTTGCGAGCTTTAGAATTTAACTTGGCAAAATTTTAAATTAACGCGTGAGCCTTAGAGCTTGATCGCAAAAGAATCTAAAATTTTACTCTTTTGGAGTATAGAATAATTTACTTTTTAGGTTTTCTCATGTAATTTTGCCTAAAATTCCAGATAAATTTAGTGCAAAATTTCATTTAAATTTTTACGATACGGAATTTCATCCGAGGATTTTATAAGCAAAAGGTAATGGTGTAGCGGATATAAAATTTATCAGCAAATTCCGCAAGGATGGAATTTCTGATTTAAAATTTCAACCATCGAAATTTTATAGTTTGATTTGCTTTCGAGTTCTCATCGCACCGAATGCGCCTTAAAATTTAAAGATGCGAAATATTTGCCACCAAAGTTTGCTGCAAAATTTACCGACGCGAAGTTTGCTTCGTAAACAGCACAGGAATCATATAGTAATTTATACTAAAAATTTAAAGAGATAAAATCATCGGCATACCTACTTTTAGATTTATTTTACGACAGAAATCCCGCTCTTGCGAGCAGGATTTCATTTCTTAGGGGGATAAGAAAAGGAGTTTAGGCTAAATAAATTTAGCCCGAGATTTCGTCTAGCCACGGAGTCCGCAGCAAAAAGGAGCAAAAAGACGAAATCTCGCGCAAAATTTTAAGCCAAGATTTAAGCGATCGGCTCGCGACAATAAACGAGATTTGCGACGGCTTCAAAAACTATCGCACAAAACGCCGTGCCGCAAGCATCAAAATTAAACAAGCCTTTGTTTTTTAAAATACTCACGTGGAGCTTTGCAGAGCGGACAGGCGCCAGGAGCTTTCTTTCCGCGATGAACGTGACCGCAGACCTCGCACACCCAAACTTCTTCGTCGAAACTCTCGAAAAAGCCCTCCTCTAGCAGGATCTTTTGAAGCTCGTTGTATTCGCGCTCGTGCTCCTGCTCGACCTTACCGATGGCGTTAAAAAGGCGTGCAACTTCTTTTTTGCCCTCTTCGGTCGCGATTTTAGCGAAGCTCGGATACATGCTCTCGTGCTCGTAGCGCTCGCCGGCGGCAGCGTCGAGCAGATTTTTATCCATTTTATCAAGCGGAATGCCTGCGGCCGCGTGATGCGCCTTTAGCTCGGCTCTGGCGTGCCATTTTTCATTTTCGGCAGCCTCGTAAAAATGTCGCGCAATAGCGTGAAAGCCCGCCTCTTTGGCCAAATCGCCGTAAAGATCGTATTTATTGCGTGCTTGAGACTCGCCTGCGAATGCCTTCATCAAATTTACCTGCGTCAGATCCTCGGTGATACATTTCATCGGCTCGCCGCAGCAGCTAAGCATGCCGCCGCCTACTTTTTGCACCTCGACCTCCGCGCCGCATTTGTCGCATCTGTAAGTTTCGTACTGTCTCATTTTAATTCCCTATCAAAATTTTTAGGGAATGATACCACGGCTACTATTAAATTTTACTTAATAAATTTTATTCTTCTCAATAAATTTATGTTTTTGAGAAAATTTTGGCACGAAATTTTCGTCCGAAAAATTTAAGCTCAAGCTTTTTACAAAGCAAATGAAATTTGAAGCAAAAGCGCTAACGCTCGATTATCTAAAAATATGGAATTTACTTTTCTGACTTATTTAATCTACAATTTTCAAGGCGAGCCACATCATTGGAAATTTTTTAGAATTTAAAGTTATCTCAAAAATAACTTGCTAATTTTGCCGCGCAGTCTTGTTTACGAGTATATAACAATGCTCGGCAAAAAGTAGCCTTAAATGCACCAACGAGCCGCCCGATTGTAATTATGAAGCGTTAAAAGCGTAATTAAGGGCACTGTAGGATTACCATTTTGCCGCTATGATCGGTAATATCTGAGAATTTATGAACGTCAAATTCTAATCCACAAATCGAACAAGGAGGAAATTTATCTAATTCCTTCTCGCCTAAAAGCGAGCAAATTCCGCCTATTGCCGGATTATGTCCAACGATAAATACGCATTCTGCGCTAGCTGCATTAAAATTTCGCATAACATCTGTGCTAGAAATTTTCACATCATTGCAAGATAACGCATTATTTTCGCCAATGCTAGCGGGAATTTTAGCGCTCTTAAAAGCAGAATTTTCAGCATTTGCGTCGCGAGGTTTTTCGCTACTCAGACCAACTGCATTGTATTTTTCCACATTCACACCGCACCCAAAAAATCGTTTCTCATCCAAGCTGCGAACAAACTTTGCCAAATCCCATAAGCTTGCATCATATAACTCTCGCAATGACGCTATCCTTTTTGTCGCGCCCAGCGCATTAGCGATAAGTTGCGCCGTATGGAGTGCGCGTATAGCCGAACTTGTAATCATCAAATCAGGCATAAGTCCCAAGCTACGCAGCTTTTCTCCGAGTTTAATTGCGCAAAGTTCGCCCGCATGGCTTAATGCCCGCTCAAAATCGCTTCCGTTATCTCTTTGCGCCTCAGCATGTCTTATAAAATATATCCGCTTCATCTGCATCCTTTCATAAAATTTTATGTATAATTTAGCGTTAAATTCTACAAAATTCTAAATTTTTTCTGGATCATTCCAAAACCATAACCGACCACAAATCCCGCTATGTGCGCATACCATGCCACATTTACGCCCATTAACATCGGCGCAAAGCTCATTATCAAAATCGCGACAAAAATCCCGCCCGCATTGCGTTCATCAAAATAAGCAATCACGCCTAAAAGCACACAGATAGCGCCGCTAGCGCCTACGATATTGACGATTTCTCCCATGCTCATGGCATACCGGATATAAATCAGACATAAAGCGCCGCTCAGCAGCCCACCTGCGATGTAAAGTAGCGTAAATTTTATCCCACCGAACGCTCGCTCTAAAATTCCGCCGAATTGATACAAAACCGCCATATTCATCGCTAGATGCATCACTCCGCCGTGCATAAAAAATGAACTTAGTAGCTGCCACGGCATCCCCTCGAAAAAATATGGATTGAGCCCGAAAAACAGGTAGGACTTAAAGCCGAAAAAATATTCTAATACGAATGAAATCACGAAAAATAGGACATTCACGGCGATGATCGCGAGAGTAAATTTGCCTGATTGCATGAAACTCCTTAAATTTTTCACGCATAGTAGCGAAATTTTGATTAAATTAAAGGCGTCGTGTGATTTATAGGCTCGAGATAAATTTCATAGATAAGTGTTGGTATCAAAATTTCGGCGAATAGTTTTAATTGCAAGCGCCTTATCAAATAGCTGCGCTAAAATTTAAAATTTAGATATAAAGCTTTAAACTAAAATTTTCGTAACAAAATTTAGACCGTAAATCTTTTTTGAAAGTTTTACGTAATTTATAAAGTTTATCTGATATCAATTAAAAAACAAGCACACTTTAAAATTAATAACGATAAAATTTCAGCTATATGAAGCTATTCTGTATAATTTTATATAAAATTATAAGTATAATTTTACTAAGAATAACAAAATTTGAGTTCAAATTAATTTCAAAATAAATTTTAGAGTAAATATTTTAAATGCTTGTTATATATAATTACGCGTTAAAAATGCTAATTTGACTTGCCATAACAGCATCAAAATGAGTTTTTATTCATAAGTTTTTGCTGCAAGAGTTTAAAAACCATAAAATTCTAAAATTTGATTAGAATTTTAGGAATTTAATAAATTCTGCAAAGCTAGGTTACAGCCACAATTCCAAGCGATTTATCTGCAAAATTTTACTTGAAATTCTAGAGCATAAATCAAACCGCCGCGAATTTTTAAAAGGTCTAACGAAATTTCATAAAATCTAATAAATTCCAAAAGTTATAAGAAATTTTTCAAAAAATACGGCGAAAGAATTTTCAAAATTCTAGTTATTCACCCGTCCATACCCTGCGAAGCGGTTCGATGCTAGGCAGCTTATGCGATCTTTGCCGCAGCGCACGATATAGCTATTTTCCATCTTTTGCCCTGCTACATGGACGTTTTTCTTATTTAAATTTACGAAGTCCGCTTGATTTCTACCACGAGTATTGTGGACGAATTTCACGCGACCATCAGCATAGATCTCGCGCACGATACCAATATGACTGATTTCGTTATTGACCTTGCCTTTGTTAGAACGCAAAGTGTTTTGAAAAAACACCAAATCCCCCACTCGCGGCGTATTGCTGAGTAAATTTTTACGGCTGTAATAATTATATATTGCTTGGGATTTGCGTCCGTTGGTGAAGTACTTCGGCAGATCTTTTGAATTGAAAAATAAATCATCGTATTTATCATTTAGCACGGTGATAAATCCGCTACAGTCCCCTCCAGCACGAGTGCCAGTGTAATCGTCCACAGATGCGATTAGCGGGCGGTTAAACTCGCTTCCCGGCACCGAAGTTATTCCTTCTTCATGATCGTTTAAGACATACGCTTGCTGGCTGCCGGTAGACGGGGCTTTTGAGGAGCAACCGACCAGCAAAAACGCACCCAAAGCGCAAATAATTAGTTGTTTCATATAAAGATCCTTATAAAATTATGTAACGATTAAATTTGAGCGTAATTTTAGCGCTCAGTGGTAACAAAATGGTAACTTTAAAGCTAAATTCTGTATAATCGCCGAAATTTTACACGGAGAAATCATGCATTATCTACGAATTAACGGGGGCAAAAAACTAAACGGTAGTGTCAAAATAAGCGGCGCAAAAAACGCCGCACTGCCGCTCATAGCTCTATCTATCCTTTCAAAAAACGAAGTCGTAATTAAAAATTTACCCGCAGTTTCCGATATCCACACGCTAATTCAGCTGCTTTCAAATTTAGGCGCAAAGTGCGAGTTTCTTGACGCCAATACCGCCAAAATCGATCCGCGCGAGGTAAACTCGACCAAGGCAATCTACGACATAGTGCGTAAAATGCGCGCTTCGATCTTGGTGCTGGGGCCGCTTTTAGCGCGGTTTAGACACTGCGAGGTAAGCCTTCCCGGAGGCTGCGCGATCGGCGCAAGACCGATCGATCTGCACCTTAGCGCGCTTGAAAAGATGGGCGCAGAGGTTAAGATCGAGCAAGGTTACGTCGTTTGCACCGCAAAAAAGGGGCTTAAGGGCGCGACTATAAATTTTGACAAAATTACCGTCACCGGTACCGAAAACATCATAATGGCGGCAGCCTTAGCAAGCGGCACCACCCATATCATAAACGCGGCAAAAGAGCCCGAAGTGATCGCCGTTTGCAACGCATTAAAAAACGCAGGTATCGACATAGAGGGCATCGGCACGAACGAGATCCTCATTAAAGGAAGTGGCGGCGAGCTTTTAAGCTTGGATGAAATTTCGATTATTCCCGATCGCATCGAAGCAGGCACCTATCTGTGTGCAGGCGCGATCACCGGCTCTCATATCACGATCACGCACGCTTGCGCGGCTCATCTTGGCGCAGTGCTTGCAAAATTTGAAGATATGGGTTTTAAATTTGAAATTTCAAACGGCGGCGACGAGATCACGATCCTACCCGCTTCAAAGATCAAACCCGTAGAGATCATCACGAGCGAATATCCGGGCTTTCCTACCGATATGCAGGCGCAGTTTATGGCGCTGGCGTGCATCTCTTCGGGCGTCAGCACCATCGACGAGAGGCTTTTTGAAAACCGCTTCATGCACGTTAGCGAACTTTCGAGAATGGGCGCAGATATCCGCCTAAACGGACACATAGCGACTATCAGCGGCGGCAAGCTAAACGGCGCGGACGTGATGGCGACCGATCTGCGAGCTAGTTCGGCACTCGTTTTAGCCGCCCTTGCGGCGCGCGGCGAGAGCAAAATACATAGAATTTACCACTTAGATCGCGGATATGAGAGGCTGGAAGCTAAGCTTAGCGCGCTCGGCGCAGACATACATAGGTTGGAGGAATGACAAATTCTGAAATAAAGAATTTTGTGCTAGCAAGCAAAGCGGAATTTTACGCAAAACGCGTTTTGAAATAACGCACTGCGCAAGAGTCACGTAAATTCTATCAGTAGCAATGCATTTAAATCGCTAAAGCTAAGTGTGGCGAAATTTTAAAGGCAAATCTTGGTAGAATTTCAAGGATGAGTCTCTTTAAATTTAAATAGCAAGCTTTGGTAAAATTTAATGAACGAGCCGTAGTGGAATTCTTTAAGCAAATACGGGCGAAATTTCTACAGCAAGCTCGCGGAATTATACGGAGCGATACGTTTTGAAATTTTAAGTAACGCTCGCATTAAAATAAGGCAAGTTTGAGCCCGTGAAATTTCGCGCATTTACTTGGGCAAAATTTAGCCTTGCAAGTTCCGGTGCAATACAGAATTCAAGGCTACGCAAGGTCTTAACTATACGAATTTTAAATGTAAAAAATGATAAAAAGGACTTAAAATGATAGGAATAAATGAGGCTATAGATTTGGCTACGGCTAGAACCACATCAAGCAAGCAAAGCGAAAAGGTGCCTCTTCCCAGCGCCCTAGGTCGCATTCTTTCTAGCGATATTTCAGCGCTTAAAAACCTACCCTGCTTCGATAATTCGGCGCTTGACGGCTATGCCTACGCGGCGGAATTCAAAGACGAAAAGCTAAAGATCGTAGAGCCTACGATTTTTGCAGGAGACGAAAAATTCTACGAAATCAAGGCTGCGCAAGCGCAAAAGATAATGACCGGCGCGCCAATGCCTGCAGGCGCGGACTCCGTCGCGAGGCTAGAGGATGTAGACGCGCAAGGCGGAACTCTAAAAATCCCTGCTTCCGTTCATGCCCACGACGGCTTTCGTAAAAAAGGCGAGGAGGTGTGCGCGGGCGAGCTTTTATTACGCCGTGGCGAAATTTTAAACCCTGCTAAAATCATGCTTCTTGCCGCGCAAGGAATTTACGAAGTGGATGTTTACGCGCGTCCTAAAATCGCCTTATTTTCCAGTGGAAACGAGCTAAAAGAGCCGTGGCAGAGCGCAAGCGAGCGCGAAATTTATAATGCCAACTCTAGCGGTATTGCTGCATTGCTGCAAAAATACGGCTTGCAAAATGAGTATTTAGGGATTTTAAAGGATGATTTTAGCGAGGTGTGCGAGGCGCTAGACGCTGCTACGCGTAAATTTGACGTACTAATTACCAGTGGCGGAGCAAGTGCTGGGGAGGCGGATTTTATGCAAAGCGCTATGAGTGAACTTGGATTTTTGCAGGTTTTCGACCACATTGATATCAAGCCCGGTCGCCCCAGCAAGTGCTTCGCAAAAGAGGGCAAATTCGTCTTTGCAATGGCAGGCAATCCGATGGCTGCTTTCGTGCTTACGCGCGCAGTCATACTGCCGATCCTATTTAAGCTTAGCGGCGCAAGCGAGGCTTTTAGCGCGGAAGCGGCGATCTATGCCAAGCTCGCAAGCGATCTGAAGCTAAAAAGCGGCAGAGTAAATTTAACCGTAGGCGCATATGAAGGCGAAGTTTTTACGCCTATGCCGTCGCCTTCAGGACGCATCAGGCCGCTGGCTGCGGCATCGCATTTTTTCTTGGCTGATCCCGAATGCGACAAAGTTCGCGCTGGAGAAATCGTAAAAATTTATGAAATTTAAGCGAGAAATTATTGACAAATGAAAATTTATAGGCTACAATCGCGCTTTATTTTTACTGCATGCGGGAATAGCTCAGTGGTAGAGCGCAACCTTGCCATGGTTGATGTCGCGAGTTCGACTCTCGTTTCCCGCTCCATCTTAACTTCAAATTTTAAAATTCCCTCCATTCCGCTCGTTTTTAAACCGCAAAATTTCGATATGAAAGCCTTGAAATGAAAATTTTAGTTTGCGTTAGCGGCGCGAGTTTTTGCGAGATCGGGCTTGATCTGCTTAAATTTCTTGCCAGCTCACCGCATGAAATTCACGCCGTGTTTACGCAGGGTGCGCGCCGCGTCCTGCGCGCTGAAAGCGGCATAGATGCGGACGAGGCTTTAAAATCTGCGGAATTTAGGAGCGTAAAATTTTATCCCGACGACAATCTGAGCGCGCCGCCCGCTTCGGGCTCATTCGGCATTGACGCCACAATCTTTGCGCCCTGCTCTATCGGCTCTTTGGCTAAAATTTACGGCGGGCTTTGCGACAGCCTAAGTACCCGCGCCGCTGCAGTCGCGCTAAAAGAGCACAAGCGGCTGGTTCTTGGCGTGCGCGAGATGCCGCTTTCTGCGATCAGCCTGCGCCAGATGAGCGAGCTAGCCGCGCTCGGCGTCATCATCGCTCCGCCCGTGATCGCAGGCTACTGCGGCGTACAAAATTTAAAAAATTTCATAATCGGCAAGTGGTGCGACGCGCTGGGCGTGCAAAACGAGCTGTTTAAGAGGTGGCAATAATGCAAAACTCAAGAAAATGTATCTATCCGGGCACTTTCGATCCTATCACGAACGGCCATTTGGACGTCATCAAGCGTGCGCTAGGACTTTTTGATGAAGTCATCGTCGCAGTCGCGCTAAACGAGAGCAAAAAGCCCTACTTCAGCCTAAAATCCAGACTAGAGATGGCGCGAGCCGCGACGCGCGGGCTTCGTGGCGTGAGCGTGCAAAGCTTTGATAATCTACTCGTGGATTTTGCTAAATCTTGCGGCGTGCGCTTCGTTATCCGCGGGCTTCGCGCGGTCAGCGACTTTGAGTACGAGCTACAGATCGGCTATGCAAACGCCTCGCTATGGGAGGAATTTGAGAGCGTGTATTTGATGCCGACGCTCAAAAACGCCTTCATCTCAAGCTCGATCGTCCGCTCCGTTTTGAGCCACGGCGGCGACGTTTCGCACCTAGTGCCGAGCGAAATTTTAAAATTTTTAAAAAAATGAGCTTGCAAGCGACTGAAATTTAGCCCGCAGGCGCAGCTAAATTTAAAATTTACAAGCCGCACGGGAGATAAAAATGAATAAGCAAATGGATGAGATAGAAAGACTGCGAACGTTTTTAAAAAGCGTGAGAGATGAATACAAAGCCTTAAATAAAATAGCCGAAGCGCAGGTCGTAAGCAGGCGCTGGGCGTCGGGTAGCTATATCAATTTAGAGCCGTTTTATTTCGAATATAACCGCTTCTTTAAGGGCAAAATTTTAAAAGCTAAACCGAAAAACATCGCAAACGCCTACGAATACGGCTTTGACGCTCAAGATCGTGTCGTTTTTGAAAGACAACATGACGGCAAAAAAAGTTTCTTTGAAAACCTTTATTTTTGGGGGCGGGACGAAGTTTTAAAATACGAATTTGGTTGCTATAACAAAAGATGCGTAGGATGCTTCGATATAAAAAGATTTATCTATGAAAATGGCGAGCTAAAGTCCATCTACTCGGCCTTTGACAACAACGCCTATGGGATAGAAAATTTTACTTACGAAGGCGGCAAGCTCGCACAAAGACGGGAGTATGTAGAGCACCCTCGCGCAGGCAGAAGGAATGGCGTAACAAACTATGAATTTGACGCAATGGGCGAGCTGAGCTTAATAACCGAAAATGGTTATGTGCGCTATCAAAAGCCCGATAAGGATATGAGCTACAAAAAGCTCTATGAGCTCGCCGCACAAAGGCTGCTGCCCGCGATTAAAGAGACGATCAAAAAGCACGCGCCCGCCTGTAAACTCTACTGCATAAATTTAGCTTGCGACAATAGGAGTTTACCGCCGATCATCGGATTCGGCTCGCAAGAACAGCGCGCGCAGTGGCTTGCACGAAAGGACGGTTGGCTTCTTTGGCTCGTTCCTGATTACGAGTTTCGAGCCGAGGTCGAAGTAGACTACGAAACGGCGAAAATTTTTGATCTTTTCAATCAAGAAACGCAGCTAAACGATAAATATGCGCAGGCTAAAAAGCTCATTTGGGAATGCGTGAAGCAGCTCAAAGCAGGTCTTAGCGAATTTGCGCTCGATATGACGGAGGATTTTACGATCACGGCTACCGATTGCGATCTTGGCAATCTGAGGAAAAATTTCAAAGCAATAAATCCCAAGCTAGCGTAAAAGGATAAAATTTAAAATTTCATCTTTCGGCGCACAGGACGAGCTTTGCGCCTTCGCTCATTGCGGCAAAATTTCATGATCTGCGGCGGCTAAAAATTTTATCGGCGCCACGATTTTATATTTTGTCATCGCACGCGGCGTCCGCCCGTCGCCGCATCTATTGCGTTATCGGACAATATGCCATGCTTTATACGGCGCCCGATGCCTTCCAGACGCGCTATCTGTTTTTACTAAAAAACATACGATACCTCGCACCGCCTTCTTCACCGACGCGCCGCCTTTCGTTTATCTAGCGCCCGTTGTTCTGCCGGGCGCATACCCCGCTCCGTTTCCACCTCGCATGACGCGCGCCATGTCCCGTCTAACGCCCTACTTCGCTCGGCACGCCTGCTCTTCTGCACGAAGACATCTCGCTCCGTCTGGCGCACTCTGCTAGCTCTATCCTCTCAACGCATAGGATTTAGCTCCAATAGCTCGACCGTCCGACACCCCCGCGCCAATCCTATCCCGCTTTACCTACGCAGCACGCCGCTCCGCCGACATATACTCTCTCGCCCTACTGCGTGGCGCATTGCTTTGCTCGGTTCGATACACCGACTCAATTTGCCCGATATGTCGTCCCGCTTCGTCCGATACATACCCTATGCGTCGCCAGACGTGCCATCATATCCGCACGCGCGCTGTCTTTATCGACCGGCGCCCTGCTCTGCTCGGTAAATGTCCGTAAGCGCAAAATTTGCTCGTTTGCTTCTATCTGGTTCTGGTTTGCGCGCTAAATTTAACCGCGAGCCGTGCCGCAAAGAGTAAGTGCTTAGCAACAAAGCGCCCGATAAAATTTTACGCCGAAAGATCAAAAGCGGCTTGCACAAGCTCGCGCAAAAGCCCGATTTTGAGGCGAAATTTAGCGCCCGGCTGTTTAAAAAAGCCGCCATTTAGCTATAAATTTGTAAAATAGCGCACAAATTTAAAGGCGAAAAATGTATGTAATATTCGAAGGTATCGACGGCGTGGGCAAAAGCACGCAGATAGCGCGGCTGGCGGCGGCTTTTCCGCAAGTGATCGTGACTAAGGAGCCGGGCGGCACGAAGCTCGGCGAGGCGGTACGAAGCCTCGTTTTGGGCGAGGATTTTAAGTGGCCGCGCGGCAGCGTAAATCTGCGCGAGGTCTGCGGCGAAATCTCAAAGCGCGCCGAGCTGCTTTTGTTCCTCGCAGACCGCGCCGAGCACTACGAGCGCGTGATAAAGGGCGGCGCGGGCAGGCTCGTACTAAGCGATCGCGGCTTCATCTCGGGGCTTGCCTATGCGCTGGCAAACGACGAAAACGCGGATCTTAACGAACTCATTGCGCTTAATAAATTTGCGCTTGGGGGCAAATTCGCAGATAAAATCGTGCTATTTTCGGCGGACGAACAGCTCGTCAAAAAACGGCTTAAAACGCGCGCTAGCAGCGATATAATCGAGGCTCGCGGGCTGAGATACCTAATGCGCGTGCAAGATCTTATGGCGCGGGCATGCAGGGCGTGCGGCGTTGAGACCCTGCAAATCGACGCTGCTCAATCCGAAGAGGCGATCTGCGATCAGATAAAAAATTTCATACTTTCTTAAAATTTTAAGGCGTGAAATTTTGCCGTGGGAAAGAACTTCTGGGTCCTGCCGTGAAATTTTAACTATGGAATTCCGCCCATAAAATTTCATCTTCGAATTTCGTTATGGAATTTTACAGGCGGAATTACACGGGCGCTCCCGCGGAATTTTAAAAGCGCTCGCTCGGTATTTAATCTAAAATCTCGCGAAAATTTAATAAAATTTGCCGCAAAACTGCGCCGAAGCCGAAGCGAAATTTAAGCTACAACGCTAGAAATTTTAACGGCAAGGCAAAATTCTAGCGCTAAATTTAACAGATCGCCGATCAGAAAAGAAGAGTAAAATGGCTTACGTAACCTACGACAAGGCAAAATGGCACTGGGGCGCGAAAAATGCGCCGACTGACATTCCGCAGGAAAACGGCGCGACGCACATCGCGTTTTTCTTCCGCTGGTGCATGGAGCGCAAGCTCTATTCCAAGGACTTTGCGGCGGATTTTGCGGGCGATATAGCGCGGATGGACGATAGCTTTGATTATCGCGGGTATTTCTTTGGCGCCATGGACGGCGTGCTGAGCAGCGACGAGCTAAACACCGCGGGCAAGGCCTTTGCAAATGCCTACTATACCACGGACCGCACGAAATTTGCCAAAACGCACGGCTGGTATTTGCAAGATTACGACGATTTCGTCGCGCGTAAATTCGGCGATAAAAACTTCGACAACGCCTATTTTTACATAGAAAACTCGCCGCAAAATTACGCCGAGATCAAAGAGATCATCGATCGCCGCTACGAGGAATTCTTGGCTATGAAAGCGGCGAAGTAGAAATTTTACCGCCGAGCTTAGCCGGTTTAAAATAGGCGCCTAAGCCGAAACGGCGCGCGATGCAAATAAGCAGAACCGATGCGAAGCGGCAGCGGCAGGGCTTAAAATTTAGGTAAATTTAACTATAATCGCCGCAAAAATTTGAAAATTTTAAAATTTCACAAAGGATTTCATAGATGATCAAGGCACTTCGCGGTATGAACGATATTTCAGGCGAGCAGGCGCGCATCTACTCGCAAATTTTAAATGTGTGCGAGCGCGTGGCGCGCAATTACGGCTTTTGTCTCATCGAAACGCCTAAGCTCGAACAGACCGCGCTATTTCGCCGCAGCGTCGGCGAGAGCAGCGATATCGTCGGCAAAGAGATGTATGAGTTTAGCGACAAAAGCGGAGATAGCGTCTGCCTGCGCCCCGAGGGCACCGCGGGCGTCGTGCGCGCCTTTATCGAAAAAAAGCTAGACCGTAGCGGCGGCGTGCATAAATTTTATTATCAAGGCTCGATGTTTCGCTACGAGCGCCCGCAAAAGGGGCGTCTGCGCGAGTTTCATCAATTCGGCGTCGAGTGCTTCGGGCAAAGTAGCGTCTATGAGGATGCGAGCGTGATCTTGATGCTAGCTCAAATTTTACGCGAGCTAAATGTCGCTGCAACGCTTAAAATCAACTCTTTAGGCGACGAGGAGTGTATGCCTGCGTATAAAACCAAGCTCGTAAATTTCTTGCAAGAGCGTAAAGACAGACTCTGCGAGGACTGCCAAAGGCGTATCGACACCAATCCGATCCGCGTGCTGGACTGTAAAAACGAAAACTGCCAGAAAATTTTAGCCGCCGCGCCGCTTATAACTGAAAATTTAAACGACGCTTGCGCCGCGGAATTTGCGCAGCTGCAAAGAATTTTAACCCAAAACGGACAAAAATTTCAGATCGATGCGAAACTCGTGCGCGGGCTTGATTACTACTGCAAAACCGCCTTTGAGTTCGTCTCATCCGAGCTTGGCGCACAAAGCGCCGTGGGCGGCGGCGGGCGCTACGACAGACTCGTGGAGTTTTTAGGCGGCAGAAAGACGGCGGGCGTGGGCTTTGCGATCGGCATCGAGCGAATAGCCGAAATTTTAAAAACGCGCGAAGCCCCTCAAGAGCGCGAGGGGATTTATATCGGCGCGCTGGATGAGGCGTTTGTTAGCACGGCATTTTCATTTGCGCTAAAGCTGCGAAAGTTTTGTAAAACTAAAATTTCATACGAGTCCAGGAGCCTAGCCAAGCATTTAAAAGCGGCCGACGGGGCGGAGGCGAAATTTTGCCTTTGCATCGGGCAGGACGAGTTTGACCGAGCCGAGGTGTGGTGTAAAAATTTAGAGGATCAAAGCACCTTTGCGATTAAATTTAAAGAGGTCGAAGCGTTTTTTAAGGATAGAGCATGAGCGATTACGGACTAAATATTTGGGGAAATTCCAACTTCACGATAGACGGCGGCAAACTATGCCTAAACTCCGATTTCAAGCAGCCTTTGGTGGATATAATAAAAGAGATCCGCGCAGACGGCGTGCGAGGCCCGATACTGCTGCGCTTCCCGCACCTCATCAAAAAGCAGATCGTCGAAATTTACTCAAATTTTAACCGCGCTATTAAGGAGTTCGGCTACAAGGGGAAATTCCATGCCGTCTATCCGCTTAAAGTAAATCAATTCCCGGGCTTCGTTAGAAATTTAGTCGATATCGGCGAGCCTTACGGATACGGACTCGAAGCCGGCAGCAAGCCTGAACTGCTACTAGCGATGGCGTATAACAAATACGGCGCGCCGATTACCGTAAACGGTTTTAAGGATAAGGAGCTTATAAATATCGGCTTCATCGCCGCAGAGATGGGGCATAACGTAACGCTTACGATCGAGGGACTAAACGAGCTTGAAACCATCATCGAAACGGCTAAGGAGCGGTTTGCTCCAAAGCCTTTCATCGGGCTTCGCATCAGGCTGCATAACTCCGGAAGCGGGCTGTGGGCGAAAAGCGGCGGGATAAATTCAAAATTCGGTCTTACCTCGACCGAGCTTATAGAGGCGATAAACTTACTCAAGAAAAACGACCTCATCGAGCAGTTTACGATGATCCATTTTCATATCGGCTCGCAGATTACAGAGATCCACCCGCTCAAAAAAGCCCTCATCGAGGCGGGCAATATCTACACCGAGCTTCGCAAAATGGGTGCGAAAAATTTAAAATCCATAAATTTAGGCGGAGGTCTTGCTATCGAATACTCCCAAGCCAAAGAAAGCTCCAGCCGCAACTATACGCTAAAAGAATACGCCAACGACGTGGTTTTTTTGCTAAAATCGATCGCAGAGGATAAAAAAGAGGCCGAGCCGGATATCTTTATCGAGAGCGGCAGATACGTAGCCGCCAGCCACGCGGTGCTCGTAGCGCCGATTTTGGAGCTTTTTACCCAAGAATACGCCGAAGAAAAGCTTGCCCTAAAAAAGGATAATCCGCCGGTAGTCGCCGAGCTATACGATCTGTATAAAACTCTAAAACCCTCCAACGCGCTAGAGTATCTGCACGACGCCATGTCGCATATGGAGAGCGTGCTTACGCTATTTGATCTGGGCTACGTCGATCTGATCGACCGCTCAAACGGCGAAATTTTAGTTCATCTAATAATGCGAAAGGCGTATGGAATTTTAGGCAACAAGCAAGAATACAGCAATTTCTTAAACTCCCTAGGCAACGCTCAAGAGCGCTATTTGGTAAATTTTTCGATCTTTCAAAGCCTACCCGATTTTTGGGGCATCAAGCAGCACTTCCCGATCATGCCGCTAGAGAGGCTGGATGAACGCGCCACGCTATCGGCATCGATCTGGGATATCACCTGCGATAGCGACGGAGAGATCGGATTCGATAGAGAGATCAACCCGCTATTTTTGCACGACGTGGACCCCGAAGAGGAGGAGTATTTTTTAGGCTTTTTCCTTGTAGGAGCTTATCAAGAGGTGCTAGGTATGAATCACAATCTTTTCGCTCATCCTAGCGAAGCTACCGTGATCTTGCGCGATGACGGCGGCTTTGAGATCAAGGATTTCATCGAATCTCAATCGGTCATCGACATCTTAGAGGATATGGACTACGACGTAGTAGATATCCGCGAAAGCCTAAATGAGCGCGTCGAAAAATCAAATCTTATCGGAGATAAAGAGAAAAAGCATATCCTCGGCGAACTATATCTGTTTTTAAACGACAATAGCTACTTAAAGACGATCAAATGAGTTTTTGGCAAATTTTAAAACAGGACTTCACCGAGCCCTTGCGCCAAGACCCCGCATGCAACAGCGTATTTGAGATATTTTTCTGCTATCCCGGCGTCTGGGCGCTAATAAATTATCGCTTCGCGCATTTTTTCTACGAGCGAGGTTTTAAGCTCATTGCTCGCGCGATCAGCGGACTTAGCCGCATAATCACCGCCGTAGATATAAACCCGGGCGCGCAGATCGGCTCGGGCGTGTTTTTCGACCACGCCACAGGGCTTGTCATCGGAGAAACGGCGATCATCGGCGATAACTGTCTGATCTATCAGGGCGTCACTCTCGGCGGCGTGAGCTTAGAGCACGGCAAGCGCCATCCGACGCTGCAAAACGGCGTCGTAGTGGGCGCGGGAGCCAAAGTATTAGGCAACATCACCATCGGCGCAAATTCCAAAATCGGCGCAAATTCCGTCGTCGTAAAGGATGTCGCACCAAACTGCACCGCCGTGGGCGTACCGGCTAGAATTTTAGGAAGCTGCGAGAGCGATCCTTTGGCGCATAATAAAATTCCAGATATCAGCCAGGAGCTTATCAAATATCTCATCAAACGTATCGAAATTTTGGAAGATTGCATCTGCAGCGGCAGAAAAGATATCTCCGCAATGGATGAGGATCTAAATAAATTCTACGAAGAGTATCTAAAATCATTAAAATAAGAGGGTTAAAGTGAAAAAAGCTCTATTTTTTATAATTTTTGCTATTTTATCAGCAAGCGGCAGCGATGCTAATAGCGCGAAAAATTCCGCGGACGACGCCAGAATAAGCCTAGTAAAAAGTCTATACATCAAGGATACCTATTTCGGCGATCACAAAAATGCCCTATCAGCTTCTTTCAAATCCGTGCTTATGCAAGATGAAGCCTCTGCTGGCGAAGGTGAGGTAGGCTGCTTGGACTACGATCCGATAATCGGCGGTCAAGATGTCTGCGACGATGCGAAATATGATTTTGAACTAGGGCAGCGCGATACCGTCGTAGTGACGCAGACCTGCCCCTATGGTGCGCAGACAATAATCTACAAACTCGTCCATAGCGGAGGCGATTATAAAATCGATGACATCTACGACCAAGACCCAAGTAGCGGCAGGGCTTTTAGCGTCAAAAATCAAATTTTAAATTGTCTAAACCAATCCAAGGAGCATCAATGAAATTAACACTTTCAAGTCGCGTAAGCAAGCTCGGCGAAAGCCTAACGATCGCAATCAGCACCAAAGCCAAGCAGATGAAAGCTCAGGGGCAAGACGTCGTAATCCTAAGCGCAGGCGAGCCTGATTTCGATACCGCAGAGGTCGCCAAAAGGGCTGTCATAGAGGCTATGACTAAGGGCTGCGGAAAATATACGCCGGTTGCCGGCACGCCTGAAATTTTAAATTTAATCGCGCAGAAGCTAAAGCGTGATAACGGCCTAAATTACAGACCCGATCAGATTATCACCAACGTAGGTGCCAAGCACTCGCTATTTAACGCCTTTAACTGCATCTTAAACGAAGGCGATGAGGTCATAATACCGGCGCCTTATTGGGTCACCTACCCAGAAATTGTAAAATTCTGTGGCAGCAAGCCCGTCATCGTAAACACAAAGGCGGAAAACCGATATAAAATCACCGCCTCGCAGCTCAAAGCCGCGATCACGCCGCGCACGAAGGCGCTGTGCCTTTTCAACCCGAGCAACCCCGCAGGCGCCGTATATTCGCGCCAGGAGCTGCAAGAGCTTGCGGAAGTACTAAAAGGTACGGATATTTTAGTAATTGCCGATGAAATTTACGAAAAAATCGTCTTCGGTAAGAGTTTCATAGCCGTAGCAAGCATCAGCGAGGATATGTTTGGGCGCACCGTGACGATCAACGGGCTAAGCAAATGCGGCGCGATGCCCGGCTGGCGCTTCGGATACACCGCCTGTGCGATCGATGAGCTAAATAAGGCGATGATCAGCCTACAAAGCCAAAGCGTCAGCAACGTAGCAAGCATCGTCCAGGCAGGCGCTATGCCGGTGCTGCGCGGCGAGGCGGATGATTATATCGAGGAGATGAGGCGCGAATACGAGCGCAGGCGCGATTTTGGCACGGACGCGATAGGTGCGATCCCAGGGCTTAGTGTCGTAAAACCAGATGGCGCATTTTATTTCTTCATTGATTGCTCCCAGGTAGAACCTGATAGTATGAAATTCTGCATGCAGCTGCTAGATAAAGGGCTCGTAGCCACGGTGCCAGGAAGCGGATTTGGCATGGATGGGCACTTCCGCATAAGCTTTGCGTGCTCTATGGAAAATCTAAAACGCGGCTTTGAGCGCATAGAAAAATTCGTAAAGAATTGCCAAAACTAATCCATACATAGAATTTTATGGCGCAAGTTTTGGCGGCGAGCAAGAAAAGCTAATCAAGCGGGAGCCAAAGAGCCGAAAGTACTAAATAGACGCTCTTTACCCGCTTGCAGATAAAATTTGCAAAAGAGTGCGCCGTGAAATTTACGTAGCCGCAGCGGAGGAAAATTTAGTCTAACTCTCCGCAAGATAAAATTTAGCCTGGCGTGGCGCAAGATAAAATTTAACCGATTAGCGCAAAATAAAATTTTAGATAAAATTTCGACCAAGCAGGTTGAGAACTTAAATTTAAAGAGCAAGATTGCAAGATGAAATTTGAAAAGCATTTTGACCGCAGCGCCTCGCGGCGCGTTATTAAATTTAAACCTTTGCGGCGCGCTATTAAATTTAAACCCGCGCGCCTACTCGCCGCTTTTGCCCGCTTTTATCATCTTTATAAATTCCTTTGCGAGCTTGGATGGCTTTTTATACACGACTGAAAACGATACGTCCAAAAGCGGCTCATCCGCGACGTCAAAGAGCGTGATGTAGTCCTTTTGCGTCTCAAAAATGTACCGCGCGAAGCTGAAGCTCACGCAAAGCCCCGCCGCGACCATCGCGTTAGCCACGTACAGATATGAGGTGTCGCAGAAAATTTGAGGCGTAAAGCCGGCGTTTTCAAAGATCTTTTTAAAGTTCGATTCGCTTTTTAAAATTTTACTGCTTATTGCAAATTTATCGGATTTAAACTCGCTAAGTGCGATTTTAGGGTATTTCTCGGTAGAATTTATACTCGCTCGCGAAACAGCCGGATGAGAGGAGCAGACGCTTAGAAGTAGCCTACGCTTTTTTATAAACTCGCACTCAAGCCCCTCCGCAGAAAGCTCGCCGAAGTGCGCGGCATAGACGATATCAAGCTCGCCGCTTTTTAGCATCTCGATGAGCGCGGGCTCGGAGTGGACGTGCACGATCCTGATATCAGCCTTCGAAAACCTACTGCAAAAAACCGCGATAATCTTTTCGATAAATTTAAAGCTGATTGAGGTCGCGCCGATTATGAGCTTGCCCGTCTTGATAGACGAAAGCCCGCGTATTTCGTTATTTAGCTCCTTATTGAGCCTAAGCATATTTTTCGCTCTGGCGATGTAAATTTCGCCCGCATAGGTAAGCTCAAGCCCGTTTTTTCTATCAAAAATTTCGACCCCAAGCTCCTTTTCTAAAAGCATAATGCTCTTTGAAAGCGACGGCTGCGCTATTCCAAGCTCGTTCGCCGCTTTTGTAAAGCTTTTTAGCTCTGAAATTTTTACCGCAAATTCCATATGTCGTAAGCTCATATTTTGCCCCTTCGGTTGAAATTTTATAGCCTTTAGCTATTAAATTATATACCAAATAACATTTGACTTACATAAAGATTTAATATAAAATTACAATATTAATCTTTAAGATTAAGGGATTTCAAAGTAAAGGGGCAAATATGCAGAGACGCGACATACTGAAAATGGGTATGGTAGGAGCCGGTGCACTCGCACTCGGCGCGGTAAATGCGCAAGCAAGCGCGGTGGACGCAAAGGACGTTAAATTTGACGAGGAGTGGGATGTAATCATCATCGGCAGTGGTTTTGCGGGGCTTGCAGCGGGCTTAAAAGCGGCGCAAAAAGGCAATAAAGTGCTAATCCTCGAAAAGATGGGTCGTATCGGCGGAAACTCCGTCATCAATGGCGGCGGTATGAGCGTGCCGATGAACCCAGTGCAGGAAAAAACGGACATCAAAGACAGCAAAGAGCTATTTATGAACGACTGTCTCAAAGCAGGACTTGGCATCAACCACCCCGAGCTTTTAAGCACCTTAGCCGATCGCGGCTTGGACGCGTTTAAATTCCTCGTAGATAACGGCGTGCAATTTAAGATGGATCACTGCGCGCACTTCGGCGGACATAGCGTCGCGCGCTCGATGCTAACTACAAACGATAGCGGCTCTGGCTACATCCAGCCGATGCTTGAAAAATTTGAAGCGCTAAAAGATAAAGGCTGCGAGCTTCGCCGCCGCGCGAAATTTGACGATTTCGTAATGGACGGCGAGCGAGTAGCGGGCGTCGTGATCCGCGAGGAGTATAAATTTGATCCGAATCTTTACAGCGACGATCTTGAAAACACGAGCGGTACAAAAAAGACGCTCAAAGCCAAAAAAGGCGTAGTGCTTGCAGCGGGCGGATTTTGCCGCGATAAAATTTTCCGCAAGCTTCAAGATCCGCGCATCCCAGATGACGTCGATAGCACGAACCACCCGGGAGCTACCGCGGGCGTGCTGCTAAAAGCCTTTGAGATCGGCGCGTATCCGGTGCAGGTCGATTGGATCCAGTTCGGTCCGTGGGCGAGCCCCGATGAGAAGGGCTTCGGCACCGCTCCGATCTTAACTCAGCAAGGCACCTTTAAATACGGTATCGCCGTGGACGTTCGCACGGGCAAACGCTTTATGAACGAGCTTGCAGATCGCAAGACTAGAGCGGACGCCGAGTTTAAAATTTTACGCGAGGATCCGAAAGCCTATCCGATAACATTCGCTGACACCAAAATGGCGTTTAAAGACCTAAGCGAAGAGGTGATTTCCAAGGGCATGGCAAGCGGCAAGCTAGTAGGCGAATGCGCGAGCCTAGATGAGATCGCCAGCAAATACGGCGTGCCTGCGGATGCGCTAAAGCAGAGCGTCAAAAAATACAACGAAGGCGTTAAAGCCAAAAAAGACGAGTTCGGCAAACAAGAAAGCGCACTTAGCGAGATCAACGAAGCGGGACCTTTCTACGTCATCCGCCTCTCGCCGAAACCTCACCACACGATGGGCGGTCTAAAGATCAATACCAAAGCCGAGGTCTTATCATCTAAGACGAATAAGCCGATCCCGGGCCTATGGGCTGCAGGCGAGATCACCGGCGGTACTCACGGCGCAAGCCGCTTAGGCACCGTCGCGATTACCGACTGCATAGTTTTCGGAATGATCGCGGGCGAGCAGATCGCTTAGCTAGGTCTGAGCGCAAGCTCTTTAAAGCCTTGCCCGGTTAGCAAAAGCGGGCCGGCAAGGCAGTTTTCTAAAAGGTTGTAAATGAAAAATTTCAGTTTTACGGCGCTGTTTTTGTGCTGTATCATCGCGACTTTGTTCGGCGCGCCGAGCGCTAATGACGCCAACGCCACGAACATAGTCGTTTCAGATGAGCTTCGGGCAAAATACAAAATCAAACCTCATCACGAGCATTTGTCGTTTGACTGCGTCGATTGCCACATAAATCAAGGAAGCGATCCGTCTAAATTTAAAAGTATCGGCGACAAGGGCTGTATCAGCTGCCACGGCGACAAAAAGCAGCTCGCTTTGAGGCTTAAATTTATGGATACTCTTAAGGCTAATCCGCATAACTCCGTCCACGACGGTCCTACGCTATACTGCGACGAATGCCACAACGAGCACAAGGCATCTACGAATATGTGTACCGAATGCCACGAGCACGAAGTGCCGCAATGGATGGGGGTGACACCATGAGAATTTCTAAAAAATTACTAGCGCTTATCATCTTAATAAGCGGCATTATAGGGTTTTTCGTCGTCGTGCCGGTGCACTACGCGCTTGAGAAAACGAGCACCGATAAATTCTGCGACGTCTGCCACGAGATGGATCCGATGGTGATCGCCTATCAAGACGACGTCCACTCGGGCAAGGGCAAAACGGGCATCAAAGCCAAATGCGTCGACTGCCACCTACCGCACGACAATATCGTAAAATACGTCTATCAAAAGGCCAAAAACGGCGTGTTGGAGGGCTACTCGCACTTCTTTGACGAGCCCGAAAAATACGACTGGAGCGCAAGGCGCAAAAACCGCGAACACTATGTGTTTGACAACGGCTGCACGAGCTGCCACGCCACCGTGATCGACAGCAAGATCACCTCCGAGCAGGCGCAGCGCATGCATGCGCACTACAAAAAGCTCCTAGGCACCGAGCGAGAACTCAAATGCGCGAGCTGCCACGTAAGCGCGGGCCACGGCATCGGACTTCGCAACTACCTAGAGTACTGGCGACCGACGTATAAAATCTACGAAAAGAAGATGATGCAGGAAAAGATCAAAGCTAAGAAGGAATTTTTCGGCGACGAGTATAAACCGAGCCCCGAAGAGCAGGCCTTTATGGACGCTTCTAGCGCGAAGAAATAACGCTTTGGGATTGTAAGCGTTTCGATTCACGCTCCGCCGCGGGTTAAATTTAAAGCTCAAATTTAGGGCTTCGATTTAACCCGCGGCGACTTAAATTTAGCGGAGTCAAATTTTATCCCGCTTGATCCGACGAGTAAAATTTTATCCTTTCTCATCTCTTTTTCGCTTTACGGGCGAGCTTTAAAAATTTATCTAAATTCAAAATTTCATCGAAAGAAGCCGTGCAAAAATCATCGCTTTTTTTAATATTTCAGCGCCGTGCTAGGGCGCAGTCAATGCCTGTAAGAGCTTAAAGACAAATCAGTTTGCCGATGGTCTGCTTGCGGTAAAATGCTGATGAAATTTTACTAGATTAAATAGCTACGTTAAATTGAAATAGCAGGTTTTAGAATTTTAAAATTTCGCGGAGTGGATTGAATAAATTTGAAATTTCGCCGATCTATCTTGTAAATTTATCATCTAAATTTCGCCCTTGCTGCATTAAATTTTAAAAGCCATGTTTGAATTTAGGAGGTTTGGATGAAACATTTATCAAGCGCGAGCCCGCTTGATAATGCAGATGGTAAAGAGTAAATTTTTCGGGTTTAACACCCTTTTTTGCGTCATATACGATGCAAAATAATGCAGATGAGAAAGAGCGGAAAATTCTCCGCTATTTAAAATTTTACTTGCCGCTTAGATCAAATTTATACGCAGCCTGCAACCATATCTCGTTCTCGTCAAACTTTCTATTTACGCCGCTAGCGTAGTGGTCGCTCCTCTCAAGCGCAGTGTAAGTTACACCCAAGCTTAGCCCCTTCACGGCCTTAGGAGCATAGTTTGCCGTTACCGCCCAGCCCTCTACGTCCATGCTGGTGCCGACCGCTTGACCCGCAGCCCCGCTAGCATTGATATTATTCGTGCCGCCTACTCTGTCTTGATCGCCTTTTACATAGTGTAGTGCGGTTTTGAAGCCATCTAGGCCAATAGCGCCGAAGTTATAATCAAGCACGACCTTATGCATATCCATACCCGCGTATCCCGTGAATACGAACGGACCTCTAATAGGCAGAGCGGTGTATGATCCCGGGCCGTTACCGACGCCCAAAATAACAGCATCGTCGTCGCTAACGGTCGTATAGGCATACGATAGACCGAATCCGAAAAACTCACTAACCGAGACTCTTGCGCCGAACATATCGCCGTCAAGCCTTCTTGGCTCCAGCCCTCCGTCCACGCGCGAGCCTTTGTAGTTAAGATCAAATCCTAGCTTTAAAACCTCGCCTACCGGCACTTTTACATTTGCCTCGGCAAGATACAGGCTAACGTCGCCGTCTTTTAATGCGTTAGCGGGTTTTACGTCCGTTACCGCTGCGTAAGCGCCGGTTAAAGTAGTATAAGGCAAGGATTTGTTTTGAACGTATGCGGAGAAGATATTTTCAAATTTTACAGTGACAGGACCGGTCATATTACCCAGAATCACCCTATCTTTAAACAAAGGAGCCTTTCCTTCGCCGGCTGGAGCGCCCATAGCGGTTTTACTCCTTCCTTGGAATTTATAAAACCATCCGCCCCACAAGGTAGTATCGGGGATATCTTTATTAGATATCGCCACGCCCTCGAAAGCTTCTTTAAACGCCCTCGTATAGTTGCCTGCTACCAGCGGAGTAACGACATATTGTCTTCCTGCTTTTATATCGGTATTACCTATGCCGTATCCCAGGTATAACTCAGATAATACCGCACCCTTGGTATACCACTCCTTATCGTAGGCGGTCTTATTGCTTGAGCCTACGTGATACGGCATCAACCAGCCCTGTCCGGTGAGCCCTATTCTAAAGCCGTAAAGAGGATCGGTGACATATCCAAGTTCAAGACCCACGCCGAATGCCTCGTAGTCGTTATCGCCCGTAGCGGCTTCGCCTCTATTGTCTACCGTTTTATTGGCGTAAGTGGTCTTTACCGTTCCGCCAAACTTACCGTTAGTGATCGCCTCGGCTACGCTATCCGCCGCGCTTAGCGAGGATACCGCACATGCGCAAACCGCCGCAGCTAAACTTAGTTTGATGAGTTTCATTCGAAATCTCCTTTCATAAAGATTTACAAATATTTATAAAATGAATTATATCAAACAATCTCGCTGTTTGCGATAAAAAAGGGGGAAATTTAAAATAAAATTACGCAACTTTGTAAAGATTAAATTAATGAATAGTGAAATTTATCGCCCGATTTATGATTTCATGCTTTGGCGAATATTTTCAGCTCTCACCCCGACCTCGACTCGCGGATAAAAACGATCAAAACCTCAAAATTTCTAAAATGTCAAACCGAGCCGCCGAATAAAATTTTTACCGAAATCAAAGAGTGAAATTTCGCCGCTTTTAAATTTTAAAATTTAGAAAGCGCAGTGAAGCTTGCGAGCTGAAATTTCTTTTTAAATTTAAAAGCGAGGCTACATAGATTTATACAGCCTATGCAGCCGTGCGGAATTTAGATAACGGATAGAAGCTCTAAATTTAGATAATCTACAAAGCCTTTGCGATCAGCTCGTTTACGTTTTTAATAAACTCGCTCGGATTTTCCAGCTCCTGCCCCTCGCTAAGGCGTGCCAGATCGTAGATTATCTCGGCTACTTGCGGCAGCATCAGTTTATCGGCCTGCAGCTTTTTGATGATCTCGTGATCCGCGTTGATCTCCAAAATCGGCTTTACAGGCGGCAGATTGCGGCCTCCCATCTGCTTAAGCAGCTGCTGCGTCGCAAAATCGGGATCGTTCTCGTCAAAAACAAGGCACGAAAGCGAGCCACTTAGACGCGATGAAATTTTAACGTCCTTGACGCGTTCGCCTAAAATTTCTTTGATCTTTGCGGCGATCTCTTTGGCTTGCGGCGTCGCTGCATCGTCGTCCGCAGCCTCCTGCTTGATCGAAGTCGCATTTTTAACCGGCGTCTTATCGAACTCAAAAACGCCCGGCATCACGATCGTATCGATCTCATCGTCGCAGAGCAGCACCTCCGTGCCCTCTGCGTTAAATTTCTCGATCAGAGGCGAGCTTTTAAGCATCGCGGCGCTGTTTCCCGCGATATAATAGATCTCTTTTTGACCCTCTTTCATTTTCTCCTTATACTCGCTAAGCGTGATGAGTCCGTCTCGCATGTTTGATTTGAAAAGACAGAGCTTTAAAATTTCCTCTTTGTTGGCGCCGAAGCCGTAAAGCCCCTCTTTCAAAACCTTGCCGAATAATTCGTAAAATTTTATGTATTTTTCGCGATCGCTTTGCAAAAGCTTTTCTAGCTCGGATAGAATTTTTTTGACGCTCTGTTCGCGGACATAGGCTAAAATTCGATTTTCTTGTAAAATTTCGCGGCTTACGTTTAGCGGCAGATCCTCGACGTCCATTATGCCGCGTACGAAGCGCAGGTAGCTAGGCAGCAGCTCTTTGGCGTCGTCGGTGATGAAAACGCGCTTGACATAGAGCTTCACGCCGCTTTGATAATCGACGCGGTATAGATCGAAAGGCTCGCTGCTCGGCACGTAAAAAAGCGTCGTGTATTCGTGCGTGCCCTCGACCTTGGTGTGGATGTAAAACAGCGGATCGCCGCTATCGTGGCTGATCTGCTTGTAAAATTCATTATAATCGCCCGGCTTTAGGCTGCTTTTCGGCAGCTGCCAAAGTGCGCTAGCGCGGTTGATCTGGACGTTTTTGATTTCGCTATGTCCCTGCTCGCCCTCTTTTTGCGCAGGCACGTATTCTTCCTTATCCATAAAGATCGGATAGGGGATGTGGTTGGAGTATTTTTTGATGATGCCTTCGAGCCTGTAGCCGTCCAAAAACTCCTCATCTTTCATATGCAGGATTATCGTCGTGCCGAAGTCCTCTTTCTCCGCCTTTTCGACCATGTAGTTGCTCGCGTCGCTGCTCCATTTAAAGGCGTCCTGCGAGAGCGGCTTGCGGCTGATCACCTCGATACGATCTGCAACCATAAACGCCGAATAAAACCCAACGCCGAACTGTCCGATGAGGTTGCTATCCTTCGCCGCATCGCCGCTAAGGCTCGCCATAAAGCCCTTAGTGCCACTGCGCGCGATAGTGCCTAGATTGCTCTCGAGCTCGGCCTCGTCCATACCGATGCCGTTGTCGCCGATGCTTAGCGTCTTGGCCTCTTTGTCGATCTTTATATCGATGCGCGGCACATACGAAAGCGCCTTATATTCGTCGTTCGTAAGGCTTAGATAGTTTAATTTATCCAGCGCGTCGCTTGCGTTTGAAATCAGCTCGCGCAGAAAAATCTCCTTGTTTGAATAAAGCGAATGGATCATCAGATTTAGCAGATCATTCACTTCGGTCTTAAATTTTTTCTTTGCCATTATGCGGTCCTTTTTAAAAATTTTGGCAGATTATATCATGGAGTGCTAATCTTGTCAAGAGAAGAATAAATAAACTTGATATGTATCCTATCAAGTTTTGTAGATTTAGAGACGTATTTTAAAACTTAGCATGGAATTTTGCTAGATTTGCTACTTACGAAATAGCCGCTCGCTCGACGTAAAATTTTAATAAAAATTTGGGCGTATTACAGTGAGTATTCATTGCAAAAATGGAAAATGAAAAACTGATAATTAAATTTTATAGATTTTTAAGGGGGGGGGATAGAATGCACTAAATTTTTGGTTGAAAGGAAAAATATGGCTGAGGATAAGATTAACGGGAACGAAGCCTTGACCCAAAACGGCATGGACAACAATAAGAAAGAAAGTGAAACGAAAAATATAAATGGAGATAAAGAAAATGAAGCTTTTGTTCAGGTTTCTTTATCGATTTTGGGCGGTATAGTAGGCGGCGCATGGGCTAATATATTAGATAAAGATTTATGGATTAATGTATTAACTATAACTGTAGCGGGCTTTATTGTCTATGCAACAATAACTTGGCACGATAAGAAATTAGATAAAAAGATAGGATTTCCTATTCTGATTGTTCTTTTGCTCATAATAATGGCTCTACTTGCGTGTTTAGCGTATTGCATTCACAAATAATTTCAAAGGAGAAAAGAATGAAAAAAGTGATTTTAATTTTAGCGATTCTAGCGAATTTGGCGTTTGCAGAATGGAAAATTTTTCAGAGAATAAAAAAGAGTGCGAGAGCGGAAGCGTCTATACTTGTCTTAGTTATGCATAAAATATCTTTTTGGTACAAATATGGTCTCTAGTGATTATATTCCTAGGGATTATATAAAAGCAAAATTTTTTCTTGAAAAAGCTTGTAAAAAAGACAATGTTAAAAAAGAGGATAAATCTGATGTTATAGAGGCTTGCTTTTATCTAGGATATATGTATCTTGAAGGACTTGGCGCAGAGAAAGACGATAAAAAAAGCTTTTGAATTGTTCAACACAGCTTATGACGGTAAGCTTGATGAGTTATATTGTAGGTTAGGAAAAATGTATTTTGAAGGGGATAGGGTACGATAGATATAGAAAAATGCGCAAAGATGAAGAAAAAGGTGGCGAGTATTATAAAAAGTCTTGCAACGACGGATATCCGTATGCGTGCAATGATATAGCTAAAATTATTTATCAGTATGAATATAATGACGAAGCTGCGCAATATTATAAGAAAACTTGTGAGCTTATAAAAATACTGACAAAGCAAAATATTTTCAAGAAGCTTGCGATATGTATGAATTACTAAAATAATCCAAATTTTACCCGAGCCGAATTTGCGCTCGGGTAAATCCGCTTAAATTTTCCCAAATCAAATTTAAATTTTCGCCGCTCTCGTTTGCGCCGCTCTTGTGTAGCCATCCTTGCGCCGCCTTTCGTAGAGCGTTGTATTTCTCGCCCTCCTTCGCCATATTTACGCGTAACAAAGCGCACAAAAAGTAAATTTTGAAATTTATTCGCCCTGCCCTACGATGAAATTTACGCGCAAAACGCAGGCACAAAAACAGAAGTGCCTTAAATTTTACTCATTACGTCGTCGATTATCGCTTGCGCGCCGTTTCGATCAGTAAGCTCAAGTAGCCCTTTGCTCGCTCGTGCCACGTCGAAGCTCTCAATCAAGCCCAAAATCCGCTCGCCGCTCGCATCCTGCTGGCGTAAAATTTCGCAAAGTCCGCGCTCTTTAAGAAATTTCGCGTTATAAAACTGATGATCCGCCGCCGCGAACGGAAACGGCACAAATATCGCGGGCAGACCGTTTGCGCAAAGCTCCCACAGCGTGCTGGCGCCACTGCGCCCGACGCAAAGATCGGCGCTTGCGATAAGCTCGTGCATATTTTTGCAAAAGCCCACTAGCTGTACATCCAGACCCTGCTGCGCGTAGATCTGCGAGATACGCTCAAACTCGCGCTCGCCGCACTGATGGATCACGCCGTAGCCGAGACCCAAAAGCTTGGGCGCAAGCTCCACGGCAAGTGAGTTGATAAAGCTCGCCCCCTGCGAGCCGCCCAAAAAGATGACCTTCTTAAGCGCCGTGCGCGGCCGCGCCGTCTCGAAAAAAATATCCGCGATCGGATAAGCAAACGCGGGCTTTTCATAGGAGCTGTAAAACGCACGCGCAAAGGGCCTCAATAGGCGATTGAGCCGCCCGCAAACGGCGTTTTGCTCGTGGATAAAAAACGGCACGCGAGAAAGGATCGCCGCGATGGATGCGGGCGCCGAGCCGTATCCGCCCACGCTGATGAGCGCGCGGACGCCGTTTTGCTTTAAAATTTTACGCGCCGCAAGTGAGAGGCGCAGGATATTTAGCAGCGAGGCTAGCTTGGCAAGGCCCTTTTTATCGACAACGCCCGAGCTTTGCAGAAAATAGGTGCGCGCAAAAAGCTCGCTACCCTCAAACCACGCGCGATCCTGCCCGCGATTTGAGCCGATGAAGATCGTCCTGGTGCCCTGCTTCGCAAGGCGGGCGGCTAAATTTTTAGCGATTATCAGATGCCCGCCGGTACCGCCGCCGCTGATTGCTATGACCATACTTTTCCTTTAAATTTATAAAATTTCGCCGCTAAATTTGAGCCTAGGCGCGCTTCGGCGTAGAATTTTAAGCGCAATTCGGCTCTAAATTTACGTCTAAATTTAAACCGCACTCGTTCCAAAGCCCGCAAAAGCCTTAAAATTTCGCCCTTTTCGACGCCATCAAAACGAGCCCCACTGCAAACGACGCCGCGAGCAGGTGGCTGCCGCCGTAGCTTAGAAACGGCACGGCGATACCCTTAACCGGCGAGATCGACGTAATGCCGTAGGAATTGATAATGAACGAAAAGAAAAACATAAAGCCGATACCCAGGCAAAAGAGGAAATTTACGTTACTCGGCGACTTGCTCGCGGTCTGAAAGATGCGAAATAGCATCGCATAAAATAGCGCCACGATGAGCAAAATCCCGACAAATCCCCATTCTTCGGCGATACCTGCGAGCACGAAGTCGGTATGCACCTCGCTTAGATATCCTAGCTTAAAGCTTCCAAGCCCGAGCCCCTGTCCGAAAAACTCGCCGTTGTTTATCGCATTTAGCGAGTGTCCGACCTGATACGGCGCGCTAGCATCCTCTATGCGCAGCCCGGCAGCGGTCTCCGGCGACATAAACGACAGTACGAAATCCTGCACGCCGCCCCACCACGAGCGCACGCGATCGACCCTGTGCGCGCTCGTGACGATAAAAACGTAAGCAAGCCCCAAAATCCCCATAAAGCTAAAGCCGATGAGCTTGAAGCTAGTGCCTGCAAAAAGCGACATAAAAATCATCGTAAGCCCCAGCACCGCGACCTGTCCCAGATCGTTTTGCACGATGGCGACTAGGATTACTACAAAGCCAAAAAGCGCTACGTAAGGAAGCAGCGTCGCGATCTCGCGCCCGATGCTTTTTTTGGAGTGATCGAGCTTGCGCGAGAAGCTCCACGCTAAAAAGTAGATGAAACCCACCTTGAAAAATTCCACCGGCGCGAGGTTAAAAAACGGCAGTCTGATCCAGCGCGCCGCGCCGTTTACGTCGGCGACCAGGGATTTGGGTAAAAAGCCCATCGCGAGCATCAAAATCCCCATTATCGCAAAAAGCGACATGCACACCGGCGTTAGGCATTTATCGGGATCGGCGCGCGAGACGATCCACATCACCGCGATGCAGGCGATCCCTACTGCGCACTGACGATAAAAAAAATGCAGTGGTGTAGCGCCCAGCAGAAGCACCGTATAGGAGCTCAGCGACAGCGAAAATATCATGCCGATCGTAATGAGCGCGCAGGTGAAGTAATATAGCCATTTATCGGTTCTCAATCATCTCTCCATTTTAAAATTTATTCGCATTTACGTGCGCCGTGCACGCTTCTCTGCCGCGAGAGGCTCAAACCTCGCATCGCGCCCCTGCCGCACGGCGCCGATCGCGGCACCACCTTTTAAAAAGCGTACGGCACGACCACATATTGTCTTTTGGCGCGCAGCACGATCGTGCATCTTTGACGCGCGGCGCGAATTTTATCCTCACACATAGGCGACTTTGGCAGCGCACGCTGCGGGATAGCGCACCCTAAAGCACGTCCTGCGTCGCCTTGCAAGTACGCATTCTTCTTACACAAGGCGGCTTTCGTCGCACGATAGCAAGGTTGCAAACCGCGACCATGCAAAATCGTGCACGGTAGTTGCAAAATTTTACGCCGCAGAGCATTTATTGTAAGCACTCGCTCGCAAAACATGCCATATGCAGCCGCACTACGAAACACGCCCGACAAAACACCGCGCGCCAAACAGCTTTGTCGCGCCGTTCACGATCCATCGGTTTTTGGCGTGCGGCGCGAGCACTCGCGTCGTAAATCAGTCGCCACGCACAACCGCAATACTTCGATACTAGTCTTCAGCACACAACGAATTTTTCACTCATGTACTCGCGCGCGACAAGCTAGCCTCTGGCAATTTCTCCTACTTGCGCAGTCGCAAGATGTTTCATATCGGCGCGGCGCGATTTAAAATTCAGGTCCGCTGCGGCAAATTTTAAAATTTCAAAATTCAAAAGTCCAAAAAGAAGCGAAATTTTAAAATTTTAAATTCTGCGGGGCTCTATAAATTTATAAAATTTAAAATCGCAAAATTTTTAGCGCTCAATTTTAAAACCCTGCCCTGTTTCTGCTCCGCTTGCACTCTAAAATTTCACGCCGCGATTAAAATTTGGCGCCAAGAACACAGCGCGCAATTAAACTACACCTTATAAATTTATTATAAATTTAGACAGCGAGCACGCCGCAAATGCAAGCTGCAAAACACGCTGTTTGTACCTGCCGAGCTCTACTTCGAAGCGCCTGCCGCACCGCAAAGAACTTTGACGCATCCTCGCATCCATGTAAACCATCTACCTTGCCATAGCCACAGAGGCACAAGTGCGAGCTGTAAGACACGCAAATTTTAAAATTTAAAATCCGCCATACAGATCAAAAAATTTCAAAATTTCGCCGCTTCAAATCCGATAAATTTTAAAATTTTACCGACGCAGATCGATTAAATTTTAAAATTCCGACGCCGTAAATCCAATAAATTTCAAAATTTCGCCGCTTAAATTTCATCGAAATTTTAAAGCTTACTTGATTATGTCGCGCTGGCCTTTGGCGTTGATCTCGCTTAAAACGCCCATCTGTTCGAGCTGCTCGATGATCGTCGCGGCGCGGTTGTATCCGATACGCAAGCGGCGCTGCAGGTAGCTGATCGAGGTCTTCTCCTCCTCTAAAACAATCGCCTTCGCCTCGTCATAAAGCTCGTCAAGCACGATATTTTGCGGATTAATTATGCCGCCCTCTTGCTTGGCGCCCTCGTTTTCGATCAAAAATCGCTCGTCATAAACGACGCTTTCTTGCGCTTTTAAAAATTCCGCGATCTTGTTGATCTCATTCTCGGTCGTAAACGGCGCGTGCAGGCGGATGAGCCCCGGCGCGGTAGGCGGCGTAAACAGCATATCGCCCCGCCCAAGCAGGCTGTCTGCGCCCATCTGATCCAAAATAACCTTGCTATCGACCTTCGAGCCCACTCGGAAGCTGATGCGGCTAGGCAGATTCGCCTTTATCAGCCCCGTGACGACATCCACGCTAGGACGCTGCGTCGCTACGATGAGATGGATGCCGCTGGCGCGCGCCATCTGCGCCAGACGCGCGATGTAGTGCTCCACGTCCTTGCCGCTCGTCATCATCAGATCCGCGAGCTCGTCGATGATAACGACAATGTAAGGCAAAATTTCACCTCCCTCGCGCAGCATCTTTTCGTTGTAGTTGTCGATATTTTTCGTCCTGTTTTGCGCCATGAGCGAGTAGCGCTGCTCCATCTCGGCGACAAGGTTACTTAGCGCGATGATCGCCTGCTTAGGCTGCGTGATTACGGGCGTCAGTAGGTGCGGGATGTCATTGTAGATGCTAAACTCGAGCATCTTGGGATCGATCATTATAAGGCGCAGGCTTTTGGGCGAGTTGCGATACAAAAGGCTTAAAAGCATGGCGTTGATGCCCACGCTCTTGCCGCTTCCCGTGGTGCCTGCGATGAGAAGGTGCGGCAGCTTCTTAAGATCGGTGACGAAAGGCTGGCCCACGATGTCCTTGCCAAGCACGATGGTAAGCGGGCTCGAGGCGCTTTTAAATACGTCGCTTTCTAAAATTTCGCGAAGATAGATTGTATCGATATTTTGATTCGGTATCTCGATACCCACGACGTCTTTACCAGGAACCGGCGCTTGGATGCGGATGGTCTGTGCCCGAAGCGCCATCGCGAGATCGTCTTGCAGCGTTAAAATTTTACTTACCTTGATATGCGCGGCGGGGCGAAACTCAAATGTCGTAACGACTGGGCCCGAATAGGTCCGCACCACGTCGCCGTCGATCTTAAATTTACGCAGTTTATCGAGCAGGTCGTAAATTTTACGATCGATCTCGCTCTCATCGATGCTACTTTTCTTTTTCGGCGGCAAGTTTAAAAAATCAAGAGGCGGCAGCTTAAAATCCTTGGGCTTAGCCACTCTGCCCTTATCGAGCTGATCCAAAAGCCTTTTGTTTTCGGCGACCTCGCTTAGGCGCTCGACCCTTTTTAGCCTGCTCGGCTTTCCCTTTTGCGGCATTTTAAGCTCTGCGGCTTTCATATCCTCGCCGCCAAAGCCCCGCTCGTCGGATCCGCCCTGCCCCGCAAAGCCGCTCTGCTTGGACAATGCGAGCTCGTCTGTAGCCCCGTACGACGCATCGGAATTTTTTGTATTATAAAGACTCTGCTCGGAGGGATATTTCACAGCCTCGCCCCTTCTTGCGGAAATTTCAAGATCGCCCTCTTGCCGCTTGGTTGCAAGATCTATATCGTTTACGAGATCGTCGTAAATTTCATCATCCTGCGTGCCTTCGTCTCTTGAGCCCACGAAGCAGTTTTTGACGATGTCAGTAAAGCGATCTTCAAATATCAGCACTAGCGAAAGCACAAAAATCGTAATATTAAAAATCCACACGCCAACGCTTCCGATCATTCGCCTAAGTCCGTCCACCGCGAAACTGCCAACTGCTCCGCCGCTAGCACCGAATAGACTCGACTGCACCATCAAAATGGTAAAAAACAGCAAAATTGCGCCGATACTAAACTCAAAAAATCTAAAGTCAAAACCGCGAAAATGCTTATAGGCTACGTATGCCAAGGCGAGCAAAAATAGCGGATAGATGTATGCAAAATAGCCGAATAGCTGGGTATTGAACGAGCGGATGGCGTTGCCCGCGCTGCCTACGAGCGCAGAATCGGGCGCAATAGTAGCAAGCCCAAAAAATATTATGATAGCCGATACGACGATAAAATATACTTCTTTAACTATGATTGATCCTTAAATTTAAAGCGGTATTTTAGCTAAACGAAGGTTAAAATTTTATTTGAAGGATGAAATTTTAATGCTTTGATAAAATTCCGCGCCCTCGCAGGCGCAGAATTAAAAGGGTTAGCTCTTGACGGCTTTGCCCAGATCCCACATAGGCATAAAGATACCTAGAGCCAAAAGAAGAACCATACCCGCCATGAAAAATAGCATGATCGGCTCGACGTAACTTGAGATATTATCGATGATGTCGTCAAATTTCTCTTTATAATAATCCGTGACGTTGCCAAGCATCTTATCGAGGTTACCGGCCTGCTCGCCCGCGCTGATCATCTGAATAAGCATACTCTCATAAAGCCCTGTATTGTTAAACGCCTCTGTTAGGCTCACGCCTTGCTGTACGGCAATTTTAACGGTAGAGAGTTTCTCTTTTAAAGTATGATTATCCACCATTAAAACAGATGTATCCAGCGCATCTGCGATAGGAATACCCGCTCGCACGAGCTCTGTAAAAATCAGCATGAATCGCGACATTGTCGAAAAAAATATGATCTTACCGAATAGATAAACCTTCAAAATCCACTTATCCCAACCTTTCTTAAATTCAGGATTATTCCTATACGCCCATCTAAGACCTACGATGGTAAGTATGATACCCGCTAAAACGAAAATTCCATAATTATTAAGAGTGCTTTCGATACCGAGTAAAATTCTAGTAGGCAGCGGCAGATCCGCGCCGAGCTCTTCGAAAATTTCGCGGAATTTCGGCACGACATACATCATTAAAATAGAAAACGCGATCGCCATAACGATCATAAGTATCATCGGATATCGCATCGCCTTTTTAAATTTACGCTGGTTCTCCCAAAGCTCTTGAAGCATGGCGGCAAGCTTGGCTAGGGATTCTGCCATATTACCGGTAGCTTCGCCCAGACTTACCATCGCAACGACAACATCGCCGAGCTGCCCTCTAAATTTCTCCGTAGACTCTGTCAAGCTAAGACCCGCGTTAAGATCATCGTTCATAGCGCTAAAAATCTCTTTTAGCGTCTTATCCTCTGCCGCTCTTGCGACCTCTTTGATCGAGTCGTGGATCGAAATTCCTGCATTCGTCATAACCGAAAGTTGGCGAATCGACGCTACTAACGGCATCGTTCTAACTCTTCCACTTCCACCTAGCATACGCGAAACTTGCGCCTTAAAATCACCGCCCGTATTAGCTAGAACCTGGGTTTCGCCTCTTTTAACGATAGTTCCGCCTACGCGCTGCTTCATTAAATTACTTGCTTGCACCTTGTCGCTAGCTTGCAAGAACATCTTTTTTCTTGTGCCCTTGGCGTGATATTCGACTTCTAATTGCTTTTTCATTGTTTGGCCACCCTATAAATTTCTTCTATACTAGTTACTCCGCGCGCAGCACGTATAACACCGTCTTCAAACATATCTATAAAACCCTCCTCCTTCGCTAAGACTCTCATATCGTCCTTTGAGCCACCGTTAGCGATCAGGCTCTGCATTTTATCAGTAATAGGCAAAATTTCACTAATCATTTCACGCCCCATGTAGCCCGTCTGACCGCATTGATCACAACCCACAGCCTTGAAAAATGTGTATTTTTCAGGCAAGAATTCCTTCAGCTGATCAAGCATCGATTTAGGCAGATTTGTAGGCTGCTTACAGTGCGGGCAAAGCTTTCGCACGAGACGCTGCGCCTCGACGGCAATGAGCGAACCGCTTATAAGATAGGCTTCGATGCCCATATCGACTATTCGCGGAATCGCGCTAATAGCGTCATTGGTGTGTAGGGTCGAGAAAACCAAGTGCCCCGTAAGAGCGGCTTGGATCGCAATTCTAAGGGTCTCTTGATCACGGATCTCACCGATCATTATGATGTCAGGATCTTGTCTTAAGATCGAGCGCAGTGCTGAAGCGAATGTAAGACCTGCTTTTTCGTTAACTTGAACTTGTTGGATTAAATTTACTTGATACTCGACCGGATCTTCTACAGTAATAACCTTAGTATCGATATTTTTAATATCGTTTAGCGCCGCATATAGCGTCGTAGACTTACCGCTTCCCGTAGGTCCGGTAACCAAGATAATACCGTATGGAGCTTTCATAGCGTTATTAAATTTCTTAAAGCTATCAGGGTGCATACCGAGCTTTTCCAGGCTGATGATAACCTTGGATTTATCGAGGATACGCATAACGGTAGATTCGCCATTGATAATAGGCAGCGTCGAGATACGAAAGTCATATTCGCGACCTGAAATTTTCATACTAAACCTGCCGTCCTGCGGCTTGCGGCGCTCGGCGATATCCATATTCGAAAGTAGCTTCAATCGGCTTACTAGCGGCGGATAGATATCTTTATCAAAGATAAAAATTTCAGCGAGCATTCCGTCGATTCTGGTGCGCACGACGCAGTTATTCTCGGTAGGCTCGATGTGAATATCGCTACCGCGCATCTTAATAGACTGGCTAATTATCATCTCAATGAGCTTCAAAATCGCCGAGGTATCATCGCTGCTTCCGCTACCGCCGGTGTTAGCAAGCTCTTTGCGGATCTCCGCTACGAGCCCTTTAATGCTCTCTGAAAGCTCAAGCTTAGATAGATATTTATTTACCTGATTTGGATCGGCTACTACGATTTTAAGCAGCTGTTTGCTAAACATAGCCTGCGCTTTATCTTGCGACTCAAGATTAAACGGATCAGAAAAAGCAACGTAAATATTCAGATCATCCGCTTTAACCGGTATCACGCCGTATCTTTTAAGTTGTGCAGTAGGAGTGCGCTCCGATAGCCTGAAGTCTATATCGATATCGTCCAAATTCATATACGACAGGTTCATTTTCTTGGCTAGAATTTGCAAAAATTCCTTCGGATCCATCGAAAATTTTTCGCTTATATCGTCAAATGCTATCTGACGACGCTTGTATAACTCAACTAAAATCGAGCAAAAATCATCCTGGCTTAGATAGTTATCTCCGACTAAAACCTCGCCTAGCGTCAAGCCGATATCCATCTTATCTTTAATTTCCGGAACAACGGTGCTAGTAAGGATATTGTTTCGTATTAAAATCGCAACAATCTGCTCTTCAATCTTTGTCATCGCGATCACCAATAAATTTTAATCGAGCTGAGCTTATCGCCAGCATAAATTGCAATTACCATCTTTTTTACCTCTTCCTCTTCTTTGATAAAAAGCTCGGCGCGCTCGCCGTTTTCTAGGGTAAAGACATACGTATCACTCTTTTTTACGTATGCTCTCTCCGTAAATTTATCAAAAATTTCAGACAAAATATAATTGATCTTAGGCGTTCTTATATAGCTTATGTCTACGCCGTCGCAAAGCGCTAAATAAAGCATCTTTTTTTGAAAAATTATAGTCGAATAAAGAGAAGCATTCTCGCGAGCCTCTTTCGTCTTATAAAGCATCACCGTAGGCACTACAAGTTCGTTTACTTTGTCCATCTTCAGGCACGCCTTGGCATACATATTTGCAAGTGCCTCGCTTTGCTCCTCGATGAATAAATTTCGCACGCTTTCTTGGCAGATACGGTTATACTGACCGATCTGATCCCAGTTGCGCACGTCATCGGCACTAACTGCAAATAACGACGCGATCGCAAAAGCTAAAATATATAAAATTTTCATAGTTTATCGCTTCTTATCTTTGAAATCAGGCTAGAAATTTCGCTATTTTTCGCCTTTGCATTAAAGGTCTCAAGAGCGTAAAGCGCGTCTTCCTTACGACCCTTTTTATAATTGGCTTTAGCAAAAATTATCCAGCTGGCGACGTTGTCCTTATCAAGCTCATTTGACGTAAGAGCCCATTTGATCGCATTGTCGTAGTCTTTCTTATTATACGCTTCTTCGGCTAGCGATAGCGAATACTCAATCTTATTCGTCGCATAAAATTTGCTCTCCAAGCTCTGCTTATCTTCGCTTAAATTTGAAGTTTTTATCTCAATTCTAGAACTTAGTGGAGCGCTACTTGCGGTATTTGTAGAACCTCCAGAGAAATTTGATTTAGGCGGCAATGGAGCGCGTCCAAAATCTATAACCTCGTTTTTAGGTGGCTGATTTGCAAAAGCTGCGTTATTGGTATTAGGTACGTTAAACGTAGGAGCATTTTGATTGCCAAAATTCTGTCCGCCAAAATTTTGACCGCCGAAATTCTGCGCCTGAGCCTGCCCGCCATAGTTTCCGCCATTTTCGTAATTATTGGTTATCTTAAATCCACCGGAATCCTCGCTGGATAGCACACCTACGTCGTTTAAATTTAAGCTTGGACGTTCCTTTTCGTGCTTAGAAGTACGAGCAACTTTAGGAGCACTGATATTATAATCTTCTTTGGAGATATTATTTTGCACTGCAAGATCTGCCGCCTGCTGCTCGGCATCATTAGCAGAATTTGTAGCTCCACTCTTATCCTCAATATTTTGATTGATACTTGCCATACTGACGCTATCACTGTCTTTAAGCAGCCAGAATATCGCTCCGATCGCAACCGAGATCAATATCAAAAGCCCCAAAATCGTCTTGTCAAATCTCAATACGAAATTTGGCTTAGATTTCAGGAAAGAAAACTGCTTTCTGTTTTTGTTATACTCTTCCCATTTTTTTTCAAGTTCATTTACTTCGTAAAATTCAAGCATTTATTATCCCCGAGCCTATCGCTGCCATCTCTATAATTTTATTATTAATCTGCGAAAAACTAATTTCCGTAGGTTTATTTACTTCGTAATACTCAAAAAGCTCATACATCTTATACATAAGCTTGTTGATGTTCCTCATATTGCCATCCGTTAAATTTAAAATCAAATCGAAATTATCGTCGCTAAACATAAAATAGTATTGTTGAAAGCCATGAAGCACAAGCTTTTTTTCAATATACAGCTTGACTTCGCCTAAATTTGAATTAGGAAGCTCGATACTCTCCCAAATTCTAGTTTTAAAATAATCCTTTGCGAGGCGATCTTCCTCGTCCGTCTTATGCACTGTAAATAAAAATTTAAATAATCTAGTATCTGCCATAAGGCGAATTTTTTCTATCAAATTTCCGGGATACAGCTGAGCTTCGTCAAGCAAAATAACAACCTGCTCTACCGCCCCTACGTTAGTAGAAATTCCAAATCTCTCTCTATAAACCCGCATAAAATTTTCATAATTATCAATCGGCTCGCTAGGAGTAGAATGAAAAATCTGCGAATAAAGCTCTAAGAAAAATTCTTTCTCATCAAAAAACGGCTGCGGCACAAATACGACTCTTACCTTTTTTTCAAGATCGACTTTGATCTTATTAAGCAAAAATGTCTTGCCACAGCCCGGTTTGCCGTAAAAAAGTATAAGTTTTAACGGCTTTTGCAAAGCATTTAAAATTTTATGATAAGCAAGGGTCGATTTATCGAGATTAACGAAGTCCGAGACTTCGTTATCCTCAATAAATATCTCCTTGATCGCCGTATAGTTATTACTCATTTTCGTAGATGGATTTTGAGTAACCTAGCTCTTTAAGCGAAGTAGCAAGCGGCGCGCCAGTATTGTCGATGATATGTGGAGTTACTACAAATATTAGCTCCGACGTGCTCAAAACATCGGCAGTGCTTTTGAAAAGGTTTCCGATTAGCGGAATTTCGGCTAGCACAGGCACCCTAGTATTGTTCTTTGTTTTAGTAGCACCGATTAGGCCGCCTAAAATTACAGTATCACCATCATCTACCCAAACAACGCTTGAGAGCTTCTTTTGCAAAGTATCCGGTGCAATATCTCTTCTGCCGGTTCTACCATTCTGATCAACTTGCCTTACATTATCTTCTGCATATTTAAGAGCACTTAGGGATGGATTTATACGCAACATAATTCTATTGTCATCTGAAATCTCAGGCAAGATATTCAAAAGAATACCTACAAATATTGAATATTGATCATCCGATTGTGTATTGCTATCCGCAACGCCGGTGTCACTCTTAGTAGTAGATTGTAATACATAGTTAATAGTATCACCCACAGAAATAATAGCAGGCTGATTATTCATTGTAGTCACCTTGGGACTAGAGATAATCTTTGTTTTACCTTTAGTCTCTAGAAAATTGATCAAACCGTCAATATTGAAATTCAGATTAGCTCCTATAGTCCAAGTTCCATGAGTATCACTAGCTTTTCCTCTATTACCGTTTGTTATATGATAACCCGAAGGTGTAGTAGGATTTCCACCCACATAGGTATTAAATCCCAATTGAAATTTACTCCAATCAATACCGGTAGTATATTCATTATTCAGCTCGACGGAGATAATATTTACATCTAATAATACCTGGCGACCAAGACGCTTTTGCATACCATTTAAATATTTATCCACACGAGCAATCTGGGACTTCATACCTGTAACGGTTACTAAGCCTGCATTTTGATTTATTATAGGAGCAACTGCGACATATTTTTCAGTTCCATTATTTAGAATAGCTGTAATCTCATCGCTAATTTTCTCCCAAAAATCAAATTTTTCTTTCGCAGTAATTTTATTATCATCTGTCCTAGTAGAGTCATCATTATCATCATCGACTTTTGTAGGAGCAGAATCTACAGAAGACTTAGTAACTGCAGTTCCTTCACGAACAGAAGTAATATAGTCGACTTTAAAAGTTCTAGTCTCCAATGCAGAAATTTTAACTATACCGTTAGAATACTCATAGCTCAAATTATTTTCTCTAATCAGCAAGTCCAAAACTTCACGCAAAGAAAGGTCTTTGATACTAACGCCCTGTAGCGGTTTACTCATCTCCTCTTGAGCAATAGCATCCTTCGCTACCACTGAAAAACGGCACATATCGGATAGCTGAGTTAGCATCTCATTTAACGTAACAGTATCGTTAATTTTAATGTTTAGCGCCTTCCTGTCGCAATTGCTTACAGCAGGAGCAGCAGATAGACTAGTAGCCGTAACGGACAAAGCAAGCATAGCTGCTATGCTAAACTTCTTACTTATATGTAATAATGACATTTTGACTTCCTTGTTTTAGTTTTAATTCAACTTTGGTGTCATCATCGCTAACGATCATAACACTATTGCTGGTAATTTGCGTGATTTTATATGAGCCGACATACTCGCCCAAGCTATACCATTTATCATTCAATTTAACCTTATCGCCCATTATCCCAACTAGTTCATAACCTAGATCAACTTGCTGCTTGGCTTCTTTCGGGGCATTAGGTTCTTTTTGATAAAATGGATCTTGCAACGAAGCTATTTGCTCGTCGCTAAGACCTATCCTAGGCTTGCTAAGATCATTGAATATCTTATCGTATTCGACCTCATAATTGCCCCTAGCGTCTCCTACTACAGATGCGACTTTCCCTTCTTGGTCTGCAATCAATGCGTTAATAATTAATATGGAGCATAAAATTAGCTTTTTCATTTGTAGTTTACTCCCCAGATAGATATGCCTATTTTGCCACCTATCTTACCATTTTTAGTAGCATTAATATCCATCTTATTTACATCTACAATCATTTCTGATTGTTCAATTAAATTTATGTATTTAAGTACATTAGCAAATGCTCCCTCAAACTGGACGCTTATATCTAATAAGGCTTCGGGAACGAATTTTTGTTCTACACTAGGCATCCGTTTATCACTATGAATAGCATAAATTTTTACATTATTATTCTCTGCGATAGTAGATAGACTATCTATAAACGTAGCCCAATTCTTTTCATTATAGGTAAGCTTCGAAATCTC
>NZ_JAHAFS010000019.1 GCF_018374135.1 Campylobacter gracilis | reverse complement strand
GGCGCCGCTTTTATGCGAAATTCCACTTCTGCGCACTGCCCTCGCTAGGACGGAATTTTAAACTTAGAGTTTTGAATTTATCCTTAAATTTGGGGGCGCGAGAGCTATAAATTTAAAGCGCGGGCTAAATTTAAAATCGCAAGCTCGCGGTATTTTTACGCCGCCGCATACATAGCGCGTAAAATTTTAAGCCTCGCTCGGCGTAAAAGCAGCATAAAATTTCAAATTTAGACTAAATTTTAAAATTTAGCGATGCCGCCGCGCAAAACGGCGCAGAATTTTAAAATTTAAAGCTTTGCGTTCCGCAGCTGTTTTGGCAGCGTGAAAGCGGTGCAAAATTTAAAATTTATGGGCAGCGGAAAAAATCGCGCGAAAGCAAATCAAGCAGCCCAAACAAGCAAAATTTTAAACTATGGCTCTATGAAATTTCACAGCGACGCGCTGCAAGCGAACTATCGCAAAATAAGATTTTAGCGCGCGCTTAGCTCGTGCACCAGATCCACCAGATATTTGGCGTTTTGCACGCTCACATCGGGCAAAATCCCATGGCCTAGATTAAAGATATGCGCAGCACCCTTCATCGCTGCTAAAATCTCGCGTACGCCCGATTCTATCGCGCCGCGGTCGTATAGCCGCATCGGCTCCAGGTTGCCCTGAAGCACAAATTTGCCCCCGAGCTGCTCGCGCGCAAGCCCCATAGGAGTGCTCCAATCCACGCCCCATACGTCAAAGCTCGCCGCGCCGCGCCGCGCCGCAATACTGCTCAGCCGCGACATCTGTGCGCCCGTGCCCTTGGCAAAGACGATGAGCGGGATATGCGGGAATTTCGCCTTTAAAAATTCCGTGATTTCCAAGATGTATCGCCAGCCGAACTCCTCGTACGCGCTCGGCTCCAGCGCGCCCGCCCAGCTGTCGAAGATCTGCACCGCATCGACGCCCGAGCCGATCTGACGCGCCAGATAAAGCTTCGTCGCCTCCGTAACGAGGCGCAAAATTTCATGCAGAAGCTGCGGATTTTCGTAGAGCATCCTTTTGCAAACGGCGTAATTTTTACTGCCGCCGCCCTCGATCATGTAGGTAGCGATCGTCCACGGCGCGCCGCAAAAGCCGATGAGCGCTTTGTCCGCGGCAAGACGAGAGCGTGTAAGCGAGATCGTATCATAAACGTATCCGAGCTCCGCCGCGGCCTTTTGCGGATCAAGGCGCGCCAGATCGCCCCGGGAGCGGATCGGATCACTAAAGCGCGGCCCCTCGCCCGCTTCAAAGCGCAGATCCATCCCCATCTGCATCGGCACGACCAAAATATCGCTAAAAAGTATTGCTGCATCGACGCCCAAAATCTCCACGGGTTGGATCGTTACCTCGCTAGCGGCGCGGTAGTCGCGGCACAGGCTCAAAAAATCGCCCGTCCTCTCGCGCACCGCCATGTATTGCGGCAGGTAGCGCCCCGCCTGGCGCATCATCCAAATGGGCGTGTATGGGGTCTCTTTGCCGAAGCATGCGTCGATGAAAACCATTTTTATCCTTTAAATTTACTCAAAATATACAAAGCCAAACAAACCGCAAAGATAGCCCCTGCGAGCAAAAGCATATCCAAAGGAGTAGTAAAATCGGTGTGCAAAATTCGCTTGAAAAAATCCACTACGAGCACCATTATGATGACGCTGCCGAGTTTGTGCTTCAGCTCATCTAGCGAGGCGATCTTTAAAACTTGCAAATTTAGATCCACAAACTCGTCGATAAACAGCTCATAAATCCCAAATACGAAGATTAGCAGCACGATAGCGACCAGATACAGATCGATCGCCGTTATTATCTCGCTTAAAATATCGACGTAAAGCGCTCCCTTGCTCTGCGGAGCTGGGAAAAATTCCACGATTTTATAGAGCGCCGAGCAGATTTCGTAGCTTGCCATCACAAATATCGCCGCGCCTGCCGCGATGCAAAAAAGCACTGGCAGGAGGGTTAAAAATTTGCTGCAAAGTAAAAATTTCTCAAATATAGCTTTCATTTCTTCCTTAAATTTTAATTCGGGTAGCCGCTTCGCAAACGAACGTATAAATTTAAAACCGCTCCATGCCGAAGCGTTCGTTTAAATTTACGCTCGTTTACAACCGCATAAATTTACGCTATTTGATCGCGCCCGTTTGAGTCTTTAAAATTTTGCGCCAGGTTAAAGGCGCAAAATTTCAGCTCGCGGCGTTAAATTTTAACTAGGCTGATTTGCAAATTTTATTCGCCAGACCTCGGCACCGAAATCATGCGCGCGACCGCATCCGCGCGCAAAGGCTCGGCAACCCTGTTAAATTATCCTACTTGTCTTGCTGCATATCGATCCAGCGAAGCGCGATGCGCACGGCGTTCGTAGCCGCTCCGACGCGGATCTGATCGGCGCTGCACCAAAGATGCAAAATTTTATCGTCGAAATTGTCCCTGCGGAGCCTGCCGACGTAGGTTTCGTTCGTGTCGCTCGAAAGCAGCGGCATCGGATATTCGTTTTTGCTCGGATCGTCTACAAGCACGATGCTAGGCGCGTTTTTTAAAATTTCGCGCACGCGGCTAATCTCGAAATCCTTTTTAAATTTTATCGTGATCGCCTCGCTGTGGCTGCGCAGCACCGGCACGCGCACGCAGGTAGCCGAAACGGCGAAGTTTTTATGCAAAATTTTCTGCGTTTCGTTCACCATCTTCATCTCTTCTTTGGTGTAGTCGTTGTCCAAAAATACGTCGATGTGCGGGATGACATTCATCGCGATCTGATGCGGGAAAACCTTCGGCTCGCACTCATCAAGCTTAAAAGCGAAAAACTGCTGCAACTGCTCTACAAGCTCGCTCATACCCTCTTTACCTGCGCCGCTTGTCGCCTGGTAGGTGCTTACATCTACGCGCTCGATATCAAACGCGTCATCAAGCGGCTTAAGAATTTGAACCATCTGGATAGTTGAGCAGTTCGGATTAGCGATGATGCCTGTCTCTTCCCATAGCTTTATATCCTGCGGGTTGCACTCGGGCACTACGAGCGGGACGTTTTCTTGCATGCGAAAGTGGCTCGTATTGTCGATCACCACCGCGCCGCTTGCCGCAGCATATGGCACGTAATGCGCCGAAATGGAGCCGCCCGCGCTAAAAAACGCAATGTCGATCTCGTTTTCGTCGAAGGTGCTGTCGGTAAGCTCCCTCACGACGTATTCTTTGCCGCGGAATTCCACCTTCTCGCCCGCGCTCTTTGCGCTTGCAAGCGGCAGTATGTCCTTTACGGGGAAGTTCATCTCGTCTAAGACGCGCAAAATCTCCTCGCCTACGGCGCCGGTAGCGCCTACGATGGCGATATTGTAACTACTCATCCTCTCCTCCTTTTAAAATTTCATCGCTAGGGTCGTCGCTCTGCGAATCTTTGCTATCCAAATTTGAATTTAATAAATTTTCATCCTGCGCAAGCTCGCCTTCATCGCCCTCGTCGCCCTCCTCGGCTTTCGGGCAGGTCGCGATGCTCACGACGTCGTCGCCCTCGACATTTACGACGATGACGCCGCTGGTGTTGCGACCCGCTTTGCGGATGCTTTGCATATCGACGCGGATCATCTTACCGCTGGTGGTTAGCGCCATGAGATCCATCTCCTCATCGACCATCACGACGCCGATGAGCTCGCCGGTGCGGTTGGTGAGCTTCATGCAGATGACGCCCTTGCCGCCGCGGTTTGTGAGGCGATACTCGCTCGCAGTCGTGCGCTTACCGATACCCTTTTGGCTCACGCTTAAAATTTCTTGCATATCGCTTAGAATAAACGCGGCGCCGATGACCTCATCGCCTTTTTCTTTAAATTTAATCCCCTTTACGCCGCGAGCGATGCGCCCCATCTGACGAATTTTATTTAGATTAAATTTAAGACACATTCCCTTTTTCGTAGCGATGAAAAGCATATTTTCGTTGGCGCTTTGCAGCTCACCCTCTTGAGCGCCCTCGTCTTGCGAAATTTCATCTGAAATTTCATCCTCGCTTCCCTCTAAAATATCCTGCTCGATCTGCTCTAAGGCTTCCTCAGCCTCGCCGCCGTCCAGATCGTCGCCGCTTAGAGCGCCTCCTTTGTAGTTTTGCATCTCCTCGGCGCTGTTTGGAGCGATGAGAGCGGTTACTAGCGTATCGTCCTCATCTAGGCTAATAGCGCGGATGCCGAGTGAGCGGATATTTTTAAACTCGCTTAAATTCGTGCGTTTTACGATGCCGTTGCGAGTGAAAAATACGAGCGACTTGCTCGGATCAAAATCGGTCGTAGGGATGATCGCCATGATCTTTTCGTCCGCGCCGAGCTGGATTAAATTTACTACCGCCTTGCCCTTTGCGGTGCGTGAACCCTCCGGAATTTTATAGACTTTAAGCCAGTAAAGCTGCCCGCGGTCGGTGATAAACATAAGCGTGTCGTGGGTATTGCTCGTAAAAAAGCTCTCGATGAAATCATCGTCATACGTCGTAACCGCCACGCGTCCCTTGCCGCCACGCTTTTGCTTCTCGTAAGTCTTGCTAGGCACGCGCTTGATGTAGCCGCGATGAGTGATCGTAACGACCATATTTTCATTCGCGATTAAATCTTCGATGTCAATATCCTCGTAGTCATCGACGATTTCGGTGATGCGCGGGCATTTAAATTTATCTTTGATCTCCAAAAGCTCATCTTTGATGATGCCTTCGATTAGCTCCTCGCTCTTTAGGATCGCATCAAGCCGCTTTATCTCGGCTAAAATTTCTTTTAGCTCCTCTTCGATCTTTTCGCGCTCAAGTCCCGTTAAGCGGCTTAGCCTCATATCCAAAATCGCGCCCGATTGCGCCTCGCTGAGGCCGAATCTGCTCATTAAATTTTCGCGCGCGACGTTGGTGTCGGCGGAGTTTCTAATCACATCGATTACTTCGTCGATATTATCTAGCGCGATCTTTAAGCCCTCTAAGATGTGCGCTCTAGCACGGGCTTTTTGAAGCTCAAAAATTGTGCGGCGGATGATGACGGTTTTTCTATGGTTCAAAAACAGCTTCAAAAGCTCTATCAGCGTGAAAATCTTCGGCTCTTTGCCGTCGATTGCGAGCATTATCACGCCGAAGGTCGCCTCCATCGTAGTTTGCTTAAATAGATTATTCAGTACGATCTCGCTCATCGCGTCTCGTTTAAGTTCGATTACTACGCGAATTCCGTCGCGATCGCTCTCGTCGCGCACCTCAGAGATCCCTTCGATCTGCTTTTCCTTTACGAGATCTGCGATCTGTTCGATCAAGCGCGCCTTATTGGTCTGATACGGCAGCTCGTCGATTACGATGACGTCTTTACTAGCTTTTTTTTCGATATGGGTTTTAGCGCGAATTTTAACGCGCCCTCTGCCCGTTTTATACGCCTCGATGATCCCTTTTTTGCCGTAGATTATGCCGCCGGTCGGAAAATCGGGACCCTTGATCTCGCCCATGATCTCTTCTAGGCTTGCGTTTTTATTCTCAAGCAGTATCAAAAGACCGCCCACAAGCTCATCTAGGCTGTGCGGCGGGATATTCGTCGCCATTCCCACGGCGATTCCGCTCGAGCCGTTAAGCAGCAAATTCGGCACGCGCGCAGGCAATACGTCGGGCTCGTTTAGGCTCTCATCGTAGTTCGGCACGAAATCGACCGTCTCTTTATCCAGGTCTTTTAAAAGCTCCTCGGCTAGCGGCGTCATACGCGCTTCGGTGTACCTCATCGCCGCCGCTCCGTCGCCGTCGATCGAACCGAAGTTGCCTTGACCGTCCACGGAAGGAATTCTCATCGAAAAGCTCTGTGCCATTCGCACGAGCGCATCGTAAACGGCAGTATCGCCGTGCGGATGGTATTTACCGATGACGTCGCCTACGATACGGGCGGATTTTTTGTATGGCTGGCGAGAACCCACGCCAAGATCGTTCATCGCGTATAAAATTCGCCTATGCACAGGCTTTAGGCCGTCTCTGGCGTCGGGTAGCGCACGACCGATGATAACGCTCATCGAGTAATCAAGATAGCTCGTCTTGATTGATTCTTCGACGTCGATATCGATGATCTCCTGATTTTCAAACATATTTGATTGCATAAATATCCTTTTAAATTTTAAAGCGCGATTATAGCGAATTATTCTTTTGCATTAGCTAAAACCAAGCCGCACACGGGCATAAAGCCGCCATCGATCAAGCTCTCGCGCGCTTGCAGCATGCTAAGACCCGAGGTGATGATGTCGTCTACTAGGATCACGGGGAATTGCGGCGGGGTTAAAATTTTAAAATTCCGCTTGTGCTTTAGGCGGAATTCCAAACTCTGCCCGCTGTATTTGACGCGGTTTTGCGCGCGTAGGCAGTGAAATTTTGGCCCCACAAGCTCGCTTTTTAGCGCGCGAGCTAAGATCGCCGTGTGCGAATAGCCGCTGCGAGCATCATCATCCAGCGGCACGGCGTTAAATTTAAAAATTCCGTCCGTTGTTTTAAATGCTTCGTAGTTTTGCGGATTTGCTGAAATTTCGCGCTGCAGATGAAGCGGGAATTTCGCTAGGCTTAAAGAGGCTATGCGAGCAAGCACCGCAGCACCGTATTCGTGATGTTTAGAAAGTATAAGCTCTCGAATTTCGGAGTAGCCGTAGTAATAAAACACGCTAAAGTCCTCCACCTGCCGCATACTTAGGCGGCATTCGGCTAAATTTGCGGCGCAGGCGGCGCAGATCGTGCGCAGGCTAAACGCGCCGCAATTTACGCAACGCATCTAAAGCGTCAAGATGATTTGATCGGCGGATTTTTTGACGATGTCGCCAAGCAAGCTTTGCACGAAAGGATTAAGCGATCTAGCCGTGCGAAGCGCGGTAAATTGGCTCTGATCCTGTGAAACGCGCTTAGTAGTGGTTTTGTTGCCCTGCACGATAGAGATCGCGATCTCGCCTCTTGCGCTCATATTTTCCTTCGAGTAGCCGTTGATCGCCGCCGAGATGCTTCTGATATTTACAGTTACGATATTCGGGCTTGCAGGATCGATCCTTACGCCGCGAGCCTCAAGCTCCGCGCGCAAAGCCTTATCGAACCACGCCGAGAGATTGTTTTTTAAAAGCACTTCATCGACGAGTTTGCCGTCGTTGTCGTTTATAACGGCGATTACCATCTGATTTTCGCGCTGATCGTTGATCGCGTTGATATTTACCGACTTGCCGCTTACGGTCTGATCGGCCTTAGAGAGATACGGATTTAGGCTGATGACGCTGCTAGTTTGCGAGCAAGCGACAAAAAATAGCGCAAAGACGCCAAGTAAAAATTTTTTCATTTCGATCCTTTTTCTGAAATTCGGGCGCATTGTAGCACTAAATTTAAAATTTATAGATTTTTTTGTATCATTGTAAGATCAAAGGAGAAATTTTGCAAGCACTCGCTTTAAAATACAGACCCAAAAGCTTCGAGCAGCTCATCGGTCAAGACGCCGTCGCCAAAAGCCTCGCGCACGCGCTGGATTCGGGCAGACTGAGCCACGCATATCTTTTCAGCGGACTTCGCGGCAGCGGCAAAACCTCGACGGCTAGGATTTTTGCCAAAGCGCTTTTATGCGATAAAGGGCCTACCGGCAAGCCGTGCGAGATCTGCGATAACTGCGTAATGGCAAACGAGGGGCGCCACATCGACATCATCGAGATGGACGCCGCCAGCCACCGCAAAATCGACGATATCCGCGAGCTCATCGAACAGACGAAGTATCATCCCGCAAGCGCGCGCTTTAAAATTTTCATCATCGACGAGGTGCATATGCTCACCAAAGAGGCCTCCAACGCGCTTTTAAAGACGCTTGAGGAGCCGCCTGCTTACGTAAAATTTATCCTTGCGACGACCGATCCGCTCAAGCTTCCCGTCACGGTGCTATCGCGTACGCAGCACTTTCGCTTTAAACCGATCGCTAAAAGCGCCGTCGTAGCGCATCTTGCGCAAATTTTAAAAACCGAAAACATCGCTTACGAAGAGGGCGCGCTTGAAATTTTAGCGCGCAGCGGCTCGGGCTCGCTACGAGACACGCTCACGCTCCTCGATCAGGCGATTATCTTTAGCCGCGAAGGAATCACGCAGCGCGCGATCGCCGATATGTTGGGCTTGCTTGATCCCGCTAAAATCGGCGAAATTTTAGACGTCGTGCTGCGCCAAGACCGCGCGGGCGCGATCGAGATCATCAAAGAGGTCGAAAACTACAATGCCGAGACGATAATCGACGAGATGATCGCAAATTTAAAGGATAAATTCCTGCGACGCGACGCGAAATTTAGCCTGCTGATGTACGAGCGGTTTTTCCGCATTTTAGCGGGCGCTAAGAGCATGCTCGCCATCAGCCCGGACAACACCTACGCGATTTCTATGATGATTTTTATGATGATGGAGGCGGTAAATCTGCGCGAGATCGACGAGCTCATAGAGGTCGGAAGATCGCTAGATCAAGGCGAGGGCTATGCTTCCGCTTCGGCGCCTAATTTAAACGCGCAAAGCTCCGCGCCGAATTTTAGGTCGAATTCCAATCAAAGCGCGGCATTTGCGCCAAATAGCGAACCGGGCGGCGCGGCTTTTGCACCGAGCGACCAGGGTAGCGCGACAAGCGGCGTGCCGAGCTTTACTGCGAGCGCAAAACGCCCCGCAAGCTCGGCGCAAAACTCCGGTGCGGGCGGTGCAGCAAAACAGAGCCCTGACGCAAACGGCGAAATCAAACCGGGCGCGGCGGCGCAGGCGCAAAATTCTAGCTCTTCCGTCAAAACGGGCGCTCAAAATGAAATTTACGAGAATTTTTTAGCCAAAATTTACGATCGCGATTACGATCTGGGCGAGAAATTTAGCAAATGCATAGAATTTTTAAAGCTCGAGCGCGGCACGCTGTATCTGCTCTCGCGCGCGCAGGGACAGGACAGAGAGTACCTGCGCAAGGGCTCGCGAGCGATAAATAGCGTGCTAAAATCGCTTTTTGGCGAGAACGCGGCCATCAAGATAGAGCAAGGCGCGCCGCAAAACGGCGATGATCCCGCCCAAAGCGAGCGCGATCGGAATTCCGCGCGCGGCGCAACCGCTACGCAAAGCACGAATTCTACGCAAGGCGCGGCTTCCGAATCCGGCGTCGATACTACGCACCCTGCAAATTCCACGGCGCAAAATTTTACTGAAAGCCCCACTTCTAGCAGCATGCAAGATAATCCAGAATCTACGCAAGCGAGCGAGCAGAGCTGTGCGCCGCAAATAAATTCCGCCGCAGATGAGGCGCAAGCCGCAAAATTGCAAACGGATGCGGCAAGAAATTCCGAGCGGCAAAATTTGGAAAAATCCGTGGCGGATTCTACGGCGCAAAATTCTGCTCAGCGAAATTCCGCAATGAATTCCAATTCGCAAAATTCCGCTTCAAATTCCAAGCTGCAAAATTCTGAAATTTCTGCAGGAGATGACAGCGGAGAAAAGGACGATCTGTTAAGATCCACTGATCCGCAAAACTACGCCGCAAAGCCCCGCGATACGAGTAAGAGCGTGCGCGCCGCAAAGGCAGGTCTTGCCGAGCTCGCAAACGGCGCGCAGGACGGCAAGGAAATTTTGATCTCCGAGATAAATAGGCTATTCGGCGAGCCCACCAAAATCACGGAATAACGCTCGCTGCGGATTAAATTTATCTCCGCACGATTTTAAAATTTAAGCGCACAAAAGCAATTCCGAAATTTACGCGGCGAAGCAAACCTGCACGATTTTAAAATTTAAGCGGTAAAGGCAATATATAAATTTACGCGACGAATGGAGCTCGCACGATAAATTTTAAAATTTCGCGGCGCACAATCAAGCTATAGAGGGTCAACTTTTAAATTTGATCGCCAAAGCGAGCTTTAAATTTTCGCCAAAGCAAAGCGCATTTTAAATTTAACCGCCCAAGAAATCTAAGATTTATATGCCGCGACAGTCTAAATTTAGCGCGCCGCAAAGTATTCGCGCAGTCTGTCCCGTGCAAGCTCAAATCTAAATTTAAACGCGCGCTCACTATAATTCCAAAGATAAAATTCTGCCCGTCTGTATCGAAAATGTAAAATTCCGCGCTAACCGGCACCCTGCCCTCTGCGATACGGTTTTAGCCGTACCCATGCCTGATGCGTTCCCTTAGACTTTCATAAAACTTTTCAATACGACTTTAGCCGCATCCGTCGTGCAACTACCGGCACAAAAAAAACGCAGGCTCCGATGACCCGCGCGTATCGACTACAATCCAAAGCCAAATTTCACCCTAGTAAGACCGCGGCAAGCCGAGCCGCCCTGGAATTTTAAAGAATTTATCTCACAAATGTGCGGCGGTCCGTGATGCTCGCTTATGAATTTTACGCAAGCGCGACGGGCAAATTAGCTAAAATTTAGCGCTTTTGGTGTAGAATTAGAGCAAATTTCAATCCAAAGGTCATCAAAATGCGCGGATATAAAATTTTCTCCGGCACCGCAAATCCCGAATTTGCCAAAAAAATCTCCAAATATCTCTCACTACCCCTTAGCGAGTGCGCGATCAAAACCTTCAGCGACGGCGAAATCAGCGTCCAGATCGGCGAGAGCGTACGCGGTAAGGACGTCTTCGTCATCCAGCCCACATGCGCGCCCGCAAACTCCAATCTGATGGAGCTTTTGATCCTAACAGACGCTTTGAAGCGCTCCAGCGCGAACTCGATCACTGCGGTCGTGCCCTACTTCGGCTACGCTCGCCAAGACCGCAAAGCAGCCCCGCGCGTACCGATCAGCGCGAAGCTCGTGGCAAATATGATGCAGACGGCAGGGATCGATCGCGTCGTCACGATGGATCTACACGCGGGGCAGATCCAGGGCTTTTTCGACGTGCCCGTCGATAACCTCTACGGCTCACTGATATTTTTGGACTACCTGAAAGAGAAAAATTTAAAAAATCCAATCATCGCTAGCCCCGACGTGGGCGGCGTCGCGCGCGCCAGAAGCTTCGCCAAAAAGCTCTCGCTAGATCTCGTCATCGTCGATAAGCGCCGCGAGGAGGCGAACAAAAGCGAGGTGATGAACATCATCGGCGACGTCGCGGGCAAGGACGTGATCCTAATCGACGATATGATCGATACCGCGGGCACCATCGTCAAGGCCGCGGGCGCGTTTAAGGAACAGGGCGCGAAGAGCGTCAGCGCGTTTTGCACGCACGCCGTGCTAAGCGGCCCGGCATATGAGCGCATCGAAAGCGGCGCGCTGGACGGCCTCGTCGTGACCGACACGATCCCGCTGAAGCAGGAAAGCGACCGCATCAAGGTAATCAGCGTCGCTCCGCTTTTCGGTGAGGTCATCAGGCGCGTATATCACGACGAGAGCGTAAATAGTTTATTTAAATAAAATTTTAAAATTTAAAGCGTTGTGCGGTTTGTTTTAAACAGCCGCGGGAATGCGAACAATAGGCATCTTATAATAAAAGATCGCGGCTCGGTCGCAAATCAAGCGCTTACGGCGGTGGGCTCTAAATTTATAGCGTTTTAGCTCGCTGCCGATTTAACTTGTGGATTTAACTGCGACGCGAAATTTAGCTTCTACGCGGTAAATTTAACTTCTGCGTGGCATTTACTCCGCGCGGCGGAAAATTTAACTGCAATCGCAGAGCAAATTTGCCGCACTAACCGCTGTAAGTCGCATTTTAATCCGCCGTATTAACTCCGAAAAACTGCGTTTTAAATTTGCCGTAAAATTTTCTGCATATTTGATGAGATCGCGCAGCGCCGCTACGCTTTAAATTTATGATAATTTGCCGCGCATTCGCTATCTGTCCGTGCAGCTGCGCTTCCGTAAAGCTTCGCATCCTCTAAATCGTGCAAATCACGTTTTTAAATTTCGCCGCGAAATCCGCAGCCCGCGCCAGCAAGAATGCACCCGCCGATCGCATTTAATTTTGGCGCCGAAATTTTTTATATTTTAGAGTATTGTAAGACTCAAAATGCCGTGCTTATCGAGCGCTTGCCGCTCTTAACGGAGTAGCTTCGCCTGCAAAGCTTCTGTAACGCTTTATTGCGATCTTAAGCTAGACAGCCAAATTTCAATTCCTTTAAATTTGAGATCCGCTTAAATTTCAAAACCTCTTCAAATTTGAAATTTAATCCGAATTTGATCTGAAATTTTATAAAATTCCACCGTTTTAAACGGGCTTAAAAGCGCGCACAAGCTGTTTTGAAACCCTGAAATAAAGGAAGCTAATGCCTACTTTTACTACCAAAGATTATAAAGCCGTCCTTCGTAATCGCGGCTCACGAACCACGAGCACAGGCGGATTCAGCGTCAAAAACGACAATTCCTTCATCGTGATCTTCTCCGTTACGATGATGGCTTTTATATTTTTTTACGGCGTTTTAACCGGGCTTGATTTAGATAAGCTCTTTTTCGCAGAAAGTCGTGGAGGAGGGCGTTACAGTAATGGGCTATTAGGACTTATAATCGCCGGCGTAGCTTGGTATCAAGGGTGCGACGGTGGCGGGCTGTTTAAATTTAACGACCACGCAATTACCTTTGTTTCAAACGAGCGCAAGAGCGAAATTTTGCTCTTTAATATCGACTACATTAGGCTCACTCCAGGCTTTTTGCGCACCTGCACCGGCTACACGGCGCTTAGCCACTCCCGCTACGTAAAACACGAGCGACTCTTTAAATTTGGAATCGGATCGATGATCGTGCTATGGCTAGTAGGTATCGCCATGAGCGAGCGCGTGGGGATGGCGTTCGTGATAATGGTCGCGGGCGCCGCGATCTTTTTCTTCGCCAAGGCGCTCTCGTCGTGGCGGCTAAACGGCGACTTTCACGACATCTTGCTGCGCGACACCGTGCTGATCCGCGGCAAGGATCTAAACGACCGCGTGCTGTGGTTTGCGATCACGCCCGGTCGCAACGACCGCCGCAGGCTACGCGCCTATTTCAAAGAGCATCTTGATTTTGACATCGACGGCGGCTGATTTTGGTTTAAAATTTAAAGGCTCAGGCGCGAATAGAGTAGAGGAATTTTACGACGTAAAATTTTAAGGCAAATTCCACGCGGCGGAATTCCGCGATGCAAATTCTACCGAGCAAAATTCCGAGGCGTAAAATTCTACGATATAAAATTTACATAGCAAAATTTCGCGGCGTAAATTTCAAAGCCGCGAATGCACGGCGCGAGATTTGCGGCTCTATACGGCAAACTTCACCTCGCTTAGCCGCCCCAAATTATCGAACGAAAAGAGCGCATCATTTTAAAATTCGCTACGATCTTGCCCGCCTCTTCGCTAAATTTCGTGCCATTTCTCATCAAAAGCGCCCCCGATAAAACGGCGTGATTTAGCTGAAACGCGCCTGTGTAATCGCGCACCAAAGAGATGAGATCGCTTGCGTCCATACCGCCTCTGATCGTATCATCTGGCGTCACGCACTCGCCTGCTTCAAAAGCTACAAACACCGCTCCGCCGGCATGCGGGCAGCGGTAGTAGATTGCGGGCTCCTGCGATAATCCGCACGCGATCACGCTTAGAGCACGCCCGTCTATCTCCTCGCTTAGTGTAAGCTTAGGCGTGCCAAGCTCCGCTAGCCCGTGCCGCAAGCCAAAACCGCGCACATCTCGCGCAAGGGCAAGCAGCCGCTCATCGAGGCGGTTTATGTTCTCGTACCCCCACAGCCACGTGCGGCTGCCCTGCCGATATACCAAATGGCGCGCGGCGCATCATCGCCGAAACTGATCTTGCCGCGCTCAAAATCCACAGAGCGGCGCCTGCCCTTTACGATCAGTTCTCTTGCACCCTTGCACCGCAACCTAACATGCCAAAAACAGATCGGTAAAGCCGCTCCTATCCACGCCTAAGCGGTCTAAAAATTTCATTTTTCTCCTTTTTTTACGCCGATAAATTTAGCACTTTTGCTGGATTTTTATCGGCACGCCCTATTATACGCCGCGCACGCCGTTTTGCTATAAAACACTCGCGCTACGGAATTTCACGCGGCGCGCAGGAAAATTTAATCAAATTTTATAAAGTCGGGGCGGATAAAATTTCATAGCGGGCGCCGCCCAGATAGAATTTTGCAGAAGGCGACGGGCACGGCGAGTGCAACTGTAGGAGATGACGGGCGCGACCGCAATGATCGGCTGGCGGACATAAAATTTAAACCGCTCGCGGAATGTTAAATTTGAAAGATGAAATTTTAGCCTAACGGCAAGCGGCAGAATTCTACGACCGAGCAGTGAACGCTAGAACTTAAAACGGCGCAAAACGGGCGCGCAGCAGCGAATGTATCAGCTCAGGCGGCGAGCGATAGAGTTTAAACGCCGTGCAGTCATAAAATTTAAATCGTCTCTTAGGATCGTGAAATTTAAAGACGAAATTTCATACCGAACGGCGAGCCGCTAAATTTAAACGCCCGAGCGATCGTCAAAATTTAAAAGCAAATTTTACAGCCGCGCGGCAAAAGATGAAATTTAGATCACCCGCTCAAGCATAAAATTTAATCGATCTTCAGCACGCTCAAAAACGCCTCACTCGGCAGATTTACCTTGCCGATTGCTTTCATGCGCTTCTTGCCCTCTTTTTGCTTCTCGAGCAGCTTGCGCTTGCGCGTGATGTCGCCGCCGTAGCATTTGGCGGTCACGTTTTTGCCCATGGCGCGGACATTTTCGCGAGCTATGATCTTGTTGCCGATGCTCGCTTGGATCGCGACTTCAAAAAGCTGCCGCGGCACGATCTCCTTCATCGCTTTGACGAGGTCGCGCCCCTTGGATTCGGCCTTTGAGGCGGGTACGATGATCGAGAGCGCATCGACCGCTTCACCAGCGACGCGGATGTCGAGCTTTACGAGATCGCCGCGCCTGTAATCGATCGGCTCATAATCAAAGCTCGCATATCCCTTGGTGCAGGACTTGAGCTTGTCGTAAAAGTCCATTATGATCTCGTTTGTAGGCACGTCATATTCGAGTAGGACACGCTCGGGCGTGATGTAATCCATCTTGGTTTGGACGCCGCGGCGCAAATTTAAAAGGCTGATGAGATTGCCCAAAAACTCGCTCGGGGTGATGATAGTCGCCCTGACGTAGGGCTCCTCGATGCGCTCGATAAAATTTGGCGCGGGAAGCTCGCTGGGGCTATGTATCCGCACGCACGAGCCGTCCGTGAGATACACGGCGTATGTGACGGTCGGCGCCGTGGCGATGAGATCGAGATCAAACTCGCGCTCGAGCCGCTCCTTTACGACCTCCATATGAAGTAGTCCCAAAAACCCGACACGAAAGCCAAATCCTAGGGCGAGCGACGTTTCAGGCTCATAGCTAAGCGAGCTGTCGTTTAGGCTGAGCTTATCCAAAGCGTCGCGCAGATCTTCAAATTTATCGGTCTGCACGGGATAGATGCCCGCAAACACAAAGGGCTTGGCCTTCTCAAAGCCGCCCACGGGCGCGGCGGCGCGTTTTTTAAAAAGCGTGATCGTATCGCCCACCTGCACGTCGGCGACGTTTTTTAGCCCCATTACTACGATGCCCACTTCGCCGCTGCTAAGCTCGCGGGCTTTGGCGGGCGCGAGCGGGTTGGGATACATCAGATCAAGCACCTCGTGGCGGTTCTCGCTACCCATGATATAGACCTCGTCGCCCTTTTTCAGCACGCCGTCGTAGAGCCTCGCGAGCGCGAGCGCGCCTAGGTAGTTATCAAACCAGCTGTCGTAGATAAGCGCTTTAAGCGGCGCGGCATCGTCCGTTTTGGGCGCGGGGATGCGAGTGATTATCGCCTCTAAAAGCTCCTTGATGCCCACGCCCGTCTTGGCGCTGACCTCGATCGCACTGCTACAATCAAGACCGATGACGTGCTCGATCTCATCTTTTACGCGCTGCGGATCGGCAGCAGGCAGATCGATTTTGTTAAGCACGGGGATGATCTCGAGATTGTGCTGTAGCGCGATATAGACGTTTGCGATGGTCTGCGCCTGCACGCCCTGGCTCGCGTCCACGACAAGGATCGCCCCCTCGCAGCTAGCCAGCGAGCGTGAGACTTCGTAGCTAAAATCCACGTGGCCAGGGGTATCGATCAAATTTAAAACGTATTTCTCGCCGCCAAGCTCGTACTCGAGCCGCACGGACTGCGCCTTGATCGTGATGCCGCGCTCCTTTTCGATATCCATAGTATCCATGATCTGGCTGCTCATCTGGCGTGCCTCGACGGCGTTGCACTCGCTAATCAGGCGGTCTGCGAGCGTGGATTTGCCGTGGTCGATATGCGCAATGATGCTGAAATTTCTGATATTCTTTGTTTTCAAGTGGCTTTCCCTGATGAAATTTTAAGCCGCATTGTGCCGAAATTTCATTTAAAAACGGGTAAATGAGCAGGTAAATCCATGAGATAAAATTTTATGCAATAAGCTAAACAGGCGGGGATTTATAAAATGAAATTTTAAAAAACAGTGTGCTGACGACCTTGGGTGATAGAATTTAAAAATACTATTAGCGAGATGCTATGCCGTAACTACATTTAACGACTAAAATCAGCTTGCAAAATCTTACACTAAAATTTCACACAACATATATGAACATTTTTTACTTAAAATAAAAGAAAACAAAAGATAGCAACGTTATAAAAAATTTAATAAAGGAATTTAAATCATGCGCCCATTCCAAGAGCGCATGATTTTATTTAGGATAAAACTACCAATTTACTCTACCACGATTCTTAGATTTATCTACGTCTTTAATCACCGTATTTTCAAAGTCCTTGCCGGTAACAAATTGACCAACATCATCCTCCTTATCACCTTTGACTTGACCTTCACCGGCCCAGTCCCCGGATTTACCAACTCTTAACTTAAAAAAGTTGTAATACTGAGGTACACCTGTTGTCGTATCAGTACTATTTACTAGTATATCTTGAATACTAGGAGTGTAAATCAACCATTCTGGAGTTAAGATGCGTATGGTATCCCAGCCCACTCTATGCAGCTTCACAGAAATGTTTTCGGTACCGCTATTTTCTACTTCAGGTCTAGTAATAACAACATGCCCCTTTTCCGATTTATATCTCTTAACAAAGATATCGCCAATGTTTGTCTTATTAGCATTTTTATTAGTATTAAGAGCAAATTTCAGCTTTCTAACGCCATCGTCAAAGCTAGCGTCACCGTCAACAGTTATACCGCTAAATATCGAAGTGGCTGTAGGAATTCCAGCGAGTGTAGAAGCTGGAGTAACGGCACAATTTCCATCCTTGCCACAAAACACCTTATCGAGAATACTTAACGACAGATTTTGGTTTCTATCACCTTTAACCTCGGTCAACTCGTCATTGATAAGATTTGCCTTACCGTATATGAACATTGCGCTAGTACTGATATCGTTATCCTTTATATATGAAGCCATATTGGCAGCACCTCCCGCCAAACGAGACACATATGTAGCAAAATTCTCATTAGTTATATCAATGCCGCCGACATTATATTTCTCATACGTGTTGTCTTTATTGGTATATGGAGCACTCGCAAAGCCATAACTTGCAGTATCGTTAACTAAGACTGAGCCGAATTTATCAAAATTCGTAGACTTACTTACGTCTACAGTGCCCGAAGGCTTATCGATGGTACTTGTAAAACTACTCGATCTCAACGAATAGGAATTCTCCCCGATCAATATATTGTCGCCATTATTAGAAAGCAACTCACCCATGTTATTAAATCTAGTCGGACGCATTCTATTATCCATAGATAATATATTGTAGTTAAAGTCGTTAACATATATTAATACAGGCCATTGAGGAGTCTTTTGCATTCTATCAAAATTGAAATAGATAACTGCCGACGAAGTCTTGCCTTCGTCAAACGCCCTACTCATCAATGTAAAATTTGGATTCTTAGGATTATGACTTAATCCCAAATTCTTATTGGACTCTTCAGCATTTAAAAAACCGCTCGTCAAATTTCCATTACTATAAAAATTCACGGCTAATCCTAATGGGATAGGCAGCATAGACTGACCACTACTAGTATTTACGTTAGTATTTTCTACATTATAATCTTCTTTATTTGTATTAGTTTCTATACTAGCAGTTTTTACATTATATTTATAGCATCTACTATCAAATCTTGAGCCCACCGTTCTACATTGAGCTTCAGTCAAAAACTGAGTACCTGCAGGTATTTGATAAACTGCGGTCGGAATATCAGGGAATGGCGCATAGTTCAAATTATTTGCCGTAGTCTTAGGTGCAAGTCCGCTGCCGTTAGCGCATCTAGGATCTGTCGAAGATGTACCCGAGCATACAAAACCAAAATTAAGTCTAATATTTGTATCGCTTGCAAACCCGCATACAGGCACATCATAATCTCTACCATCGTAACTTCCCGTTATAACCCTACCATCGTATAACGTAGCGACTACATCTTTATAAACCTCATCATCAAGATACGCAGTAGCTGTGAAATTTAATCTAGCTAAATTATCCAATTTAGAAGTAATCGCTTTGTTTGCGATCCCCAAATTTCTATTATCTATAACTACATTATTCTCAATAACCGGGGAATTGAAATACGTATAACCTGCACCACCAAAAGTAGTATTTACACCATCATTATTTAAGCTCTTAATGGACATAACTATACGCTGCGGTTTATATCGCAAGATCAGTGATAGATTATCGGCACTTTTATCGCCATCTAGTTTTATACCTACATCGCAACCAATTTTACCATCTTTATCGGGCTTATTGCTAGATGAGTTGAGGATACACTTTGCTTTCCAATCACCAGTAATACCGCCACCCAGATCCTTCTTTATATAAGTTTGATTTGCATATACATCGGTCCAACTATTATCATATATGTTAATCGCAGCATCGCCTACGTTATAGTAATTGAATATCTTACCTCCTTGTTGTCCGGTATAGACTAAAACTTTACTTTTACCTTTTGAATCAGGATTTTTTTGCGCTTCGGCAATTAGTTCATGTGGCGTATATTTCTTTGTTTCATTCGCTTTACCATCGCTAGAACTTAAATCACTTTTATAACCAAAATCCGCCCATAGACTAACTCCGGCTTTATCCCATATCCTAGCATACGAAGTATTGAACTTCTTGCCGTTAATTTCGCAAGTATCGGAGCTAGAGCCCAATTTGTTATTTTTAGTTGCTGCAGAGTCTCCTATGTATCCACTCAAATTATTTGCAGCGACATACCTGCCAGTAACTGCGTTAAATTTATAACCATAATACTGATTTTCTCTGCTTCCGCATGCCTCATCGGTAATTAACGCTTTATCAACATTTACAGGATGGCTAATGTTAACATAATACGATTGAGTAGCAAGAGATGAATAACACTGGCTAGATATAAATGGCTTAATATAAGTCAAATTCTCTCTGGTTGTAGTAGATATCTTCTTTCCATCATCGGAGAAATTAGCCGAATCACTAGTATAGCCGTTTCTATAAGAAAATCTTCTTATACTTAAATCCCCGCCTAGCGTAGGATTATAGTTAGGAACATTATGACCTTCTACGCTTTTAGCGGTAAAGACTTCAGTCAAAATATCAGCATTATCGGTATATTTACCGCCAACTCTTAGGTCGGTACTATGCATTATGCCCTTACTACTGACTGCTTTAGTAATATCTCCGCTAGCATCAGGTTTAACGAGCTTACCGTATTTGCTTAGTTTATCCATATCAACCTTAAAATATCCCGGTCTAATGGAAAATGAATCACTACCGCAAACATGAAATCTGCCATCTGCCGATACATTCGTACCCAGATACTTAGAAGCAGATCTGAACTGCTCCTTAAGCTTTTCTATCTCATCGTTGATAAGTTTACCATATTTTTTATACTTTGTTTCATCAATCTTTTTGGTAATATCAGGAGGGCAATCGGCTTCTGCTACACCCCACTTTTTGCATAATTGCTTTTTGTATTGTTCCAAAAAGTATATGTTGGCATCTTTAGTTACGGTCGTATCTATAGTGACATTAGGAGCCAAAGATAACTCTGCCGGCTCATAACTGATCATAAATGTAGCTCCTCTAAATGCATCGCCTATTTCTAAATTCTTTAGCCTTAAGAGCTTCTCGTCTTTGAATTCGTTAACTTTATGATCTATGGCGTAGCCAGAGCCGTTTAGTTTAAACGGAATTTTATACGCATCGGTCAAATATCTGCAAGCGCCTATTTGATCTGCTCTTATCAAAGATAAATACAGGTTACCCTTCAGACCGCTAAATTTCTGAAGCGCCCCATCTTCAGGTCCCGCATATGTAGCATGATCAGTTTCTGGTACTCGTTTATACCATTTTTCATACTCGGTTCCGGCAATTTCGCTCCATTTATAATATTTGCAAGTTCCATCAGAATTAGCTTCTACGCAAGCAAAAAAGCTTGACGGATTAGGTCTAAAAATCATATTTACGTCAAAAGGTAATTCCGCAGCTTGGGTGTATAGTCTATCATCTTGTTCTTTTGTACTATCCTCGAAATTCTTATTTACAATTTGCAAACCTTCTAGGACCACAACCCTTCTATTTTTAGAAGCTTTACCGCAAGGCTGCATCAACGAAGAAGGTCCATCTACTTTTTTACCTGCAATATCCATCTTATAGCTTACGCTATAACTAAGAGGTCTATAAATAGGATTTCTGCCAACCGTGGCATTAAATTCTACGAAAGCGCTTTCCCCCTTCTCGAGATTGCCTCCGACAGGTTGTCCATCCGCACCTATTTTTCCAGAATTTTTACCGACGAAAAATTTTAATACATTATTATTAGTGCTATTAAGTTGTCTATCTTTATAAGTATTTTCACTGACATTTGGAGAAGATGTAGCATTAGCCACATCAACTAAAGTTGAATAAGCACCTTTTTGATCGTCCTTAAGAAATACGTAGTTGGCATTCTCAATAGTGCCTGCTTTAAGCGTATTATCAATAGCCGATGTATTTAATTGATAGGTATTCCATGCGCCGAAATTTGGAGTTACATAAACACCTTCCGCAGTTTCGCCGTTACCGTCTTTATCCTTTTTGTTTTTAAACTGCACACGATAAAATAAATTCTCACCCGCAACAATGGCTTCATCAACACCCGCCTGAGGAATATTTTCTTGAGCCGTAGCGTTTAAAGCTTTTCTAAGACTTGTTTTTGGATCAAAAAATTGTACCCAACCGGCAGCATTATATATTTTTTCCTCATAGCATAGATTAGGAACATATAAGTCGGTAGATAATGCAATCATACTTATGAAATTTTGATCGGCATCGTGCCCTCGAAAATTAGCACCTATTTCTACATCGAGCACCGACTGCTTATTTGACATTTTATCACTTATATCAAATTCATCTAAGTCATAACCTATATTATATACAGTGCCAGTCGGATATTCATATTGATATTTTCCATTCGAATCCACTTTGAGTAATGATATGGAACCATCATAGATATTGGCATATTCTGGTGCGCCACTAACCGGCAAATTTACTTTACTTCCACTTAGGGTTTCAAACTTATTGGTCTTATTATTTTTGACACGCAGATATTCACCTGCCTCAATATTTTTTTCGCCGCCAAAGCCCAAGAAACTAATCTTTGACTGAACAGTACCAATTCTAGGCGTATAGAATCCTTGCAATTTAAAACCGACCTTCATTTTCTCAAAGCCTCCACTCCAAGGCATCAATGCTATGAAGTCCCCGTATATAGTTACATTTTTTGGCTTAAAGTATGTCTCAATATACTTATTGGCATCATCAAAGCTCTTAACAGAGCCAGTAATGCTAGCATCTGTTTGTAGATCTGCCACTAACTCATTTCGAGAATTGAGAGTTTTATCGTATACCAAGACAATGCCCCAACCACCATGGGAACCTAGTTTAACCGAATCAAATAGTTTGCCATTGATATAAATAATACCGAAATTGTCAGAACCAGTAGTAGTATTTAAATTTCCTACTGTAAAATCAATACTGTCTGAATAATCAACAAATTCCTTTTTTACTAGCTCGGTTATATCTTTAGAACAGTTATAATTCATACGAGTCTCGGGAACACGACCCGTATTCCATGCTACAAAGCCGTTACATTTATCTCTTTGGATATTAATTACATTGGTACCGCTGCCTTTAGAGCTTTTAATTCTGATCTGAGCTTTAGTATAATCCTTTATGTCTCTAAATCCGGCATTTTTATTTGCGTTGAATATATGCCCTTCCCAATAAAGTCTAGCATAAACAATATCCTTCTTTTTTATGCCTTTTGGTAGAAGCATTTTATTTCTTGAACTATTTCTAACGAAAGCGCCATCCTCTTTATAGTACTCAGTATTATCGTTATACATATAATCTTTATAATTATAGTCGCCTTTTTGATGAACTATAGGCTTACCGGTAAGCGCATAATCACCATATACATATGTACCTTCGCCTCCAAATCTAATCTGCGGATGTTGACCATTTGCCCAATCATCTTTTGGAACACCACTAAAATCAATAGCACCCCTATTACTATCAGATAAAATACGACCGTCATCAGGAACCTCATTTGGCTGAATTGTAGGCTCTACGCCACCAGTATGGTGATCGTCGCCCCCTGTACCGCCGCCGCCAGTATTATTAGGAGCGAATTTAACTATCGCTGTTCCATTTATAGGTTCATCCACCTTCGCATCATCCGCCGGATTTATATGAATATATACCTCATCACCAACATCTACTTGTAAAGACTTATTATCGGTAGCTTTACAATCTTGACTATCTTGATGTTTATCTACAGATACTTTATAGCCCATATAACTATCAGTAGAAATCGTGCCTTTACTAATAACTTTAATTTTACCGTAAAAACCAATATATTTTCCGTTTTTAAATAACTTTGCTCCTTGGAAATTATAAGATACTTTATCATATAAGGTAGCAGGGCTAACGGAACTATCTAGACCAACTCTAGTATTGCCAAATGACGAACATTTATTCTTATCAGGCGCATTAGCCGGAGCGTCCGGCGTAAATTTTATCGATGTAATAGTAGATTTTATAGGAGATCCAGTATCATTTACGAACAAAAAGTAAAAAGTCTCTCCCGTAGTTGATCCTACGGTATATTCCAAAGGCGACGTAACTTTTGACCCACTTGACTTAACAGAAACAAAACTATCCAAGTTTGAAGTGCTTGTCTTATATTTAAATGAACTATCGTCTATATAAAACGTACTATCAGGGGTTATCGTAATTTTCCCATTAGTAGGCACTGTAACTTTAAAATAGTATACTTCGCTAGCAGAATTTGGGATTATGAGATTACCACTAAGATTCGTAGTTTGCTCTACATTTCCTGTAAATGAAACTTCGGCAACTTTAGTTGCACCAAAAGCATTCGTGAAGAATAAAAACAAAAATACCAAAATAGGTACAAACTTATAGCTCTTTTTGTTCATGATACTACCCTCCGGTCAATAACATATTTACATGATTTTACATCTTTTTTACTTAAAAACTATAAATTTTAATAACTTTCAAGTAAAAAATAAGAAAAACGAAACTATTAGGCTGCGGTAAAGAGAATATATATCATATACCACAGCTAAATTTTAACGGTACCACGAATTAGCCAAAAGGCTAAAATAAACCAAACCTTCCATCCTTACGTTTATATAGTACTCTCATTTTAGCATCCATATCATTGAAAACCAAAAATTGATCGGTACTTTCTTTTAGTTTATTAAGTGCTTCGTCAATCTCTAGCGGTTTATAAAGTTCTAGCTCAGTAGGAACTATCTCGTCTATAGTTTCACTTTGATTTGACTCAATTGCTTTTACTGCCTCATTTAAAGCATTTTGTTTCATTTCATCGCGGTTTTTATGCGAATTTACTTTATCATGATGCCTACGTAGCACCTTGGATGCACGATCTACTACACTATCTATCGCAGCATATAAATCTTTATCTTTATGACGGATTACTACCGTATCTTTATGGGCCAAATTTAAAGAGAAATCTATTACAAATCCTTTGCGTCCCTGTTTCTCATCTGCAGATATTACACAGCGAATAGATACTATATCGAGATTATATTTACTTAAACTTTCAAAAGCATTATCCATATAACTCTTGATAGAATCTGTAAGCCCAAACTGCTTTCCTACTATACTCATATTCATGAAGTATCCTTTCAATTATGGTTTTTGTAGAGTCCGTCTATTATAAACTATAGGAACTGTACTGAATGCCGGCGTAGATCTTACTGTCACATCTACTAACGCAGCATGAGTAGTAGGAGTCGTTTGTGGCGTACCGCCTGCATTTAATAACCTAGTTCTGCCTATATTAGTACCACAATTAGTTAGGTTATCTAGATAATATATATTTACATTCATAATAAACCATGGTTCTTCAGAATTAGGATAAGTCAGTCTTACCCTCTCTAAACAGTTTGCACTATCATAACCTCCACCAGTTATCTGTCTCGGATATACATGTGCCTGCATCGCCATAACAGTAAATTCAGTAGCGCTCTGAGCCAAAAGTAAAGCTTGTTCTTTACCGTAGATAGTAGACGTATCTCTAGCCGTCATAGTAGCGATACTCAATGCCGTAAGCGCCGTAGTAGCTACCAATATTATAAAAAATACGGCGGCTATTAAACTAAAACCATTTTTCATCTCAAAATACCACCTGCGTTTTGCATATTATTAAATCGAGCTGCGATACATCAAAATTCCTACCACCATCTCTCATACATAATTTAAAGGCTAAAGCTCCGTTATCGTCTTTAAACCTAAACAAGCTAACGTCTTCGGCAATAATAGCGCTACTACTATTAGCATCATACCGCGTACCGGTCCAAGGTCTATAGTTATAAAAAAGTCTTAAATTAAAATTCTTACTACCACCCTCATAATTTACGGCTGCGCCCGATGCGTTTGTATACGTTCGTCGTACATTATCCGGCTGTATAGCATATCCAGTATGTGCTAAGTAGTACTGTTCCGAAATAGCATCTTTACCTAAATGCGCATATGCCTCATATGTTATATTTACTCTTTCATTGTTGCCCGTATTCCTACTCGCATTCGCCACCATATCAGCCCTACCTCCGTAACCAAAAGCATTTTGAATCCCACCATATCTACTATTAGAATCATCGATTTGAATATCTCTAAATATGATAGCAAAGTTTCCATCCGTATTAAATCGCAGTCTTTGAATAATATTAGAAACATCATTGAAATTGCTTCCCTGAGAATTAAAGCTATAAGCATTCGTTTCAGTTCCCGCGACAAATGAGTTCATGTCCATAAACCCGCTCCAGCCCACGTTATGGTTAGAATTAGAAGCATATTTACTCTCTATGCTCTGACCTATCCACTCTAAGGTGTCATGATCCGCAGTAGCAGACTCTATCGACGTAAAAGGACGATCGGCATTTTTTCCTTCGTCGTAAATTCTTGCTATAGTCGTGAAAGGAATTCTGTCTTCCAGCTTAGATGCTATAAGAGTAACCACATTTTGCGTCCTAGCCTCTAACTGATTCATGGCACGCACATGAACATACGATTTATAAACCTGAAAATATAGATCTGCGCCAAACATAGAAATTATACCCATAACTATAATGACGAAAACGAGCTCAATGAGCGTAAATGCATTTTTCATAATATACTCTTTAACCTTAAATATCATTAGAGCCGATATTGAATGAATATGATCGCAATGTCACATTCCTATCTCTATCATTTCTATCTACCGCCGTTACTTCTACTAATTTAATGTTCGTAGGAACGGAAGACGCTCGGATTCCTAAATTTGCTTCTATTGCTCTAGAATTTTTATAGCCTCCAGAAGTTGATGTAAGAGCGTCACTAACATACATCACATTAACGCTTACGTCAGTAGTTAATAAGAAATCGCCAGACGTTCTGTTAGGAATCCTTGCAGGATCGATCTGGGGTTTGTATACGATATAATCATCTACATCGTTATATCCTCTGCCGGTAGTATCCCAACCGTAAGATACGATACATTTAGGATCTGGCGCATTTGCACCGGTTCCGAAACAACGGCTTAAAGTAGGGGTGGCAGTAGATACCTTTCTAGTATTACCTATATTCTCGTGAGACGCCCCATTCCTATTAACAAGAGCAAGAGAGTTAAGATCCTCCGAATTTACTACCCTGGATAAATCAAATATTGGCACTGGCATCACCCTCGCACACTCGTTTAAATCATCAATACCCGTGCATGCCCCTGGGGCATTAACATAGCCGCTGTCCCAAGGCGCACGAATGATCTGTGTCATAGCCGTCTTTGCGTTCATCACTAACTCCTGCTTTATAGCAAATTCGTTAAGCCCCGCAGTCTGCGCAACGATACGCGGAATCGCCATCGTCGTAATCGCCAAAATCACGATAGTAAAGATCAGCTCGATTAGAGTAAAACCTTTTTTCATCTTACATCCTTTCTTTAAAATTTTGAAATTACGGAAACGCAAACTTACTCTGCGTTATCGGCGCTAATTATACTATTGTTAAACTTAAATTTAGAATTTATCGCGTAAATTTTTTGGTTTACAAAGATTTTTAAGCCCGAACGCACAAAAATTTTAAAGAAATTCCATTTTTAAATTTGGACGCGGAATTTAAGCTTGCATTTACTCAAAGACTATAAAATTACGAGCTAAATAAATTCCAAGGATTTTTTATGACAAATCTAAGTAAAATTCTATCCGCTCTCCTATTTATCGCGTTTATCGGCGGCTGCAGTGGCAAAGGCGACGGCGAGCTTTTTAATCTAAGCCCCGAGGCATGGTATTCTAAAATTTTAGAAGATATCAATAACGCCAGCATGGAGGATGCCGAGAAGCACTATACTAGCTTTTCTAGCGAACATATCGCTTCGCCTCTGCTTGAGGAGATGACGCTCATTATGGCGTGGGCATTCGTGGAGGATGAAAACTACGAGAAAGCAAACAAATACCTAGACGAATATATCCGCCTCTACGGTACGACGCAGAAGATCGAATACGCGAGATTTCTAAAAATTAGAGCAAATTTTGATTCCTTTAGCCGCCCAAATCGCAACCAAAAGCTAATGCTAAACAGCATCGACGAAATTCGAAAATTTATAGCTGAATACCCGCAGAGCGAGTATCGCCCACTACTTGAGACGATGCTAACAAAGCTACGCCTTGCCGAGCATCAGCTAAATATCGACATCAAAGACCTTTACCAGCGCACCGACCGCGAAAGTTCTGCTAAAATTTACGAGCAGCGCATCGAAGAGTCCCCGTTAAACGGCACCGACGTAATCAAACCGCGCTCGCCTTGGTATCGCGCGATTTTTGAGTAGGAGGAGCGATGCAACTGATGCAAAATACAACATTCCCGAGCGATCTGCCTATTATCGTCGAGGACGAGCTATTTTTATATCCCTTTATGATAGCGCCCCTTTTCATCGGCGACGAACATAACAAAAAAGCCCTCGATCTAGCCGCCAAAAACGAATCTATGATAATGGTCGTAAGCTCAAAGTCGGAATTTAGCGGCGATAGGAGCTTCGGCGGCATCTATAATGGAGGCGTCGTGGGCTCCGTTATGAGAACCGTACCGCTTCCCGACGGTCGGGTTAAAATTTTATTCCAAGGCGCGCTAAAAGGCAAAATCGTAAAAGAAATTTCGCAAGATCCGCTGGTCGCTACCGTCGATATCATCCACGACGAGCGCGGCAACGATCAAAAATTAGACGCGCTGGTAAGCGTGCTAAAGGAAAAAACCAAGACGCTTAGCACTCTTACGCATTTTTTCCCGAACGATCTGTTAAAGACCATCGACGACGGCACCGACGCCGCGCGCGTTTGCGACCTAATTTTAAGCGCACTGCGTCTAAAAAAGCAGGTAGCCTACTCGTTTTTTACCGAGAGCAATTTGCAAAAGCGCCTTTTCAACCTCATCAACTACATCTCCGACGAGATCGAAGCGCAGAGGCTCGAAAAGGAGATCAAAAGCAAGGTTCATTCCAAGATCGACAAGACGAACAAGGAGTATTTTTTAAAAGAGCAGCTCAAACAGATCCAAAAGGAGCTCGGCGGCGACGCCGATCGCGACGTCGAGATCGAGGAATACCGCAAAAAGCTGGAAGCCAAAAAGCCCTATTTGGGCGAGGATGCCTACAAAGAGATCAAAAAGCAGATCGATAAATTTGCCCGCCTCCATCCGGACAGCGCCGATGCGGGGCTTGTACAGAGCTATCTGGACTGGGTGATTGAAGTGCCGTTCGAAAAAGCGGCAAAGCACAAGATGTCCATCGAGGGCGTCACCGCGCAGCTAAACAAAGACCACCACTCTCTGCAAAAGCCCAAGGCGCGCATCGAGGAGTATTTCGCGCTGAAACAGCTTTTAGAGCTTCGCGGCACAAGCAGCAAGAAGAGCAAAGAGGACGGCAAAAACGGCGGCGCGATCTTGTGCTTCTACGGCCCTCCCGGCGTAGGCAAGACGAGTCTTGCAAACTCCATCGCGACCGCGCTTAAGCGCAAACTCATCCGCATCGCTTTGGGCGGGCTTGAGGACGTAAACGAGCTACGCGGACACCGTCGCACCTACATCGGCGCGATGCCGGGTCGCATCGTGCAAGGGCTCATCGAGGCAAATCAGATGAACCCCGTCATCGTGCTTGATGAGATCGATAAAATTTCAAGCTCATACAAGGGCGATCCAACGGCGGTTCTGCTTGAAATTTTAGACCCCGAGCAAAACTCGAGCTTTAGGGATTATTATCTAAATTTCAATATCGATCTTAGCAAGATCATCTTTATCGCCACGGCGAACGACGTATCTCTCATACCCGCGCCGCTGCGCGATAGGATGGAGTTTATCGAGCTTAGCTCTTACACGCCGCAGGAGAAATTTCAGATCGCTAAGGACTATCTGATCCCTCAGGAGCTGCAGCGCCACGGCTTAAAATCAGCCGACGTAGCAATCAACCCCGCCGCCCTTTCCGAGATCATCGAAGAGTACACGCGCGAAAGCGGCGTGCGAAACCTGCGCCGCCAGATCGCAGCGATCTTCCGCAAGGTCGCGGTTAAAATTTTAAAAGACAAAGAATTTAGAAAAATCGTCGTTACGACGAAAAATTTAAGCGAATTTCTAAATAAAAAGGTTTTCGAGATCGACGAGGTCGAAAAGTGCGATCAAATCGGCATCGTAAACGGACTTGCGTGGACCGCGGTAGGCGGCGACGTGCTCAAGATCGAAGCGGTCAAGATCAAAGGCAAGGGCGCAATGACGATCACGGGCCAGCTCGGCGACGTGATGAAAGAATCCGCGCAGATCGCCTTTAGCGTCGTAAAGGTGCTTATCGACGAGGGCAAGCTCAAAGCGGCTCAAGACGCGAAGGCGGGCGCGGCAAAAGCCTCACGCGCGGGCAAAAACTCCGCATTGCGCGCAAATGGCGGCGCAGCGTCTAAAAGCCCTGTAGCGGCACAAAATTTAGGCGCGGAGGAAAATTCCGAAAGCTCAGAGCAGATTTATAACAAATTCGACCTTCACATCCACGTGCCCGAGGGTGCGACGCCAAAGGACGGACCGAGCGCGGGTATCACGATGAGCACGGCGATCGCGTCGATTTTAAGCGAGCGCAAAGTGCGCGCAGATCTGGCGATGACGGGCGAGATCACGCTAAGCGGCAAGGTGCTGCCGATTGGCGGGCTCAAAGAGAAACTCATCGCCGCGCACAAAGCCAAAATCGCCGAAGTGCTGATCCCGCGCAAAAACTACGAGCGCGACCTAGCGGAGATCCCGGACGAGGTCAAAAACGATCTGAAAATAACGCCCGTAGAGCGGATCGAAGAGGTGCTGAAGCTGGCGCTGGTCTAAAAATTTTAAGCGGCGCTTTAAATTTTAGTCGCTTTAGCCACTTTAGCCGCGCGCTCCGGCGGAATTTTAAAATATTTGTAGCGGCGTTTTTTATTGCACAACTGGACATTGACGCGCTTGCGGCAAAATTTCTTGTAACGATGTGACGAACGTAAAATTTCGTAGAATTTCGCATACGCGCGATCGCGTAATGCTGTAAAATTGTAAGACAGTTTAAAATTTCAGCTTCACTTTTAGCGTAAAATTTTATAAAATTTACCTCGCAAAAGGAATAAAATGTTTGATTTTAAAAAAGAGTTTAGACAGCTTTACGCGCCAAAGCAGACGCCGCAAATTTTAACCGTCCCGCCTGCAAATTTCGTCTGCGTCCGAGGCGAAGGCTTGTTTAATGTGAAGTTAAATTTTATCCGAGCGTTAGCGGCAACAAAAACGGATAAGCAAATATGAAACAAAAAGATTTCGTGATAGCGGCAATGATAGAGCTTGGCGGTGCGGCGACTCTATCACAACTTTATTCTGCGACCGACGTTAGCTCATGGCCGACGAGAACGCCATTTGCTTCTATACGGCGTATCGTGCAAGAAAATGCGGAGTTTTTTAAGATTCGCCCGGGTCTTTGGGGCTTAAAGTCACTTGAGACGCAAATTTTAAATGAGTTTGAAAGTGGCGCGAATCCGCGAGATAGCTTCACTCACTCCTATTTTCAAGGCCTTATCGTAGAGATCGGCAACCTGCGCAAATTTCAAACCTATGTGCCGCCACAGGATAAAAATAAAAGCTTCGTCGCAAGCAAAAAGCTGGACGACCTCACTTCGCTAAAGGCGATTTACGAATTTGCCTACCCGAGCATACTAAATAAGGCACGCAGCGTCGATGCGATCTGGTTTAACGAGCGAAATCTACCTTACGCGTTTTTCGAGGTCGAGCACTCGACGGACTTTAAAAATTCTCTTAATAAATTTTACGAACTTCAGGACTTTAACGCCAAAATGTTTATCGTCGCGGATGAGGGCAGGTTGAGGCAGTTTCAAAGCGTGATAAGCGCATCGATATACAAAGATATTGTTGGCAGCGTGAAATTTGCGAGCTACGAAAGCATCGCCAAACAATACGACTTAGAAAGCGAGAGCGCGAAAGTAAAAATGGGGATTTGATGAAAGAATTTGAAGTAGAGATTGCCGAAACTTTGGCGAAAAAGGTTGTAATTAAAGCGAAAAATAAAGAAGAAGCGTGTAAGATCGCGCGGACGGCTTACGAAAACTGCGAGATCATTTTGAGTGCAGAGGATTTCGTCTGCGCGGACTTTAAAGCGACGATCGCGGACGAGCCGAAAACTGAAATTTAGGAATTTTATGGAACCAAATTTAACGAAATTCGATGACTTTTTACGCTCACTTAGAAAAACAAATGCAAGCCTTGACTACTTTACCGACTTTGAAAAATGCGGCAAAAATCTAAAAGCCGTTTCTATCAAGCTCCACACGCTTGATTTTTTACTCGGTTCAAAGGATTTGAAAACAGATATTTTCACTTTTAAGATACTCTGAAATCGTTCGCGCGAAATTTACGCCTCCGCGATTTTTTCGCGCGTTCGTATCGAGCCCAACTTCTACGCCAAATACGTAATCGTGCAAATTTTTAACCTTTCCGTCCGTAAAAATTTTATCTAGTCCGCTTTCTTGGCAAAACTCATAGATTTTTTCTGGACTTTTAAAATACATTCCAAGTTTCGTTAGCTCACCGTTAGCCGCTATCACGTCCGTGTTTTTATCGCGAACGGCAATGAGTAAATTTAGCACATCAAAACACCCTTTGTTTTGCCAGAAAAGAGTGAAAATATCTGCTTTCAAACCGAGGTCAGCAGTAGAAATTTTGCTCTAAATTTAGGAAGCGATCAAAAGATTTTCGATTTCGTTATTAGCGCAGGCGGCGTAACATATCTGATCGAGGCGAATTTTTACGGCACGGGCGGCTCGAAGCTAAATGAAGTCGCAAGGTCTTATATCGAAATAGCACACAAGATCGCGCTTTGTGGCGGATTTAAATTTATCTGGATAACCGACGGACAGGGGTGGCTGGCGGCTAAAAACAAACTGGAAGAAGCCTACAAAAGCGTTAAAATTTATAATCTCGCCACGCTTTATTACTTTATAAAAGAGCTTAAAAATGTTTAAGTTAGCCGATGATTTTAAGCTTTTTAGAGGCGATTGCTTCAATATTTTGCCTAAATTTAAAGGCGAGTTTGACCTCATTTTTGCCGATCCGCCCTATTTTCTCTCAAACGACGGACTCAGTATTCAAAACGGGCAAATCGTAAGCGTAAACAAGGGCGAGTGGGACAAAAGCTACGGCATCGACGAGATAGATAAATTTAATCTCGAATGGCTTGCGCTCGCCAAAGATGCACTCACGAATAACGGCAGCGTAATGATAAGCGGGACGTATCATAATATATTTTCAATCGGTCGGGCGCTGCAAAAGCTGGACTATAAAATTCTAAACCTCATCACGTGGGCGAAGACCAATCCGCCGCCGAATTTTAGCTGCCGCTATCTCACGCACGGCTCGGAGCAGATCATCTGGGCAAGAAAAAGTGAGAAATTTAAGCATATTTTCAACTACGAGCTAATGAAAAAGCTAAACGGCGACAAGCAGATGCGCGACGTGTGGAACTTGCCCGCGATCGCGCCGTGGGAGAAGGCGTGCGGCAAGCATCCGACGCAAAAACCGCTGCCGCTTTTGGTGCGGTTAATTTTAATGGCGAGCACTCAAAATAGCGTCGTTTGTGATCCTTTTGCAGGCTCTGCGACGACCGGCGTAGCTGCGAATTTGCTAGGACGAAAATTCGTAGGTATCGAAAAAGAGGACGAGTTTATAGATATTGCCATAAAACGCAAACGCGAGCTGGACGCGAATTTCGCCAAATTTAGGCGAAAGATTGCAGATTTGCGACTATTAGAACAAGAGAGTTTGAAATTTTAAAATTTAAGCGTTTGAATTTTAGTGCGCTTTTTGCTTCGCAAATTTGTAACCGCAAAAGAAATATACGTTGCTAGTTTTAAAATTTTAAGCTTCGCAGGCTATTTGTTATTCGCCGCGTTTGCTACCGTCTTTTTCACTCCGCTAAAGTAGCTTACGAGTAAGAGGAAACTCCAAGCTGCGGCCTGAGTTAATTACTAAAAAACTGCAAATGCAAGGTGAAGTAAGGATGGGGGTTTGCGTGCGATTAAATTTAAAACCGCCTCATATAGCTGCGCGATATTTTCACTCATCTTTTCGCGTTCAAAATTTACAATACAACCTCGAAGATTATTTTGCAATGCCCTCCTTATCCATCCGCTCAAATTTAAAATTCTCGCCGATTTCGTCAAAATTTAGCCGCCGTATATTACGCCAGGATGCGTCCAAATTTAAATCTTTGCCGATTTTTGCTGCATTTGCCTAAATTTAACTCCGCCTACCTTACTCATCGCGCCGCGCTCAAACTCCCAAATTTAACCCCAGCTTAAGCATAAGCTTATATACTTTGGCTTTAAATTTAAGGCGGTAAATGAGATCTCAGAGCGAATTTTTTGGCGTTTTCATCACGCTTCTTGGCGGCGTATTATGGGGCTTTAGCGGCGTTTGCGGGCAGTATCTGTTCACGCAAAAAGGCGTTAGCGCCGACTGGCTCGTGCCCTACCGCCTAGGCCTTGCGGGGCTCGCGATGACGGCGTATTATTTCGCTCGCTCGCCGCGCCTAGCCCTCGCACCGCTAAAAGATCGCGCGCTTTTGCCGCAGCTGCTCATCTATGCCGTATTTGGGCTCATGATGACGCAGTATGCGTATTTTTACAGTATCGAGCTCTCAAACGCCGCCGTCGCGACCGTGATCCAGTACTCCGCCCCTGCGCTCATCCTCGCCGTCGTTTGTTTTTTGGAGCGACGCGCGCCCAAAAAGGTTGAGCTCATCGCGCTTATCTTGGCGGTGCTGGGCGTCATGCTACTCGCCACCCACGGCGATCTGGGCTCGCTCGTTATCAGCTCGGAGGCGCTGGTTTGGTGCCTGATTAGCGCGCTTGGCGTCGTGGTTTACAGCCTCATACCAACGAAGCTAAATCAAAAATACCCCATTGCGCTAAATTTAGGCTGGGGTATGGTTATCGGCGGCGGCGCGCTTGCGCTTTATACGCGGGTTTGGCGGCTTGGGGGCGTGAGCGACGCGGACGGCTTTGCGGCGCTTGCCGCGGTGGTGATCCTTGGCACGATATGCGCGTTTAGCTTTTACATGACGGGGCTAAAGATAATAGGCGCAAGCAGGGCGAGCATGATAGCGTGCATCGAGCCGGTGAGCGCCGCGGCGTTTGCCTATTTTTGGCTGGGGACGGAGTTTGTGTTTCTTGATTTTGCGGGCTTTACGCTCATTATCTCGTGCATATTTTTGCTGGCTAAAGACAGGAAAAAGGCGTAAATTTGGAGGAGAGATGATCTATTTGGCGCAGACCGATACGACGGCGGGATTTTTGAGCAAGGATTTTCGCGAGATAAACGCGCTAAAACGCCGAGCCGTAGACAAACCCTGCCTCATAACGACGGCAAAGTTTAGCGAGCTAAAAAATCTCGCTCGCGTGCCCGCTAAATTTAAAAATTTAGTGCGCCGCGCGAGGAAAACGACGTTTTTATATCAGAACTTCAAGGCCGTGCGCGTCGTGAAAGATTGCGCTCACGAGGAGTTTTTGGGGCTATTTGACTGGCTCTACTCCAGCAGCGCAAATTTAAATGGACAAAACTTCGACGAAACCTGGGCGAGGGCGGCGGCTGACGAGGTCGTGGATCAAAATTTCAGCCAAAACGCAAGCTCGAAAATCTATAAAATTTCAAAAACTAAAATTTTGCGGATTAGATAGAGCTGTATTCAAAATTCACGCGCAAAGAGCGCTCAAAAAAGAGGCGCTAGTTTATAAATTTAAGCGACTTTGTAAATTTAAATGGCTCTATAAATTTACCGAACCGTAAAATTTCGTCACATATAAACCTCGCAAATACCGTCTGGAATTTTAAAAAATCGCGAAAAGATCACGACAGACTCGTCGAAAAATCATATAAAAAGCTGTA
>NZ_JAHAFS010000018.1 GCF_018374135.1 Campylobacter gracilis | reverse complement strand
GAAATTTCTGCGCTCAAGTCCCTTAATTTCACGTAATCTTTCGCCGTGCATAGGATATGCTTCGCGTCCTCGCGCCTTAGCAGCTCTAAAATCCGCTCTTTTTTGAAATCGTAATGATCTGGAAAGAAGGCGTGGGCTTTTGCGAGCGGCAAAAAGCGCTCTAAGCGCCAAGGCTTGGCGATAGCGCTGATTAAGATCGTGCGGGATCTCTCAAAGCTCGTCTCTTTGGAATTTAAAATTTTATTCGCGGCGGCGGGGTTTAAATTTGAAATTTCATCTGTGGCGGTTTTCAAATTTAAATTCGAAATTTCATCCGCGGTGGAATTTGAAATCTCATCCGTGCCGTTTAGCTCCTCTTGCAGATCCGCCGCCGAAACAATTTTAAATTCCTGTGAAATATCGCTAGACGCCGGTATGAAATCCGCAAATTTATAAAAAAACGGCGGATAGCGATACGCGGCGAAGGGCAGGCAAAAGGGCAGCTTAGGCGCGCTTTGCGGGCGCAGCAAGATATCAAATTTAGTGATATTAAATTTAGAAAACCCGTCGTCTAGGATTACCAGCTCAAAGCCGAGAGTTTGCGCGCGCAAAATCCCTGCGGCGCGATCTTCACTGACGATCACGTTTGCACCGCGCAAAAACAGCGCGTATTCCATCGCCTCATCTCCGCTTTGCCGCACGTCGCAGAGTATCCGTCCGCCGAGCGCTACTTCGAGCAGGCCTCTGCTTTTGCGCCCGTATCCGCGAAGGATGATGCAGGTTTTAAGCTCCCCGCTAAATTCTTTAAAAAGCGCTCGCACCAGCGGGGTTTTGCCGCTTCCGCCGAGGGTTAAATTTCCGACGCTGATTATTGGAATTTTAAATTTTTGCGGCTTAGCAAAGAGCCTTTTTAGGCAGACGATAAGCGTATAAAGCAGCGATAACGGCGCTAAAATAACTCCGAGCGCAAGCCACGCGGGGCTCGGGTCGTATAAGTTTCGCTCGATTAGGAGTTTAAACACGATTTTGCGCTATCTCTTTGATCTGCTCGCAGATGTAACTCACATCGTCGTCGCTAAGCGCCGTGTAGATCGGCAGGGATAAAATTTGCTGATAGTTTTTAAGCGCATTCGGGAAATCATTGACTTTATAGTTGTATTTGCTTTTATAGTAGCTTAGCAGATGCACCGGTACGTAGTGCAGCGATACGCTTACTCCGCGCGCGATCAGCGCTTTGGCGAAATCGTCGCGGTTTTTGTCGATCTTTACGATGAATTGAGTGTAGATATGCTCCTCGCTGTCACTTGGAAGCGTCACGTGCGGGCAGTTTGCAAGCTGCTCGCGGTAGGCTGCGGCGATCTGCTTGCGGCGCTTTATAAAAGCGTCGGTTTTTTCAAACTGAGCGATGGCGTAGGCGGAATTTATAGCGTTAAGATCGTATTTTTGACCAATGCGATCGACATCGTAGGTAAAGGACATATTGCCGTCTTTGTAAAAGGCGTCTCCCACGATGCCGCCGTTTCTTAAAATTTGTGCGGCGCTTGCGATCTCATCGTCGTTCGTAACGAAAAAGCCCGCCGTAGAGATTGCGTCTTGCGCTTGAGGATTGATCTGAAAGCACGATATGAGCGAGCTTTTAAGCGCTCCGATTTTTGCGCCCTTATAGGTAGCGCCCATAGCGCGGCACGCATCGTCGATGAGGATGATATTTTCGCTTTTGGCGACCTCGCTGATGGCGTCCATATCTGCAGCAAGCCCAGCGATGTGCGAGATGAAAGCACATTTGAGCTTCTTGTGGCGGTTCTGATCTATCGTGCGAGCAAGGCTTTCGCTCGTGATGTTAAAGCTTATCGGATCGATATCTACGAAAACAGGCTCTGCGTCGAAGTGGCGGATAACTTCGGCAACGTTGGGGAAGGAATTTACGGAGCATAAAATTTTATCTCCGCGCTTAATATCCATCGCACAAAGCGCCAGATGAAGCGCCGTCGTGCCGCTCGTAGTCGATACGGCATGCTTTACGCCGAAATATTTACAAATATCCTCTTCAAAAATTTCGCTATATCTTATATCGCTGTTATAAAGGGCGCTTTTAATTAAGTCTTCCTCTTTTTTATCGATTTGAGCCTTATAAAACGGTATCTCTTTCATAAATCTCTCCTTAGTATGCGGGCTCTATGCGAGCGACCGCGGGTGCGCGAAGCTTAAAATTATTTTTAAGAATTCTACGGACGATAAATTTCACCAGCTCTTGATTATGGCGTGAGTTTTGCAGATATTTTAGATCGTTTGCGGTTATTTGCTCGCCTGAGCGAAATTTCGTCCGCAACGCTTCGTGCGAAAAAATATCTCTTAGCACGCTATCTAAGATCTCGTAGCTGTATCCAAGCTCACGTTCGTCGCTTTGATTCTCCCATAAATCGGCGCTTGGGGCTTTTTTGATGATCGCATCGTCTATGCATAAAATTTTTGCGAATTTAAACAGATCGGTTTTTAAAATTTCGCCGATTGGATTAAACGCGCAGGCTAGATCGCCGTAAATCGTGCCGTAGCCGAGCATCCTCTCACTAAGATTGCTCGTGCCTACGACTACGCCGCGTTTAGCCGCGCTGTAATCATAAAGCAAGCTCATTCTTACGCGCGCGGCGAAATTTCCGATGCGAAGAGCGCTTGCATCGGGATTTAAAGTGGTAAAATTTTCTACAAATGGTGCGATCTCTTGGATTTCGTAGGGGATATTAAAGGATTCGCAGTGAAAGATGCCGTCTGCCATATTTTCTAAATTTGAACCAGCGCTAGGCAGGATAAGCCCGTAAGTGGGGATCTCAGTAAGTGCACAAAGCGCAGAAACCACGGCGCTGTCAAGTCCACCGCTGATACCCACTACAAAGGCGTCCGCGCCCGTTTCATCGAGTCTCTCCGATAAAAAATCGGTCAGTTGCGGCAGCAAATCGTCCAAAAACATAATATTTAGCCTTAAAATTTTACGTTAAATTGTGCGAATTTTAACTATTTTTGGCTAAATTACGGCTTTAATTTAAGCTTAAAAGGAGGATTTAAATGCAAATTTTAAAAAAAGCTTTCGGTGATTATATGACGAACTGCTACATTCTAAAGGGCGAACAGGGCGATCTGGTGATCGATCCGGGGCAGGGCAGCTTTGATTGGGTGATGCAAAATACGGGAAAGATCGCCGCGGTTTTGAATACGCACGGGCACTACGATCATGTTTACGACGACGCGAAGTTGCAGAGAATGGGCGCTAAAATTTATATCCACGAGGAAGACGCCTTTATGCTGCGGGCGGATCCCTTTGAGACGATGCCGGAGCCCATAGAAGCTGACGTACTCGTAAAAGGGCAGGAGCAAAGCCTTGAAATAGCAGGCTTTAACGTTAAATTTAGCCTTTTTGCAGGACATACGCCAGGCAGCTGTATGATCGAAGTGGACGGCGTGGTTTTTAGCGGTGACGTAATATTTAAAGGCTCTATCGGCAGGTGGGATTTTCCCTTTTCAAGCGGCGCACAGATGAAAGAGTCTTTGCATAAAATTTTGCAGATAAAGGGCGATTTTACGCTCTATCCGGGGCACGGAGCAAATACGAGCCTAGTGGCCGAGAGGCAAAATTTAAAATATTTTTTGCAGCTTTTTGAGCGCTGATCGTTTAAATTTATTTAACTGCGCTTCGTCGCACAAGAAGCAGTGAAGCGGTGTGAAGCTGCTCGGCGCCGAAAAATTTATACCGCTTTGCTCGTGGGCGTTAGAATTTATGCCGCTTAATTTACGGTCGCGGGCGCTAAATTCTGCGCTACGTTCGTACTGCGCGCATTGGCGAAGATGCACAGATAAAATTTTAAAATTTACCGCCACTTGATTAAATTTAGCAAAATTTCGCGCCGCCGCGAGTGCAAGACGCAAAACGTAACGCACGAGGCGAAATTAAAATTTGCGTCGCCGTACCGATCTGGATCGCTACAATGCGATCTAATCCAATTCGAGCTCGCTAAATTTAGCTAAATTCCGCGCTCTGTCGAATGCAAAATCATCCCTGCGAACTGATTAAATTCAGTAAAATTTACGCGTTTTTAGAGGCACGGATCTCATTTCATATCGGTGCACGGGTACACGAAAGATGTTTCAAAGGTGCAGATCACGCCCGAAGTCGCACATAAATACGCCGTGGGGCGGGGTAGCCCTCGATCGTGCGCGAGCTATCGAGCGGGTCAAGGAAATTCTCCAGGCTCTGCCCGTCGATCCACTCCGTTTTGCGCTGCTCGCTAGCATCCGTGGGCTTTTGAGCCAAAATTTCAAAATCTTTAAATTTCGCCCGTTCGCACCAATTCTGCAGCGTGCCGACGGTCGGGACGAAGTAGATATTTGAAATTTTTGAGTAGCTGTTTTTCGGACACAGCGCGAAATCGCCCGCTCCTTCGATATACATCGTGTCTAAAAACACCTCGCCGCCCGCATTTAGCGAGGCTCGCAGATCTTTTAGCATCTTTACGGGATCGCTGCGATGGTAGATGACGCCGAGGCAGAAGATCGTGTCGAATTTGTGCTCGTAAAACGGCAGATGCTCCACGCCCAAAAGCTCGAATTTCGCGCCGCTGCGGAGGAATTTTTCGATGAAGCGAAACTGCAGATAAAATAGCGCGCTCGGGTCAAACCCCACTAGTCGCGCAGGCGCTAGAGCGCTTGCGCGAAACATATAGTAGCCGTTGTTGCAGCCCACGTCGGCGACGGTTTTGCTGCTCAGATTTAAAAACGGCCACAGCAGGTTAAATTTCACGAAGCTTCGCCACTCGGCGTCGATAAAAAGATCATTCAGCGCAAAAGGCCCCTTGCGCCACGGCTTTAGCGCTCGCGCGATACGCAAAATTTCATCTCTCTGCTTCGCGCTAGCGCTAAAGCTTGCCCGTACGACGTCGCCGCACTCGCAGTCGCACTTGTCTATTCGTAGCGCCTCGATCGCGCTTAAAATTTCGCGGTTTTGCCCGCTTTGCAGCTTTTTAAAGTTCTCGTCTCTGATTTTTTGCAGATCCATTTTAATCCTAAAATTTCAAAATTTAGCGCCATTTTAACATAAAATTTTATCCATTTTAAGGCGCAAAGAGATAAAATCGACTTGCAATTCGAGCAAAGGAGCAAAAAATGCAAGAAGCAAAAACGAGAAAATTCAGTCTCAGGTTTAATCACGAAATTTCAAGTAGCGGCGCAGAGGTGCGGCTTTGGCTGCCGTTAGTGCTGCAAGAGCCGTATCAGAGGTTGCTTGGCGAATATCATGCCCGCTCAAATGCACAAGAGTCGGCTATCTGCGGAGATCATATAAGCACGTACTACGCGCGCTTCGCACCCGATAAAGAGGCAAGAGCGGGCGTCGGCAAATACGGCGAGCAAGGTGTCGTAGGCGAAGATGACGATTATTTTGAGCTTAGCTTCGATATTGAAATTTCGGAGCGAAACACCGATTTTAGCAAGGTAAGCTTTAATGAAAACGAGCGCTTGAGCCCTGAGATCGAGGAGTTTTTAAAGCCTTCAAAGCTAATTCCAGTAGAAGGCGCTGCGAAACAAAAATCAGACGAGATCACCAGCTCGCTTAAAGGCGATCTGGAAAAGGCGCGCGCGATCTACGAGTGGGTCGCAAAAAATATGAGTCGCGATAATAGCGTGATCGCATGCGGCAGCGGCGACGCAGCGACAATTTTAAGCAGCGGTAAGCTAAGCGGCAAATGCGCGGATATAAATAGCGTGTTCGTCGCGCTCTGCAGAGCAGCGGGCATTCCTGCGCGCGCTATTTACGGCATCCGCACAGGCGCGGCGCAGAAATTTTCGCCTGAAATGGGTGCCATGGGCGCCCTAAACGGCGGTGCGCTTGAAATTTCGGGCGCGCAGCACTGCAGAGCGGAATTTTATCTAAAAGGCTACGGCTGGATACCTGTCGATCCCGCGGACGTTACGAAGGTGCGACTCGGCGAAGGCTTAAGCGAGGATGATTCCAAGCTGGCGCGGGTACGGGAGTATCTTTTCGGTAACTGGGAGCCGTGCTGGCTGGGCTTTAACTACGCTCGCGAAATTGTGCTAAATCCGCGCCCAGTGCATGTCCCGATTGAAATTTTTTCGCATCCGTATTGCGAAGTGGGCGGCACGCCGAAAGATCCGTACTCGCCTAAAAATTTTATCTACGAGTATTTTTCGCGCGAAATTTAGCCTTCTGACGGCTTGCATTTTACCGCCTTACCGCCGCATTTTGCTTAAGCTAAGCTACCGCGCTTCGTCGAAGCTTAACCATTTCATCGAAGCGTACGCTTGGCTTTGCGACAGCGGCGCTTTTTGCGTGGTTTTGCCTACGCCGCCCGATACATACTGCCTACGCGCCTAGTTTGCGGGCTATCATGCCCGCTTTGGCGAAATTTCGCGCTATGTCTTAAAACGGAATTTTGAAATTTTAAAATTCCGCAGCGGGCAAAATTATAAAATTTTAAAGCGAGCGAAATTTTGAAATTTTAAATATGGATAGAATTTTAAAATTTACGGCTTGCGGAATTTTAAAATTTAGCGATTTCAAAGCCGCAAAAGGCTAAAATCAGCGCGTAAATTAGGGCTAAGGCTTAGCCATTTTATTTTGAAGGCATTTCATGCAAAGACGCGATTTTTTAAGAAACACTGCGATTTTAGGCGCCGTTATGGCAACTCCGAGTACCATTTTGGGTGGGGAAAAAGCCATTGGCAAAAAGAGAACTTTCGGGCTATCGCTAAATCACGAAATTTTGGAAGAGGGCAAGCATACTCGGCTTTGGATACCGCTTCCTCTTATCACGGAGTATCAAAAGGTAAGCGACATAAAATTTGACGGCAATTTCAACGATCCGTCCGTGGACTACGGCGAAATTCCGACGCTCTATGCTGGCTACGTCGGGGTGGTAAAGCCCACGCTAAACATTAAATTTAGCGTCGAGACCTTTGAGCGAAATACCGACTTTAGCAAGGTAAAATTTAATCCGAACGAAAAACTTAGCCCAGAAGTAGCGAAGTTTTTAGAACCTAGCACGCAGATTCAAATCGACGGCGTCGTCAAGCAAAAATCAGACGAGATCGCAGGCAGCATAAAAGGCGATCTGGAAAAGGCGCGCGCGATTTATACGTGGGTGGCGAACACTATGCAGCGCGATAACAGCGTGCTAGGCTGCGGGCTAGGGGACGTGAAGCAAATTTTAAGTAGCGGCAAGTTAAGTGGCAAATGCACCGACATAAATAGCGTTTTCGTTGCACTTTGCCGCGCACAGGGCATCGCCGCAAGAGAGATGTTTGGCATCCGCGTCGGCGCGTCAAGATTTAGCGCTCAAATGGGCGCTGCGCCTAAAGACGGCGTCAGCCATATCTCGGGCGCGCAGCACTGCAGGGCGGAATTTTATCTAAAAGGCCACGGCTGGATCCCGGTCGATCCCGCAGACGTTACGAAAGTGCGCCTAGGCGAGAAGCTAAGCAATGACGATAGCAAGCTCGCTAAAATCCGCGAGTATTTATTCGGCAACTGGGAGATGTGCTGGATCGGCTTTAACTACGGCAGGGACTTCACGCTAAGCCCGCGCCCGGCGCAGTTTCCGATCAATAATTTCGGCTATCCTTACGGCGAAGTGGACGGTAACACGCTTAATTACTACTCGCCGAAAGATTTCAGCTACGATTACAGATCGAAGGAGCTGTAGTGGCTCGCGTTTTGCTATGCGATGCGTCGGGTTTGGGCTTTTGAGCAGCATGCAAAGAGCTTGGCTAGGCGACTTTGAAGCGGATACGTAAAGGTGCACCTGATCTGCGCGCTGCCGCTCCTAGTTTGACTATGCGCGCTGGGGCGCGTAAAAGCGCGCCTTGTTTTAGCGCCAAATTTTGGAATTTTTTAGGATTTTGCGAGCGACATAGCGGCGAAATTTTGAAATTTTAAAGCGAGTAAAATTTTGAAATTTTTCGGCGCGTGAAATTTTAAAATTTACGGCTTGTGGAATTTAAATTTTACCGCTCTGCCCCACTCTACGCGAAATTTGGTAGCGATAAAATTTGTAGATAAAATTCCGCGCGCCGGGTTAGCGGCGGCATGGCAATACCTATAACTGAAAGGCAAAATTTGAAAACCGAACTAGAAAATCCCGCGCAAGAAACCTTGGCGCAAAAGCGAGAAGATCCTGGCAAAAATCGCTTCGGTGCGCGCAGTCTCTGGCTGATATTCGCCGCGATTTTTAGCGCGGTCGCGGCGACGTTTTGTTGCCTGCCTGCGCTTTTATTTTTGATTTTCGGCGCGAGCTTTTCCATTTTTTCAGGCGCGGAGGCGCTGGAAGGTTACCGCGCGCCGCTTTCTGCGTTAGCGCTTTTTTGCTTCGCGCTTTCTGCATTTTTCTTTTTCAAAAAGCCGCGCGCATGCTCACTGCAAAGCGGGCGTAAAAAGTGGATTTTAATCTACGCGCTCTTAGGAGCCTTGCTTGCCTTTATGCTTACATATCCCGAAATTTTAGGAGGGCTTTATGCGTAAAATTTTGTTTTTGATGCTTGGATTTACGACGCTTTTTGCCGACAAAGAGGTTAAAATTTACGTGGAAAAAATCCACTGTCCGCTCTGCACTACGATCGTGCGAAAGGCGCTTTTGCAAACGTCAGGCGTGATAAGCGCGAAGGTTTCGCAGCAGAGCAAAACCGCAATCGTCGCGGCAAAGGATGACGCAAACGAGACCGCGATGCTTGAGGCGATCGCAAGAACGGGCTATGAGGGCGTAATCGTAAAATAAAAATCCCCGGCAAAATTCGGACTAAATTTTAAATAAGATTCTTGCTAAATTTCGGTAAAATTCCTGTGATTTGCATAAAATTTCATTTTGCGCAGCTTGCCTGTGGCGTAAGCTGGCGCGATTGAAATTCTGCGCGTATTTTGCGGAAGCGCTATGTCGGCGCTGTCGCGTTTAAATTTAGCAGAATTTCGCAAGCACTTAAGCGAGTGCGGGCGTGCTTAAATTTAACGGGCGTGTCGCAATAACGCGCGGATATAATAAATTCAAAAGGAGCAAACATGCAAAAAAACGAGGTTATGAACGATTTTAAAAAGCTGTGCGAGATACCGCACTGCAGCTGCGAAACGGAGCAGATGAGGGAGTTTTTAGCGGATTTTGCGCGCTGCCTGGGCTTTAGCGTGAGCGTCGATGAGGCGGGCAACATCCACGCCGTAAAGGGCGAGCCTAAAATCTGTCTGCAAAGCCACTACGACATGGTCTGCGTGGGCGCGGCGCCGAATTTAGAGCTTATCGAAGAGAACGGGATACTAAGAGCGAAAAACTCGACTCTGGGCGCTGACGACGGTATCGGCGTGGCGATGATGATGGGCGCGATGCGGGAGTTTGCGAATTTAGAGTGCCTATTTACCAACGACGAAGAGGTCGGGCTCGTGGGCGCAAACGCCTTTAATGGTAAAATTTTATCGCCGAATCTGCTAAATTTAGACAGCGAGGAGGACGACCGCGTGACGCTGGGATGTGCCGGCGGTATAAACGTGAGCGCAAAAATCGGCGCTGCGAGCGTCAAAAAGAGCGGTAAAATTTACGAGATCGGCGTCACTGGGCTTAGCGGCGGGCACTCGGGCAACGAGATACATAAAAATATCCCAAACGCGACGAAGCTACTGGCGAAATTTCTCGCCGAGGAGGGCTGCGAGCTAATCAGCCTGGATTTTGGCGAGAGGAGCAACTCGATCCCCGCAAATGCCGTGTGCAAGGTGCTCTGTGCGCATGAGCCAAAACAGCGCGGGCTGGCGTGGGTAAAGAGCCTGGGCGAGGGCGAAGCGGACGTGCTGGTAAACAGCGGCAAAATTTTGGCGCTAATTAACTCCTTCGCCCAGGGCGTGCGCAGCTACGACACGCAGCTTGGTATGGTAAACGAAAGCATAAATCTCTCGACCGTTAAGCAAAAAGAGGGCGTGATCGAGTTTGACTTTTTCGGACGCGCGATGAAGCGAGAGGGGCTCGAAAATCTGGGTTTTGAGACCGCTACGCTGGCTAGCGCGCTGGGTTTTGAGGTCAAAGTAGCCGACCGCTCGGCGAACTGGGCGCCGAGCATCAGCGACTTCGCGCATCTAGTGCTTGAAGAACTGCAAAAACAAAAGCCGCAGGCCAAATTTGCCGCCGTGCACGCAGGCCTTGAGTGCGGCGTACTGGTCGCAAAACAGCCCGAGCTGCAAGCCTGCTCCATAGGCCCCAACATCCACTCGCCTCACTCGGTGAACGAGCACTGCGAGATAGCGTCAATGGAGATGATGGCGGAGGTGGTGAGAAACATCGTCGCTAGGTTGCAATAAATTTAGCGGCTTGTCTTTTGTTGTCTCATGCTTCGTTGGATTTAAATTTTACTCGGTCACTACCGATTAGGTAGCTCCCATCGTAAAATTTAAATCCGCCTCGTCTAGAACAAAAATACTTCGCCTTAGCTTCTTGCATTACAAATTTGATTTTAAAATTTGCAGCGATTTTTATAAAACACAGATCATAATAAACACAGCTACCAAGAATCAAAATTTTAAAATTCCGTCAAATTTAAGTTCGTAAATTTAAGCTCGCATTTGCAGGCTGAAATTTTACGGAAAATTCTTATCCTTGCTGCTGCACAGCTCGTTTAAAAAGCACTCCTTGCAGTTTGGCTTTATCGCCTTACAGGTGTAGCGGCCGAAAAGCACCATGCCTTGGTGCAGCTTGCCAAGATCCGTCTTAAAAGCCTCGCTCAGATCGCGCTCCGTAAGCTCGGGCGTCTTTGCGCGGCTCAGCTCCAGGCGATGCGCGACGCGAAAGACGTGCGTATCCACCGCCATCACGTTTGCGCCCGCACCCTCTAAAAGCACGACGTGAGCGGTCTTTTGCCCTACGCCCGCAAGAGATTTGAGCCCCGCTTCATCAAGCGGCACGACGCCGTCAAAGTCGCGAACCACCGCCTGCGCCATTTTGATTAAATTTACCGCTTTGTTGTTGTAGAAATTGCACGAGCTAATTAGCAGCTTAACGCTCGCCAGATTGGCCTTTGCAAGCTCTGCAACGCTAGGAAATTCCGCAAAAAAGCGCGGCGTGATCAAATTTACCCGCTTGTCGGTACACTGCGCGCTAAGCATCACGCAGACCAAAAGCTGATAGTTGTCTTTAAATTTCAGCTCGCTGCGCTCTTCTGCGAAGTTTTGCAGAATTCTCTTTTTTATCTCTAAAATATCTTTTTTACTTCTCATTTGCACTTCCTCAAGGCGGAATTCTACCCTAAAATTCTAAAGTACAGTTTGATTGTTAACAACTTTGAGTTATAATCGCCATTAAAATTTTTTTAAGGAATTATGATGAAAAAAGTTTTATTTACAGCACTTAGTTTGGCTGCCGCTATCAGCCTCAACGCTACCGTTTACGCTACCGTAAATGGCAAAGACGTAACCGAAAAAGAGCTTGCTCCGCTACTTCAAGGCATAGGCAATGTAGATATCGCCGCTCTTAATGCCGATCAAAAAAAGGAGCTTATCGATAAAGGCATCGATCTGATGCTGCTAACGGATGAAGCTAAAAAATCGGGCGTTATGGACGAGGACGTTTATAAAAAAGAGCTTGAAATCGTAAAAGATAACTTAGCGCTTCGTGTATGGCAGGCTAAAGAGGCCAGCAAAATAAATATCGACGATAAAGAAATAGCCGATTTTTATAACAAAAACAAAGCGCGCTTTACCGAACCTGCGAGAATAAAAGCAGCTCAGATCGTCGTTAAAACCGAAGCTGAGGCAAACGATATTATTAAGCAGTTAAAAGGGCTTAGCGACAGTGCGCTATTTACTAAATTTGCAGAGCTTGCCAAAGCTAAATCTATCGATCCGCAGGCCAAACAAACTGGCGGCGAGCTAGGCTGGATGCCTAGTGATCAGGTCAAGCCTTTTGCCGATGCGATCTCTAAGATAAAAGATGGTCAAATCACTACTAAAGCGATTAGAAGCAGGGTTGGATATCACGTCGTGTTAAAAGAGGAGTCTCAAGCTAAAAAGCAGTTAAGTCAAAGCGAGGCAAAGCCTTTTATTGAGCGCGTGCTTAGACAGCAAAAAGCGGCGAAAGTAGTCGAGCAAAAAGCGGCAGATCTTCACAAAAACGCTAAAATCGAGTATAAATAATATAGGAGCTAAAAATGGGCGTTTTAGATATAGTAAAACCGGGCGTTTTAAGCGGCGATGACGTAAGTAAGGTCTATGCGTATGCGAAGCAGCAGGGCTTTGCGATCCCTGCGGTAAACGTAGTGGGATCAAATTCCATAAACGCCGTCTTGGAAAGCGCTAAAATCGCAAATTCGCCCGTAATAATTCAGTTTAGCAACGGCGGCGCGGCGTTTTATGCGGGCGCTACTTGCCCTAATGCCGCAGTTTTGGGCGCTATTGCAGGCGCACGTCAAGTGCATGCTCTGGCAGCTCATTATGGCGTTGCGGTGATTTTGCATACTGATCATGCCGCGAGGAAGCTGCTTCCGTGGATTGACGAGCTCATTAAGGCCAACGTCGCGAATAAAAAAGCTCACGGCGTGCCGCTGTTTAGCTCGCACATGCTCGATCTTAGCGAGGATGATTTGGAGTTAAATTTAGCGACCTGCGAGAAGTATTTGGAAATTTTAAGCGATCTTGGAATTTCGCTTGAGATCGAGCTTGGCGTCACGGGCGGCGAAGAGGACGGCGTCGATAATACCGGCGTCGATAACGCGCGGCTTTACACCCAGCCCGCAGATGTCGCGCTTGCTTACGAGCGACTTGGCAAAATCAGCGATAGATTCAGCATTGCAGCGAGCTTCGGCAATGTCCACGGCGTGTATAAGCCGGGCAACGTCGTGCTACGACCTGAAATTCTAAAAAATTCTCAAAAATTCGTGCGCGAGAAATTTAACCTACAATCCGAAAAGCCCGTAAATTTCGTCTTTCACGGCGGCAGTGGAAGCGAGACCTCCGACATCAAGGCAGCCGTAAGCTACGGCGTTGTTAAGATGAATATCGACACCGACACGCAGTGGGCGTTTTGGGACGGCGTGCGCGCTTATGAGGGCAAAAATCGCGGCTATTTGCAAGCTCAAATCGGCAATCCGGAAGGTGAGGATAAACCGAATAAAAAATTCTACGATCCTCGCAAGTGGCTAAGAGCTGGCGAGCAGAGTATGGTGGCGCGCTTGCAGGTCGCATTTGACAATCTAAATTGCCTAAATAGGAACTAATATGGATCGCCCAAATAACGAAGTGCTCGATATCACGCTACCTGAGGCGAAGGAGCGCTCGTTAGCGGGCGTTTTTTTTAAGATTGCAGCTCTGCCTATCGCGGTTTTTGTGGTGTTTTTGCTGGGCTATTTGGGGCTTATCGGGCTGAAGGTAGAAACGCACTCGATCCTGATGCTTGCAGTTTTGCTCATTATTGCACTAATTTTAGCTCGTCATAATGCAGAATATGGCTGCTTAAATTTTCAAAATAATATCGATGATTTCAAGCGTGAGCTGAAAAATTACATCGTCGCCAATCTCTTAAGTATCGGCGGCAAGAAAAAATCAGATGCCAGCTTTGATCTTTTTGTGGACGAATACGGCTATTCGCTGCGTAATCAAAACTACGCTTCCGTCGCGTCGGCAGTCTTTCCGATGCTTGGAATTTTAGGAACTTTCATCTCGATTGCGATTTCGATGCCACACTTTTCCTCAAGCAATATCGATGGGCTCGAAACTGAGATCGCGCAGCTTCTAGGCGGCGTAGGTACGGCGTTTTACGTCTCGATCTATGGAATTTTCTTAGCGCTTTGGTGGATATATTTTGAGAAAAAAGGCATTAGCAAATATGAGCGTCTGCTCATTAAATACAAAAATTCCACTAAAAATTTTTTCTGGAACAAAGACGAAATAACACAGGGCTATCTGAGTGAAATTTTAAACGCTAATTCTGAAATTTTGCGCTCATTTGCAATGATGAGCTCTACGAATTTTACTGAAAGGCTAAACCGCCTAATCGATGAAAAAATCGGCGCTTTTGAAAGCGTGATGGAAGCCGAGAAGCGAAGTATGGCGATTACACAAGAAGAGCTTGAAAAAGCAGGAGAGATGATCCAAAGGACAAATCTCGCTCACGGTGAGCTAGATAAGAGCTTCGCTCAAATTTTATCTGCGCTTAAGTCCGTGTCTGCAAGCCTAATCGAAATTCAAAACGGAATTTCCGCGCAGTATCTAAATCAGTCTAAGACTTTAACGGACGGGCAAGGCGAGCTGGCTAACGTTACGAGTGCATTAAGCGCTCAAATCAAGAGCCTAAATGCTTCCTTGGGAGGGTTTGCGGGCGAAATTTCAAGTTCGCATAATGCTTACGCCGCTAAAATTGACGCTAGCTTTAAGGGGCTAAGCGCGGATTTGAAGGCACTTTTAGCTGGAGAGGACACTGCGCGAACGAGCAACGAAAGCATCATCGAAGAGCTTCGAAAAACGCTTGCGAGCATCGATGAAAAAGCACTTTTAGATGAAAACGAATAACGAAGAAAAAGAGACCTTTTGGATTGCGTACGCCGATTTGATGGCGGGGCTGCTTTTTGTTTTCGTGCTTTTAGTAGGCGGCATCATTGTCAAATACTTCCTCACGCAAAGCAACCTGCAAGAGAAAGAAAGCCAAATTTCAAGCGCGCTAGCAAGCCTTCAAAGCCAGGAGAAAAAAAGCGCCGAGCTTGAAGCGCTGAATAAAATTTTTAGCGACCAGCTCGAGAAGCTAAACATCGAAAATACCGATCTTCGCAAGCAAAATTCCATCTATTTCATACAGATCGAAGACCTAACCGAGATGGCGGAGAAGCTGAAAAAAGAGAATTTAGACATCAACTCGCTTCTGCAAAAAGCGCGTGACGATGCCAACGCTACGATCAGCCAAAACGAGCTTAAAATCGCCTTTTTGCTCGATCAGCTCACGAAGAAGGAGAGCGATTTTAATAAAATTTTACAAGACCTCAATGTCACGAAAAATCGCATCCGCAACCTAACCGGAATGAAGGTCAAGATCATCGCCGATCTGAAGGAGAAGCTGGGCGGCAAGATCCGCATCGATAACGAAAGTGGCGCAATGGCGCTAAGCTCGTCGATCCTTTTCGACAAAGGCTCAAGCGAGCTGAAAGAGGGCGCCAAAGAGACGCTCCGCTCGACGCTGCAGAGCTATTTCGCCGCGCTTTTGAATAACGACGAAATTCGCGAAAATTTAGATCAGATCATCATCGAAGGGCACACGGACAGCGACGGCGGGTATTTGTACAACCTTGAGCTGTCGCAAAATAGGGCGTTTGCGGTGATGGATTTCATCAACTCGTGGAATAAAGATGAGCGACTGCAAAAATATCTCATCGCCAGCGGTCGCAGCTACACGCAGCCCGTGATGCGCAGAGGCGTCGAGGACAAGGACGCCAGCCGCCGCATCGAGATAAAATTTACCCTTTCAAACAAAGAGGCGATGGAGGAGATCAGGAAATTTTTGCAGTTCGACGCGAACGCTACAAATTAGCGGCTCGCTCGAAATTTTAACCCGCAAAAAGGAGAGCTTAAAATTTTAAAATTCCTGAAGAATTAACGGCTCATCTGAAATTTTAACGGCGGCGGAACGCATCTCTTTATTTTGGCGCAAATATTATGAACGGGGCGGCTCACTAAATTTTACGCAGCGTTTACACAGCATCTGACGCGGCGGAATGTGTTTAAAATTTAGACTCGCGTATTTTGACGCGCTTTTAGCGCTGCCGCGCGGATAATATGGTTTAAATTTAGACCTTTAAATTTAAGCCTTTAAATTTAAGCGGACTTCGCGAGCGGCTTAAAATTTAAATGAATTAAAAGCCTAGCTCGTTTAGTTTTTTATATCCGTCACAACCGACTTGAGATCCTAAATCGCAAGCCTTATTTAAATATTTTTTTGCAGTGTTTGTATCCTGTTTTACGCCTTCACCATAGAAATATGAAATCCCAAGATTATAGCAACCGTCGGCAAATTCCAAGTGACAAGCCTTCGAAAATAGCTCGTTTGCTTTTTTAGAATCTCGCTCTACGCCCTCGCCCGAATAGTATAGAACTTCCATATTGTAGCACCCATTGACTAATCCTAGATCGCAAGCCTTAGAATATAACTCATATGCTTTTTTGTAGTCTTGCTTTGTGCCACTACCATTTTCATATGAATTCCCGAGATTATAGCAGCTTTGGGCAAGCTCTAACTCACAAGCTCTGGAGTATAGTTCATTCGCTTTTTGGTAGCTTTGTTTTACGCCTTCCCCTTTTTCATATAAAATTCCAAGATTGTGGCAGCTTTCGCCATGTTTTAAATCGCAAGCTTTAGAATATAGCTCGCTCGCTTTTTTATAATCCTGCTTTACGCCTTCGCCCGAGGCATATAAAAGCCCGAGATTGTAGCATCCGTCACCTTCTTGCAAATCGCAAGCTTTGGAAAGCAATTCGGTTGCTTTTTTGTAATCTTGCTTTACTCCTTTGCCTGAGTAGTATAAAACACCCAGATTACCGCAAGCTATGCTATTTTTTAAGTCGCAGGCCTTAGAATATAGTTCGGTCGCTTTTTTATAATCTTGTTCTGCGCCCTTGCCGTATTCGTATGACGCCCCTAAGGTGGTGCAACCCCAGCCATCGCCCAAATTACAGGCTTTAGAATTTAGCTCTTTTGCTTTCTCATAATCCTGCTTCACACCATCCCCTGAATAGTATGCCATGGCGAGATTTACGCATGCTAAGGTGTTGTTATTATCGCATTTGCTTCGCAACTTGCTTATACCGGGATCCTCTTGTTCCGTCGATGACAAAGCCGCGGCTTCTGCTAGCGATAAAACCGCCGTGGCGATCAGCGCCAAAAATATCTTTTTCATACATCGCTCCGTTTAAAATTTCGGCTATTTTATTTCATTTTCGCTTAATCTTTTGAAAATCGGCGGGCCCAAAGGGTCTTTAAATTTATACAGTCACAAGCTTAAAGGCGAAATTTAGCAAAAAGCGTTAAAATTCCAAGCATTACAAGGAGCGAAAATGAAAATTTTAAGAAGTACGGACGCAAATTTCAAAGAGGAGTTTGCAAGGCTGGTGCGCCGCGGCGAGACGGATATGAGATCGGTAATGCCCGTCGTAAGCGGCATCATCGAGGAGATCAGAACGCGCGGCGATGAGGCGCTGGCCGAACAGATCGAGAAATTTGATAGATGGCGCGTGCAGGGCGATCTGGCTATCACTCGCGAGCAGATGAGCCACGCGTATGAAGGCTTAACTGCAGAGCTCAAAAACGCGCTTCAGATCGCATACGAGCGCATCTACGCCTATCACGAAAAGCAGCTTGAGAGAAGCTGGTTTAGCTTCGATCCAAGCGGCGCGATGCTTGGGCAAAAGATCACGCCGGTAGATCGCGCGGGGCTGTATATCCCGGGCGGCAAGGCGGCGTATCCGAGCTCGCTTCTGATGAATGCGATCCCAGCAATCGTCGCGGGCGTGGAGGATATCAGCGTCTGCACCCCTGCCGTGGGCGGTGTCGTAAACGAGCTACTGCTTGCGGCGATGCATGTACTGGGGATCAAAAAAGCCTACAAGGTGGGCGGCGCAAGCGCGATCGCGGCGATGGCATACGGCACGCGCACGATCGGCAAGGTCGATGTCATCACGGGTCCCGGGAATATCTTCGTCGCAACCGCTAAAAAGCTCGTGTTTGGCGACGTGAATATCGATATGATCGCGGGTCCTAGCGAAGTGGGCATCATCGCAAACGCCGCGGCAAATCCGCGCAACATCGCCGTGGATCTGCTCAGCCAGGCCGAGCACGACGAGATCGCAAGCAGCTTTTTGATAAGCGACGATGAAAAATTCGCCCTCGCCGTCGCAGAGCATATCGCGCGCGAGCTTCCTACGCTCGCGCGCGAGCCGATCGCTCGCGCTAGCGTACAAAACAAGGGCGCAATCATCATCACGCGCGATATGAATGAGTGCGTGGAGCTGATGAATGAGCTTGCGGTCGAGCACCTCGAGATCGCGACCGAGAACGCCTACGAGCTGCTTCCGCGCATACGCCACGCAGGCGCGATATTTTTGGGTCACTACACGCCCGAAGCGATGGGCGATTACCTCGCAGGCCCTAACCACACGCTGCCGACCGGCGGAAGCGCGCGATTTTTCTCGCCTTTGGGGGTTTATAACTTCATCAAACGAAGCTCGATCATAGCGCTAAATAAGCGCGCCATAGACGAGCTCGGAGGTGCGTGCATGGCGCTAGCGGATGCCGAGGGGCTCGGCGCGCACAAAAAATCGGTGCAGATTAGATTTGAAGAGAAGTGATTTTGCGCTGCAGCTCTAAGAGGCGGCGAGGTCGGAATTTAAAGATCGTCGGCGATAGTTGCGAAACCGCGAGCCGAAATTTAGAATTTAAAGACGAGTTAAATTTTAAAAAATGTAAGCGTCGCGACGAGAGTAAAATTTTAAAATTTCAAAAGCGCTATAAATTTAAAAAAACGGTCGTATTTGATTAAAATTTAAGGTAAATTTACTAAGCGAAATGATATACTTTCGCTGATTTTTTACAAGGAGAGAAAAATGAAAAAATCACTTTTAGTTTTGGCTAGTTTTGGCTTTGCGCTAAGTCTTAGCGCCGCAGATCTTTCAGATAGCTGCAAGGAGTATTTCGCAGATCTTGATAAGATGGTCGATACCTACAAACAAGCGGGTCAAGAGCAGCAGGTCAAGATGTATGAGGATCAAAAAAAGCAGTCTATGGATCAGATCAGCGCACTTCCTAAGGAGCAGCAAGAGGCCACTTGCAAACAAGCTAAAGAGATATTTAAGCAGATGATGGATCAGATGAAACAACAAGGCGCTATGAAATAAGCCACCTTTGCGGGCACGATGATGCCTTCTTCAGTCGCGGCGATGTGATATCGTCGCGATTAATTCTTTTTAAACTCACACTTTTTTAAAGATTTTTAAATTTTAAAATTCGGATGTTTTATCCTCGTTGCTTTCGGGGCTTGCTAAGAATTTCAGATTTGATATTTAGCTTGTCGCAGAAAGTCAAAACTAAATAAAGCGCTCACCGTCGTTAAAATGCTCCGCAAGGCGACGCATCTTGGTGGGATGCTGTGATGCACCAAAGATTTACGAGCCGTTTTGGCACGGCTCGAGACAGCGTCTCATCAATATGACGAATTCAGGGCTCGGTTTGCGGCTCTGCTTATGAAATTTGCGGCTAAAATCATCTCACAAAATCCCCTCGGATTTTAATCCTTAGTAACGATCGCGCCGTTTTGTATTTCGTGCACGCAGACATTTCTGTGCAGCAGCTCCTTACCGGCATCTAAAGTATAGTAGTGCGTTGTTACTGTGCAACGTAAATCGGCGTCGATGACGAACTCCTGCTTAGCGCGCATTGGCGGCTTGCTTTTACCGCAGTGCACGTAATCGGCGTAAATTTCGCGACAATCACTTATACGAAATGCGTCGTTTAAAAGGCACATAAAAACATATTCGTGCCCGTGCTTGCTATCTTGAAAATCCCTCAGATAAAGCCTTAGCAGAATTGTTTTAGCGCTCTTTTCGGGCAAACGACAAGCCCTTATCTCCCTAATCCTCTCCCAATACGCGCTTAGATTGTCGATTAAAAAATTCTTCTTTGCGAACGAAAACAGCTCATTTTTATCTAGTAAATTTTTATCGATAGCCGCTAAGGGCGAAATTTCTCCCGGATAGCGCATCGGCAGTTGCGCGATCGGCAGATTGTCGTAAATATCTTTCATACTCTGATAAATCTCCGGTCGCGGCGCATCGTCTCCCTTGGCCGCAGCATTTTCCATACCGCATAGCGCAAGTAGGCACAGCAAAAATGTCCACACCTGCTTCATAGCATCCCCCCTTGTTTCGATCGCAACCTCTTTGCTCCTGATCATACTGCAAATTTTAAAGCCTTAATATGAAGAAAAAAGATCAAAAATCAAAGCGCCCTTTTTACAACCACTCTCGCGCTGTCTTTTTCTGCCCTTGCTTTTGGGTTAATTTAATCCGATTTCTCTTGTTCTTGCGTGAAACGGACGATGCGCGACTATTCGCCTTCCGTAGCCTCTTCGGTGAAGCTAACGATGCGCGGAGCTGCGATGCGCGCATAATCCTGCGCGTTTAGAATGATCGAGTGATCGAGCAGACCCGCATTGAAGGCGATCTCATCAAAGCGTCCGAATAGCGACGGATCAGCGATTAGCAGCAGCTTGTCGTGGAAGCTAAACGGCGGTACCGAGCCAATGACGCAGTCCGTGAGATCGCCCACTTCATCGGGGCTTACGAGCGATGCTTTTGTGCCACCGAGCCCCTCTGCCAAGCGCTTTAGATCGGTTTTATGATCGGCCGCGAAGACCGCTAGGACGTAGATCCTGCCGTTTCTACCCGCGGGTTTGTCGCTAGGAAGCTTTAGCTGCTGCGGCACGTTGGCGCAGATTTGATCGGCGGTTAAAGCTAAATTTTCAGCGCAGGCGCCGTTTTCGCAGCCTTGAGCGGTTGCAATGCAGGAAGCGTCGGGGTTTTGCACGTCATAGACGCTTGCTAAATTTAAATTTTGCGAAAAAGAAATTTGCCCGTCCTTAAAGCCCTTGATCGTGCAAACCAGCGCCTTTGCGCCTTGTCCTAGCTGTGTGCCGCGGGCTTTGGCGACCTCGGCGGAGGTGCCCGCGCTTTCGTGAGCTACGACGCGGAAGCGCGCGCCCTGCTGCGTCAAAAACTCTTTTAGACTTTCAAAAATTCTCTCTGACATGCTCTCTCCTTGTTTTTGCGAAATTATACTGAAATTTTAACCAAACGACCCATCGATGCCGAAATTCCATTCTTCTCCGTAGAAAATTTGTCTTGCGCCGTAGAATTTATCTCACCTGCGCGCAAAACCATTGCGCAATGATAAATCTATTGCGCGGCGGAAATTCCGCCACGCATAAGCTCGGTCCGCCCTGCTTCTTGTGAAATTATTTCATCTTGCGGATTTTAGGCTCTTTGCTCTCTACAAGTTCGTAAATTTTAAGCTCGACCTTGACATCTTTGGGCGCTAAAATTCTAATTTCGCCCGGAGTGTAGAAAAAAGGCGCTCCAAGCTCATAATAGACCCATTTTTTTTGCTTCTCGGTTTTGCACAGCATCAGCGTCTGAGCAAGCTCGTTGCCGCCGCTAAACTCGTAATAAAGCAGCCCGTCCGAGCCCTCTTTTTGCTCTATTTTGCCGCCGATCAGATACGCGTCGTTGCAGTCGGCTTCGATCTCTTTTGAAAAGACCGCTTCGACTTTAAACTGCTGCGGCGGCATCTTTGACGGCGTTAGCTCAAAGACGTTCAGCTGCTTCTGCGCCTCGCCGCCGAACAAAAACAGCGGCAATAGGAAAAATAAAACGCTTTTTCTCATTTATTACTCCTTAAAAAGATATTTTTATTTAAAATTTTAGCGAAATTTTTACTCATTAAACTGAAATTTCAATCGACTTTGTTTTTATCTGTAGCAGATAATATTTTTTAGCGCCTCTACCTCCGGTTTTAACGCCTCGCTATCGGTTTTTTGTGCGGTGCCCTTTTTGTTTGCTAAATTTTTACTATAGCTTTGCGGCGAGGGCTTTTCGTGCGAGTTTAAAGCCTTAACGACGTCGCGCGATATTTCGCCCTGCGTTTGCACGGTGGAAATTTCGCCGCTAGCCCCGCCAGTCTTGCTTGCATGGCGGCTTAGCACGCTTTTGACGCTTATCTTTTCGCCTGCATAAAACGCCTCGCAAAGCCCGCCTCGCGCCTCATAGTCCGTCACTTTGACGCTGCCTTCTTGAAATTTATAAAATTTCACCCGTTTTGCTCTGCGCAGCTCCTCCGCTCCGCGCCATACGCCAGCTTCCGCGTCAAGATCCGCGAGCGCGAATGCGCCGTTTGCCGCCTTATACATATTGCCGAGCCTTATCGGTATCCGTTCGCCGCTCTTTTTGGTAAGCACGAAGCCGATCTTTTCGCCATCTTTTGGGTGCGGGCGGAACTGTTTGGAGAAAAACGCCGTGAAAAATGCGACCTCCTTGATCTCGCCGTCGGTGCCTAGGTATCTCGTCCAGCCATCTTCGGGCACGTCGATCTCGGCGACGTCTCGCCCGTCTTTTGCGCCGCATTTTAAGCCCGCGCAGCCGCTAAGCGCTAATGCCGCAAGCGCGGCTAGAAATAGATTTTTCATATTTTCCCTTCAAATAAATTTTGGCTCAGAGTAGGCGCCGCCTGCGCCTCGGCGCGTAAATTTGCACGAAATAGGGCGCACTTGCTTGCTTTGCTAATTGGCTTACGCTATTGCGCTTCAAGGTATGCAGATACGCGCGAGATAAGCGGTAGTGCGGAATTTTAATGTCGCTCGGCGCCTTTTGTAAGCGCTTTGCGGCAAATCCGCTCGAAACCTCGTGCATGCAAAGCTCGTATTACGGGCTAAATTTATCAAGCCGATGTCGCCCAGATGCGTAAAAATCACTGTCCGCTCGCCTCAAACGAGCATTCCTGCCAGTCTCAGTCGTTCTCGCCGCCCATTGCGAAATTACGAGGCTCGTCTGATAGCCCTGCCGCGCTCAAAGCAGCCGCTATCCGCTCTTTCATAAAATCATCGGGCTCGCAGGACTTGAATTTTTCAAATTTTATCTCGTAAAGGGAGGCGAACCCAAAGTCCGCGCGCACGAGCTTGCCGCACTCCCGCGCAAACTCCGCCGCGCTATATTCGTGCTTTGGGGCGTAGTACCAAACCTCCAGCTCCTCGATGCTTTCGCCCTCAAATTTTATGGATTTTATCATTTCGGCTCCCATTTCGCTCGTCGCGGCGGTTTAAATTTCGTCGCTAGAAATTTATAAATTACACTTGCGCCCATACGACGCATGGCTCACGCGCAAGATAAAACCTTCGCCATTTGGCGCAAGCGCGCTGCGCGGTCAAATTTTAAATTTAATCCGCCGCGCTTTAAATTTAGACGCCGAAGTCCGCCCGCATCCCCTCTTTGCCTTTCGGCGTAAAATAGCAAACGACGTAGCAGAGCATTCGGTCTTTGCAATCGTATTTGGCTTCGAGGCCACGGGTAATGCGCGCAAACTCCTGCGGCGGCTTGTCCGCAAAGGCGCCTCGCAGCTCCTCTGCGGGGATGTGTTTCGGACTAAGGAGCAGATACGTCGCGACGATAAAATTTAATCGCAGCACTCGCGCAAGGCCGCGCAGGTAAAATTTCGCGGCTAAATTTTACCGACGCATCTCCAAACGCTACTTTATCTTTTTATATTTCCACGTCTTTTCCGTTATGAGCTCGTATTTTCTGTCCTTAAGCTTAAATTCCTTAAAGCTCGTTATCGCGTAGATACTAGGCATCTCAAACATCATCAGCGCGGCTCCGTGCCCCACGCTGTCTGATGGGATTTGGGTATCGTAAGTAGCTTCCGAGCGCCCCGATTGCACCCATTTGCCGCTCGCATCAAGCTTGTAGATATCCATCGCTGTATTGCTGCCGTGCTCGTCGTAACTATAGACGTATTTGCCGCTGCTGGAATTTGATTCGTAGCTTTGCTCTAGTAGTCGCTCGCCAGATTTATCGTAAATTTCGCCGTTTGAGTAGCTTTTGACCCACTCTTTAAGCCGCTCGTCCCACAGATAAGAGGTCATATTAAGATCCGCCCCCTTCTTGATAACGGTCTGTTTGCTCATGTTATCCCACGCGCCCTTCTCGTCGTTCCAGATGAAGCTCGTAACGATCCCCTCGCCCTTTGCGGCATCAAGCTCGTGCTTGCTCATCGTCGCGTTTTGCCACGCACCGTTTTGAAAAGTGCTGCGGATCTGCTCGTAGCTGCCGTTTCGATCGCCGTTAAGTATCTCTCGCTCGCTATTTTGCCACGCGCCGTTTACAAACTCGTAGCTCACGTATCCGCTCATCTCTCCTGAGGCGTCGTAGAAAATTTCGGTCTTATCTTTGGGCTGCCAGCTCTTGCCGTCCCATTTGAAGCTTATCGTAAGCTCCTCCTTATCCCACGCGTTTTTTACGGATCTGTTCATGCTATCTTTCTGCCATTTGCCCTTTATAAACTTATATCGCACATCCTGCGTCGCGTTACCGTCGTAGCTGGAGACGGTTTTGCTCGCATTGCGCGTGCCGTCATCTGCTATCGAATTCGTCTCGCGCGTCGTGACATTACCCTTTATGCTTTCCGTGTAGTCTTCTATTTTTTTCCACTTGCTGCTTTTAAGATCGAGGTTAAATACTTCAAATTTAACCATATCCCCCTTTTCGTCAAAGTAGCTGATCTCTTTTAGCTAGAGCCTAGGCCGTCCGAGGAGTTCGTATCTCTTACCTGCTCTAGCTTGCGCGCCGCCGCATCGTAGCTTAGATACGTGCTCTCCTTGCGCTCTCCGAGTGAGCCGTAGCTCATGCTTTGCACCATATACTCATACTCCTTGGCAAACGTCGCCGCACAGAGCAGCGCAAGTATCGTAGCGAGCTTTTTCATCCTCTCTCCTTGGAAAAATTTTTTGATAATTATATAATGTTCGTATATAAAAACGAATAAAATTTCGCCACGCGACTAAATTTAAAAAACTTCGATTTTTAGGCGGTAGCGGTGGAATTTTATGCTGCGGTATGCTCATGCAATTCTGCGTAGATCGGCGAGCGGAATTTTATGTCGCTAAAGCCGGTTTTACTCAAATATGCGGCGTAAATTTTACGCAAGTCGCTAGGAAGCGCCTTTGGGTAAAATTTAAGAGAAATTTCTATAAAATTTCGGCTCAAATTGCATTAAGGATCGCTTATGGGATACGTTTATTTGGGGCTTGCTATAGTTTTGGAGCTAGCGGGAACCAACTGCATGAAACTCTCGGACGGATTTAGTAAGCTGAATTATTTTCTAGCCACGCTAGCGGCATACGGCGCGTGCTTTTGTTTTTTAGCGCTTGCGCTAAAAACGGTAAAGCTTGGTGCCTCACATGGGGCGGGCTCGGCATAGTATTAGCATCGCTGCTTTCGGTGTTTTACTTCCACGAAAAGCTCTCTGCACCCGCGATCTGCGGCATAGCGCTCATCGTGATAGGCACGGCGATGTGTAATTTCTTCGGCGCAGGCCACTAAGACGGCGCGTTTGGACGAATAAATTCCGTTGCGCCGAGCAAATTTTTGGATTTTGATGCCGAGACGGCATTTTGAACGAAAGAGCACATATTAATTTTATTGCTCGATCTATTCGTTGCCGCAAAATAGATGCCAGTCTTAAATTTTATACCTAAATTTAAAGTTCTATAAATCAAATTCCGATGGCTTACATTCTAATTGAGTATATTTTTAAAATGCGTCTTTGCCAAATCGCCCAAAATATGAAACTTAAATGTTTTATCTAACATAAAAATTTATAAAGCGAAAGCTTACTTGCAGAGGCGAATGCGACACTAAATTTTTAGTAGCTAAAAATTTCAGATAATGCCAGTTTTTAAAGAGTGCCGCTGATTAGGCGATACTAATCGCAGAAGTGCTTATCCGCATTATTTGCTTTGCGCTTGGCTAGAAAGTCCGCCTTTTTAGCGGGATCTGCGAAAAACTCGTCTTGTTTAAGCAGCGCGGCGTCCATTTTGTCCTCGGCTGCCTTGAGCGCGGCGGCGCGATCTGCGAAGTGAGACGGAAATTTCTCATCAAATATCGCTTTATACGGGTGTGCCTTGACCCAGTCCCTAGCGCGTGTCGCCGCATCGCGTTGTTTAGCGAGATCGCAGAATGCGTATGGATTTACCACGTTGCCGACGAGCTGTAAAAACGCCGCATTCGCAGATTCGGTCTCACGAAACATCTCGTCCTTGACGTCGATGACGCGAGCGAAGGTTAGGAAGCGATTTTTGCCCGCGTAGAACCAAAACACCGCGTCGTCCTTAAGCCCTAGATCATAAGCGCGTGCAGCGACCGTCATCAGCGTGGTCGGAGCGGCCATATCCGGGGCGTCCTCGATGATTTTGATCGCCTTTTTTAGGCTCGCCGCGTCGTTTTTCATCAACAGATCGTCGATCGGCTCGTAAACGTGCACATATTCGGGCTTGCCCTCCTTAGCCGAATAAAACGGCGAAACATAGATGTCGATCGAAGTGATTTTTTCTACCTTATCCTCGCCTTGGGCGCTCAAAGTCGCAGCCGCCGCCACACAGAGCAGTAGTGAGCGAAATTTTTTCATGGTCTCTCCTTTGGCTAAATTTTGTAAATTTGCTTCGTAATTATACCTTGAAATTTAAGAGCGCGAGCTTGATTTTTAACGAATATATTTTTGCGGAATTTTAATTTTTGCGGCGGCTCTATTTTCTTTTGATTTGGCTTTAGCCCGACGCTTTACGCGGCCAAATTTAACGCCGCTAGTCGTAAAATTTAGCTCATAATTTAAATTGCTTAGCTAAATTTTTCCGTTTGCGCTTAATCCGAAAACGAATTTCGCCTTTACGTTTAAATTTATCGCCGAAAAAGTCGCTGTCGATGTCGCAAATCTCGATATTTTGCCGCACTTGAACGCCGAGTTTATATTTTATCATCAGTTCCGCCAGTCGTTCGCCGTCAATCAAAACAATCGTGTAATTTTGCATGTTTGCGGCGCATCTTGCGGCATCTTTGCTAAATTTTGACGTCGTGATAAATACACCCTTTTTGGTCTGCTTATCCGATATCGCGCCTACGAATTTTTGAATTTCAGGACGCGAAACCGCACCTTGCCAGCTTTTAGCCTGGACGTAAATTCGCGATAGTCCAAGCTCATCTTCATATATAATACCGTCTATACCGCGCCGTCCGCGCCGTTTTTGGTTAGTCTGCCTACCCCGTAGCCCATTTTTTCAAGTAAGCGCGCCACCAAATACTCAAAAAAGCTCGGCTTTTTCTGCGAAATTTCGTCTAAAATTTGAGATTTTAGATTTTGCGCGAGCTCGTTTGCCGTCTCGGCGATGACGTCGCTAGGCGTCTTTTCTTGCGTCACGATTTGCGAGATTTTGGTGCTTGGCGCGCTTTTGTTTTTATAAATTTCATCGTACCAAGCCTCAAATTTTGCCTGAGCGTCCTTACTTTTTAGCATTTGTTTGCCAAGATCCGTTATCTCGTACACGCCTCTACCTGATCTTTTGATAGGCTTTTTAACGTCAGGTAAATTTACAACTTCTTTATTTCCTGCAAAATACGACAACGCCCAGCCTGCGCGGTTAACGTACAAAAGCATGCCGCTAGGGATCCTTTGCGAGAGTTCGTCGTCGTTAAATTTATAGTGCTTTGTAATGAACTCGAAAATTTCTTTTCTGTCTGCCTTGCCGCGCTCGCCGATAAATCTTAAAATCGGAAACATCATCTCTTTGTAGCTTGGTATCATCGTTTTTCTCCTAATTTTTTACAATTTTACCTCTCTAGGCCTGCAACTTAAAAACTTCAAATTTTACCACCAAATTTAATGTTGCGCATTAAATTGATCCTGGAGACCCGTTTTCTCCGCGTCGCGGTAGAAATCGATCTGATCTTTTTTGATGATGCGGATGTAGTCGGTGCTGCCGGGATGGCCGCTTTGAAAGCCCGCCGTCATCACGTAGGTGCCGCCTTCTTCGATGAGCCCGCGCTGTAGAGTCTCGCTTATGATACGTGCGAGCAGCGAGTTGATGCTCGTTTTTTCCCTGACCATCGCTGGATTTACGCCCCACACGAGACTTAGCGCGTGCGCGGTCTGCTCGTCGTGCGCGATTGCGATGATGTCGATTTTAGCGCGGTTACGTGCGAGTTTGATCGCCGAGCGCCCCGAGCCCGTGATCGAAAGTATCGCGCCTGCGCCCAGCCTTGCGGCAAGCGCTGCGGTGCTTGAAGTGATCATATCGGTCTCGTCGTAGAAGTCGTAATCGTTAAATTTATCGTAAGGATAGATTTTTTCGGTCTCGCGGATCGTCTCGCTCATCGCGGCGACCACGGCTGCGGGGTTTTTGCCGATGGCGCTTTCCTCGCTTAGCATTACGGCGTCGGTGCCGTCGAGTACGGCGTTTGCGACGTCGCTGATCTCGGCTCTGGTGGCGCGCTCGTGCTCGGTCATGCTAAGCATCATCTGCGTGGCGGTGATGACGGGCTTTGAGCGGGCGTTGGCTAACGCTATGATGCGCTTTTGGATACGCGGGATCTCATAAAACGGCATCTCGATGCCCAGATCTCCGCGCGCGACCATTATGCCGTCGCTTGCTTCGATGATCTGCTCTATATTTTCGACCGCGTCGAATTTCTCGATCTTGGCGTAAATTTTAGCTTTTGAGCCCAGCGAGTTTAAAATTTCGCGCACGCGCAGGATGTCGTTTTGCGACTGCACGAAGGAGATGCCTACGAAATTTACGCCGTGCGCCGCGCCCCAGCGCAGATCTGCGAGGTCTTTTTGCGTGATGACGTCGATATTTAGGCGGGTGTTTGGGAAGTTCACGCCTTTATTTGAGCTTAAAAAGCCGTCGTTTTCGAGCACCGCTCGCACGCCTTGCTCGCTTACCGCAACTACCTTGGCGCGGATCGAGCCGTCGTAGAGGTAGATGAACTCGCCTACCTTCATTAACGGCAAAATTTCGGGGTGGTTGATACACAGCTCGTATTCGCCCGGGGCGGTCTTTTTGCCGATGATTTCGCGAGGAAGGAAGGTGATTTTATCGCCCGTTTTTAGTTTAAAATTTTCCTCAAGCTTGCCGACGCGAATCTTTGGGCCGCTGATGTCCTGAAAGACGCCTACGCGCACGCCCAGACTCTTTTCTACGGCGCGAATTTTGTTTAAATTTGCCTCGTGGTACTCGTGCGTGCCGTGGCTGAAGTTCATCCTAAAGGCGTTGCAGCCCGCCTTTACCATCGCGCTCATCATCTCCTCGCCGTCGCTTGCGGGCCCGATGGTCGCTAAAATTTTGGTTTTTTTAAGCATCTTTTCTCCTTTAAATTTAAAATTTATCGCCGCATTGGGCGAAATTTTGCGCAAAATTTTGAAATTTCTAAATTTTAAAATTCGCTAGATGAAGGAATTTTAAAATTTTATGCCGCGAGAGAATTTTAGAATTCCAAGGCACGGCGAAATTTTAAAATTTCATAGCTTGCAGTGCAGGTTAAATTCTAAGAATTCGCGTTTGAATGAAATTTTTAAAATCCCCTATATACGTAAAGCACGAGCAAAATTCTAAAATCCTCGCTGAAGTAAAATTTTAAAATTCTTGCCCGAGCGAGATTTAAAAATTCCTCTTTATTGCATCATTTCCGCGTCAAATTTTGCATCATCAAAGCTCACTCCTAAATATTCGCAGGCACTTTTTGCGTCGCGAAGTGCGTTGCCTAGGCAGCTCGTAGCGCCGGGGCTTGGGGTCATATTAAAGATAATCCCCGGATTTTCGCCTATTCTAGCTTCGCCTAAAAGCAGCTTTTTTTGCGAGTGTGAGATTACTTGCGGACGCACGCCGCCAAAGCCCTTGGCATAGTAAATATCCTCCTCGCGGATGCTAGGTATGATCTTGCGCGCATTTTTGACGAAAAGCTTTTTACCTAAAATCGGTATCTCAAAGCCTATATTGCGGACTAAGAAGTCCCTTACCTCGCTATCGCCAAAATTTTGCCAAATGACCTTGGCTACGTCCATGTCAAAATTTAATGACTGAAAAAATTCCGGCACCGAACGACAGCCCTTGTAGCGCTCGAGCTTCGGCATCGTAAGTGCGGTAGGACCAAATCTCGTGCAGCCGTCCGCCAAAAGATCGGGGTCGCCGTGAAGCGCGGCAAATGGAAGCTTTGGGTTTTGCACCATGTAAACCTTGCCGTTTAGAAGCTTTTGCTTGGTTAGATAGAAGCTGCCCGCAATGCAAATCGTGCTAAGATCCTGCCCAAGCCCCATTTTGTGCGCTAGCCACAGCGAGTGAGCGCCCGCATCTACGACTACGAAATCGGCGCTTAGTGAGAGTCTATTTGCGGTGCGGATATAGAACTTATCGCCTACTTTAGTGATGTTTTGCACTTCGGTATTTAGGTACAGATCGCAGGTTTTGCCCTTCACGTTTTTAGCGTTTTGCACGAAGGAATTCGCCATCGCGCCGTAATCGATCGTCGTGTAAACTCCCGATTGCACGCCCATCGCGACGATATCCTCCGCTCGCTCCTCGCCGCGCCCGTCAAAAACTAGCTTGGGCTCGATTTTTTTGAGCTCTTCCTTGTCGAAAAGCTGCAGATACGGATAAAGCTCTTTAAATTTCTCAAAGCGGTCTTTAATTAGCTCTACCTCGCTTTCGCCCACGCCAAGAGCCATTTTCTGCCCCTGAAATAAAAATTTATTCTCATATCCGTGCTTTTGGCAATATTTCACGATCATATCCGCCTTGCGCTTGACTTCGGTCGCTTTTTGCAGGTCGTAGTTGGTCTCGATGTCGCCGCAATGAATCGTCTGAGAGTTTGCGCTGGCTTTAGAATTTAGCGTCGCAAGCCCTTCGTATTTTTCAAGTAGAGCGATATTTTTGATCCCGCTAAATTCTGCCAGCACGTACGCTAGCGCGCTGCCCGTGATACCGCCGCCTATGATGATTACGTCGTAATGTTTTTCTTGCATGCCCTTTCCTTATCGAATTTGGCTGCAATTGTGCGAAAATTTCGCTTAAAAGCTAGTTATAAAAGCGTGAATTTAGATGATTTTATATAAAATTCGCACCATTTCATTTTGGGAGTAGTATATGAAAAAATCGATTCTTGTCGGATTAAGTTTGATTATAGCCACGTCGCTGTGGGGCGCGGATAAGAAAGTTTATCGCCTCAAGCTAGCTCAGACTTACGAGCTTAGTATGCCTATCGTAGGCGATGTCGCTAAGCGTATGGCAGATCTTGCAGATAGTATGTCTGATGGCAGGCTGAAAATCAGCATCGACGCGCCTAGCAAACATAAAGCGCCTTTTGCGATCTATGATATGGTTAAAAACGGGCAATACGATTTAGGCTATACTGCGAGCTACTATTATAAAGGCAAAAATAGCGCGAATATGCTGTTTACGACTGTGCCTTTTGGTATGACGAAAGACGAGCAGCACGCTTGGTATTACTTCGGCGGGGGTAAGGAGTTAGCGGATAAATTCTATGCTAAAAGTAATCTAAAGGTTTTTAATATTCTAAATAGCGGCATGCAGATGGGTGGCTGGTTTAAAAAAGAGATTAATACGCTAGATGATCTAAAAGGGCTTAAATTTAGAATTCCAAGTTTTGGCGGGGAGGTTATGAACCGCCTTGGCGTCGCAGTCGCTACGATACCGGTAGGTGAACTATATATGGCGCTAGAGATGGGCACCATCGATGCAGTCGAGTGGGCAAGTCCTAGCTTTGATATACCTCTAGGCTTTCACAAAGTCGCAAATTACTATTATACGGGATGGCAAGAACCCGCTAGCGAGCAGCAGATTGTGATAAATCTACAAACTTGGCAGAAGCTTCCTAAGGACTTGCAAAACATCCTAGAGGCTTCGATCGCTAAGGCGCGCGAATACGCAGAAAACGAGACGTTTTATAAAAATGTAATAATTTGGGACGAGATCAAAAAGAAATATCCAAACGTTCAGATTCGCTCTTTTTCGCCTGAGATTATGCGTGCGCTTCGCAAGGCGACGGATGAAATTTTAGCCGAAGAAAGCGAGAAAAATCCCGATTTTAAAGAGATTTGGGAGAGTCAAAAGGCGTTTTTAGCTAAAGCTAGAACGTGGACGAAGATGGGTGATTTTACATATATCGAAAAAACTGGCGATGTTGAAGCCGAGCAGAATTTTACTGCTTCGGTGAAAAAAATCTCTGTTCCTGAGCCCATAAATAGCGCAGCCAGCGAGATAAATGCAAGCACTGCCGCACCAAAAAATGAGGATAATCAGACGAAATAATGCTTCGCTTTTAAGTTGCGTATCAAAACCTAGCATCAAGTCAAGAAGCGGCTTAAATTCGGTCGGCGATTTAAGAGATTTAGGCTGAAGTGCGGGCGATTTACTTATTTGCAGCTGTGTAGTTCGGAGTATTTTTAAAATTTTAATTTATGAAAGCGGTGATGAAATTTTATCGCCGCTTTAGCATTTAAGTTAAGGCGCGAAATTCGCATCACTGCGTTTAAAGTCCAATTTAAAAGCCGCTCGGTCGCCGCCGCACAAAGCTAGAATTTTATCAAGCTCCAAGCCTCCTCTTTTTTTGCTTTATTCCTTATATCTTTTGCGTTATTTAAGCTTAATGTTCCGCCGTGCTCGCTTGCGGGCGACATCATGCGCGGGAGAATTTAATCTTACTTTTACATTTTGCGTAGTTAGTGGAGGAGCTTTGGCGAAGCGTGCCAATCTGAGATTTTAAATCAGTAGCGTTCATAAATTCTACATTTTAAAATTTCAGCGCTTTTATCTTGCAAATGCCGCTTTTAAATGGAATTTGCTTTGGGTTTTTTTGCTGTATAAAGCGGCAAACTTCAAATAAAATGCAAAATTTTAAAATTTATACGCTTAAACATCACAAGTAAGGAGGATTTAAAATTTTACTCTTCGGAGATTAAGTACAAAGCGCGTTAGAAAAAATTTTATAGGTCAAATTTCATTTTAAGCGATTGCAAATTTAAAAGCTTGCATGTAAATTTTTTAAAGCCTGCTCTAGTTAGAATTTATCACTAAATTAGACGGGCTCAGCCTTGGAATTTCACCGCGCCAATTTTAAAATTTTGCGTGAGCTGGGCTTAAAATTTTAAAATTCGATTCTACCTGCAAAAACTCTTAAATTGCACGGCTTAGAATTTTGATGGAGAATTTTGCCGTAACGCTACTTTTGGGCGCACGATAAAATTACGCGACATGCAAAGCTACGTAGAATATTGAGCTAGGCTCGCTGCTGCAAGCCTAGCGAATGTCGTAAGCTAAAAAGGCGCTACTGCAAAGCGTAAAATTTTATTTCAAAGCCTTAAAAAGCTCCACGCTATCGAGCTGCTCCCACGGGTATTCGTCATTTCCGACCTGTCCGCGTGCGGCGACGTCGGCGTAGAGAAAGCCTCCTTTGCCGGGGCGATCAAGGCCGAATTTATCGATGATCCAGCGCGGCGTGAGCGGGAATTTTTCAAGCACGAAAGCGGACAACTCATCGTCGCTTGCCGCGCCTAAATTCGTCCCCATGCAATCGACGCTGACGCTGACGGGTTTAGCCACGCCGATTGCGTAGCTGAGCTGGACGATGCATTTTTTCGCAAGCCCCGCCGCGACGATGTTTTTGGCGATATAGCGCGCCGCATAAAGCCCGCTGCGATCGACCTTGGTGTAGTCCTTGCTGCTTTGAGCGCCGCCGCCTATAGGGCTGTAGCCGCCGAAGCTATCTACGATCAGTTTTCGCCCCGTTAGGCCGCTGTCGTGAAGCGAGCTATGATTTACGTAGCGACCGGTAGGATTGATGTAGATGATCGTTTTGCTTTTGTCGTAAAGCTTCTTCGGAAGTCCCGCCGAATCGATTAAATTTCCGATCAGATCTCGGACGCGCTCGATACTCATACTCTCGACGCATGGCGCTGAAACCACGATCGTATGGATGCTTTGCGGCTTACACTCCTCAAAATTGCTCTTCGTGCCGTAATCGACGCTAACCTGCGTCTTAATATCGACGCCAAGCTCGTTGGGATGAGACTTTGCATAGGCGTAAACGTGATCGCAAAGCGCTCTTGCGTAGGTGATCGCCGCCGGCATAAAATTTTTCGTCTCGCAGCTTGCGAAGCCGAACATTATGCCCTGATCTCCCGCTCCGATCTCGCCGCCCTCTTGATCGACGCCTTGGTTAATGTCGGGGCTTTGCTGGTTTAAAAATACGTCCACTTGCAGATCCTGCGGATGCAGACACTGCGCGCGCGTAAAGTAGGGGTTGTCGTTGTAACCGATCTCGCTAAGCGCGCCCTTTACGATGTGGCGGTAATCGTCGTGGGTAAAATCGATCTTGGCGTTTACTTCGCCGCCGATTACTACGTGTTTGCCCGCTATGAAAACCTCTGCCGCGACGCGCCCGTTTGGGTCTTGCTTTAAAATTTCATCCACGATGCTATCTGCGATGATGTCGGCGCACTTATCCGGATGCCCTGGGCTTACTACTTCGCTTGTGAAAAGATACATATCTGCTCCTAATTAAAATTTCGGGGCATTTTAGCTAACGAGGTTTTAAGATTAACTAAAAATTACGAAATTCCGCTCAAATTTAAATGTGCTTAAATAAAATTTCGATATATTTCAAACGACGTTTTGATTGAAAGGTAAAAAATGAGTTCGATTCAAAAATTAGTAGCCAGCTACAAAGATAAAAATCTAGTTCTGCGCATAGTTACCGGCTTGATAATAGGCGCTATTTTGGGCTTTGCCGCACGTTCAGCGGCGGGCGATATTGCGGCAGAGCACAATTCGTTTTTAATAAACGTAGTAGCTTTTGCGGAAATTTTAGGAAATTTATTCGTAGGCGCCCTTAAAGCGGTAGCTCCGATTTTAGTTTTTATCTTGATTTTAAGCTCGATCGTAAATAAACAATACGGCAGCGCAAGCGGCTTAAAACGCGTAGTCGTCCTATATATCGTAGGTACCTTTTTAGCCTCGTGCGTGGGGGTAGCAGCCAGCTTTTTATTTCCGACGCAGCTTGCTCTAAGCAATGTCGGCGCGGCGGAAAATGCAGTCCCTGCAAGCGTTTGGATCGTGCTAAAAGATCTGCTTTTTAAGGTCGTAGATAATCCGCTAAATGCTATTGCGCACGGGAATTACGTAGGAATTTTAACCTGGGCGATAGGTCTTGGCGTCGCGCTTAAATTTTGCACTAATGAAACAAAGAAAATTTTTACCGATCTGAGCGAAGCGGTAACCAAAATCGTGCAGTTCGTAATCCAGCTCGCGCCGTTTGGAATTTTCGGTCTAGTAGCTTCTACTGTGTATCAAACCGGCGTCGATGCGCTGCTTGGATACGCGCGAATCGTAGTCGTACTAGTAGGTGCGATGGCGTTCGTAGCCCTCGTGGTAAATCCACTCATCGTCTTTGCGGTGATTAAGAAAAATCCATATCCGCTCGTATTTACCTGCCTGCGCGAAAGCGGCCTCACGGCGTTTTTCACCCGCAGCTCGGCGGCAAATATCCCCGTAAATTTAAATTTATGCAAAAAGCTCGGTATCAGCGACGAGCTAAGCTCGATCTCGATCCCTTTGGGCGCTACGATAAATATGGCGGGCGCTGCGGTGGTAATCGCGATCTTGGCGCTTGCTGCGGCTCATACGCTTGGCGTGCGCCCCGATTTTTGGACGGCGCTACTGCTTTGCGTGGTCTCGGCGGTCGGTGCATGCGGCGCTAGCGGCGTGCCAGGCGGCTCATTGATGCTGATACCGCTTGCGTGCTCGCTCTTTAATATCTCAAACGACATTGCAATGCAGGTAGTCGCGATCGGCTTTATCATCGGCGTGATCCAAGACTCTGTAGAAACTGCGATAAATAGCTCCACGGACGTGATTTTTACGGCGATCGCGTCGCAAAGTATGCAAAAATAACTCACCTTAAAATTTTACCGCTAATTCCGTCCATAGGGCGGATTTGCGGTTTTTAAAATTTTACTTATTCTTTTTTGATAAAATTATCCAAAAATTTTAAAAGGAAAACGATGAATTGGAATTTAGGCGAGCTGTTTGCAAACGAGGCGGAATTTAGCGGCGCGATAGATAGCGCCTCCGCGCAGGCTATGGATTTTGAGCTTAAATTTAAAGATAAGCTGCACGCTCTTAGCGCGGAAGAATTTTTAGGCGCGCTTGAGCTTTATGAGGGCATCAGCGAGCAGATCGGCAAGATAATGAGCTTTGCACATCTTAGCTTTGCGCGAGATACGAGCCTTGGAGCGCAGCAGGCCAAGGCGGAGCAGGCTTGCAACGACATTTCGCAGAGCCTACTTTTTTTCGAGCTCGAGTTTAACGAGCTTGATGCCGCAAAACAGGACGAATTTATCGCAGGGGGCGGGAGATTCAGATACTATTTGAGCCTACTTAAGCAGCGCAAGGCCCACCAGCTAAGCTTGCCGCAAGAAAGCGTGCTTTTAAAAACTTCGCCCGTAAGCGGTGAGGCGTTTTCGCGACTTTTTGACGAGAGCATGGCGCGGATGAGCTTTGATTTTCGCGGACAGAAGCTCGGCGAGGAGGAAATTTTAAGCCTGCTTCATAGCCCTGATCGCGAGGTGCGAAAGGATGCCGCAGCTTCGCTAAGCGCGGTACTAGAGCAGAACTCCCACCTGCTTGGCTACATCTACAATATGATCAAAACCGATCTTAAAATTCGCTGCGAGCTGCGCGGCTACGATAAAGCCGAGGCGGTGATGCACGAGGAAAATCAGATAAACATCGCAAGCGTCGATGCGCTGATCGCAGAGACGGAACGAAGCTTCGCTCTAGTCAGCAAATTTTACGCCAAAAAGCGCGAAATTTTAGGCTACGACGCGCTGTATGATTACGACAGATACGCGCCGCTTGGGGGCGATGAGAGCGAGTTTAGCTTCGAGCAGGCTAAGCAGATCGTGCTTGCGGCATTTGAAAAATTTAGCCCGAAATTTAAACAGATCGCGCAGGCGGCATTTGAGCGAAACTGGATCGACGCGATGCCCGCGCAAAATAAGCAAAGCGGCGCATTTTCGCATTCCGGCTCGCGCGACACGCACCCTTTCGTGCTTTTAAATTTCACGCGCAAGCGCCGCGACGTATTTACCCTCGCGCACGAGCTGGGGCACGCGATACATCAGTATCTAAGCTACGGCGTGGGCTATTTCAACTCCTTCACGCCGCTAACGACGGCTGAGACCGCGTCTGTTTTCTGCGAGATGCTAGTGTTTGATTATATGCGCGAAAATTTTTCAAATTTAAACGGCTTGTCGAATTTCAAAAGCACCGCCGCCTTGGACGGCTTGCAAAATTTAAAGCGCAGCGCTTCGCAAGAAGCTCAGGGCGGTGAAATTCCAAACGAGCACGCCGTAAAACGCGCCGCCTCTCAAGACTCTGCTGATTCGTGCGAATACGCAGCGCGCGATACGGATACGCTCTCGCAGACCGCAAGCGACAAGGCTGCGCTAAGAGCGATGCTTGCGGCAAAGATCGAGGATATCTTCGCTACGCTTTACCGCCAGATCGGATTTACGACCTTTGAGCGGCGCGTGCATGCAAGCGCGGATGAGCTAAGCACGGGGCAGATCGACGAGCTTTGGATGGAGGAGTCGCGCAAGATGTTTGCGGGTGAGCTAATCTTGCAGGATCATTACAAAAGCTGGTGGAGCTACATCCCGCACTTCGTTCACACGCCGTTTTACTGCTACTCCTATGCCTACGCACAGCTTTTGGTGCTCGCGCTTTACGGGCTATATAAGAGCGGCAGGCTCGAAAATTTCGTTCAAATTTACACCGAGTTTTTAAGCTCGGGCGGCAGCGACGCGCCGCAAAATCTAGTGGCGAAATTCGGCTTTGATATCAATAAAAGCGAGTTTTGGCGCATCGGCATAGAGCAGGTTGCGGCGCTTGTAGATGAGTTTGTGAGGGGTTAGGATGATAGATAAAATTTTAAAAGACGATAAATTTATCGCTGCGAGTAGTGCAAATATAGGCGCGGTTTTGGATTACGTTTTGGCTCTTGGATATGGATTTGGCATCGTTGCGAGGACGGATCAGATAAAATTTGACCCGCCGCTGCCGGAGGAAATTTTAAAAAGCTTCAAAATGCCCGCGATCTTTTTGCAGCTGGAGGAATATACGCTCTCTAGCGCACACCTTAGCAAGGATGAGCTGGTTTTCGAGGCGGGATTTGGGCCGCAGGATTTTGCAAGCACGCTTAGCGTGCCATTTTACGCGGTCTTGCAGATCGTCGTGGACGGCAAGCCTATCGCGGTAAATTTTTCCCAGCCCGAGTCCGAGTGGCTTAAGCGCGAAAAATCGCGTAAAATTTTCTCAAAATGAGTGATATTTTAGAAGGTCTTAATCCCGCTCAGCGCGAGGCTGCGAGCCATGTGGACGGAGCGATGCTAATCCTAGCGGGTGCTGGTAGCGGCAAAACTAAAACGATCACCGCGCGCCTTGCCTATCTGCTATCAAACGGCGTGCCCCCGGGAAATACTCTCACGCTTACGTTTACGAACAAAGCCGCCGCCGAGATGCGCTCGCGAGCGCTTAATCTGATAAGCGGGTTAAATTTAAGCGGAGTGCCGCTTCTGTGCACCTTTCATAAATTCGGGCTTTTGTTTTTGAAATTTCATATTAGCGAGCTTGGCCGCAGCGCAAACTTCCAAGTAATCGATACCGACGATAAGAAAAAGATCATCAAGGGCTTTGAAATAAATTTGCCCACGTCGCTATTGGCGGCTAAAATTTCAACCTACAAAAATTCTCTGATCGGCCCCAAAGATATCGACGAGCTTCTAAAGGGCGAAGAGGATGAGCTAAGCAGGATGTATAGCGGATTTTACGCGCATTGCGCTGACGCGTATAAGCGCTACGAGGCGTATTTGGCGGCGAATAATCTGGTGGATTTCGATGATCTGCTAATTTTGCCGTATAAAATTTTAAACGCCAATGAGCGGCTATGCGATGAAATTTCGCGCCGTTACGCCTATATCACGGTGGATGAGTATCAGGACACCAACGACATTCAATTTAAACTGCTGCAAAAGCTTTGTACCACGCATGAAAACCTCGCGGTGGTGGGCGATGACGATCAGAGTATCTACGGCTGGCGCGGCGCACGGATAGAAAATATTCTAAATTTTAAAGATCAGTTCTCAAACGTAAAATTTATCAAGCTCGAGCAGAACTACCGCTCCACGGATGAAATTTTAAATGCCGCCAACGAGCTCATCTCGCATAACAAAAACCGCCTCGGCAAGAGCCTTACTAGCATGAACGGCGGCGGCGAAAAGATCGAAATTTTGCGTTCAGACGAGGAGGGCATCGAGGCGGCAAAGATTGCAGAAGCCATAAAAAAGCTGCTCTCAAGCGGCGTAGCGCCCTCTCAAATCGCCGTGCTTTACCGCGTAAACGCTCTTTCGCGCGCGCTGGAAGAGGGGCTGAATCGCGCTAAAATCCCGTACAAAATGGTAGGCGGCGTGAAATTTTACGAGCGCGCCGAGATCAAGGATATGATCGCCTATCTGCGCTTGGTAAACGACGAGCACGACGACTTTTCGATGAGGCGGATCATAAACGTGCCCAAGCGCGGCATCGGCAAGGTCTCGCTGGCAAAGCTGGAGGAGCTTTCGCGCCTGCGACTTATCAGTCTATTTGACGCTTTTAGCGAGCCGGACGCGGGGCTTAGCGCCAAGGCGGCGCAGGCTCTAGCGGAGCTTAAAAGCGGCATCGCTTCTATCTCCGCGCTAGCCGATACTATCAAAAAAATAGAGGCATTGGAGCCCACTTTTGGGCTAAAGGCTTACTACGCCTCGCTTCCGGACGGCGCTGATCGGGTAGCAAACATCGACGAGTTTTTGGCTATGCTGAAGGATGAGGCGAGCAATAAGCCCGATTTTGATCTGGCGGAATTTTTAAATGAGCTGAGCCTTCTTAGCGATCAGGACGCCATTATGGGCGATGCGATAAACATAATGAGCGTGCACGCAAGTAAGGGGCTTGAGTTCGAGCATCTTTTCGTAATCGGGCTGGAGGAGGGGTTTTTCCCGCTTTTGGGCGATAGTAGCGACATCGAGGAGGAGCGCAGGCTCGCATACGTAGCGATAACGCGCGCCAAGCGCACGCTTACGCTTAGCTTTGCCGCCAGCCGCTTTTATCGCGGCAAGCGCGAGAGGCTGGACGCTAGCAGGTTTATAGCCGAGGCGGGTTTGGTAGCTAAAGAGCCGCCGCGCGAGCAAAGTAGCGGCTTTAGCAAGGGCGAGCTGATTAAGCACAAACTCTTTGGGATCGGACAGATCACGGCGGTAAACGGCGACCGACTCACTATAAATTTTGGCGGAATTTCGCGCGTGATAATGTCAAATTTCGTAGAAAAGATCGGCGCTTATGAATAGATTGTTTTTGGCGGACAAGCCCGCGGGCATCGGCAGCAATAAATTTTTAAGCGCTCTTAAGCGCAAATACGGCGTGAAAAAGGCGGGCTTTAGCGGCACGCTCGATCCCTTTGCGAGCGGCGCGCTGATCGTGGCATTTGGGCAATACGCGCGCTTTTTTAGATTTTTAAAAAAGGAGCCAAAAGTTTACACTGCGACGCTGTGGCTGGGCGCGCAAAGCCCAAGCGGCGATAACGAAAACATAGGGCGCGTGGAGCAAATTCCGCCGCTTTCGCGCGAAATTTTAGACGTCGCGATGGCGCAGATGCGCGGCGAGATAAAATTTATCCCGCCCGCCTTCAGCGCCAAGAAAATTAGCGGCGTGCGCGCATACAAGCTCGCTCGCGCGGGCGAAGAGGTGAGCTTGAAAGAGAGCTCGATGCGGGTTTTTGATGCCGAAATTTTAAGCTACGCTCACCCATTCGTGAGCTTTCGCGTGGCACTCAGCGAGGGCGGATACGTGCGCTCTTTCGCGCAAATTTTAGCAGAAAAGCTGGGCGCCACGGGCACGCTAAGCGCGCTTAGACGAGAAAGCGAGGGGGCTTTTGATTTGAAAGATCCGCGCTTTGCGAACGAGGCGGCGCTAAATCCGCTCGAGTTTTTGGACCTCGCGCCGAACTTTTACGACGGCGACGCTCGCGACGTGATCTTGGGTAAAAAGCTTGCCGCAAAGGATCTGGCGAGCCGCGCGGACGGGCGCTATCTGCTTATCTGCGGCGATTTTTACTCAATCATCGAGATAAGCTCGGGCGAGGTGCGCTATCTTTGGAACGACGTTCCGATCGCAGGCGGCGTGTTTTAATCAGCGCCTCTAGCTTGCGGCGGAATTTTGATCGGGCGGTTCGAGTTCGAAATTTGAGCGGTTATAAATACGGCGCGTTTTAAATTTACTCGCATAGCGCGCCGCCCCGCGCGGCTAAATTTATCGTGCGGAGCAGCGGGCGAGCGATCACGCTTTTTTTGTTGCGCACGGATCGCAGATCGGCATCGGGCGGAGTAAATTTAAAATTTAAATGCGGCTAGGCAGGCGACGCTCTCTCGAAAGGAATAAATCCATGGGGGTTAAATTTAAACGCGGCGGATCTGGCGGAACGGCGTTTTGATTTGCTTTTCGGTGCGCGATGACGACGCGCCGCAAGATTAAAATTCGCGATTTAAAAAGCGCGCAGGTTGGAGCTTATTGCGCCGCAGCAAGCAGTTTTTGTCGAATGAAATTTCGGCTTGCGGTAATGCGTAGTCTGTGCCGATGGGTTTGATTTTGCAGCGGGTGGCGCACCGCTAAGTTAAATTTACGATTTAGCACAGCGCGGCTAGAATTTTGTCGGCTTGGAATTTTAATCGCAAAGATAGATTTGCACCGCGAGTTGAAATTCGGCCGCATGCGTCGCAGATTTAAATTTCCGCGCTTTATAAAATTTACGTATCGGGCGCCGCGATCGCGAGTCAAATTCCACGGCGCGCGCTTCACGGCACGCGGTTTTGAAATTTTAATCGCACTGGGCTTACCGCGGGCTAAATTTAATGCAAGCGCGCCAAAGCGCAGAAGGAGTAAAATTTTGAAAGCTTATGCAAAGATCAATGTTTTTTTAAAAGTCGTCGGCACGCGCGGCGGTTACCACGAGATTGCCTCGCGCTTCGTACTGCGCAGGGAGCTGTTTGATGAGATAAGCTTCGAGCGCGCGAGCGGCTTTGCGCTTGAATGTGGCGCCGCGCAGATCGCGGATAACATAATTTTAAAAGCCAAGGCGGCGCTTGAGCAGGCGGGCTTTGCGCGCGAGCTTGCGGAATTTTTCAGCTCGCATAAGATCGTGCTTAAAAAACATATTCCGATCGGTGCGGGTCTTGGGGGCGGCAGTAGCGATGCGGCGGCGTTTTTGCGGCTTGCGAACGAGGAATTAAGCTTAAAAATTTCGCGCGAGCGGCTTACCAAAATCGCGCAAAATATCGGTGCGGATGTCGCGTTTTTTGTTAGCGGGCTGGAGGCCGCAAACGTGCGCGGCATCGGCGAGATCATCGAGCCTTTCGAGGATCTCTTGCCTGCGATCGAAATTTTAACGCCTGCAATCTTTTGCTCCACCGGCGCCGTTTATAATGAGTTTCGCGCAAGCTTTATGCAAAATATAAACGCCGCGCAGGCGCAAGATATGTTGCGTTTAAGCAGCGAACAGCTGCTAGCGCAATATGGCGGCTTTACGTTAAACGATCTTTTCACGCCGTGCATAAAGCTATATCCGCAGATGAGCAAATATCGCGATATGTTTCTAAGCGGCAGCGGCAGCAGCGTGTTTTTCTTAAAATAAGAATTCCAAGGCGCGCGGTTAAAATTTAAAAGCTAAATTTAAAGATAAAATTTAAAATTCGCTCGCCCGCTTTTAAATTTAAGCAAAAACGGGCTAAGCTTAGGACTAAATTTAGAAGGAAAAAGATGAAAGAACTGAGTAAAAATCGCAAGGCATTTCACGATTTTACGATACTTGAAAGCTTTGAAGCGGGCATCGTGCTAAAGGGCAGCGAGGTCAAAGCTCTGCGCGCGGGCAGGGGCAATCTCAAAGATAGCTTTTGTCGCGTGATCCGCGGCGAGCTGTTTTTGCTAAACGCCCATATCAGCTATCTTGAAAGCACCAACGCCCACTTTCGTCCAGACGAAGGGGCGGCGCGAAAGCTTTTGATGCATCGTAAGCAGATCGACAAACTGCTTGGCGCGGTTAGCAAAGAGGGCCTTACCATAGTGGTTTTGTCGCTGTATCTCAATGATAAAAACCGCGTAAAGGCGCGTATCGCTTTGGCTAGTGGCAAAAATCTGCACGATAAGCGCGAATCGCTAAAGCGCAAGGAAGCCGACCGCGAAGCGCAAAGCGCGATGAAGCGATACGACAAGCATTCATTTTAAATTCACAAAACTTTGGTTAAAATGCGGGCTTAAATTTAAACCCGAAGGAAATTGAATGAAAAAATTTTTACTATTATGTTTGGCGATTTTTGTTTTAAGTGGCTGCGGAGATGATTCGCAGAAAAAGACGGGCTCTGCGGGCGAGAATCCTGCCGCGAGCGAGAATCAGATGGCAAAAAATTCCGCTCAAGATAAAAATGGCGAGCGTATTGGCGGCGAGAGCGGCGAGGAGGTAGCTTTTACGCCGTTTAAAACGGGCGAACGATTTACGCTTAAAAGCGTCGTAGGCGGCGAGGTAACGATCGAGCGGACAGAAAAGGGCTTTAAGCTCGCGGACAGCGATAAAATTTTAATGTTTGATATTTTTGGTACTTACTGCCAGCCGTGCCGCATCGAAGCGCCGCATCTGATGGACTTTCAACTAAAAAACTCCGCGGATTTTTTGATGGTCGGCTTGATTTATTTCGAGGATATTACCGATGCGCAGGTGATCGAAAATTTTACGAAAAAATTTAACGCATATTATTTCATCGCTAATTCGAAACAGAACGAGCGCATAGTGGGTCAAATTTTAAGCGACATCGATTATCGCCACGCGCTTTCGATCCCTTTTAAGGTAGTGCTTAAAGATGGAAAATATCAAAGGCTTACCGACATTAACGAGGGCGATGAGCGGGGCAAGCCGTATTACTTAGGCATGGTCGATACCGATGTGATAAAAAGCGATATCGCCAGGATAAAAGATGGCAACTAAAACCGGCGTGCAGATTCGCACTCGCGCCAAAACAAAATCTTTCGTGCCTCGCCCGTATAAGGTGATTTTGCTAAACGACGACGTGACGACGATGGATTTCGTGGTTTATATTTTGATGGAGATTTTTGCTAAAAACTTTAACGACGCCGTAGATTTAATGATGAAAGTTCATAGGCAGGGTCGCGCGGTTTGCGGCGCGTATCCTAAAGAGATAGCCGAGTGCAAGCAACAAGCGGTTTTACAAGCGGCAAAAGCCGCAGGATTCCCTCTTAGATGTGAGATAGAAGAGGATTAAATTTAAAGGAAAGCAATGATAGGATTTTTTTTAAACAAACATTTTGAACAAGCAATCAGCGTTGCAAACGACGGCGAGGACGAATATATCACTACTTCGCATGTAGTTTATGCGATTTTTAAATACAATAAGCCCTTTCACGGGCTCATCGCCAAAGAAATTCCGGATATTAACTACCTAAATATCTTGGATAATCTGGGCGGGCTTTTGGATATGATGCCTAAATCAAGCGGTAAGGCTCCAGCGCAGACGATAGAATTTAAGCAGTTCTATACTGAATTGAATAACGCTAAAGAGCCTAAAAACGAGCTTGATTTTATGCTTAAAATTCTAAATGATAAGGAAAACGACTGCACTAAAATTTTAAATCACTACGGTATCAATGCCGCGATTTTTGAGCTCATCGTGCGAAAGTACAAATCTGCTTTCGATCACCGCGACGAGGTCGTTTCTCGCGACGAAACCGCAGCGATTAAGCTAAACTCATACGATATCGACGATATCACGCATGCGATGAATTATGACGAAAGCCGCAGGCAGTGGCAGAATACGGAATTTGAGCCTGCGTTTGAGGGCGAAAAGGACGCCATAAATGAGCGCGATATTAAAAAGGATTCGCCTAGCTCACTTTATACAGCAAACCTCAATAAAATCGCACTTGAAGGTAAGATCGATCCACTCATCGGACGCGAAAAAGAGATCGAAAAGACGCTGCAAACCCTCTGTCGCCGCAAGAAAAACAATCCTATTTTAGTTGGCGAAGCGGGAGTTGGTAAAACCGCGATCATCGAGGGTATTGCGCTAAAAATCGTCCGTGGCGAAGTGCCAGAAAAGCTAAAAAATAAGGTAATTTACGCCCTCGATGCTGGCGCGCTAATCGCAGGTACTACGCTGCGCGGTGAATTTGAAGAGAGGCTAAAGGATCTCATAGATGAGTTTAGCGCTAATCAAAACGCGATTTTATTTATCGATGAAATTCACACGATCGTGGGTGCAGGCACGGGCAATCGCAACGAACTTGATATGTCAAACATCCTAAAACCTTCGCTTGCAAGCGGCGAGCTATCGGTCATCGGTGCTACTACATACGGCGAATATCGCTCGTTTTCGCAGGATAAAGCGCTTAGCCGCAGGTTTTGTAAGATCGACGTGAGCGAGCCTAGCATCGACGATAGCGTCGAAATTTTAAAAGGCGTAGCCAAAAAATATGAGGAATTTCACGGCGTAAAATTTAGCGACGAAATTTTGCGTGATAGCGTAACGCTTGCTAAAAAATATCAAAGCGATAAATTCCTTCCCGACAGCGCCATTGATCTCATCGACGAGGTGGGTGCGAGCTTTGCATTTAAGCCGCACGAAGCTCCGCTTGAAATCAGTAAGGACGATTTAGTAAATACGCTTTCGATTAGCGCGAATATTGCAAATTTAAGTAGTAGCGTCGATAATAAACAGGTACTAAAAAATCTAGAAGCTAATATCAAGCGTGAAATTTTCGGTCAAGACGAGGCGGTTAGCAGCCTTTGCAAGGCACTTTTGCGCTCTTACGCCGGGCTTGGAGGCGCAAGCTCCCCAATCGGTGTATTTTTGTTCGCAGGTAGCAGCGGTGTGGGCAAAAGTGAGCTAGCTAAGGTCTTAGCCGCGCAGCTTGGAGTGCATTTTGAGCGCTATGATATGAGTGAATATATGGAAGCTCACAGCGTCTCGAGGCTCATCGGTGCGCCTCCCGGATACGTGGGCTTTGAAAACGGCGGAATTTTAACGAACAACATCAAAAAGCACCCTTACAGCGTCATTTTATTTGATGAGGTAGAAAAAGCTCATCCTAGCATGACGAATATTTTTTTAGGAATTTTCGATAACGCAAGTCTTACCGATAACAACGGCGTTACGACCGATTTTAAAAATACAATCATAATAATGACGTCGAATTTAGGTACGAAAGAAGCGCCGCAGGTCGGATTTACAAAAGATGAGAGCTATAAGGTAGATAGTGCCATAAGAAGCTTTTTTGCGCCGGAATTTCGCAACCGCATCGATAAAATTATAAATTTTAACCGCTTAAGCGGCGAAATTTTAGAAAAGATCGTGGATAAAACTATCGGCGAGCTAGAGTCGCAGCTAAAAAACGTAAAGATTAGTCTAAACAAGGAAGCAAAAGATTTGATTATCTCGCGTGGCTATTCGGACGAGTTTGGCGCGCGAAATTTAAAGCGCGAAATCAGCTCTCATATAAGCGATCATATAAGCGGTGAGCTGCTTTTTGGCGCGCTACAAGAGGGTGGCTTAGTTAGCGTGAGCGTAAAAGACGGCGAGCTAAGCTTTAGC
>NZ_JAHAFS010000017.1 GCF_018374135.1 Campylobacter gracilis | reverse complement strand
GTGACTTGATTGAAACAAAGACGAGAGGTGCATATAGTTGCGATTATGATTTTTTTAAATGGATGCGCCCGCGCAACACTCTGCGCGACGTATTGCCAAAGCGGCAGCTCGCCCACGCGCAACCACTGCTTTTTGACGGGGAGCTCAAACCTGCTCGAATCGCCCGCGGCGAGCAAAATCAGCGATATATCTTTCAAACTTTTATCCTTGAAATTTTGTTACGAAATTATACGTATTAAAAATGAAAGCAAAATTAATCGCGGCTTGCGGGCTGAAATATCTTAAGTTTAGGCGTAAATTTACGCGGTGAGGCGGTAAAATTTCAGCCTGCGTTACGAAAATAAACGGCAAAAGAAAAGTAAGGATTAATGAAATTTGTTATATTATACGCGCATTTTTAAGAAGCGAGGCGAAAATGACCGAAAGCTGCGTATCACAGATCTATTTTGCAAAAAGAGGCGAGCTGACGCCGCAGATGAGAGAGGTCGCGCAAAGCGAGCGCATGGACGTGCGAGCCTTGTGCGATCTCATCGCGCAAGGAAGAGCGATCATCCCCGCAAACGTTAATCACAAAAGTCTAAAACCCATCGGTATCGGACGCGCGCTGCGGTGCAAGATCAATGCAAACATCGGCTCCTCGGGCACGACGAGCGATATTGAGGGCGAGCTGGAAAAGCTCGAGGTCTGCTTAAAGTACGGCGCCGATACGGTGATGGATCTAAGCACGGGCGGCGATTTGGACGAGATCCGCGCCGCGATAATCGAGCGCTCGCCCGTACCCATAGGCACGGTGCCGATCTATCAGATGATCCATGAGCTGGGCGATATTAAAAATTTAAAAACGAGCGCTATTCTTAGCACGATCGAGAAGCAGGCGCGGCAGGGAGTGGATTATTTTACGATCCACGCGGGCTTTAAGCTCGAGTTTATGCCGCTGCTCTCCCGTCGTAAGATGGGTATCGTAAGCAGGGGCGGCTCGCTGATAGCGTCGTGGATGATGAAATTTCACAAGCAAAACCCCTTCTACGAAGCGTTTGATGAAATTTGCGATATCTGCGCCGCCTACGACGTATCGCTATCTCTAGGCGACGGCTTGCGCCCGGGTTGCCTATACGACGCGACCGATAGAGCGCAGCTTAGCGAGCTTGAAATTTTAGGCGAGCTGGCCCTACGCGCGAATGAAAAAAACGTGCAGGTGATGATCGAGGGGCCGGGGCACATTCCGTTTAATGAGATCGAGCTTAATATGCAGCTAGAGCGCAAGCTCTGCCGCGATGCGCCGTTTTACGTGCTGGGGCCGCTTCCGACCGACATCGGCGCAGGCTACGATCACATCAGCAGCGCTATCGGCGGGACGATGGCTGCGTATTGCGGCGCCAGCATGCTCTGCTACGTAACGCCGAAGGAGCATCTGGGGCTTCCCAATGCACGCGACGTCAGAGAGGGCATCATCGCGCATAAGATCGCCGCTCATGCCGCAGACATCGCGCTAGGCAAAGCGGGCGCAATAGAGCGCGATCACGAGATGAGCGATGCGAGGTATAATTTTGATTGGAACAGGCAGTTTGAGCTTAGCTTCGATCCTGCGCATGCGCGCGAGCTGCACGACGAGAGCCTGGGCGATGAAATTTACAAGGGCGCGGAGTTTTGCTCGATGTGCGGACCGAAATTTTGCGCATATAAAATCAGTAGAAATTTAACCGAAAATAAGGAGAAGGAATGAGTAAAGACGAAGTCTTAAATTTGCTTAAAAGCGTGATCTATCCGGGCTTTTCTAAAAGCATCGTGGATTTTGGATTTGTAAAAGAGGTTGAGATCGGCGATAGAATTTTCGTAGGGATCGAAATCCCCAGCGCCAAGCCTGAGATCGCTGCAGAGCTCAGATCGGCGGTGCAAAAGGTACTCGGCACGGACGTGGAAATTTTAATCAAACAGCCTAAGATCGCCGAGGAAAAGAGCAACTCTCGCAGCGGCAAAAATATCGCGCCGCAGATCAAACATTTCGTGATGATCAGCAGCGGCAAAGGCGGCGTAGGCAAGAGCACGACGACGCTAAATTTAGCCATCAGCACGGCAAAGCTCGGCAAGAGAGTGGGGATTTTGGATGCCGATATTTACGGACCGAATCTGCCGCGAATGTTAGGAGAGGACAAGACGCAAGCAAGCGTCGTGGGGCAGAAGCTAAAGCCGATCTTAAGCCACGGCGTGGAGATGATGAGCATGGGCGTGCTGATGGAGGAGGGCGCGAGCCTCATCTGGCGCGGCTCGATGATAATGAAAGCGATCGAGCAACTGCTAAAAGACGTGGCGTGGAGCGATCTGGACGTGCTGTTTTTGGATATGCCTCCGGGTACGGGCGATGCGCAGCTTACGCTCGCTCAGAGCGTGCCGGTGACGGCGGGCGTGTGCGTCACGACGCCGCAGACGGTCGCGCTGGACGACAGCGCGCGCGGGCTTGATATGTTCGAAAAGCTCCACATCCCGATCGCAGGCCTTATCGAGAATATGAGCGGCTTCATCTGCCCAGATAACGGCAAGGAGTACAATATCTTCGGTCGCGGCGGCGCGCAAAAGCTGGCGCAGCGATACAACACCGAAGTAATCGGCGAGATCCCGATCGAGATCGCTATCCGCGAGGGCGGCGACAGCGGCAAGCCGGTAAGTTTCTACGCGCCAGATTCTTTTAGCGCGAAGCGTTACGAAGATGCCGCGCGCAAGCTGTGGGAGAAGATCGAGAAGATCGACCGCGAGGAGCTGGCGGACAACTCTGCGATCCAGCCGGTGATGGACGGCAAGAGCGCCTGCTCGAATTAGGACTTTGCAAGCTTGCGCGGGCAGGGCGAGCTTTATAATTGCGCGAGCGCTGCATAGGCTTCGGCCGGCCTGCACAGATCGCGGCGCGGAATTTGATAGCGATTTTGCGATAGAATTCCATGCGGAATTCCAAAGCGATTTGACGGCTCGGAATTCTGCGCCGAATTTTAGGGTTCGGAATTTTGCGCAAGAATACTGCCTCGAAATTTCATACCCGTTTCGCAGCAGAATTTTATAGCGCTCGTAAAATTTCGGTATGCAAATCCGCCGTAGAATTTTGCTAGTAAATTTAGTGGGTAAAATTTAACGCGGGTTTTGTGGCTTGGAATTTCGAGCCGAATTTTGTAGCTCGAAATTCTGTGTTAAAATTTTGCCATAAAATTTTTGTATATAAAATTTTGTGCAGAGTTTCGTAGCATTAAATTTCGAGCTAAAATTTTACCAAGCTCCGTCGCTTGAGGTTTTGGATAAAATTCTAAGCGTAAAATTTTATGGCGAAAATTAAATTCCAAACGCGCAATTCAGCGAGGTAAAATTTGCCGTAGAATTCTGCTTTGGAGTTTTAGATGTAAAATTTTAAGCATAAAGCTTTGCCGCGGAATTTTAAAATGTGAAATTTTATCGCTAAAACTTTGTTTTAAAATTTTAAGATGGGGCAAGGAAATTTCTCGCGCAGCTGGAATTTCATTCGTATAGGCTGTGGAGCCAAGGCGGCAAAATCCCTAAGCCTAGGGTTTTTAGGTTTAGGGATTTTACTTTTATACGAAATAAGAAAGGTCGGTAATGAGGTTTTTGATTATTTTGGTGCTTGCATTTGCGGCGTTCGCGCAAGAGAGCAATATGCAAAAATGGGCGAAAGAGATTACCGCGGACGCGCAGATCCCGCAGGATAAGTTTTTGGCGTTTTATCTGAATAAAGATGAGCCTAAGAAGGTGATTTTCTCTGAAAATGTCGATCGCATCAGCGTCAATTACGAAGGAAATTCCTTCCATGAAATTCCATCTCCAAATCTTATGGCGTATTGGGTCGGTGAGTTTAATTTTGACGCCGATATCGAAAAGATGGTGCTAGGAGATTACGGCTGGTCTACGCTGGTAATCGCCGTGGACGGCACGGACGTGCTAGGTGGGACATCTAGCAATCAAAAGCGCCCGCTTACGTATAAATTTAGCAAGGGCAAGCACAAGATCGAAGCGTGGTTTTTAAATGACGCGCATTCTAGCGAGCTTTTCGTGGATTTTAAAGATGTAGAGCCCTTTTATCGTCAAAAGGACGCCGTAGCCAAGATCCCTGCGGATAAGGACTACGACCTGTGGCTGGGCGCAATCTACGAAAGCTCGCAGATGAATAATCGCGTCAAGCTAAATTTAGCCAAATCCACTAAGCCTATCGTGCTGCTGCTTAGCTCATATCGCGCCGTGGAGTGGGAGATCTCAAATCCGCAAAATAACGAAATTCTAGCCGTGTTAATTTACAACCCCATAAGTAGCGTCCGTGGCGTAAGCGGTGCACTTTACGTTGAGGACTACAGATATACGGAGGCTGCTGATGGGCTTAAATGCGAGTGCATTTCGGGCAATGTCTTTCACTGCGACGGCAGCGAGATTTATGATATGAACGGGCGCGTAAACGGGATATTTGGCAGAGGCCTGGGGGCGTTTGCCGGCAAGCACGCCGTAAATTCCTTAGACCTGCCGGGGCTTGTTATTACACCAAAAATTTTAGACGACAGTAAAGCTCGCCTACTCTCGGTAGAAGCCGACCGCAAGAAATGCGAAAGCACACCGATGGATGACGTGTTTAGGTGAGATGAAATTTAAAATTTGGAGGAAAAAATGAAAATTTTAAGAGTATTTTTACTGGCTTTTTGCGTATTTCTTGCTTGTGCAAACGCTAACGACACACAAAAATGGGCGAGTGAGATCACGGCGGGCAAGCAGATCCCGGCGGATAAGTTTTTGGCTTTTTACCTAAATAAAGACGATCCTAAAACCGTCGTTTTCTCGGAAACGGTCGAAAATATAAATTTAAATTTCGCTTACGACAAGTTCCACAAAATACCTTCCGAAAAATTTATCGCCTATTGGGTCGGGAATTTCGACTTCAAGCAGGATGTGCAACAGATGATTTTGGCGGATTTTAGTTGGGCGAATTTACGTATTGCAATAGACGGCGAGCAGATATACGACTCCGAAAATGCTAGAAACAAAGCCGTCGTACATAAATTTAGTAAAGGGCGCCACAAGATCGAGGTTTGGTTCGCCAACAATTGGCATACCACTAGCCTTTTGGTGGATTTTAAGGATGAGCCAAATTTTTATAAACAAAGCGAGGTAGCTGCTAAGCTAAAAGGTCAAAATTTCGATATATGGCTAGCTGCCATTTACGAAAGTGATGTGAATGATAATAAAGTAGTCGTCGCGCTAGAAAAATCGAAAAAGCCGCTTGTAGTGATGCTAAGTTCATATCGTGCCGTACGCTGGGAGGTGTCAAATCCGCATAATAATAAAATTATAGCCGTACTCGTTTTTAATCCGATAAGCAGTATAAATTTGAAAGAAAACGTTTATTTGGTGAATCGTGTATACGATGATAATACCAAAATAAGATGCGATTGTGTTGGCGGCGGATCGGACTTTCACTGCGATGGCGGAGATATAAGTAGCAAAAACGAGCTCATCAAAAAAGATTTTGGACAAAATTTGAGCGGTTTTAGCGGTTCTCACGACGCGATTATGATAAATTTGCCGAGTACTTTGGTGGATGAAAGCGTGTTTGCCAAGGACGCCGAGCTCAAAAAACAAATCGAAATCGATCGTGAAAAGTGCCTAAAAGGCGGTAAAATAAACGATATTTTTAATTAATTTTAGGAGTAAGAATGTCTAAAGAATTTAAAACGATAGAGGAATTGAATGAGCTTATACAGGGCGTGCGAGCAGCTAAAGGTTATCGCGATCCGATCATGTGGGCGGTCGGGCGCGTATTTAAGGGACGCGCGGAGGGGCATAAAAGTCTAAGCGTGAATTACGCGCACGTAAATTTTAAAGAGGGGCTAGTAAGCGCAGCAGTGCTAATCCATGCTCTAGCCGAATGCGGCGAGGTCGTGGATTTTAGCGGTAGCGAGTGCGTCCTTCCGCTAATGCACAAATCCCTAAAAAAGGCGATCGAGGTTTTAAAATTTCTACAGCCAGACGCCAAAGAGGGCGCGCACAAAAATCTACAGGTGTTGCTTGCGGTTAAAGAGGCGATGAAATCGGACGAGCACGCGAGCTTTTGCGCTAGCTTCATCTTCGAGGATGCCGCGCCAAAAAGCGTCGAGAGCGTCTATCTCAAGCTTTACGCGATTTCGCTAAATCTCTGCGAGCCGCGCACGCTCAATCTAGATGGCGCTTTTAGCGTGCTTCCGAACGTCGCATGGGACGAAAACGCCCGTCCGATCGAGCTTTGGTGGCTGCTCGAAAATGAAATCTCTTTAAAAATGCAAGGTCGCTATCCGCGCATAATTAGCGTCGATAAATTTCCGCGCTACCTAAGCCACGTCGTGCCGCCGCAAAACGTGCGGATTTTAGATGACGCGAAAGTGCGTTTGGGTGCGCATATCGCCGCGGGTACGACCGTGATGCCGGGTGCTGCGTATGTAAATTTCAACGCAGGCACGACCGGCAGCGTTATGATCGAGGGGCGCGTCAGCAGCTCGGTCGTCGTGGGCGAGGGCAGCGATATAGGCGGCGGCGCGTCGATTTTGGGTGTGCTAAGCGGTACCAACGGCAATGCCGTGAGCATCGGCAAGCATTGCTTGCTGGGCGCAAACTCAGTAACGGGCATTCCGCTAGGCGACCGCTGCATCGTGGATGCCGGTATTGCGGTACTTGAGGGTACGAAGGTTTTCATCGCGCAAAAGGATCGCGAGGCGCTAGCAGCGCTAAATGCGGGCTTTGCATTTGATCGCGAAATTTATAAAGGACTTGAGCTTGCCGGGCTTAGCGGTCTGCACTTCCGTCAAAACAGCCAAAGCGGGCAGATTACGGCAAGCATTAGCAAGCGCGCGATCAAACTCAACGCGGAACTGCATTAAATTTATAAATTTAAACGGCGGGCGCGGATTGGCTGGAGCTTTTTTAAACTGCGTTAAATCTATAACTTAAACGGCGAGCTAAAAAAGATGCGGACGATCTCGCCGCACGCCGCTTTGAGCGAGCGCATGTGATCCGTCGCAAAAATTTCCGCTCATAGAATTTCGCGTGGAATTTAAAGAATTTTTGCCGCGATTTAGAAAATTTCCAGCGGTGATTTGCGGAATTTACGCTGCTATTTTAACGCAAGGAATTTTGGCTGCTAGCGGATTTGCGTCGCGCAAATAAGTCTTTAAATTTCAAAAATAGATTGAATTTAAAATTTCAATATAATAAATTTCAAATCAAATAAGGAGATAAAAATGAAAAAATTTATACTCGCCGCATTCGGCGTATTTAGCTGCAGCGCAGCGCTTGCGGGAGATGTCGAGCGCTGCAAGGCTTTGGCGGACGCCGTAAATGGGCACAGTCACCCCGCGACTAAAAATATAGATTTGGGCGCGGCTACATGCGAGGGCGATAAATTTATAGTTTCCATGACCCTAAAAAACGTAATTTGGGGAAAAGTAGATCCTAAAATCAAGCAAAATTTTGAAAGAGTTTTGCGCGCCGATAGGCAAAAGGACATCTGCGCGACGATGAAAGCGGGCGGTCTAAAGCGCATAGGCGTGCGAGAATTTCTGCAAAGCGGCGAAAAAATCGCCGATCTGACCTACACGCGCAGCGATTGCGGCTTAGAGTAAAATTTCAAAGGAGAGATAATGGAAGTACCTCAAGCGGCGTATAGCAGGGATAAAATCATCATTCGCACCGGCGCGATCGGTATCATTTCAAATGTAATTTTAGCGGCATTTAAGGGCGTCGTGGGGCTGATTTCGGGCTCAATCGCGATCGTGCTTGATGCCGTCAATAACCTAAGCGACGCGCTTTCGTCCGTCATTACGATCGTGGGCGTGCATCTTGCTAGCAAGCAGCCCGATCGCGCGCACCCCTTCGGACACGGCAGGATCGAGTATCTAAGCGCGATCGTAATCGCCGTCATCATCCTCTACACCGGCGGCGTCTCGCTCGTTGAATCGATCAAAAAGATCATTCATCCGCAAGCGGCGAATTATAATGCGGTTTCGCTCGTCATCATCGCCGTAGCCGTCGCGGCAAAATTTAGCCTAGGGCTTTATACGCAAAAGACGGGCGAGCGTGTAAACTCCGACTCGCTCATCGCTAGCGGCGTGGATGCCAAATACGATGCGCTCGTATCGCTAGCCACTCTCGTAGCGGCTTTAGTTTCGCTTATTTTCGGGCTGAGCTTGGAAGCGTATCTGGGCGCGATAATTTCGGCGCTTCTAATCAAAACGGCGTATGAAATTCTGCGCGATACGATCAGCAAGCTTTTGGGCTCGCGTCCGAGCCTGGAGCTGACGAATGAAATTTACGACGTCGTGCGCGGTTTCGAGGGCGTCATCGGCGCGTATGATCTGATGTTTCATGACTACGGGCCCGATAAGATGGTCGGCAGCATCCACATCGAGGTTGCAAGCGACACGACCGCGGCGCAGATCGACGCTCTTACGCGCCACATCCAAAACGCCGTTTTTGCGAAATTTAATATCATCCTAGATACCGTAGGAATTTACGCGTTTAACAAAAACGATCCGCGCGCCGCCGAGATCTACGAGCATATCAAGCAGATGGCGTTTTCGCATGAGTTCGTCTCGCAGATACATGGATTTTATCTCGACGAGGAAAAGCGCTCGATCAGCTTCGACGTTATCGTCGATTTCGCAGCGCCCGATATGGAGGCGACGTTTCGCGCGGTCTGTAAGCAGGTGCGCGCCGCGTATCCGAACTACACGCTCATCATCACTCGCGATAGCGACTACAGCGGTTAAAATTTTAAATTGCTCTAGCGGTTTAAATTTAATCGCGCCTGCTCTCGCCCCTTCGGCGAAATTTCAGAATTTTAAGCTACAATAGGAGAAATTTATCGTGGTTCCGCGCGGCGTAAAACCTGCAATAAACCGCGAGATGAAATTTGCGCGCAAAATCAGGCAGAAGTCCGCGCGCAAGGCAATGCAAAGAGAAATTTAAAAGGAAAAATATGGTTGAAATCAAAGATCTAACGATGCGCTTTGGCAAACAGCTACTTTTTGAAAACGTAAATTTAAGCCTCGATAAGGGCAGGCGCTACGGTCTCATCGGCGCAAACGGCGCGGGCAAATCGACGCTGCTTAAAATTTTAAGCGGGCAGATCGAAGCAAGCAGCGGCGAAATTTTAATACAAAGCGGGCTTAAAATCAGCGTTTTGGGGCAGGATCAATTCGCATTCGAAAGCTTCAGCGTCAAAGACGCCGTACTCTACGGCAACAAGCGCCTTTATGACGCCGTGCGCGAAAAGGCGCAGCTTTACGAAGCGGGCGAGTTTAACGACGAGATAAACGAGCGCCTAGGCGAGCTTGAGATGATCTGCGCGGAGGAGGATCCCGCCTACGAGTACGAAACGCGGATCGAGAAAATTTTAAGCTCGCTAGGGCTAAACGACTTCGATAAAAAGATGAGCGAGATCGAGACGAGCGATAAATTTAAGGTCCTTCTCGCGCAGGTGCTCTTCCCGCGCCCCGACGTGCTTTTTTTAGACGAGCCTACGAACAACCTCGATATCGACGCCATTTCGTGGCTCGAGTTTGAGCTAAATCGCCACACGGGCACGCTCGTAGTCATCAGCCACGACCGCCACTTTTTAAACCGTGTCTGCACGGACATCCTCGACGTTGATTTTAGGCGGGTGCGCGAATTTGGCGGCAATTACGACGACTGGTTCATCGCGTCCAATCTCACCCTCAAACAGGCGCAGTTCGAGCGCGAGAAAAAGCTCAAAGAAAAGGCTGAGCTTGAAAAATTTATCGCTCGCTTCAGCGCCAACGCAAGCAAAGCGAAGCAGGCCACGAGCCGCCAAAAGCAGCTTGATAAACTCGATCTTAGCGAGCTTGCGATCTCTTCGCGCAGAGAGCCTAGTATTTTATTTAAGCCCGCCCGCGAGATCGGCAATGAAATTTTAGAGCTAAGCGGCGTGGATATGAGCTTCGGCGAGATTGAAATTTTAAAAAATTTCAATCTCAAACTCGCTCACGGCGATAAGATCGCGATCATCGGGCGAAACGGAGTGGGCAAAAGCACGCTTTGCAAGATCATCATGGGCGAGCTCGCGCCTCTTAGCGGCAAGGTGCATATGGGCGCCACGATCGAGCCCGGGTATTTCGCGCAGGATACTAATAATAAAATTTCAGGCGAGCTCAAGCTCTACGAGTATTTGCAAAGCCCGCAGAATAGGGATCTGGATGAAATTCGCAAATGCCTTGGGCGCATGCTTTTTAGCGGCGCGGAGCAGGAGAAAAGCGTGGGCAGCCTAAGCGGCGGCGAGAAACACCGCGTGATGCTAAGTAAGCTAATGCTGCAACGCCCGAATCTGCTGGTGCTTGATGAGCCCAACAACCACCTCGATCTTGAGGCGATCATCGCGCTTGGCGAAGCGCTGTATAACTTTGCGGGGTGCGCGATCTGCGTGAGCCACGACCGCGAGCTCATCGACGCGTTTGCAAATAGAATTTTGCATCTCAAAGGAGACGGCGAAATCGTCGATTTTAGGGGCACTTACGAGGAATATCGCGAGAGCTTGGGAGCAAGCGATGATTGAGATCTGCGTAAACGGCGAGCCGCTGCAGCTGGCGCAGGATATGAGCGTGGGCGAGTTTTTGCGCCGACGCGGACATGATCTGCGCCTAGTGGCGCTCGAGCGCGACGGCGAAATTTTGAAAAAAGAGGCGTGGGAGCGCACGCAGATCTCAAGCGGCAAAAAATATGAAATCGTCGAGTTCGTAGGCGGCGGCTGAGGTCGGAGCTTTGAATTATGTTAAAAATTACGCAGCCGAGGTTTAAATCTGCGCGGAGGTCGCTAAGGAAGCCGCTAAATTTTAAGCGGCATGGCGACACGGCGGCTAGAGCTTAAAATTTGCATGCGCGTCGTTAAAATTTTAAGCGGTACGGCGGAGCGGAGACATAGCGGCGTTTGGGTTTTTAAATTGGAAGCCGCGGTAGCCTGGCGCCTGCGGCGAGCTTTTAAATTTTGTAAGCGAATTGAGCCGCGGCGACAGGACGCAGGAGTTTTAAAATTCGCTCCGCGGCGATAGAGTTTAAATTTTTATTGCTGCGGCGAAACGTTAATTTGCGTCGCCAGCCGCCGCGGCAGGACGTGGGCTTTAAAACTGCGTCGGCGCCGTAGGTTTGAGCACGGGAATTAAAATTTACGCCGAAGTTGTAGGATTTGGGCGCGGGGTTTTTAAAATTGATCCCGAGATCTCTGCCGCTATGCACGCTGAGGCGTATGCTGTGGCCCGTTTTTTCGTCAGTTGGGCTTGAAATTTTAAATTTAGCGCAGTGCGGGTTTATTCAGGCATTTTAGCAGCTTTAAATTCGGCGGATCATTTTAGCGCTTTGCGACTTTAAATTTACCGACAGGCGGGGATTAATGCGCTAAATTTGGCGGATTTGGCTTGCGTCTCGCCGCCGTACGGGCTTCTACGACGCACCGCCGTATTAGCCGAATTCAATGCGCTCAGGAGGCTAAACATGAGGCGTAAAAGCACGATGAAATTTTTAGATCAAAATCGCGTGCGATGCGCTCGGTACGCCCCGCGTGCATCGCAACTCGCGCCAAGCGTTTGCGCAGCGTGTCTTAGCTGCGTAGATCTCTACCGCGATCGCGCCGCAATACCGCAAATGCGCGCTATTTTCGCGCAGATATGAGGCGTCGTGCACTTAAATTTACGCGATAAATTTAGACGGCAAAAAGATAAAATTTAGGATCAAAATGCAGATAAAATTAAATGGCAAAGTTTACGAAACGGCCGCGAGCGATCTTGAGGGGCTTAAGCGCGAAGTAAAATTTAGCGGCGAGGTTGCCGTGATAAACGGCTATGCGAGCACGCAAAACTGTGAGCTAAAGGCGGGCGATGAGCTCTTTTTGCTCGCGCGCGGTGCGGAGCTATCGCCGCAGGAGCTTCGCGAGCTGATGCTTGCTCGCAATGCCCCCGCCGTAAATGAGGCGCTACAAGGCTCGCGCGTGGCGATCTGCGGGCTTGGCGGGCTCGGCTCAAACGTCGCGATCCTGCTTGCGCGCGCGGGCGTGGGCGAGCTCTTTTTGATCGACTTCGACGTCGTCGAGCCGACCAACCTGAACCGCCAGCAGTACGAGATCGGCGATCTTTACAAGCCCAAAACAGCCGCTCTGCGCGAAAAAATCGCGCGCATAAACCCGTTTGTGCGCGTGCGAACCTTAAACGAGCGACTTACCGCGCAAAATGTAGCCGAAATTTTAAAAAACGAGCGTATAATTTGCGAGTGCTTCGACGAAGCGGCGGCGAAAGCGATGATTTTTGGCGCATTCGGCGGCACGGATCGCTTTTTGATCTGCGCTAGCGGTATGGCGGGCAGCGGCGACGCCAACGAGATCCGCACGACGCGCCTCGGCAAAAACGTCTTCGTCTGCGGCGACCGCAAAAGTGCCGCAGCTCAGGGTGTGGGGCTGCTCGCGCCGCGCGTAGCGATCTGCGCCGCACATCAGGCAAACGTGGCGCTTAGGCTAATTTTGGGCGAAGAGAGCTAACTAGCCGCTAATCGCGCGTCTGCATTCCTAAATTTACGCGCCTTGTGCATTGCCGCTAAATTTAGCTTTGCGCGATTATCTTTGAGAAGCAGGCGAGCGTTTCGGCGGTATACAGCGTGTTTTAAAGACGATGTGAATTTACTGCGCGCCGCGTAAATTTAGCCGCGAGATCTAAATTTAAACGACGAAATTTAAACTATTTGCCGTGCCTAGCTAGCGGGCAGGTAGAATTTTAAAATTTATTCAGCGCGAGCGAGCTGCTTTTGAACGTAGGATTTAAAATTCCGCGCAGCGAAGCGGGCCGCAGTCTGCGCGTGAAATTTTAAAATTTTGTGTCGTGGCATAAAATTTGACGAGAAATTTTAAAACTTGAGCGCGGCGTCGTGCAGCGCGTTAAAATAGTGATAGAAGCAAGGCGCACAATCTGTGCCGCAATCTCGCGCTGTGTATAATGCGCCGCGCGAGTACTGATATTGCGCTATCTGCGCCGCGCATAAAAACGAAAATTTAAACTAAAGAGGATAGAATGGACGATAAACTGATCTTAGGCGGCAGGGAGTTTAGCTCGCGCCTTATAATGGGCTCTGGCAAGTTCGATCACGCGATGATCGACGCCTGCGTGCGGCACGCGGGCTGTGAGATCGTCACGCTTGCGCTGCGTCGCGTGAACGAAAGCAAGAGCCGCAATATCTTGGATTTCATTCCCCGCGGCGTCACGCTGCTGCCAAACACCAGCGGCGCGCGAAACGCCAAGGAGGCGCTGCGGATCGCACGGCTCGCGCGCGAGCTGGGCTGCGGCGACTTCGTAAAGATCGAGATCATAGGCGACAGCAAATACCTTCTGCCCGACAACGCCGAGACAATCAAGGCCTGCGAAGCCCTGGCGCGCGAGGATTTCGTGCCGCTTGCCTACATGCACGCCGATCTGTGCGTCGCGCGCGATCTAGTAAGCGCAGGGGCTGCCGCCGTGATGCCTCTGGCTGCGCCAATAGGCTCTAATCGCGGGCTGATGATGCGCGGGATGATCGAAATTTTGCTAGACGAAATCGACGTGCCGATCATCGTAGATGCGGGACTCGGCGCGCCTAGCGAGGCTTGCGAGGCGATGCAGATGGGCTGCGCTGCGGTGATGGTAAATACGGCGATCGCCACGAGCGGGGATCTGGCGCTGATGGCGCGGGCGTTTGCGCTCGGCGTGCAGGCGGGGCGCGATGCCTATCTGGCGGGGCTCGGCGCCGTTTCTAAGACAGCCAGTGCGAGCTCGCCGCTAACGGGATTTTTGAGATAGCGGTTAAAATTTTAAATGCGGCTTGGTTGCGCGAGCCGTGTTTTTTTGTGCGGAATTTGCATTTTTGAGCCATACATATCGCACAAGGTTTTTGCGCCATGTGAGTTAAATCTCAGCACACTTTGTTAAGCCCTATGCCAAACGAGATAAATTCCGCACTTTTGCTAGGCGTCTTAAAGCGCTGCGGCGAAAAGTAATTTGGCAGCGGTGTAGCGCGCAGCAGGCTCGGCGATCAAATTTTAAAATTTAATCGGGCTGAAAGCAGCCCGATCGAGAGAAACCCGATTGATCGGCGGGCTATTTTAGTATGTCGTATTTGTCGCAGTATTTTCGTAAATAGTCTTTTTCATAGTCTAATAGCACCGGGTCCTTTTTGCCCATTTCGCAGGCTTTTTGATAGTATTGCACCGCTCTTGCTTTGTCGCCATCGGCTTGAAGACCTGAAGCAAAATTCCCGCACGCTACCCAGCTCCCCGCATCGCAAGCTCTTCCGGTATATTCCATAGCCCGTGTCATATCTCTTTTTACCCCTTTGCCATGCGCATACATATGACCTAAATTGTTGCAGCCGTTCGCAAGTCCGCCATTGCAAGCTTTATCGAATAGCTCGACAGCCTTTTTATAATCTTTTTTTACTCCTTTGCCGCTAAAATACATTGCTCCCAAATCCGAGCAAGCCTCATAAACATTTCCATCGCAAGCTTTTTTGTAAAAACAAAGCGTCTTTTTGTAATCCCTATCGGATGCATCTCCTCCTAGCTCGGTTGGGCTGTGATAAAGAGCACCGGCATGACCACAGTATTCAGGGTCTCCCGCTTCGCACTTTTGCTCAAATTGTTTTCTTTGCGATTGAAATTGCGTTTCGCCGAAAGCCAAATAGCCTAATAGGGCTAAACCTAAGATGATTTTTTTCATTCTTTCTCCTTTAAAATTTTTCGTATTATTTCATTTTTAATCGTCAGATATTGTCATTTTAGATAGTTAAAATTTTATTTGTCTCCTTGCTTTTAAAAAATTTCACAGAAGTATACCCCCCCCCTTAATAATCACTAAAATTTAAAATGCGAACGGGGCGCTCCGTTTTAAAATTTTTTACCGAAATCCTGCTAAAATGCGCTTCTAAACCAAACGAAAAGAAACTTTGCGGCGCCTAAATTTACACGCAAAAACGTGCTGCATAGAATTGAAATGAAAATTTAAAAGGAAAATATTAAAGATGAACAAAACCGGCTATCTAGCAGGCATGGAGGATATCGGAAGCGAGATGATGGAGCGCACGCTCGCTCTGCGCGAGGGCTTTTGCGAGGAGGCGAGCGAGGCTGACGTGCAAAGGGCGATCGGCGCGAAAAACAGAGGTCTGCGCGATTTTGCCGCTCTACTAAGCGTGCGCGCGGGCGAGCATTTGGAGCAGATCGCCCGTGTCGCAGCGCGCGAAAAAGCGGCGCATTTTGGTAGCAACATCGCCGTTTTCACGCCGATTTACATCTCAAACTACTGCGACAATCTGTGTGTTTACTGCGGCTTTAATTGCAAAAACAAAATCGCGCGCGCAAGGCTCGATGAGGCGCAGCTAAAGGCGGAGTTTGAGGCGATCGCGGCAAGCGGGCTGGAGGAAATTTTGATCCTCACCGGCGAGAGCGAGAAAAACAGCCCCGTACGCTACATCGGGCGCGCCTGCGAGCTCGCGCGGCAGTATTTTAAGGTAATCGGCGTCGAAATTTATCCGCTAAATTCCGCCGATTATGCCTATTTGCACGCTTGCGGCGTCGATTTTGTCACCGTTTTTCAAGAAACATACGATCCCGCGCGCTACGCACAGCTGCATCTTGCGGGCAACAAGCGCGTTTTTGCGTATCGCTTCGCAGCTCAAGAGCGCGCGATCAGAGGCGGTATGCGCGGCGTGGGCTTTGCGGCGCTTTTGGGGCTTGGGGACTTCCGCCGCGATGCCTTTGCCACGGGCGTGCACGCGTGGCTGCTTCAGCGCAAGTACCCGCGCGCCGAGATTGCCTTTTCAGTGCCGCGCCTGCGCCCGATTATCAACAACGACAAAATAAACCCGAAGGACGTCGGCGAGCGCGAGCTGCTGCAGGTCATGTGCGCGTATCGGCTGCTGCTGCCAAGTGCGCAGATCACGATCTCCACGCGCGAGAGGGCAGGCTTCCGCGACAATGCGATTAGGATCGCGGCGAGCAAAATTTCGGCGGGCGTGAGCGTGGGTATCGGCGGACACAGCGAGCAGAGGGGCGACGAGCAGTTCGAGATCAGCGACGCGCGCAGCGTAAGCGAGGTCTGCGAGGCGATCCGCGGTGGCGGGCTGCAGCCGCTGATGAGTGAGTATATCTATGTGTGAGGCGCGAAATTTTACCGTGTGCGTGGATGAAATTTACGGCGTTAGACGCGAGATTTGCAGCGCCGGGCTCGAGGGCGTATTTCGCGCTACTCGGCGCAGAAGTAAAATTTGTAGCGTAAAATACGACGCCGAATTTTGCAGCGCCGCATGTCGTGATAAAATTTCTGGCGCTATGGCAGATGATAAAATTTTCGATGTCGTGTCAGCTGACGCGGGAAATTTTGAGATACAAAATGCGCGTGTAAATTTAAGATCTCGGAATACATACGCGGATTTAAAATTTAAAGGTGACGCAAATTCCAAGCCCGCGGGCGACGCAAATTTTAAATTTAAAAACGGCGCGAGCTTCGGGTTCTTATGCCGCGGCAACGTAAGGTCGCTAAAATCGATGAGCTGGGCGAACGCTTTGAGTTTTAGCGCTGCGATGGAAATTTCAGCCCTTGTTAAGGCGAGCGAAATTTTGAAATATGGCGTGACGGCGGGGATTTTGGCGCTCGCCCTAGCAAGTAAAATTTTAATTTCTAGCATCGCAGGCAAAATTTTAAATTTGAGTGCGACGCCGTCCACGGGCGGGGATTTTGGGCTTAAGGGAGCGAGCGGATGCTAGATTTAGAGCTTGCTTCGCGCATTACGATCATTACGAACCGCGCGCTCTGCGGCGGTGAGGCGGCGCTGCTCGCGCGCATAGCGGATTTTGCCGCGGCGGGCGCAGGCGAGATCGTCGTGCGCGAAAAGGATTTAGACGAAGCGGCCTATGCAGCGCTGTTTGGTAAAATTTTACTCGCCTGCAAGAGCGGGTTTTGCGCGGATACAGCCCGTGCGGACGGAATTATTGCAAATGAAGCTTGTACTGCTAAATTTGGCAAAATCCAAGCTCTTGAGGGCGAATTAGACGTGAGCGCGGCCTACGCTGATAAAATTTTGCTCTGCGAGCGCGGTGCAGACGAAGTTTCTCGAAAAAAGCTCGATTTGGGCGGCGACAAGAGCGAGCTTTGCGCGGATACAGCCCGCAAGCACGGTGCCGCCACAGATGAGATACGGTCTAAAAATTCCGCTTGCGTTTTAGATGAAATTTTGTCTGAAAATTTTACCAGCGCTGCAAACTGCGCGAATGATAGCGCACCGGGCGAGATTTCGCTTCGTGGCGCTGCAAGCGAAACGAAACTCGCGACAGAAGGCGTACGGGGCGCAGAAAATGCGGAAAGGATGCAGGGTGCGCAAAGTACAGAAAATGCAAATGATGTGCATAGTGCAAAAAATGCGGGGAGCTCGCAGAGTGCGGAGGGTGCGCAGAGCGCAGAGCGTTCTAGCCACCAGCCTGCGATCTTTGTGCATAATTTTGCAGATTTTGCGCTGCGGGCAGGCGAGAGAAATTTATGGCTGCCGCTCGGGGTTTTGCGGAGCTTTAGCGCGGCGCACGGCGCGGAGTTTTTGCGTGCAAATTTCAAAAAACTGGTCGCTTCCTGCCACAGCGAGGCGGAAGCGCGCGAGGCGCTGGAGCTGGGCGCGAACGCGATCTGCCTGAGCCACATCTTCGCGACTGATTGTAAGGCGGGGCTAGCGCCGAAGGGGCTAAATTTGATCCGCGCCGTGCGGGAGTTTTTCGCGGGCGAAATCTACGCGCTAGGCGGCATCACGCCGCACAATTTCGCCTCCGTCTTACGCGCGGGAGCCGACAGGATCGCCGTTATGAGCCCTGCAATGGCTGCGCGGGACGCGAGCGATTTCATAAGAAAATTTAAGAAATAAATCGATCCAAAAACGCGGTTTGTTTCCGTTGCCGCGCCCTTGCTGTCGTAATTGCGCTGTATGCGGCGCGATGTAAAAACATATTTTAAATAAAATCAAAAGCTCACGAAATGGGCGCGATTTATTGCGATTTAAGCCTGAAATTATAAAATACGAGCGTTTAAGCTTAAGGATATTTTTTGGATAAAGTGCTGCTTGAGGAATCTAAAAAGCCTCTAAACGAACGACGTCGGACTTTCAAGCAAAAGCTTCGAAAAGGCGCTAGCGCTGACATCTTTGACGATGCGGATTTAAGCGATGCAATGGATCGCAGATCATTAAATTTAAACGATGCAAATTTGAGTAGCAAAAGCTTTAAAAATGCGAATTTTAATCAAACAGACCCCGAATCGCAACCCGATCATCTTTGCGGCGCAAATTTCCGAGATAGAAATTTAAACGACATGAATTTAAACTCAAAAGATGAGGTAAAATTTCAAAATTTAAACCCGGGCGGTGTTTCATCGCGGGGCGCTAAAACTCGAGATTACGACAAAGAGCCGCTAGTAATCAAAGATTATATAACGATCGTATATATTATAACTATAGCGGTATTGCTTTGTTTTGCCATGTTTATAAATTTAGTATTTAATATCCCCTACGATAGAAAAGTTGCAAATATTTTACTTATTTGTACCTTTAGTTGCCAGAGTCCTTAAGGGTTTTTCGCAGCATTACGGAAGAAAATTTATATTTTTAAACTCAAGCATAAAATGTATAAAATCAGGCGAGCAGCTCGTAATGAAATTTGATGAGATTTTATATTTCAAAAAGACTTTCGCATTTTTTTATGAAAGCGAAACACATAAATATACGGAAACGGAAAGAATCGCAGGAAAAACCTGTCTTGCCATATACGTACTCGCTTATATTTATGGCGCGATATTTGATGACTCTATGATAGTCTTTATAATGTTATTTTGCTGCATGGGAGCGATTATCTTTCTTTTTATACCGCAAATGATTTTTCATCTGTTTAAGGGCGGATTATTTTCATGTAGGTTTGTCGATGCTTTAATTATAGACGCGCTTTACAATAAATTTTTTATATTTATACCCACTAATAAAGAATATAACGAGCTTAAAAAATATATGAAACTAAAATTTAATAAAGACCTAGACGGACCAAATTATCTTTTAAGAGTTAAAAATTTTTAACTCATGCATTTTTCGAATTTACGAAGTCTCACTCCACGAGCCGCGCGCGGATGTCGCCGAAGAGCAGCACGTCCTTCAAAACGGCGCGATCGGCGTAACCGCGTTCGTTTAGGCTCAGGTGCAGCTCGCCTCGGCTGCTCGAAAATATCGGCTGGTTTATGAAAACCACGTAGATCGCTGCAGCCTGCTTATCCGCGCCCGCGCCGTGCCCTTTAAAATTTACGTCCTTTGTGCCGGTTTTCGTATCTGCTCCGCTAGAGCTTGCGCTTGCCGCTGCGCCGGAGTTTGCATCCGTCTCGCTAGGCGGCGCGACGCCAAGCTCGCTTGCGATATTTGCAGCGGCGCTTCCGCGCGGCCTTTCGATGTCGATCCTTCCGTCAGCGCCTTTTGCGCCCGCGGCTCGGACGAAAAATTTATCGCCCGAGTGTGGGATTTTAGAGAAATTGAAAAACAAACTCAGCAGGTCGTTCGTCGCAAAATAGGGCAGAATTTCATCGCTTACGAGCTGTAGCTCGCCGCCCGCGCCCTTGAACTTTTGAAATTTTATCGTTTTGCGCGCGTAGTCGAAGGCGTAGGTTTTGCGCTCGTTTTTCGTCGTTTTGCCCTTTTTGCGCGAGACCTCATGGACGTAGAGATCGGGCATCAAAAGCCCCGCCACGATGCGCCCCTTCGAGCGGAAGCTCTCGCGCCTTTGCCCGCTTAGGCTGCCCGCGACGCCCTGTGCAACGGCATCCATGACGATCTCGTAGCGATCGCTCTGCCGCACGAGCCGCGTGTTTGCGCTGCCGACCGCGCCGAAGATGCCGAACGAAATCTCATATTTCGCGCTGATCGTCTCGCCAAAAAGCGCGCTCGCGCACAAAATCAAAGTAGCAAAAAATTTCATCCCTACCGTCCTTCCGCTTTGAAGCGCCCTATTATACGGCACCCGTTAAATTTACGCTCTTCGCGCCGCCTATTTCATTTTCTCCATAGCGCGATTATTAAAATATCAGCCGCCACCGCTCGCCGTCGTGAAAGGCTGCGCCGTGTGCGCCTAAAAACACCGACTGTCGCCGCTTTTATATTTATGGGCGCATATACGGCTCGGCGCGCGCTTGCCAGAAATCGGAGCGATTTTATATTTCGTGCAGGCTGCTTCATCGCAAAGCGTGCCTGTGAATAAATCAAAATTTCATATTGCGGCTATGTTTGTACTTTGCGTTAGCCGCTACGCCGCGCCCGTAAAATTTACGCTCTTTGCGCCATCCCATCGCATTGTGCTCGTAAAGCTCGCGCATAAAATTTGCACCGTTCATGCGCTTACTAGCTTGCACTTTCGTGAGGCGCCGTTTCGCGCCGCAAATACAGCCGCGTCGGTTGCTAGTAAATCCGCTCAAATTTAAACGGATCCGCTTTTAACGACTTGCGCGGGTCAAATTTGTAAATTTAATCCTTCCAAAGCCACCATTTCAGCTTGGCTTTGTCTGGGCGTGGAGTGTTTGCGTAGTAACAAACCATGCGGTAAACGTAGAGGATGCACCTGTCGCTGCCGCGTCCGAGCGCCTTTGTGCGCTCATACATATCATCCGGATCCGCGCCCTTTAGCGAATCGATACCCTCGTAACCAAGTGCGAGCAGATCGGCCTCTGTCGCCTCGCCTACATACGGGATTTTCTTAAAATCGCTCGCGCCTTTACTCAAATTTTACTCCAATCATTATTTAAATTTCGCTTGGCTCGCCATTTGGATGAAATTTTAAAACCCCTTGAGAGTGCGGAATTCTAAAGTCTCACTCGTGTGAGGCAAATTTTAAAATTTTATCCACGCGGTGCGAAAATTTTTAAAATTTTACCTCGCCGCCGGGCCGCCACCCTTATGTGCGCCGCTTTTTAGTGTTAAGATATCCGCCGCCGCGCTGGTCATCGGAAATTTTATCCGCCAGCTAGCAGGGAGCTTGGGCGCGGCAAAGTTTGAACGCTTTTATCCTCAACGGGGTAAATTTACACGCCTAGCGAGCCCGTAGAGCCACGAACGAAGACCGCCGTTTCAAACCCCAACGGATTTCGCAAAAAGATGACGACAGCGCTTCGACATCCTCCGAGCCGCCTTTGTGCGCGTTCTGATTAAAATTTCTTTCGCGCGGAAACGGCGCTTAAAACGAGCTTGCATCAAATTTTACGCAAGTTTTGGCGCTAAATTTGATCCAAAATTTGTTCGCAAATTTCGCGTGGGTTTTGCGCCTGATAAATCGGCCGACCTACCACGATAAAATTAGCCCCCGCCTCGCGCGCGACACCCAAATTTGCCACTCGCTTTTGATCTGCCGCGCTCTCGCCAAACGGCCTTACGCCCGGGCAAAGCGTGATAAAATTTGAGCTCGTGGCGTCCTTGATTAGGCGACTCTCGAACGCCGAGCAGACCATACCGTCAAGCCCCGCTTCATAGCTCATCACGCTAAATTTACGTACGGCATCGCTTAAATTTTGCTCGTAAACCGCGCTAAACTCGGCCTCATCAAAGCTCGTTAGCGCCGAAACCGCAAGCACCAACGGGCGCGAAGCTAGCTTGTCCAGTCGCTCCATCACCGTCGCCATCGCGCGTTTGCCGCTGCTTGCGTGCACGTTTATCATATCTACGCCAAGCTTTGCGATCTCCTCGGCGGCGTCTGCCATCGTATTTGGGATATCATAAAGCTTTAGATCGAGGAAAATTTTAAAATTTCCGAGCTTTTTTAGCTCCTCCACAAATCCTGCTCCGTCGCGCAAATAAGCTCGCAAGCCAATTTTGAGCCAAATTTTATCAGCCAAGCTCGCAAGCTCACCTGCTAGCTGCAAACACTCCTGCTTTGAGCCCAGATCAAGCGCGACGCAGAGCTTCACCGCTTATCCTTGCCGCGTACCACGTCTCTGCCGCCCGCAGGTCTTTTCGAGACGGCGACTCTGCTGCCAGCAGATTTTTTCGGCGCGGTAGAGATTTTGCGCCCCGCGCTACTTTTTGGCGCAGTATTTTTACCAGCAGCGCTCTTTTTCGATGCCGCGTTTTTGCCGACTCTGAAATTTCTATCCGCACCCTCTCTTTTCGGCGCGGCGTCTTTGCCTCGTTCGCCTGCCTTAAATTTTTTACTTCGTTCGCCCGTTTTGAAATTTTTGCCCGTTTTCTCCGTCTTAAATTTATCTCCAGTCTTGAAATTTCTCTCCGTTTTAAATTTTTTGCTCGCGGCGGCTTCGGATTTTTTTGCGGACGCGCTGCGAGTTTTCAAATTAGCGGGCTTTTTAGACGGTCTGCTTCTGCTCGCCGTAGAATTTTTCGGCGTGCCGCTCCTCTTTGTCTTAGTAAAATTTTTCGTCTCGCCGTCCGCGCCTGCGGGGATGAAATTTTTTGCCGTATCGTCGCTGTCCGAAACAGCGGAGTTTTTCGCCGCAGCAGGCTTAAAATTTTTGACTGCCTCCGTGGTTGTCTCGAGATTTACGCTTGCCGTCGCAGTCGGCTTGGAAATTTTATCCACCGCGATGTTTACGGGGCTATCTTTTAGCGCGTCCAGCACGCCGTTTATAAATCTTGGCGAGATGCCAAGCTCTTTGGCGGAGTTGATCGCTTCGTTGATGACGATGCCCGCGTCCGTGTCCGTAAAGCGCAATTCATACGCCCCGAGCCGCAGTATCGCGCGCTCCAGAGCCGAAATTTCGGCGAGCTTGAATTCCTTTAAATTTTCATCTATCAGCGCATCGACCGCGGCAAGATTTTCGCTAGCGCCGCGCAGAAGCGCCAGCGTCCAGTTGCGCTGCTCGTTGCGAATGCGCTTTTCCTCCAGATATTCGTCTGCAAAGTCCTCGTCCCCGCCGTTCATATCTTTAGAGTAAAGCAGCGAGATCGCAGCGAGTCTGGCTTGGTGTCTGGTGGCCATTTTACGCCTTTATGTTACGAAAAAGGCTTAGAAGCTCGATCGCGCTGCTCATCGCTTCAAAGCCCTTGTTGCCTGCCTTTGAGCCCGCACGCTCGATCGCTTGCTCGATGCTATCGGTAGTCAGCACGCCGAAAGCCACGGGCGCGCCGTATTTTAGCATGGTATTCGCGATACCCTTACTTACTTCGGCGCTTACGTAGTCAAAATGCGGAGTAGAGCCGCGGATAACCGCGCCTAGACAGACGACGGCGTCGTAAAGCTTGGAAGCTAGCGCCTTTTCAAGCGCGAGCGGGATCTCAAAAGCGCCAGGCACTAGCATCAGGCTTAAATTTTCCTCCTTGCCACCGTGGCGCAAAAACGCGTCGTGCGCCCCTTCGACTAGGCGATCGGTGATGATGTGGTTGAAGCGGGCGTTGATGATTAAAATTTTTTCGCTGCCCTTAAGAGCAAGCGAGCCTTCGATGATTTTCATGATTTTCCTTTGCGTTAAATTTAGCGCTAAGCTTAGCTAAATTCGCCAAAATTCTAAATTAATTTCAGCATCACGGCGCTTGAAATTATGAGAAATAAGAGGGGCGCTTTGTGCGTAGAAATTTTCTCGCGGTGGATGAATACGCCTAGGACCACGGCGCCGATCGTGCCGATACCCGTGTATAGGAGGTATGCGAGTACCGCGCCGACGTATTTTAAAGCAAGCATAAATATAAAAAAGCTCGCAATTACGCAGGTGGCGGTCAGTAGCCAATCGTGCGTACTAGCAGCGTGCTTAAACCCGTACGCCCAGCCGCACTCAAAAAGCGATACGATGATGGCAGAAGCAAAGCCTTTGGTCTTCACAAACCGCCTAAATTTTAAATTTAAGGCGCGATTATATTGGGAGCGAGCTTAGATTGAAATTCATCTTAAAATTAATCCTAAATAATAAATTTTATTAATTATTTAGAAATTTTAGGATATAATTTCCTCAAATTATTTCAAGGAGAGAAAGATGTTTAAACTTAGAGAGTTGCCGTTCGATGCGGCGCACAACGCGGTCGTAAGTAAAGAAACCTGTGATTATCATCACGGCAAGCACCACGCGACCTACGTGGCAAATTTAAATAAACTTACCGAATCGGGCGAGTTTGCGGGCAAGGGGCTTTACGAGATCGTAACGGCTGCTAGCGGCGGGCTTTTTAACAACGCCGCGCAGGTTTACAACCACGATTTTTACTGGGATTGCATCGCAAAACCTAGCGAGCAGTCTGGGGAGCTAAAATCGGCGCTGGCAGAAAATTTCGCGGATTTTAAAAGCGAGTTTTTAGCTGCTGCTACGGCTCATTTCGGCTCGGGCTGGGTGTGGCTCGCTTACGATCCAAAATCAGGCAAGCTTTGCATCAAAGCGACCCAAAATGCCGCTACGCCGGTAACAGAAGGGCTCGTGCCGCTTCTAGTCGTGGACGTTTGGGAGCACGCGTATTACATTGATGAGCACAATGCGCGCCCGAAATATTTGGAAAAATTCTACGCGGGCATCAACTGGGAGTTCGTCTCAAGCGCCTATGAATGGGCGAAAAAAGAGGGTCTCGGCTCGGTAAAATTCTATATTGACGAGCTTCACGGCAGAGATTAAATTTTAAAATTTAAGCGGACGCGCCGATATAAAAATCTGGGCCCGTCGCGCTTCGCTTGCGTAAATTTTAAATTGCGCGGGCACGTCACAAACGGAAGCGGTGCTACCCACAGAGCTAAAATCCGTTTTAAACGCATAAACCGAGTAGAGCGGATAAGGCTCGTGCAGTACACAAAGCTGAAATCTCTTAAGCGCTCGTAGGTTTGCTACGGACGATAATCGCTGCCCGCAAATCGCTTAGACGCACCGTGGATTTGCTATAGACGCAGGTCCGCTGCAGAGGTAGTCGCTGCGGCGCTTGGTGCATGCCACCGATCGCTTAAAATTTTAATTCAAAGCTAGCGGCTAAATTTTAAGAGCTTTTCTTGAGATTTAGTCGCAGCAATACCGCTTTGAAACCTATCTTTTAAATTTAAAATTTCATCAAAACTCGGGCGCCAAGCCCAATCAAAATTTAGCCCAAAATCATCCACAGCCCGATCGCGCACATCAGCACCGAGCAGAAAATTTCGAGGTATTTCAGATGAGTTTTTAGCAGATTTTTTAGCACCGCTCCGCCCAGCGCGTAGATGCTAAGGCAGATGCTTTCGCTCACGCACAAGATCGCCACGAGAGCGAAGGTGCGCGCACCGAAAAGATTATCCGCGTCCAAAAACGGCGGAAAGAGCGCAGTAAAAAATATCCACGCCTTGGGGTTTGAGACCGCGACTACGAGGCCTTGGAAGAAGATATTTTCGCTGCGCTTCTGTTTTTGCAGCTTGAAATTTCCGCGCGCTAAAAAGGTCGCGACGCCCAGATAAAAAATATACGCGCCGCCTAAAATTTTAATCGCGCTAAGCGCCGCAGGGTGCGCAAGCAGAATACCCGCGACGCCGAATATGCACGCAAGCGCCACGGCCGCGACGCCTAGCACCTGCGCGAGCAACGCAGGCAGCGCCCTAAGATAGCCGCGCGAGATGCCGAGATTTAGCGCGTAGGTCATGTTGATGCCCGGCATCAGCGATATCGGAAAGATCGTAAAGAAAAACAGAAGCATTGAAAACCCCTAAATTGCGGCTAAATTTTAAATTTTATCTCTCGCGATACGGCGCCGCTGCGATAGATTTTAAAATTCTAAAATTTAACGCGCTGCGCTGAGGCGAATAAAATTTTAAAATTCCGCCGCGCCGCACCCAAACTTTTCTTAGGGCGGGAAGGGGCCTCGGTTGCGAAGTCGCACTTCTCGCAGAGACGGCACTGCTTCCGCAGCACCGTATCGCCCTGTTCGCCTCAAACCCCGCCTAACCCTCGACGACGCCTTACAAAGGGCAGGACGCGGTTGCGCTAAATTTATATATTATAGCTGCAGTGCATTACACCGCGTAAAAACTCACGCCGCAGCATACGTAGCGGAGCAGATGAAATTTTAAAATTCTATCGCACCGCCGTGGACAAATTTAAATTTTAAAACTCTTACGGCTTTAAATTTAGCCGAAAATCCCGTACCCGAAGATCACCGCGATGATGAGCGGCAGGATAAATTTGACGTACAAAAACCAAACTCCCGCGAGCCTTGCGCCGAGATCGCCTTCGTTGGTTACCTCGTAGATCGCGTCCTTTTTCAGCACCCAGCCCACGTAGATGCAGCACAGAAGCGCCGTTAGTACGAAAAATACGTTCGCGCTTACGAAGTCGAAGGCGTCGAAAACCGAGCGCCCCAGAATTTTAACGTCCGCAAGCACGCTGCTTGAGAGTATGCAGGGCAGGTTGCCGAGCACAAAGACGCCGCCGAGCGTTAAATTTACCGCCTTTAGCGTCGAAAATGAGAAGCGCTCCTCGACGAAATTTATGATGACCTGATAGATCGTGATCGACGTCGTAAGCGCGGCGATGAGCAAAATCGAGAGAAAGACCACCGCGACGGCGTTGCCGAACGGCATATGCGAAAACGCGATCGGAAGGCTTTTAAAAACCAGCGACGAGCCGCTGCTCGGCTCAAGCCCTGCGCTAAAGAGTGACGGGAAGATCATAAAGCCCGCAAGCACGGCGATAAGGGTGTTTACGACTGCGGTGATGGTGGCTGTTTGCATCAGCTTCTCGTCTTTGTTGAGGAAGCTAGACAGCGTGATCATCACGCCGAATCCGAGCGAGAGCGCGAAAAAGACCTGACCCAAAACGTCGATCAAAAGCTTGGGCGTGATCTTGGCAAAATCGACGCCGAGATAAAATTTCACGCCCTCCTTTGCGCCTTCAAGCGTTAAATTTGTAAGGATTACCGCGATGAAGCACAAAAATAGCGCGGGCATTAGAAATTTTACGAATTTTTCGATCCCCTCGATGATGCCGTTTTTCAAAATGTACCAGTTGATCGCTATGAAAACGAGCGTGTAAGCTCCGACGCCGAGCGGGCTATTTTCGATGTGATCTGCGTAGAATTTCTGCGTAAATGCGGGATCTGTGATCCGCGCGGAGAGGTCGAAGTTGCCGCTTACGATGTTTACGATGTAGGTTAGCACCCAGCCGCCAAGGACCATATAGTAGGCTAAAATTCCAAACGCGCCGATTACGCCCATGATGCCTACGATCTTCCATGCGGGCTTTATGCGCGAACCGTCCTTTTTAGGCGCTGTGAAGGCATCGACGCAGTTTCTTAGCGCGCGACGTCCGATGACGTTTTCTACTAAGATCATCGGGATTCCAAGCACGATCATCGCGATGCAAAACACGAGCACGTAGGCGCCGCCGCCGTTTTCGCCGACTAAATACGGAAACCGCCACGTACAACCAAAGCCGATCGTGGCGCCCGCGACGGTTAAAATATATGTGAGCTTGCTGCTCCAGGTCTGTCTCGGCACGCTCCCTCCTTAAAATTGCTCTTTTTTGAGCTTGTCGAGGAAGTCCTCGATATTGTATTTGGCGCGGTAGGCCTCGCTGATGAGATGGACTATGATGTCGCCGAGATCGACGACGCTCCACTCATCACCGCTTTCGATAGCCAAAAACTCCTCGCCGAGCGGCTTAAGCACGCTTTTTAGCTCCTCGATAAGCGAGGCTGCGTGGCGGGAGGTTAGCGTAGTTGCGATGACTACGAGTTTTGCGATGTATTCGCGCTCACTCATATCGATAATCTGGACATCTTCGGCTTTCTTTTTGTTTAAAATTTCGGCGATCCGCTCCGCCCTTTGCTTTGGATCTTGCATATCTTTCCTTTTATAAAATTTTATGACCTCTGCTGCGATCTTGGGCGGGATTTCGCCTTTGAAATCTCGCCTAAAACCGCTTGAGCTCGTATCTACGACAATCTCGATGCGCCTTAGAGCCGCCCACTGCCGCGGGATCTCGTAGCCGGGCCTCGTAAGCACTACAAACTCCGCTAATCTTTGCAGCTCGCTAAAATCGCGCCATTTGTGAAGCTCGGCTAGGTTGTCAGCACCCACGACGATATAGAGCTTTGGTGCTGTGTCTATATGGTTCGCGCTGTTTGCTTTGCTTACTTCATCTGCACTGCTCACATCGCTCGCGTAATGCACATCATTTGCGACATTCATGCAATTTGTGTCGCTCATGTCGGTCATGCAATTTGTATTGCCGCTTGGAATTTTGTCTGCGTTTAAAATTTTGCTCGCATCGTTTGCATTACCCGCCTTATTTCTGCCGTCGGCCGAAATCTCACCCGCCTTGCTTTGCGAAATTCCGTCCATTTCGCTTTTGCTACCAACCGAAATTTGATCCGCCATTCCGCCTTGTAGAGCTTCGTTTTTTGCGTTAGCGGGGATGCTCGTCCCGCCCGTAATATCGGCGGAGCAGACGTCGCTGCTTAGAATTTTACTTATATCGCACGACAAAGCCCCGTCCGTCCTCTCGGGTAAAATTTCGTCTGCACTGCCAGGAGTATAAGCACCGGCAGAAATTTTATTCGCAATATTTGCGCCGTTAGTTAGAGCCCTATCCGTTACGGCTGTCGGGGTTTCGCTCGCCGAGGCTGTCGTCTCGGACGTGATTTTGCCGTTCGCGCGATATTTTTCGAGCAGAAATTTCACGCTTTGTATCGTGGGTACCGAGCGGTTTTGCGAAATTTCATAATCGCTCACCTCTATGCGCGGGGCGTCGCTCCACAGCGCGCGGCACCATCTAAGCCGCAGTTGCGGAGGCGCCGAAAAGCTCTTTTTAAACGGGTTTAGAAATGACGGCATTATGACCAGCAAATCGGGCTTCAAGCTTGATAAGATCGCCTTTACCGCGGCATCGTGTCCTGCGTGCGGCGGATCGAAACTGCCGCCGAAAAGCGCGATCTTCACGCGCCCGCTCCGCGCCGTTTCATGCCGCAAAATTTCTCGCCCTTCGCCGCAAATTCCGCGGTATAAAATTTTGCGCGGCGCAATCTTACTTTATGAAATTTTACGCCGCAAAATTCCGTTTTGTCAAATTTTGTTGCAAAAAATCCCGCATTTTGCAGCGCAAAAAATTTAACGCCGCGTTTCTTAAATTTTTCCGCGTAAAATCCAGCGGCTGCAAAGTGGGCGTTAGAATTTGGGTTTTTATAAGGCTTTCGCACGGGCCGCCTACATATATTTTTCTAAAACGCACGGGATTTCGATGCTGCCGTCCTTGCGCTGGTAGTTTTCCATCACCGCGATCAGCGTGCGGCCGACCGCGAGCGAGGAGCCGTTTAGCGTGTGAACGAGGCTGTTTTTCTTGCCGTCTTTGAAGCGGATCTTGGCTCTACGCGCCTGAAAATCGCGACAGTTGCTGATCGAGCTGATCTCTCTGTATTGGTTCTGCCCCGGCAGCCAAACCTCCAAATCCACGGTTTTTGCGGCGCTAAAGCCAAGATCGCCGCTGCAAAGTAGCATGTGTCTGTGCGGAAGGCCTAGGCTAGCTAACAGATCGCTCGCGCACGAAATCATCTCCTCAAGCATCTTTGCGCTATCTTCAGGGCGCGTGATGGCGACGAGTTCGACCTTTTCAAACTGGTGCTGGCGGATCATGCCGCGCGTATCGCGCCCCGCCGAGCCCGCTTCCTTGCGAAAGCAGTGGCTGTAGCTGGTGAGCTTGATCGGCAGCTCCTCGCTACGTAAAATTTCATCGTTAAAGAGATTTGTCGCCGTAACCTCGCTCGTAGGGATTAGGTAGAGGTTTTGCTCCTCGTCGTCAACGCGGTAGAGATCGTCTTTAAATTTAGGCAGCTGGCCCGTGCCGTAGAGGATCTGATCGCGCACCAAAAACGGCATATTTACGAGCTCGAAGCCGCGCGAGTTATTAAATTCGATCATATAGTTGATGAGAGCCATATTCAGTTTTGCGCCCAGCCCGCGGATCGCGGTGAAGCGGCTGCCGCTGAGCTTGACGCCGCGCTCGAAATCAAGCCATCCCAGCGCCTCGCCGAGCTCGAAGTGCTGCTTGGGCGCGAAGTCAAACGTGCGCGGCTGCAGCACCTTTTTGATACAGACGTTTTCGCTCTCGTCCGTGCCGATCGGCACGTCGTCGTCGATGATATTCGGCACGCACGCGGCGATCGCCTCTAGGCTCTGCTCGCGCTCATTTACGAGCTCGCCAAGGCTTTGGATCTTTTGCTTATTTTCCTCAAGCTGTGATTTTAGCGCGCCTACGCCCCAGCCTTCGCGCGCGGCGAGACCTAACTCCTTGCTCTTTGCGTTTTGCACGGCCTGAAGGTTTTCAAGATCGCTCTTTTTAGATTTTAGCTCGTTGTAGGCATCTAGTAGCGATTGCAGGGTTTGCGGCGGGACTTTTTTGGCGATAAGTTTTTTATTAAATTCGTCGAAATTCGTCTCGATAAGTTTTAAATTTATCATTTTCTGCCTCTTTTTGGTAATTTAAATTGCGACATTTTAACTAAAGTTTGCTTTAAATACTCAAAATAAACCCACATTTAAGCAATACGGATGAAAAAAAGTGATACAATTCCGTAATATTTTATTATGAAAGGTATTACATGAAGGCAAAATTTGCTTTTTTAGGAATTTTCGCGGCGAGCCTTGTGTTCGCACATTTCGGCGTTCTTACGACGGATAAAAATGTCGTAGAGGATCAAAAAGATGCTACTTTAAAGCTAAATTTGGAATTCTCCCATCCGTTTTTACAGGAGTCTATGAATCTACAAAAGCCCGCAGAATTTGGTGTTTTTATTGATGGTGAGAAAAAATCGCTCCTAGGCAGCCTAAAAGAGCAGAAAAAGGGCGAAAATTCCTATTTCACGGCGGAATTTAAAGCTGACAAGCCATCGCTTTTGGCGTTTTATTTTGATCCGAAACCCTATGCCGAGCCGGCCGAGCGTAAGATGATCCGCCATATTACCAAAACCTACGTCGATGCTTACGGCGCGGGCGAAGGCTGGGATAAGCCGCTCGGGCTAGAGGCGGAGATCGTGCCGCTAGTGCGGCCTTATGCGCTGTATGCGGGCGAGATATTTAGCGGAGTTTTTTTACTGCACGGAAAGCCCGTCTCGGGCGCGGACGTGGAGATCGAGCTATATAACGATAAGGGCTACAAAGCCCCTAGTGAGGCGCATGTCACACAGGTCGTTAAAACCAACGGCGCGGGCGAGTTTAGCTTCGTGATGCCGGTTGCCGGCTGGTGGGGCTTTGCGGCTCTTAGCGAGGAGGAGGCCGCCAAAGGAAGCGAGCAGCCCGTAAATGAGCTGGGCGCCGTGCTTTGGATCAAGGCAGGCGAGCTGAAAAAATAGGGGAGCGGCTCGGTGAGATCTCTTTTTTCTGGTGAAATTTGCGCGGCTGCGGATAAATTTAAATTTGCGTTTGAGCGGAGCTTTGAAATTTTATTTTCGCACGTTTTGATTTTGAGCGTAGAATTTCCAGCGAATTCTGCGGCTAAAATTCTAAATGACAAAATTTCGCTGTTTCGCACCTCCACGCAGTCTGCGTCTCGGGGTTTGGTTAAAACTTTACGGAGCAAAATTTCGCTGAGTAGAATTTTAAGTAACGAAGCTCTGCTGCGTGGAATTTTGCTCGGTAGAAATCCGCTCTTAGGAGCTTCGAGCCGTAAAATTTCATATCCGTGGATTTATGAGCGTAAAATACCCGCGCGCAAAATTTCGTTTTTTGAAATTTTGAAGGCTCTGTTTTACCGCGCGAACACCGCGCCGAGATCGCTCGGAGCTTTAAATTTTACGTTGCAAAATCCGCTCGCCGTTTCTGCAAATGTAGCAAGCGAAAATTCTTGCGCCATGCGAGCTGTAAAATTTATCAAATTTACCGGTTCCGCAAACGGTTTTGAGACCGCTCCGAGTCTTGCGCTGACAGCCGCCGCGGATAGGACGCAAGTCTTGAGTTTTACAGCCGTAAATTTTGCCGCGACTAAAGTCGTAAAAGCAAGATCTGTAGCAATCAAGGCAATTATCGCAAAGGTCGCAAATGCCTTAAGTTTAGCTACTTCGTGCGTTTTTGCGCGTCTAAAAAACAGGGGCGATTTAAAGGAGGCGAGCCGTGCACATTAGCGAAGGAGTTTTGAGCGCGCCCGTGCTGCTCGCAGGCTGGGCGGTTACAGCGCCTGCGGTGGCGGCGATTTTATGGCGCGTAAGGCAGTCTGAAATCCCTAGGATCGCATGTTTTAGCGCGCTGTTTTTCGTTGCATCTTTTGTGCACCTGCCCGTGGGCGTCAGCTCCATGCATTTGATGCTAAGCGGGCTCGTGGGCGCGTTTTTGGGCTCGCGCGCGATCTTGGCGATTTTCGTCGCGCTATTTTTGCAAGGGGTATTTTTCGGCTTTGGAGGGCTTAGCGTGCTCGGCGTAAATACCGCAGTCATCGGTTTTCCAGCGGTTTTAGGCGGACTCTTTGCCGCCGCCGCAAAAGCGCAAGAGCTAAAAGCGCGCACGCAAAAAATTTATCTATTTTTGGCGGGTTTCGTGCCGATCGTCTGCTCGATGCTGCTTCTTGATCTCGTGCTTTTCATCAGCGGACGGGAGTTTTTTGCTATCGCGACGCTTATCTCGCTCGAAGGTGCGATCCTGGCTGTTTTGGAAGGGATCATCACTCTTTTTGCGCTTAGCTTTATTGCGAAATTTTACGGCGGACAGAGGCGATGAGAGCGCTATTTTTCTTAGCGGTTTTGAGCTCCTTCGCATTTTCGCATGCGCTTCATCTTTTTGCGACGCAAGAGGGTGATAGAGTGGCAATTTATAGCTATTTTTATAAAAATTCTCCCTGCATGGAGTGCGAAGTTTTAATCAGTGCGGACGGGCGCGAAATTGTGCGCACTAGGACTGATAAAGAGGGACTTGCGAGTATAAAGATCCCGGCTAAAAATTTTACTATTCAAATTTACGGAGGTGCAGGGCACGGCGCGCAGATGGAATTTAGCGCCGAAGACTTTACGCCGCAGGATTCCGGTGATCCTGAAAATTCCACGCCGCAAAATTCTGACGTTTCTGAAAATCCTATGCCACAAAATTCGAACGCCGCTAAAAATTTCGCGTCCAAAGACAGCGCGCCCGAAAATATCGCGCCGAAAGGCAGTGTATCTAAAGATAAAATTTCAAATGCTTCCAAGCCTTTGGAAAATTCCGCCTCGCAAAGCATTTTGCCGAAAGAAAGCCCTAAGAGTGATATTAGGAACCTGGCGTTTCAAAGCCAGTCCGCCGAGGCGCCTAAAATCGCGCTTTGTTTGGCCTTGATTTTCGGCTTTTTTGGCTTAATGTGGCTAGCGAAAAGAGCGCGCAAATGAGCCCCGCCGTATCACTGCTCGCGTTTTTCATCTTCAGCTTCGGCGTCGGACTTAGCGGACAGCTTTACGCAGCGTTTTTTGCCCCGCCGCTACTTCTTTTTGCGCTTAAAATTTCGATTGCGCGTGCGGTCTGCACAAGGCTTGCGGTATTAAATATCTTTGCTATTTTAAGCGCGTTAAGCCCCGCCATAGTCGGCAACTACGAGCTTGCGGGCGTGATATTTTTGCGCGCGAATTTGATAATGGCGTTTGCAATTTTGCTATTTTACGGCAAGGATGAATATTTTTTCGCGCGCGGATTTTATGGGCTGGGACTCGGCGAAAAGCTAAGCTCTTTGGTGTATTGCTGCGGGCGATTCGTAAATTTTTTACGCTCGGATCTAGCGAGGCTGCAAGCACTTTTGCGCATGCGCGGATTTGTAGGGACGAGCGGAATTTTCACTTATAAAATTTATGCGAATTTAGTCGGGATTTTAGCGATTTCGGCACTTGAGCAGGCAAGGAATTTAAGCATGGTAATGAGCGCGCGAGGGTTTTGCGGTAGGCTATTTTACGAATGTCGCGAGGGCTTGAGCGTCTCGGAGGCCTCGTTTTTGGCGTTCGTGTTGGCGTGCGTATCTGTTAAAATCGGAGCTATCTTATGAGCTGTTCGCTTAAGGCGCTGGATTTAAGCGCTAAAAACGGCGAGCGAGAAATTTTTCGCGGCGTAAATTTGAGCGTAGGGCATAAGGAAAAAGTGGCGATCTTGGGCGCAAATGGGCAGGGCAAGACGAGCCTGCTTCAAATTTTAGGCGGCCTAAGGCAATGGGGTGAGGGCGAAATCGAGCTTTTCGGTGAGAAGCTTGAGTGTGCGGAGGATTTTGTAAAATTTCGCCACGAGATCGGGTTTTTGTTTCAAAACAGCGACGATCAATTTTTGTGCGCGAGCGTGTTTGAGGACGTCGCATTTAGCCTGCGTGCGCAAAATGAGCGGTTAAAACGAGCACGAAATGTGGAGCAAAGGCGTGGAATTTTTTATAAATTTTTTGGTCGTAAGGCGGAAATTTTAAGGCAGGGCAGCGAAAACGACCATCTAAAAAAGCTTGAAATTTTAGGTGAAGAGCAGATCGAGCGCAAGGCGCTGGAGACGCTGCGACGCTTGGGAATCGAACATCTGCGCGAGCGGGTGCCCTTTCATCTAAGCGGCGGCGAGAAAAAGCTAGTGGCGCTTGCGGGCGCGCTGGTATGCGAGCCTAGGATACTGCTACTGGACGAGCCTACGACGGCGCTTGATGAGGCGATGCAGGAGCGCGTGGCGGGGATTTTGGCGGAGCTTGACGTAAGTGAGATCATTGTCTCGCACGATAAAAGTTTCATCGATAAAATCGCGGATAAAATCTATTATTTGAAATCAGATGGGCTGTATGAAAGTCCATGATAAAATCATAGATAAATTTATCGTTTAAAATCATGATGCTTGTATAGAAGTCCATAATGGCGACCCTTGCGGGATTTGAACCACGCGTTTTCGCACTGAGAATGCAACGTCCTGAGCCACTAGACGAAAAGGTCAAGAAGCCGCATTATAGCGATAAAAACAAAATTTTAGATAAAGATACAAAATAAAGCGCAGAATAGCGGTTTGATATCCTTACGATTAAATTTAGATATCTGTGATGAGTAAAAAATCACTAAGCCTATGCAGCAAAAATTTTATATATTAAGTAAATTACTTATAAATTTCTATTAAAAAACCATCATAATTTTAAGTCAAAATTTAAGAGAGAGAGAGAGTATCATTTACCTTAAATTTAATTTTAAGGATTTGTTACGTATTCCAGTCTAGACGCCGCTATTGCGAATATAAAGAAATTTTCTCGCTGCAAGAATTTTCATTACCCAAATATTCCTCAAGTCGGTGATATTGCGGATTTCAAACCGGAGCCGAAGTTTAATTTAACCAAAGACGAAAACTATCAAGAAGCCCTAGCTTTCATTAATGATAATTTTACAGGCAAGAGCAAATATTACGATTTTATCCATTTAACAAAACTTTCAAATTTAGGCTCCATTATAAAAATGGGTGGAGTTTTCAGCATAAGCCATTTAGAAAGTGGCGATATAAAACCGAATTTGTTAACTAATAATCTATCTAAAGAACTAGATAATAGGCGGAATTTAGGAGATTACGTGCACCTATCTATTATAAGCAACAATTACATGCTTCGTACTTTTATCGAAAAACATCCAAGCGATGATTTCGCAATAATTTTGATCTCTCCGCTCGTACTATTCTATCATGCTTTTATTATGAGTGATCAAAATGCAACGGCTAATGCGGCACATATCGAAAAATATAGTGTCATCAAAAACTATTTAGATTTCGATAGGCTTTATTCTATACAAGAATTTCCACCGCACAGTGAGGCTCAAAATAGTTTATACAAAATTTCGCAAGCTGAAGTTATGATTTACGAAAAGATTCCACTAAAATTTGTAAGCGAAATAATACCGCTAGTTAGGAATTAAAAGATGCAGGCTATTAGACCGATTTTTTATGCAGTAGATAAGAGTCCTTTTGTAAAAAGTGTAGATATAAAATTTGAATTTTTTAGCGGCTTTGCGTTATCTCAAAAGATAAAATCAATAGATAGTCTTTTAAATAGTGCTAAAAGAGAGCTTAAAAGCGAAAAAATTTTAGAAATTAGTAAGGCTTCACCAAGCCCTTTAGGCAGAGCATTAAGCGCTTTTAATTTAAAGCTTCGTTTAAAAGATGAAGATCAAAATTTAATAGAAGCTAGCGTCGAGCGCTTTTTTCAAGGCTCAAAATTTTTTGAGCGAGGCGGTCCGTTTGAAGAGATTATTTTTAGTGCTAAAGTTCATCCTAAAAAATATCCGCCGTTAAAAAATAGCGGAAATTTTTGTGGATTTGAGCTTTTCAGCGAGCGTTTTAATACCGAGCCAAAAACGTATTTTTATGATTTTTTATATCTAAGCGCTCTAAAAGAAAACCCAAATTTAGCGGATGAAGTTTTAAAATATGATTATTTCAGCGATATAGAATTTAATCCTAAAAAGTCATTTTCCGCTCAATCTCGTGCTGCCGCGCTCTTTGTAGGATTAAGCCGAAACGGAATTTTTAAAGAAATTTTTGCAGATAAGGATACATTTTTTGATTTTTACTGTAAAAATTTTAAAAGAGAAAGTCTATTTTAAAGGAGAAAATATGGAGAAATCAACGGCGATTTTTAGCAGTATAACCGCATTGATATTACTATTCATAGTCCTTACGCTACTTGTACCCAAAAGTAAATCTGAAAATAGCAAAGAATTTATCCCTGAAAAGAAAGTTGCAATAAAAGAGAAAGTTTCTTTTAACGGAGGAGATATCGAAAGATTATTAAAACTAGCCTTTAGTGGCATAACCGCGATATCGTTATTAATGATAGCTATTATATTGTTTGGGGTCTGTGTGCATTACGTAGAATATCCTTACAGCTCCGACAAAAAAGTTAGATTTTATTTAGATACAGATGTTCCGGCAACAATAAGCATTGACAAGATCGATTACATAAGAAAAATAGATGATAATTATATAAGAGGAGGCATAGACGCGGATGTTACTATAAAAAATTAGATAGCCGATAAAGCATTCAGCTGCATTTACGGTGACAAAATTTATAAATTTTATCTAGTGATTTTAGAATTTTGCGTGCTTTTGTAGTTGCAAAATGGCTAATTACAAAATTCTAAAATATTTACGTAAAGGCTCGCCGCGAGCTCTATTTCAGCACCCTGCCTAAAATTTCTGCGCCTTTTGATCATATAAAATGAATGATAGAAGTGATCTAGCGTTTTAATAGTCTTAGCGACTGTCTTTCTGCCCTTTGCGAGATTGATTTGACAATCCGTTTCGTACCTTTTGGAATAAAATAGAAGTACATTATACGTCCCCTGAATTTTTACTTAAATTTAGTCTAAAAATATGAAATTAAAGATAGGGAAATTTTGCGAGATAGAGCCATGCTCACGAATTTTAAGCGCAAAATTCGTGAGCATCAATCATGAGTATAAAATTAATCCGAGGTATCGCGAGCTAAAATCCGAGCGCTTTTTGAATTGCAAGCGTCTGGGCTACGACGCGCTCTAGCTGCTGCAAATTTAGCATATTCGGCCCATCCGAAAGCGCATGGGCTGGATCGGGATGCGTTTCGTAAAAAAAGCCGTCCACGCCCACGGCCGCCGCCGCTCGCGCGAGGTACGGCACGAAGCGCGAGTCGCCGCCGCTCGTAGCGCCGATACTAGGCATCTGCACGCTGTGCGTCGCGTCGAAAATGACCGGCGCAAACTCGCGCATAATCGGCAGCGAGCGCATATCGACGATCAAATTTCCGTAGCCGAAGGTACTGCCGCGCTCGGTGAGCCAAACGCCGTAACGGCGCGCCAGATCGTGCATACCTTCGCTGCTTGGCTGCGAGGCACTTATCGAGCTGTCTTGCGCGTTGCGAGTATGAGAGAAGTTTGGCTGCAAGGCGCCTTGCGCTTCGCTTTTGTTATCGCTTTGTGCAGCACAAGGCGTCGCCGTACCTTTAGCAGCATTTTCGGCACCGCTTTTAGCGCCGCAAGTATAAATAAAATTTTGTGCGCCCGACTGTGCGCCGCAAGAATTTTGCGCACCTAGCACCGAATATCCGCTATCTGTATTACTTTGAGCGCCGCTTTGCACGCAGCGAATTTCGGCATCGTCGGAGCAGGCGCTGTTTTGAGCGGCCTTTGTATCGCTAGATGCCGCGCCGCTTTGCGGGGTATAAGCCCGTGCACTGCGGGTTTGCAGTACCTTTTCGACGCTATGTTTCATCGCCTGCGGTGATAGAAACTGACCTTTTTTGATATTTATTACCGCCTGTGTATTGGCTGCGGCGACGAGCAGGTCGGTTTGGCGGCACAAAAACGCGGGTATTTGTAGCACATCGGCGACGCGCGCGGCGGGCTCTGCCTGGTAGCTTTCGTGGATGTCGGTTAAAATTTTATAGCCGAATTTTTCCTTTACCTCGGCTAAAATTTCGCAGCCGCGCTCAAGCCCCGGGCCGCGGAAGCTTGAGATGCTGGTGCGGTTGGCTTTATCGAAGCTGCTTTTGAAGTAAAATTCCACCCCGCTCATTTCGTTAAATTTGCGCAAACTTTCCGCGACTTTCATTATTAGCTCGCGACTTTCGATCACGCAGGGTCCTGCGATCAGTATCATGAAATATCCTTTTTTAAAATTTGCGCGATTTTAGCGAAATTTTACTAACTCTTAATAGGGCTTGCCGAAAAATTTCTCGTAATGCTCGTAAAAGCGTTTGTAGTAAGGGTTTGAGTAGCGTTTTCGCATGCCGTAGTTGTAGCACTCGATCGTGTCTTTTATATTTTTATTTTTGGCGTTCCAGCATTTGCGCAGGATCTTGGCGCATTTGGTGAGATTATACATCGGGTTGAATATATAATCGATCTCATTTTGGCTGAAATTTACAGCGTTTAGCTGCCCGAGTCCTACGTCGATGCTAAAGCCGTCCTCATACAAGTACTTGGCGATCTGCACGGCGTAAATTTCGTTTGCCGGTATTATCGTAACGACCCATTTGCTGGAATTTAGGCTGTAGTTGCTCGTTTTGATACGGATATTTTGATTGCGCAGGCCGGCGAAATAATCGGCATTTGCTTTGTTCGTCAAAAAGGAGATCGTGTAGGGCTCGAAGTCGCTTTCGATTTTGACGATGGTGTATAAAATTTCGGGCTTTACTCCTTCGTTTTGCGCTACTGCTGTGATGGCGTTTACGATCTCGTTCGGCGAGTAAGCGGGGGCTTGAAGCGCTAAAAACAGGGCGAAAACCAACTTTTTCATCTAAATTTACCGAGCCTTTGATAAAATTTTATGTCGCAAGTATAGCACAATTTGGGTTTTTTAGCCATTGTTTAAGTGAAAATTAATCATATTGTATATATAATCACATTTCTTTTTTGAGCCCAAACGGTCGCTTAGCTCAGCTGGTAGAGCGCCACCCTTACAAGGTGGATGTCGCAGGTTCGATCCCTACAGCGACCACCATTTTGAAATCCTTGGATTTCATACTTCTTTGGCACTTGCGTTGCGAGTGTAATTTTTGGTGCGACGGTAGTTCAGCTGGTTAGAATGCCGCCCTGTCACGGCGGAGGTCGTGGGTTCGAGCCCCATTCGTCGCGCCACTTCTTACGATGTCTTGCTAGCTCAGTAGGTAGAGCATCTCACTTTTAATGAGGGGGTCGTTGGTTCGAATCCAACGCAGGACACCACCACTTATTTTTATATCAATATAAAATCATTTACTAGCTACCGATACTAAGGCGCTTTGAAGCTATTTTCAATTTATATTAATTCATTCTGATTTATAATAATTTACGTAAAAAATGTATAACTTTTTGTATAATAAGGGTATAAAATAGCTAAAATTTTAACCGCGACGCAGGTTAAGAAATTAAAAATTTGAGGGCAGCGGCAAGCTCAAGGCGTATTCTATCGATAGCACGTGCGCGCTGTATCTCGTGTGTTTCGCAAACAGCGAGTACTATATAAATAGTATGCCTCTAAATTTGCGCTTCGTTTACAAACATTACATTTCGCTAGTATATTGCCGCGTAGCCATAAACTATCCGAGTACTTTTTTGATTGTTGATTTTTCGTCACACTCGCGTTACTCGTTTTCAGCTCACTGCACGCATCGGGTAGGGACTTTAGCTACTAGGCTAACCTGCTGCGCTTCGAATAAACAATTTTTATGTCAAATCTGCCGTTTTCTATATAAAACTACCGCTTAATTCGCTATTTTATGCTACATGTGACACGCCTCATATTTATCATAACGCGACATACGATTGTGCCGGCTATTGCATAGCGACTGTCTATCGTATCCAGCCACTCGTCCAAAGCGTTTAGATCATCTTTCCGACGAGTTTTTCTTTAAATTCTTTATAAATTTCAGGCCCCGCGTGTTTGTATTCGCTCGTCAGCTTATTGTGAAATTCCGCCATATCGCCGCCGCTTTCACGGTAGAGCTTGATCGCGTTTCGCCTTACGGCGCCGTCTTTTAGGTCGCTATCGTAGGCGATGCTCGCGTATCGCGTCCGCGCGCCATCCTTGATCTCGCGGTAGACCTCGCAGCCCTTGGCTCTGCCGAGCTTTGCGACGCACGCGGCATAGAGGGCTTGCAGGCTCACGCACTGCGGGATCAGCGCCTTCGCCGCGGCAATGTCCGCTTTGGCGATTTTAGAATTTGCAGCCTTTTGTTCCTGTTGTGCAGCCTTCGGCTCCTGCTTCGCGGTTTTAGATTCTTGTTTTGCGGGTTTTACCCATTGCTTTTGAGGTTTTGACTCCTGCTTTGTAGCTTTCGGCTCCGCTTTTTGGGCTTTTTTCTCCGCCGCGCCGCTTGTTTTGCTTTGTTTTGTGCCCGCTCCTGCGGCATGCGAGGTTAGACTGATCTTTTCAAATTTCGGATTTTTGCGGTAGTTTAGATTGTTAAAGAATTCTATCACGTCGTCGTAAAATTTGTCGTTGCTGACGATGCCGATCTTGCCCTCCTGCCCGCAGAGCTTGCCCATCAAAAACACGATGATCTTATCGGCGAAGTCCTTTCTTTGCTTGCCGATTGTAAAGACCTCGCCTATGCTAACGCCCATCTTCGATAGGCGCGCAAGGGTCAAGGCGCCGATCTTTTTGGCGGTGTTGGAGACGATATTTAGCTCGTCGCCCTCTTTGAGATTTACGACGTCGAAGATATTATCTACGTCGATATTTTCGTCGTCAATGATAAAATGGGTCAAAGTTTTTCCTTTAAATTAAATTTCAATGCCCGCGCTCGCGCAAATTTCATCTCTAAAGCGCGCGAAAGGCCTCATCGCAGGCTGATTTTGCAGATGCTCGCCGATCGGCTTTTGCATCCACGCCATATCGTACCAGCGGCCGAATTTATAGGCGCAGCGCTCGAATTTACCGACGAAGCGAAAGCCCATGCGCTCGTGAAACCGCGCGCTCGCGTCGTTTAGATATTCGTCATCTCCGCAAGCGATGCAAGCGTTCATGTTTGCGATATTTTGAGCCTTGAGCGCGCGCTGTAGCGCTTCGTAGAGTAGCCTGCCGATACCAAAAGCGCGCGTGTTTTGCGATACATAAACCGAGCTCTCCGCCGACCAATCGTATGCCGCGCGCTCTTTGAAAGCCGAAGCGTAAGCGTAGCCGAGGATTTGTCCGAGTTTTAAATTTACGCCGCTTTGTTTTGCCGAGGCTTTTGCTTCGCCGCACTGCTTGCGCAATTTTGCGCCTCGTTTGCGGGCAAAATTTCACTCCCTGCGCCCGCCGCGCTCGCAGAAATTTTAAAATTTTCATTCCGTTCGTCGTTCGCGCATGCCGCCTCATTGCTTACGTAAGCGAGCAGATAGGTGGATCTGTGTAGCGTTTGCTCGATGCGCCCCGCAAATTCCGCAGCGCTGGGCACGTCGTATTCAAAGCTGATCGCCGTTTGCTTTGCGTAAGGCGCGTAAATTTTAAGCAGCGCATCCGCATCTTGCGGCGTTGCGAGCCGCAGTTTTATCAGCACCCGATCTCCTTTAAATTTAGCCGTTTTTGCATAATTTAGGTTTTTTTAAGCTTATCTAAATTTACCGCCGCGTTTCGGTTTTTAATTCGGGTTAAAATTTCATCTCGCACGCAAAACGGCTAAATTTCAGAGGCGTATTTGAGCGCGTAAATTTTAAAATTTAACCCGCGCCGTCTATTCGCCGAAAAGTCGCCAAAATTCGGGCGCAAATTTCGTCGGCGCAAATTCTATGATCTCGTATTTTGCGACGCCGTTTTGAAAGAACGGATCTTGCGCGATGATCTCATCAAGCTCCGCGCGGTCTTTGGCGTTGATTAAGATGATGCCGCCGGTGCGAGGGACTTTGCGCCCCGAGCAGATAAATTTATCTGCCGCGAAAAATTTATCCAAAAATGCGTTGTGTTCGTTGATGAAGCGATCGATTTCGCTAATTTCTTTAACGTAAGTGAGGTTTGCAATAAACATTTTGATCCTTTGTGAGATTTGAAGCGCGATTTTAGCATAAAATTCCAACGGATAAAATTCCCATTGGAATTTTCGCGCGCTACGTTATAAAAAATATCGGCGAAATTCCGATTATCGCGCAGCCAAGCGCTGCGTAGCGAAGCTTTATCGCAGCGAGCGCGCAGATGTTTGCGAGCGCGAAAAGAAGCGGCGGAATTTGCGCCTGAAAGCTCGGAAGTGCGAAATTTAAAAACGCAAGCAGCGGCGTATCGAGCGCGCCGCCGAGCCCGAATAGATGCAAAAATATGCTTAGCGGATAAAAGATCACGAAAACGTATCCCAGCGGCATTACGCTAAGCTGCTGCAGCGAAGCGGTCGGGAAGAAATAATAGACCGCCGCGTTCATGCTGAGCCAAACGTAGAGATTGAAAAGTATGACGTTTTGCCAGAGCTTAAATTTAGGCGCGAAGTGGTGCAGGTAGAGGAAAATATACAGTACGCCCAGACAGGAGAAATAAAATCCGATCGAAAAGGCTAAGTGCGGGAAAAACGCAAGCAGAAGCGCGATCGTTAGGAAGAGGTTTGTAAATTTCACGACATAGAAATTTCGCATCGCGAGGTAAAAGCCCACGCAGCACATCGCAAGCGAGCGCAGAAAGCTCGGCGTAAAATCAAGTACAAAGAGATATCCGCTCATCAGCACGATCACAAAGACGCTAAGATCGCGCTTAGCGCTGCGGTACGGAAAGTAGCGATCCTGAAAATATCGATATATCGGCATTGCGAGTAGAAAGACAGTGCTAAAGATAATGCCCAGATGAAAGCCGCTGATCGAGATGATGTGCGCTATGCCCCAGTTCGTCACGCTGACGCGCAGCGGTTTTGAAATTTCGGTCGCAAAATACAGCGCGGAGTAAAGATCCGCCGTCATCTCATCTTCGTGTTGGGCGCGAACGAATTCTATCGCGCGCCATTTTGCTCCGGAGGGCGCAAGCTCGTCTCCGATTTTAAAATTTGGCGCGTAAAAGCGCTGCTTTAAAAAATCTAAAAATTTTACGTTTTTGGTTACGATGCCGATATTTACGCGCGCGAAGCGGTGAAATTCCCGCCCGAGCCCGGCAGTCGTGTAGAGGGTGAAATCCGCCGTTTTGAGCTTTAGCACCGTGTAGGTGCGGCCGCGCTCGTTCGTTTTGGCGTAGGCGTTTAAAATTTGCGCGTCGTAAAAAGCGTAGTTTTTCGCGCGAAATTCTTTGAATTCATAAAATTTCACGCCTAAGTTTATCGATAAAATTCCAAGCAAAATGAGCAGAAAGTATAAAATTTCACGTTTGCGGTAAAAGAGTTGAAGCTTCACGGGCTGTGTTTAAGTTCGCGCATGCGGTAGAATTTTAAAAGTTCGCGTGCGGCGAAATTTTAAAATCCCAAGGCTCTATGCCGCACCGTCTCGTAAAAACCGGGCGGCGCGGCATAAAATTTAGCCTTAGCACGAATAATTCGTCGCAAACTCAAACGGCGTAGGGCGCGCCTCGTAAGGCCAAACCTGAGTTTCAAATTTAAAATGCTGATAGGTCTCGATAAAAAGCTCGCTCATTATCGGGCGCAGATACTCATTATCGCGGATCACCGCCTCTAGGCTGCCGCGAAGCGTGTGCGGAAGCTGCTCGATGCCGCGCTCGCGGATCTCATCCAGGTGCAGCTTGAATAAATTCTCATCCATCGGCCCGACCGGCTCGGTTTTGTTTTTGATACCGTCGATGCCCGCCATAAGCATCGCCGCAAATGCCAAATACGGGCACGCGGTGCTATCGGGGAAGCGCATCTCCGCGCGCACCGAGTGCTCGCCGCTGCCGTAAGGGATGCGGATCGAAGCGGAGCGGTTTTGGCTCGAATAAGTTAGAATGGACGGTGCCTCAAAGCCGGGAATCAGACGCTTGTAGCTGTTGGTGCTCGGGTTCGTAAACGCCGCGACGCTGCGCGCATGCTTTAGTACGCCGCCGATATACCACCTCGCCGCGTCGCTTAAATTTGCGTAGTTGCCCTTTTTGTAAAAGGTGTTTTTGCCCTTTTTCCAGATCGATTGGTGCACGTGCATTCCGCTGCCGTTATCGCCGTAGAGCGGCTTTGGCATAAAGGTTGCGGTCTTGCCATTTAGGTGCGCGACCATCTTTACTACGTATTTATATTTTTGCACGTTGTCGGCGGCCTCTACGAGAGTGCCGTATTTAACGCCGATCTCGCCCTGTCCTTGCGCTACTTCGTGGTGGCAGATGAAGGTCTCAAGCCCGATCTGCTCGAGTACTTTTAGCATTTCGGCGCGTAGATCGACCATCGAATCGACCGGCTGGACGGGGAAGTAGCCGCCCTTTACGCCCGGGCGGTGACCGCTATTAAAGCCGTCTTTGTAGTTTTTGCCGCTGTTCCAATGCCCCTCTTCGGTATCCACCTTAAACATCGCGCAGTTCATATCGTCGATGATCTTTACGTCGTCGAAAACGAAAAACTCATTCTCCGGCCCGAAATAGCAGGTATCTCCAAGACCTGTGGTTTGCAGAAACTGCTCGGCTTTTTTAGCGATAGAGCGCGGGCATTTTTCGTAAAGCTCGTTTTTGTATATGTCGTAAACGTCGCAGATGACGATGATCGTAACGTCCGCGGTGAACGGATCCAAAAACGCCGTTTGCACATCGGGCTTTAGCATCATATCGGATTTATCGATCGGCTGCCACGCCGCTACCGAGCTCGCGTCGAACGGAATTCCATCGGCGAAGTCCTTCGGCAGGCGCTTGTAGTTGTAAGCGACGTGGTGCCAGGTGCCTTTTAGATCGGTAAATCTAAAATCCACAAACTCGACCTCGTTTTCATCGCAAAATTTAAAAAATTCCTTCACGTCATTAACAAATTTTCCCATATTTTTTCCTTTTTCCGCCCGTATTCGGGCTAAATTTAACGACAGATTTTAACATTATTTAGTTGAAATTCGACTTTATCTGCGCCGTTTTGCGCGCCGCTATTTTTAAAATTTTGCGTCGCCGAAGCTTTTGAAATTTTAAAATTTCTCGCCGTCCGTGCCTTTTAAATTTAGCAGAGAGCGGCTGCCGTTAAAATTTACGCCAGCTTTACAAATTCACGCTCGCGATTTTTGAAAATGGCGATCTTATCGTAGCCGAACTCGCGCGCTTTGGCGTAAATTTTATCGTAGTTTAGCGCTACTTGAGCTACCGAGTGCGCATCCGAGCCAAGCGTTATCGGCACGTCCGCATCCGCAAGCACCTCTAAAAGCGCGTCGCTTGGATAAATTTCATTTGCGGGCTTGCAAAGCCCAGCAGAGTTTAGCTCCACGACGATGCCGCTTTTTTTGATCGCGTTTATCGCGCCGCCTGCCAAAACTCTGATATCTTTTTTCGGAGTAAATTTAAAAATTTTAATCAGATCCATATGCCCTAAAATGTCAAATTTGCCGCTTTTACATAGCGCGCAGATCAGCGCAAAGTATTCGCGATAAACGTCGTCTATTTCGCGTCCGCTCCACTGATCTAAAAATTCCTCGTTATCAAAGCCCCAGTTGTTTAAAAAATGCACCGAACCGATGAGATAATCGAGCTTGCGCGCAAAAATCCGCTCATCCATTAGCTCTTTTTTCGTCATAAAATCGACCTCATATCCCAGCCGCACGTCGATCCGCCCGCTAAACTCATCTCGCAAATCCCTAATCATCCCCTCGTAAAGCTCCATCTGCTCGAAGCTCATTCGGTATTTTTGATCGAAGTTCATCGGCGCGTGATCTGCAAAGCCGAAAATTTCTATGCCTCGTGCGATTGCCGCTTCCAAATACTGTCGCGGCTCTCCGTTAGCGTGGTTGCAAAGATAGGTGTGGTTGTGTAGATCGGCTCGCATCAACTGCTCCTTAAATAAAATTTTGGCTAAATTGTAGTAAAATCGCGCTTAAAAAATCACTAGGAATGTATTTGAAAAAACCCGAACTCTTAGCTCCTGCCGGAAATTTAACGAAACTAAAAATCGCCCTGGCTTACGGCGCGGACGCCGTGTATGCAAGCACGGGCTCATTTTCGCTGCGCCAGCGAAGCGCGAAGGAATTTAGCAAGGAAAGCTTCGCGCAGGGCGTCGCATACGCGCACGAGCGCGGTAAGAAGCTCTACGCGACCGTAAACGGCTTTGCGACCAACGGCCAGCTAGGAAACATCAAAAGGCATTTGGAATTTCTTCGCGATCTGCGCGTGGATGGAATTTTAATCGCCACTTTAGGCGTCGCAAGCCTCGCGCGAGCAGTAGCGCCTGAGATTCCGATTCACGTATCTACTCAAGCTAACGTGCTAAATTATCTCGATGCTCAGGTTTGGGCGGAGCTGGGCGCCGTCCGCATCGTCGCAGCGCGGGAGATGACGCTCAAAGACGCCGTAGAAATCAAAAATAAAATTCCAAACTTAGAGATTGAAATTTTCGTGCACGGCTCGATGTGTTTCGCATACAGCGGGCGCTGTCTCATAAGCGCGGTGCAAAGTGGGCGCTTCAGCAACCGCGGAAGCTGCGCGAACGACTGTAGATTTAACTACGAGCTTTACGCTAAAAATCCCGAAACCAGCGCGCTTTTTCGCTTGCAAGAGCGTGAAGGGGAGGGCACTTTCGTAATGAACGCGAAGGATCTTAGCCTCATTTCGCACGTGCAAAAGATCATGCAAACGGGCGCGATCGACAGCTTCAAAATCGAAGGGCGCACCAAGAGCGAATACTACGTCGCATGCGCCACGAATGCCTACCGCGCGGCGATAGACGATGCCGCGAGCGATAAATTTGAGGCCCGTGTTTACGAGCGCGAAATTGCGACGCTCAAAAACCGCGGCTTTAGCGACGGATATTTGATAAAGCGTCCGTACGAGCGAGAGGATACGCAAAATTTAGACCGCAGCATCGAGCTTGGTACGCATCAGGTTTGCGCGATCTCGCAGGACGGCGAGTTTATAAGCGTCAAGGATAAAATTTTACCCGGCGTTTCGTATGAAATTTTTGCTCCGCGCGGCTTTGAAATTTGCCCTTGCGATAATGAAATCGGCGAAATTTTTGAGCTTGACGGCAAGCCATATTTAAAATTTAAGAAACTGCAAAGCCGCAGCGGTAAGGAATTTAGCGAGATTCACAGCGGCAATCTAAATGAGATTAAGCTGCCCGCGAAGCTCGCGAAGTTTTGCTTTTTAAGAAAGGAGATAGAATGAAATTTGTTTCTATAATAATGGGCTCAAAGAGCGATTACGAGGTCGTTTACGAGGCGGCTAAAATTTTAAACGAATTCGGCGTAGCGTACGAGATGATCGTATCTTCGGCGCACCGAAGTCCCGCCCGTACGGCTAAATACGTCGCGGATGCCGAGAAAAAGGGCGCGCAGGTTTTCATCTGCGCGGCGGGCATGGCGGCGCATCTTGCTGGGGCGGTCGCTGCGAATACGACCAAGCCGGTGCTCGGCGTCCCGCTCGGCGGCAGCGCGCTTAGCGGCGTAGATGCGCTGTATTCGACCGTGCAGATGCCTGCGGGCATCCCCGTCGCGACGCTTGCGATCGGAAAGGCGGGCGCGAAAAACGCGGCGTATCTGGCGGTGCAAATTTTAGCTCTAAGCGACGAGGTGCTAAGTTCGAAGCTAAAGGCGGATCGTGCCGCAAAAGCGGAGGCTCTGAAAAAGGACTCCGAGCAGATCGAAGTGCTGCTTGAGGGCTAGGCTTTGAAAATTTTAAAATTGCGCGAGAGCTTTGAAATTTGCGGCCTAAAGACTCGCACGAATAACGCGGATGAGATGAGCGGGCGAGGGGTGATCGCAAATTTGTGGGGCGAGTTTTTAAAATTTAACGCTAGCAGAAGCAGCGCCGAGAAAAATGAAATTTACGCCGTATATTACGACTATGAAAACGGCGCACAGGGCGAATACTCCGTGCTAATAGGCACTTGCTCGAAGGAGGGACACCATAAAGAAAGCCACGACGAAGCTTGCAAATCCGCAAATCAGTGCTGCAAAAATGAGCGCGATGAAACCGGCGATAAATTACGTATCGAAGCGGGCGATTACGCGGTTTTTGATTTTGCGAACGAGGCTACTAGAGTGGGCGAATACTGGACCGGAATTTGGAAATTTTTTGAAAGCTCGAAGCTGCAAAGAGCCTTTGAGACAGGCCTTGAAAGGCTCTTTGGAAGATAAAATTTAAATTTACATATCGATAAAAGGATAAAAATGACGTTTTCACAGATTATTTTGACGCTTCAAAACTACTGGCACGAGCAGGGCTGCTTGCTCGTTCAGCCTTACGATATGCCAGCGGGCGCGGGCACCTATCATCAGGCCACCTTTTTGCGCAGCCTAGGAAGCAAACCTTGGCGCGCGGCATACGTAGCACCCTCGCGTCGCCCTACAGACGGACGCTACGGCGAAAACCCAAACCGCTTGGGCGCGTATTATCAGTTTCAGGTGATCTTAAAACCGAGCCCTGATAATATCCAAGAGCTCTATCTAAAAAGCTTAGAAAAGCTGGGGCTAGATCTTAAAAGCCACGATATCCGCTTCGTAGAAGACAACTGGGAGAGTCCGACGCTCGGGGCATGGGGGCTTGGCTGGGAGGTTTGGCTAGACGGCATGGAGGTGACGCAGTTTACATATTTTCAGCAGGTGGGCGGCATCACGTGCGAGCTAATAAGCGGCGAGATCACCTACGGACTTGAGCGGCTCGCGATGTATTTGCAAAACAAAGACGACGTTTACGATATCGTCTGGGACGACAAGGCGGAGCTAGTAACCTACGGCGATGTGCATAAAAGGGGCGAGTTTGAGTTTAGCAAATACAACTTCGAGCTTGCGGACACCGCGATGCTTTTTAATCAGTTTGAAAACTGCTTCGGCGAGTGCAAAAGCATCCTAAAGCACGGCCTGGCGCTTCCCGCGTATGATTACTGCATGCTCGCGGCGCACACGTTCAACGTCCTTGATGCGCGCGGAGCGATCTCGGTCACGCAGAGGCAGGATTATATTTTAAAGATCCGCGATCTTGCCAAAAACTGCGCGCTTTGCTATGCAGATCCACAAAAATATGTCGCCGAACTGGACGCCGCGACGTGCGGCAATAAAAAAGGCGACAAAGACGGCGATGCGGCGGACGCAAATTCCGCAAGCGTAAATTTAAAAAACGCTTGCGGCAAGTAAAACGCCGCAGATAAAGCGGATAAAAGCGCAAAGTAGGATTTATGAAAACGAGCGAGATTTATGAAATTTTAAACGCCGCCGCGCCCTTTTGCGACGCGGAGGCGTGGGATAATAGCAGGCTAATGCTTGGAAACTTGGATGATGAAATTTCAAAAATCTATCTAAGCCTCGACGTTACTAGCGAGCTGGTGCGCGAGGCGGAGGCGGGCTCGCTTTTGGTGGTGCATCACCCTCTGATTTTCAGTCCGCTAAAATCGCTTGATCCGCGGCTCTATCCTGCAAATTTGATCTATGAGATGATCCGCAAAAACATCTCTCTCATCGCGATGCATACGAACTTTGACAAGCATGTTTTAAATGGGTTCGTAGCGCGTGAAATTTTAAAATTTGAAATTACGGATGAGCGGGAATTTTTGGTTTTCATGCGCGCGGATTTGAGCTTTGAGGCTCTGTGCGCGGATATAAAACGCAAGCTTGGCATCGAGCATCTGCGCGCCGTAAAGACGAAAAATTTCATCCAAAATATCGCGCTTTGCACCGGAAGCGGAAGCGAACTAAATCAAAACTTGGGCGTGGATTGTTTCATCACGGGCGATATAAAATATCACACGGCGCTTCAAAATTTAGAAAACGGCGTGAGTTTGATCGACATAAATCATTTTGAAAGTGAGCGCTATTTTGGGCGCGCGCTCGCACCTTTCTTGCAAAAAAGCGAAATTGAAGTTATAATAAGCGAGCAAAAAAATCCATTTACGTATTATTAAAGGAAAAAGATGAACAAATATTTAAGCCAATTGGTGCAGCTTTGCGAATTCGATAAGCAGCTGGACGGATTTAAGCCTAAAATCGAAGCCGCGCAGGAGAAACTAAGCAAAAAAAGCGGCGAAATTTCAGGCGCAAAAGAGCAGATCGAAACTCTAAATGCGGAGATCGCTGAGCTAAAATCTCAAATTTTACAAGCAAACGCGCAGCTTAGCGCCTTTTCGTCTAAGCTAAAAAGCACGGGCAAAAAAAGCGGCGCGGCAAAAACCGAAAAAGAGATAAAAGCCCTTAGCGTCGAAGAGGACATCGCAAAAGAGCAGCTCGAGGCCACAAACGAGGAGATCGAAAGGCTAGAAAAGATCGTAGCCGCAAAGGAAGCGCTCGTAAAAGAGCAGAGCGAGAAGCAAGAGGCGTTTGAAGCCGAGCTAAAAAGCTTGCAGGAGCAGGTAAGTGCCGAGATGGGCGAGGTCGAGGTCGCACGCGGCGCGATCTACGCCAAGCGCGATAAGCTAATGCAGACGATGAACCCAAAAACCGTCTCATTCTACGAAAAGATCCGCAAGTGGGCGGGCAATACGGCGGTCTCGCCGGTGCGCAAGCAGGCCTGCTACGGCTGCTTTATGCGCATAAGCGACAAGACCTATTCTGCGGTCATCAAAAGCGACGACATCGTAACCTGCCCGTATTGCGGCAGAATTTTATATAAAGAAGCCGAGTGATCTACACCGCCTTGGCGTTTTTGGCGTGGCTTGTAGCTGCGCCTTTTATTTTTATCCTAAGCTTTAAAAAAAAATACCGCACTAGCCTGAAGGCGCGGTTTTTTCTATACAAAAACCCTAAATTTAGCCCCGCTGCGGTACATTTTCACGCCTGCAGCCTGGGCGAGGTAAACGCTCTTTCGCCGCTAATTTCTAAATTTGACAGCGTCGCGCTTAGCACGACCACGCAGACGGGCTTTGGTGCTGCGCGCGCGCTTACGCCGAACTCTCGCTACCTACCGTTTGAAAACTGGCTACCGTTTTGGCTTACGGGCAGCCGCGTGCTGGTGATTTTTGAAGCGGAGCTGTGGCTAAATTTGATCCGTTCCGCTAAATCGCGCGGAAGCTACGTGATCCTGCTAAATGCGCGCATAAGCGACCGCTCGTACGCGAGTTATCTGCGTTTTAAGCTTTATTATCGCAAAGCGTTTAAAAATATCGATCTGGTGCTTGCGCAAAGCGAGCTTGATGCGGCGCGGCTGCGGGAGCTCGGCGCAAAAAATATAAGGGTCGCGGGCAACATAAAAAGCGCGAATATCGCCGTTGCGACGAAGGACTATTCCGCCGCGTCCGCAAATAGCTTTGTGCTTACGATCTCAAACACTCACGAGGGCGAAGAGGAGCTCATTTTATCAAATTTAAATGATTTTATAAAATTTCGCAGCTCGAAGAGTGCGCCCGAAAAAGACCCATACGCAGCGGGTGCCCGCAGCGATAGGAGCTTGCCTGCGGCTGAGCTTCGCAGCGAGACGGGCTCGCTTGAGCCGGTAAATTTAAACGCTGCTTCTTTGGATGCGGCGAGCTCAAGCGATGCTTCGTCCGCCATGCCGAATACGGCGCCTTTAAACGGCGCGTCTTTAAATTCTACTGCACCGAATACGGCGTCTTCGACTGCCGCGCCGCAAAAGCTAAAAATCATCCTGGCGCCGAGACATCCGGAGCGCTTTGAAAAGGTACGTGAAATTTGTGAGATTTGGGCACGCGAGCATGGGCTTAGCTTTGAGCGGTTTAGCGACGGCGCGGGACTTGGGAGCGATTTTATCTTGCTCGATGCCTTTGGGGAGCTAGCGAACTTTTATAAAATTTCAAACGTCGTGATCTTGGGCGGCAGCTTTTTGCGCAATATCGGCGGACATAGCCCGATCGAGGCGGCGAGCTTCGGCGTGCCGATCATCAGCGGGCGATTTTTTCATAATCAAAAGGCGCTGTACGCGCTCGTACAAAACATCGCTCTGTGCGAGGCGAACGAAATTTCAAACGCTTTAAAAGAGCCGCTAAAGGGCACGCGGATAGATAAAATTTGCGATTTGCAAGAGATAGAAAATTTAATCAAGGAAAGAATTTGATGCAAGAAAAAGCCTACAAACTGCTGGCGGCGCAGGAAAACATCTCGCACAACGAAGCCAAAGCCCTCATCGACGCGGGGCTTGTGAGCGCGCGCGGCGCAAAGATCGCTCTAGCGCGCGAGATGCTCGGCGAAAATACTAAATTTAGCGTGATGAAGCCCGCAAAACCCGCGATCATTTACGAGGATGAGAACGTTTTGGCGGTCAATAAGCCGCCCTTTATGAGCAGCGAAAATTTGGAAAAAATCTATAAATTCGGGCTTCTAAACCGCTTAGATAAGGAGACTAGCGGCGTCGTGCTGCTGTACAAAAACGAAGAATTCCGCGAAGCGGCGATTACGGAATTTAAAAATTTGCGCGTGAAAAAAAGCTATATCGCGATCGTAAAAGGGATCGTGAGCGAAGAGATGAAATTTGACGAGCCGATTTTGACGATAAAAACCAAAAGCGGCGCGTTTTCTAAAATTTCGCCAAACGGCAAGAGCGCATTTAGCGAGGTTTATCCGTTGATGGTAAGCGGCAAAAAATCGCTCGTGAAAGTACGGATCGAGACGGGCAGGACGCATCAGATCCGCGTGCATCTGGCGAATGCGGGATTTGGCGTAATAGGCGATGAAAAATACGCTAAAAGCCGCGCGAAGCGGATGTTTCTGCACTCGTACGAGACCGAAATTTTAGGGCTTAAATTTAAAGCTCCGCTAGATAAAAGCTTCAACGAATTCGGCTTTGAAATTCCTAAAGAACTCTGATATTCAATGGCTTTTAAGTTAATTTTAGGTAACATCGCAAGTTTAAAAATTTTATAAGGGATCAAAGTGTTTGAGATCATAAGCGAGTCGTTTAAAAACGCGGTCAATAAATTAAAAACAATCGATGACGAAAAAGCTTTAAAAAACGCCTTGGAAACGCTAAAAAAGGCGCTTTTAAAGGCCGACGTGCACCACAAAGTCGTAAAGGATTTTTTGGCGCTTGTCGAAGCCGATCTTCGCATCGGTACGATAGGACAGAAGCCGTTTTTACAGTCCATCAAGGCAAATTTGACTAAAATTTTAACGGCGCCTAGAGGCAGCAGTCAGGGGTTTGTATTCGCTAGCACGCCTCCTACGGTAGCTTTGATGACGGGACTTCAAGGAAGCGGAAAATCCACAAGCACGATAAAACTCGCGAACTATCTGAAACTTCGTAAAAAAAAGGTCTTGGTCGCAGCGTGCGACTTGCAGCGCCTAGCCGCGGTCGAGCAGCTCCGCCAGCTTTGCGAAGCAAACGAGATCGAGCTATTTTTCATCGAGGGTGAGAGCGATCCGCTAAAGGTTGCGCAGAAGGCGCTAAGCAAGGCCAAAAGCGGGCTTTATGACGCGCTGCTCGTAGATACGGCGGGACGTCTTGCGATAGACGAGGCTCTTATGGCACAGCTTGCGGAGATGAAAAAAGCTCTAAATCCGCATGAAATTTTTTACGTAGCGGACGCTATGAGCGGTCAAGACGGCATTAAAACGGCCGCTAAATTTGATGAAATTTTAGGCCTAACGGGCGTGATTTTAAGCAAATTTGACGCAGATACCAAAGGCGGCGTAGCTCTTGGTATCGCGCAGCAGCTGGGCATCCCGCTTCGCTTTATCGGAACCGGCGAGAAGGTGGCCGATCTGGAAGGCTTCATACCCGATAGAATCACCGGTCGCATTATGGGCGAGGGCGATTTAGCGACGTTAGCCGAGAAAACAAGCGCCGTTTTCGACGAAAGAGAAGCTAAGGCCTTAAACAAAAAGATCAAAAAGGGCGAGTTTAATTTCAACGATTTCGTAAATCAACTCGAAAGCGTGAAAAAGCTCGGCAATATGAAAAATTTAATCGGCATGATCCCGGGGCTTTCCGGCATGGCGAATAAGATAAAAGATATCGATTTGGAAAACTCCAAAGAGATACTTCATATCAAAGCGATGATAAATTCTATGACGCCGAAA
>NZ_JAHAFS010000016.1 GCF_018374135.1 Campylobacter gracilis | reverse complement strand
GGCGCCGCTTTTATGCGAAATTCCACTTCTGCGCACTGCCCTCGCTAGGACGGAATTTTAAACTTAGAGTTTTGAATTTATCCTTAAATTTGGGGGCGCTGTGTAAAATTCATATAAAAAACTCGCCTTATGTGCGGACGAGCGAGCTTTGAAATTCCAAAATTCCTAGAATTTAGCTAAAATTGCGGGCAAATTTAAAGAGGGACGAAATTTTGACTATTTATGATTTGGAGCGCCTGAGGCTGGATGCGAAAAAGCACGTGGAGCAGCTAAAGTTTATTGTCGTCGTAAGCACGATCGTCTTGTTTGCGGTGTTCGGCGCTATCGCGTATTTCGCAGATAGGCAGGGCGCGCAGAGCTTTAGCGCGACGATGCTTATGCTGCTGGCGGTCGCCTCGCTCGCCGTAAGCCTTAAAGAGGTGCACTTAAACGGCTGGCAAAAGGATCTCATCGGCACGGAAAATATCTTAAAGTTCGGCGCGGTCGCGATCTCGTTTTTGATCTTCAAATACTCCGCGGCCTTGCCGCAGGCGTTGATAGGCTTAGCCGCACTTGCGCTCGCGGTGTGGCTAGCGGCGCGGCTTTATGCGCTCGGCGTAAGAAGCGCACAAGATATCTTTACGGGGCGATACCGCCAAAGCTACAAGCAGCACTATCTGGCACCTTTCGTGCGCGAGCTCGGCTACGAATACGTCTCCTACGGCAGCGTGCCGTTTTGGCGCGTGGTGCAGAGCGATCTGTTCGAGTTCATCGAAAATCTGCGCGGCAACGACCGCGTGGGCGGCGCGTGGCAGGGGGTGAGCTTCGAGTTTAGCGATGTGAGCTTTTTTCATCAAAATTTACAGCACGAGCTCGTGGGGGCGTTTTTCGTAGCGGAATTTAACAAACGCATCATCGCGCCCGTTTTCATCTATCCCCGCGAGATACAAAATAAACAGCACGTAGGTCTAAAGCCCGTTGCGATGGACAACGTGGAGTTTGCCGCGCGCTACAAGGTGCTTAGCGGCGAGCCGCAAAATGCGATGTACGTGCTAACCCCCGCATTTATGGAGCGGTTTTTGGCGGTGGGCGATGCGCTCGGGGCGCAGATCTGGGCGAGCATCAGAGAGCGGCGGATCCATATTTTCGTGCACACTAAGCGCGATAATTTCGAGCCTAGCGTCTATGAAAGCGTGCTGCGCCGCGACCCCGCAAGCGAGATAAAGAGTGAAATTTTAAACTTTTTGAGTATCGTTAAAATTTTAAAACTGAATGTGAGGATTTGGATTTAATAAAATTTAAGCGGTATTTTTGCTAAAAATTTTTAACTCTTAAAAGATAATTCGGCGCGTCCAGGCTTATCAAATTTTGATTTCATACGAGGCTATCTTCTAAACGTTTATCGCTTAGCTGCTTATCAAATTTTTGCTTTACTTCTAAACCTGCTCCTAGCCTATATAAAAATTTGCGGCTGGATTTTGTCTAAAATTTTACCCGTTTTTAGCAGAAAATAGGTCTTTAATTCCTGGTATTCCCTGCTCGTTAAAATCGAGGCGTCGATAATGAAATGCTTATCGAAGATAATCAAACTGTCGCCGCTTAGCATATCCAGTCCGAGCCCTAGCCCGTTTACTAATCTAAAAATCAGCAGCGGAAGAATGCCGAGCCCAAATGCTATCGGCACTACGAACGGGGCTATCGCATAGTCTTTAAAGTAAAAAACCGCAGACATCAAAACGAAGTAGATCATAACGACGCTAATTACAAACTTTTTTGTGATTGTCGGCAATTGGAGTTGGGAAGGCCCAAAGGTTCGTTTTATCCCCACTATATTTGATAATTTTATTTCGAGCAGGACTAAATTCTTCTTCGTAGAAAAATACTCTATAGCGGAATTTTTAAATTTAATATAGCAGCTTCCTAGCTCTTTTGGGCGCCTAGTTAGCTCTCCGGGATGCCTATATGGAGAGAGGTATGAAATAATATCTAAAAGAAATAGAAACGGCAGGTATAGCTTTATCATCTCTATCGAGTTGTCTTTGATGATTATCGGATATTTGTCGTAGTCTCTAGACTCGGCTTTTTCTAGCGTAGTGCTGATTTTAAATTTATCCAAATTTAGCTCTTTATAAATAGAATTTCAAAGCGTTTTATATGTTCTTAAATAGGGCGGCGGCGCACAAGTGCGGCGGATAAATTACTATCTGCCGTCGTACGGCTCGCAAAACTGCGCTACGGCTTAAAATCAAAACCCGTCTCACAAAAGCAAATCCGTGGCTCGCAAGTCTGCAGTCTGTAAAATCTATAGCTCACACAATCATGCCGTGCCGTCGGCTTATAAAGTCGCAGTTTGAAAACCGCGCCGTAAAGCCAGCTTAAAATCACGCCCTGCAAAAACCGTGCTCGCGCTGCCAGTCTGTAAAATCATACTCTGTAAAGCGTAAAAAACCGCGGCGCCTCGCTAACTCGTAAAATTTTGGCTCGCCAAAGTCGCGCTGCGCCGCGGGCTGATAAAATCACGGCTCGCACAAACGCAGCGCAATACGCGCAAAAGTAAAATCCGCGGCTTGCGAAATCAAGCCGCAGCATTCAAAAGCGGTAAGCTTTAAATTTTTGGAATTCTGATCTTCTGCCCCGGATAGATTAGGTTCGCGTCCTTGATAACCTCGCGGTTGGCGTCGAAAATAATCTTGTATTTATTCGCGTCGCCGTAGAATTTCTTCGCGATTTTAGATAGGTTATCGCCCTTTACGATGGTGTAGTAGTTCTCGGCGCTATCCTCTCTAATGCCCTCGATCTGCACGTTTTTGATACCTGCGGTGTTGCCCGCGATGAGGGCTGCTTTTTCGAGAGTTTCCTTATCGGCGTTGCCGCTGATTTTGACGGTGTCGCCCTGCACCTCGACCTCTAGCCCCTCTACCGGCGTCGAGCTAAGATTGGCGGCGATCTCGTCTTTTACGGATTTGGCGTCATCGCCTAGACCTAGTAGTTTCTTGCCTGCTTCGGCTACGAATGAAAGTAAACCCATGTCTTCTCCTTTGGTTAAAGTGGCAAAATTTTATCTTAAATTTACCAACGATCAGCTTAGATGCATATCCTTACGGCTTCGCCCTAGCCCAATGATGCGACCTACTGCGCTTACTCTATGCGCGACAGCAGGTTTTCAGACCATCATCGTCGCGCCCATCGATTTATGTTTGCAGCGTATGAATTATCAGCGCCGAGACTACGCTAAATTTTTCGTCAGTAAATTTCTAGCGATCACGGCGCATACGATGCTAAAAACGACGACCGAATATGAGTTGAGATTTAGCCCGCAAAATCCTGCGCTTAGGGCAAAGGCACAAAGCGGCGCGTTTAGATTGATCGCTAAAAAGGCAGCCCCTCCGCAAACCCCCGCTGCGCTTAGGCTAATAGGCAGAATTTCGCCGATCGCAAATCCTACGCATAGCCCTAAAACTGCGCCCAGCGCGAAACTCGGCGTTAGCGTGCCGCCATATCCGCCGCAGCGAAAGATCATCAAAATGCAAAATGCCTTGCAAAACAAGATCGCAAGCAAATACGGGCTAAAGGATGCGGAGTTGAAAGCAAACTGCGCTGCGGAGCGCCCGTTACCTAAAATTTCAGGCACGTATGCGCCGATCGCCGCGGTAAGCAAGAATGCAAATGGCAGTGTAAGCGCGATTTTAAGGCTTTTTATGCGCAGCTTTTCGCACAAGCGCACCCCGTCTTGAAAGTATTTTGCTGCGACCCCCGTGACAAGCCCGATTAGCGCCGCTGCGAGTAAATTCTGTGGGGTAGGAGCGAAGTTTGAAACTGCGTAATAAATTTCTTTTGAAGCTCCGAATTCTGCCGTAGCTGTAGCCACCGCGCTTGTGGCAAAGGCGCACAAAATCGCTCGAGTATCGAAGCTTTTAAGCAAAATTTCTAGGCTAAAAAGCGCGCCCGCTAACGGGACGTTATATGCAGCGCCCAGTCCAGCTCCCGCGCCGCATGCGACAAATAGCCGAAGCTCGTCTCCGCCGATATTTAAGGCACGGCAAATTTTAGCTGCAAATAAGCCACCCAGCTCGCGCGGAGCAGCCTCGCTGCCTACCGGTGCGCCCAGGGCGATGGCTGCAAGCTGCAAAACCGAGTGGATTAAATTTTGCCAAAACGGCGGATTTTGCCCATCCATCATCGAAGCTACGTTTAAAAAGAGTTTTAGTCTTATTAGCAGAATTCTAATTAAAGTTACGATTGCGCCGGCTGCGAGGACGCTAAGAAAGCGCCTAAGCGCAGTGGTTTGCTCTGTGATAATGTGAAATTCCTCATCATTATGTCCGAAAGCAAAAGTTTCAATTTCGTTGATGCCGAAGTTTAAAAGCCCCGCGCAAAGCCCCATTATAACGCCTATCGCGAGGATCGCTAGAAAGAATTTAGTACTCAAAATATGCCTTTTTGAAACGCATAATTATATAAAATTTTAGCTTTAAAAAATCCTTACCGTGCATATAAAAGCAGCTAAAACGCGAGTAAAATTTAAAACAATGGCTAGGAATTTATATCATCTCTGTGAGTAAATTTTGCGCGAAATTCTATGAAGCGCAGGCAGGTACGGAATTTTATTTACGTTAATCGCGCGAGTAAAATTTACATAGATTTTATATCGCGCGTAGAAAATTTAGTAAAATTTCGCATCGCGCGGGAGGATAAAATTTTATTTGAAATTTCTTGCCGCGAGGACAGGCGAAATTCTACGTAAAATTTAAATCTATCCGAGCGGGTAAAATTTTAAATTGAGTAAGCGAGAAAATTTTGCAGAGGACGCGTGGGATTTCGCGCAGAATTCCAATTTACGAAAGAGGGCAAAATTCCGCGTAGAATTCCGATCCGCGTAAGCAGGCGAAATCTCGCGTTAAATTCTAAGCCGCGAGGCTAGGCAAAATTATGCGCGGAATTTTAATTCGTGTGAGTCATAGAAATTTTGCACTCCGCGAACAAATTCGCTTAGGATTTTGCTATTTTTTCCAAATATCGTCGTTTTTGCCGGCTGCGGGCGCGCTTAGCTTTTTATCCAGAGCCGAAATTTTATCCGCGAGCTTTTGCGCGCCGCCGAAAATTTCATCTTTTTTCGGAAGTCCGAAGTGAAATTTTGAGCCTACGCTATCTCCGATGCTTGCAAGTAGCGATTTGGGCGCGTTTGCGATCGCGTCTTTAAAGATCGCCGCATCGATTCCGAGCTCGGCTAAGTTTTTTAACGCCCGCGCAGAGCCGATAAACATCGCGATCTTGGCGTCAAAAAGATAATCGTTTGCTAGCTTTTGCGCGGCTGCGGCGGATTTTTTATCCACGACGATGAAGCGCGCGCCTGCGCCGTTTGCGAGTAAAATTTCATTTATATCGTTCGTAATAACGCTAAATTTTTTCTGCGCCTTTTGCGCGGCGGCGATTAGCCTGTCGTTAAATTTAAAGAGCAGATTGTCGTATTTGAAAACTCCGTCGCCGTTTTTGATGAGATACAGCGGCTCGTAGGGCACGAGCGCGTGGCCTAGGATGATCATTTGCCACCCCTTAGTTTGGCTTCGCAGGATTTGCAAAGGCGCTTTTTATCGCGCAGAGCAAGCTCGTCGTTGCTAAAGTACGTCCCGCACTCGTCGCACGCCAGAAGCTCGGTCGCATCGTCCTTTTTCTTTATGCGAAATCTAGGCACTATCAAAAAATATATGAGCGCCGCGATAACGGCGACGGCTAGAATTTTTCCCATTATTTCACCCCTTTGATCACTAAAAATTTTCTATTTTTCAAAGCGTTTTCGCCGCTAAAAATTTCGCAGTGTGCGCTCGTAAATTCCTTGCGGAATTCTGCTGCTTCCATCTCTGCGCCCGAGCCTTTGTAGAGCAAAAACGTCGTGTTTTCATCGTAAAAGCCGCGGCAAATTTCGACTAAACTTCGCGCGCTCATTAGCGCTCGTGAGCTTATCAGATCGGCGCGCAGCTTTGCGCCGTCTTGCACGCGCTCGGCGTGGATTTTTACGTTAGCTAGAGCAAGGCTAACCTTCGCGTAGGTTAGAAACGCCGCTTTTTTTTGATTTGGCTCAAACAGATGCCACTCGCACAGCGGCAGCGCAAGCGCTAAAAAAATCCCGGGGAACCCCGCTCCCGAGCCGATGTCGCACGCGACGTGCGGATAGCGCGGTATGAAATTCGCTCCGCTTAGGCTGTCGCGCACCACCGCGTCCAAATCATCGTAATTTGTGAGACTATGGACGCGGTTAAATTTTTGCAGACAGGCTTTAAATTTAGCGATCTGCTCGCCAAAGCTCTCGCCCGGCGCAAGCTTCACAGCAGATGCCCCATCTGCTCTTTTTTGACGCGCAGATAGTTTTCGTTAAATTTATTAGGCGTGATGATTATCGGCACGCGCGCGACCACTTCTACCTTTAGATCGTGCAGCTTTTGCGGGTTGTTCGTAAGCAGATTTATGCGTGAAATTCCAAAATGAGCGAGTATGAAATCCACGATCTCGTAGGTGCGCTCGTCCGCTTTGAAGCCGAGCTGATGGTTTGCTTCGATCGTATCGAAGCCCTGATCTTGCAGAGCGTAGGCGTTGATTTTATTAAAAAGCCCGATATTGCGCCCCTCTTGACGCAGATAGATCACCATGCCGCCGTGCTCTTCGATATATTTTAGACTTGCTTCGAGCTGGTCGCGGCAGTCGCACTTTAGGCTGCCGATCGCATCGCCGGTAAGGCACTCCGAGTGGATCCGCACGTTTACGACGCCCTCCAAAGGTTGCTTAAATATCACTAGATGCTCTTTCTCGCCTTGCTTAAACGACTGAACGCGGAAGCTTCCGAAGCGGGAGGGGAGATTTGCGACCTCTGAAATTTTTATATCCATGCTTAAATTTACTCCGATTGTGATATTATAAATCTCACAATTCTAGCTAAAAAAGGAAAAATAATGTTTAAACGATTTAGACGCCTACGAATAAACCCCGCGCTTAGGGATCTGGTGCGACAAACCGATCTGCAAACCCGCTTTCTAATCTATCCGCTTTTCGTGGTGGAAGGAAGCGGCATTAAAAAGGAGATCACCTCGATGCCGGGCGTATTTCAGATGAGCTTGGATGAAATTTTACAAGAGTGCGAGGCCCTCATATCGCTTGGTTTGGATAAAATTTTACTTTTTGGAATTCCTTCGCTAAAGGACAGCATCGGCTCGGATGCGCTAAGCGAGGACGGCATCATCGCGACTTCGCTACGCGCTATAAAGGCTAAATTTCCAAATTTACTCGTCATCACCGATCTGTGCTTTTGCGAATATACCGACCACGGACACTGCGGCATCATCGATCATGTGCATCAGACGGTGGATAACGACGCGACGCTTGAAATTTCGGCGCAGCAGGCGCTCATCCACGCCAAAGCGGGTGCGGACATGATCGCGCCTAGCGGTATGATGGACGGCATTATCGAGATTTTGCGAGGAGCGCTTGATCGCGGCGGATTTGAAAATTTGCCGATTATGGCGTATTCGACGAAATTTGCCAGCGGCTACTACGGGCCGTTTCGCGACGTGGCGGAGAGCGCACCGAGTTTCGGCGATCGCAGCAGCTACCAGATGGATCCCGCAAATAGATTTGAGGCGATCAACGAAAGCCTGCAAGACGAGGCGCAGGGAGCGGACATCTTGATGATAAAGCCCGCGCTTGCATATCTGGATCTAATCAGAGATCTGCGGGAGCGCACGCTACTGCCGATCTGCGCGTATAACGTAAGCGGCGAATACTCGCTGTTGCAGGCGGGCAAGAAGGCGGGTGTGATCGATTATGAGCGCGTGATGATGGAGACGATGATAGGCATAAGGCGCGCGGGTGCTGATATGATCATCACCTATCACGCCAAAGAGATCGCGGAAATTTTAAACAGGGGCTAGCGATGAATAAAGTGGCACTCGAAATTAAAAGTAATGAAATGCAAGCCGTCTTGGATGCCGTGATGAAGCTGGCAAAAAAGATGAAATTTGAAGCTAAAATTTTGCCCGAAAATAGGGATGAGTATATAGAAAATTTTGGCGAGCTTTCGAGCGCCGTTATTGTGAAATTGGATAAGCCGAGCAATAGGGCTGTTTTTGAGCGCTTAAAGGATAAATGAAAAAGACAAATGAAATATTTAACGCTGCATCAGGCTATTTTTATCCACGATAAAATGCTGGAAAAAATAGGCGGAAGCAAGGGTTATAATAAAACTTCGCTTAGCTATTTATCGTCTGCGTTGCAGAATATAAAAAACGATCTGTATTATCCTACTATGGCGGATAAACTCGCGCATTTGACGCATTCGTGCATAAAATTTCATCCTTTTACCGACGGCAATAAAAGGACGGCGATTTTGCTAGCCGATATGTTTTTGTTGGCAAATTCTATAGTTTTGGACGACGAGGAATTTTATGCGGCGATGGAGGACATAGTCGTAAAGGTGGCTATGGGCGATATGACGAAAGGTGATTTAAAAGAATTTTTTAGTAAATTTATAAAAGATAAAGGAGCGATATGAGGCACTTTCTTACGTTAAACGATTTTAGTAAAGACGAGATAATCGAAATTTTAAATTTAGCCTTTGAGATAAAAAAAGAGGCGAAGGCGCGAAATTTTAAGCCATATTTGAAAGATCAAAAATTGGCGATGATATTTGAAAAAAGCTCTACTAGAACGCGCGTTAGCTTCGACGTAGGGATGAACGAGCTAGGCGGGCACGCGTTATTTTTGAGCAGTCGCGACATCCAGCTCGGGCGAGGCGAGCCGATCAAAGACACCGCGCGCGTGATTTCGCGAATGTGCGATCTAATCATGGCGCGCGTAAATCGCCACGAGACGCTAATAGAGCTCGCGGAATTTAGCCGCGTGCCGGTGATAAACGGGCTAAGCGATAAATTTCATCCCGTGCAGCTAATGGCGGATCTAATGACGATCGTGGAGCGCGGTATTGAAACTCCAAAGATAAAAGCCGCGTACGTGGGCGACGGTAACAATATGGCGCACTCGTGGTTGATGCTTGCTAGCAGGCTTGGCTTTGAGCTGCGAATAGCGACGCCTGTGAGCTATGAGGCTGATCCGCAGATACTAGCGCAGGCGCAAGAAAATGCTAAAATTTCAGGTGCTAAAATTTTAATAACGAACGATATAAAAGAAGCCGTAGCGGGCGCAAACGTCGTGACGACCGATACTTGGGTCTCGATGGGGCAAGAAGCGGAAAAGGAGCAAAGAATTCGCGATTTCGCGGGCTTTTGCGTGGATGAAAGCTTAATGGCTCTAGCAGGTAGCGGCGCGATCTTTTTGCACTGCTTGCCGGCGTACCGCGGATATGAGGTAAGCGAGACCGTGTTTGAAGCGCACGCGGATGAAATTTTTGCAGAAGCGGAAAATCGCCTGCACGCGCAAAAGGGCGTTATGGTCTGGCTGGATCAAAAAAGATAAATTTTAGGAGAACGCATGGAAGAAAAAGATAAAGCGCTAAAAAAGATCGACAAAGCGAGCGAATTTTTCGGGCTGGATAGCTCGAAAAGGACGGTTTTTGAAATTTCGCAGGGCGAAGACAACGAGAAAAAACTCACTCTAAAAAGCGGCTCGTGGAGCGATGAGGAGCCGTGGTTCGGCATCGACGAAAATAACGAAGTGCACACGATGATCTCGATAAAATCGCTTGCAAATCTCATCGCCGCGACCAAAAACGCGATGCAGGAAAATTTTAACCTCAAGCTTGAGCGCTCGATTTTGCAGCATACGCCGGTGGATTTCGGCGACGCATGGATCGTGTGTATGGACGAGATCAGAAGGCTAACGGGCGCAAATCCGAGTGCGAAAAGATTAAGCTTAGACGTAGATGCCGTCGTTTCGCGCGTAAAAAGTCTGCATCCGAACCTTTTCATCGACATCGAAGAGCTTATCAAAGCCAAGGCGGGCGGCCGTGAATAGCATAGACTTCGACGCTTACGCGAAATTTTCGCGTCCAGGACCACGCTACACGAGCTATCCGACCGCTTTGGAATTTAGCGAAAATTTCAGCTACGACGGATATTTGAACGAGCTGAAAAATCAGAAAAGCTCCACGCCGCTGTCGCTTTACTTTCACATGCCGTTTTGCCGCTCCGCCTGTTATTTTTGCGGCTGCAACGTAATCTACACGGGCAAGCGCGACAAGATGGATCGGTATTTGGACTATATCGAGCGCGAAATGCAAATTTTAAGCGGCGTCGTGGACGGCTCGCGCCAGGTCGTGCAGATGCACTTCGGCGGCGGCACGCCTACATATTTTAGCGCCGAACAGCTCGCGCGCCACATAAAAAATATCAAAAAATATTTTAAAAACTTCAGCTCCGAAGCCGAGATCAGCTGTGAGATTGATCCGCGATTTTTAAACGCCGAGCAGCTTGACGTGCTCGTTTCAAATGGCTTTAACCGCATCAGCTACGGCGTGCAGGACTTCGATCCGCAGGTGCAAAAGGAGATCCACCGCATTCAGCCTTTTGAGCTTACGCAGGAGGTCATAGCCACGGCTCGCGAGAGGGGGATAAAATCGATAAATATGGATCTGATCTATGGTCTTCCGTATCAGAGCCTAGCTAGCTTTAGGCGCACGCTGGAGCTTGCGCTTTCGCTTGATCCGGACCGCTTCGCGATCTTTAACTACGCGCACGTGCCGTGGATAAAAAAATCTATGCGTAAATTTGACGAAACGACTCTGCCCGAGCCCAAGGTGAAGCTTGAAATTTTAAAATTTACCCACGATTTTTTGAGCGCGAACGGATATGAGATGATCGGCATGGATCACTACTCAAAGCCCGCAGACGAGCTTCATGCCGCGCTTAAAAACGGCTCGCTGCACCGTAACTTTCAGGGCTACACGACCAAGGGCGGCGCCGATTTGATCGGCATCGGGCTAACTAGCATCGGCGAGGGCGCGCGCCACTACGCGCAAAATTTCAAAGATATGGACGCTTACGAGGCTGCGATCGATGCGGGTAGGCTGCCGTATTGCAGGGGCGTTTTGCTAAATGAAGAGGATCTGCTGCGTAAAGAGGTGATTATGGGGCTGATGAGTAATTTCTGCGTCGATATAGAGGCGATCGAGGAGAAATTTAAGATAAAATTTTTCGAGCATTTTGGCGCTAGCCTAAAACAGCTTGAGGCGCTAAAGGATTTCGTACAAGTCTCGCCGCATAGAATTTCGGTAACGCCTACCGGCACGCTTTTGATCCGCAATATCGCGATGTGCTTTGATGAGTATATGGGTAAAAATTTAGGCGAAAAGCGCTTTTCTAAAACCGTTTAAGCGGCGCGGCTATGAGTAAGGCAAAGCTTGGAGCGTTCGATTTTGCGGCACTTAGCGAGCGCTGCGTAAAATGTGGTAAATGCATCCAAGTCTGCACGATTCATGGCATTAACGGCGATGAAGTAACGAGCCCACGCGGATTTGTGGATCTTTTGGGCGCTTACGGCAGAAATGAGCTAAAGCTTGATAAAAACGCTAAGAAAATTTTTGAAAGCTGCTTTTTATGCGCCAACTGCGTAGATATTTGCGGCGAGTCTTTGCCCATAGATACGGCAATCGAGAATGTTCGCGCGCGCATTGCGGAAAAATTTGGCATCGCGTGGTACAAAAAAGCTGCGTTTTGGCTGCTCGGGCACCGCAAAGCGCTGGATCTAGCAGCAGCGCTTGGATACGTGTTTCTTAGCTGTGGCTTTAAGATGCGAAAAGATACGCAAAGCTCTATGTCGCCTAGATTTGACTTGCCACTACTTAAAAAAGAGCGCCTGCTGCCTGCTCCTGCGAAAAAGAGCTTTATGAACTCTCATGCAGAATTTATCGACAACGGCGGCGAAAAAACTATTGGAATTTTTATAGGCTGCATGGCAAACTACGCCTACACGGGCGTAGGCGAGGCGGTTTTACATATCGCGCGAGCGCTAAAGCTAAACGTAAATTTAATGAAGGAACAAGCCTGTTGCGGCGCCCCTGCGTATTTTACGGGAGATTTTGCGGCGGTTGAACGCGTGGCAAAATTTAATATAGCATATTTCGAAAAAGCTCTGCCTGCTCTTGATGCGATTATAGTGCCCGAGGCTACGTGCTCTGCAATGCTGCGGGTGGATTACGCGCATTTTTTTGAAAACGAGCCGCAATGGAAAGCCCGTGCGCAAAAGCTTGCGAGTAAAATTTTTATGGCGAGCGAATACTTTTATAAATTTACAAACTTAAGTGATCTTTTGATGCGCCGCGGCAAAAGGGCTTTAGCGATTACTTATCACGATCCGTGCCATGCCCGCAAAATGCAGGGTATTTGGAAAGAACCGCGCGGCTTGCTCGCTCAAAACTACGAAATAACCGAGATGGATGAGCCTAATAAATGCTGCGGATTTGGCGGCGTGACGATGCAAACCGAGCGCTACGAGCTCGCGCGCGCAGTGGGATTAGCTAAGGCGCGTGCAATGGCAGATCTGCCTGTGCGCGTAGTTTCTGCCGAGTGCAGTGCGTGCAGGATGCAGCTAAATAATTCGCTTTCTTTACGCAGCTCGCAGACGAGGTGCGTAAATCCGTTGGAGCTCATCGCTGAAGCGCTTATGAGTGAGGAAAATTCCAATGGATAAAATTTAACATTTGTGAAATTCCTGCGTTTCGTTAGCTTTTTACTCAATTCACATCCTGGGACAAAATTCCGTGCTTTTGAAATTTTGGTTTTTAAAAATTATGATTAAATTTTATCGTTAGCTTTTAGAGCTTATGGTCTACACTTTTAAGCTTTCGGATATATCAGCCTGAAGTGGCGTGCAGTGTGAACCCATAGGCTTTGCTGCTGCGGTGGGGTTGATTAATATGATTTTAAATACTAAAATTTTGTAGTTTAGAATTTTAGCTGATGGATTTGCGCAAAATTTTAAGAAGTTGAATTGAGGGATGGATTTTGGCAGGAATTCTAATTTTACGCGGTATTATTTGAAATTCTATGGAATTTGCGGCTAATGGCTGGAATTTTGATTTATTAATTCGCGTGGATTTGCTTAGCGTTGCAGGATTAAAGCGCAAATTTTAAATTTCGTAAAATTTAAGAAGTAGTTACGTATGAGCTTCTTGCACTTCGTGGTTTCGACGTTGCGGCAAAATTTCTTTCAAAAATGCCAAAGTATGCATAAAATATACTCACAATTTTCAGCACGAGATATTTGGCAAAAAGGCTAAGCTAGCGAGATCATGGATTTAAATTTAATTTTATTCTTGCTCTTTTGCGTCATCTTCAGAGTCCAGCTTTGCTTCTTCGATCAAGAGCCTGTTGGCTTCGGTAGCCTTTTTTATCTCGCTTAAGTTTTCTTCTATCTTATTTAGGCGCTTTTCAAGGGTATTTAGACGCTTTTCGGAGCGGGAGATAAAATAATAAATCAAATAAATCATAAAAACTATTATGATCCAAGGTACGATTTTCATATAAAATTCCTTAAAATTTAAAATTGCGCGCATTATAGCAGAAATTTTATGAAATTTTAAAATAGGCTGTTTTAGCCTTGACAATTGGGGATTTTTCGGTTATAATTGCCACTTCAATTTCAAAATGCTGGTGTAGCTCAGCTGGTAGAGCTACTGCCTTGTAAGCAGTGGGTCGGCGGTTCGATCCCGTCCACCAGCTCCATTTTTTTGTAACAGTGTTTGACCAGATTTCATCAAAGGGTGAGATACTCAAGTGGCCAACGAGGGCAGACTGTAAATCTGCTGGCTTTGCCTTCCGTGGTTCGAATCCACGTCTCACCACCATGAATTTTTGATGCGGGATTAGCTCAGTTGGCTAGAGCATCAGCCTTCCAAGCTGAGGGTCGCGGGTTCGAGCCCCGTTTCCCGCTCCACCATTTAGGTTTACTGGGAGCTGTAAAACTTAACTGCTTTTATATGCTTACATAATCTAAATTTTGGTCGCATTGTTGGGTATTGGTAGCGATTTCTCTTTGCCTGAGTTTAGGCTCATATGGCTCAGAGGTAGAGCACTTCCTTGGTAAGGAAGAGGTCGCGGGTTCAAGTCCCGCTATGAGCTCCATAAAATAGAGTCGCTTAGTTTGTTGTGTAATCCACAAATCAATAACGGAGGATATGATGGCTAAAGAAAAATTTAATCGTAACAAGCCACACGTAAACATTGGTACCATCGGTCACGTTGACCATGGTAAGACTACTTTGACAGCTGCTATTTCTGCTGTTCTTTCCAGGAAGGGTCTAGCCGAGCTAAAAGACTACGACAATATCGACAACGCTCCAGAGGAAAAAGAGCGCGGTATTACTATCGCTACGTCTCACATCGAATATGAGACTGAGAAGCGTCACTATGCTCACGTTGACTGCCCTGGCCACGCCGACTACGTAAAAAATATGATTACCGGTGCGGCTCAGATGGACGGCGCTATTTTAGTTGTTTCTGCTGCGGATGGCCCTATGCCTCAAACTCGCGAGCACATCTTGCTTTCTCGCCAGGTAGGCGTTCCTTATATCGTAGTTTTCCTAAACAAAACCGATATGGTCGATGATCCGGATCTTTTAGAGCTAGTTGAAGAGGAAGTTAGAGATCTTTTAAAAGAGTATAAATTCCCTGGCGACGAGACCCCAATCATTAAGGGCTCTGCTCTTAAGGCTCTTGAGGAAGCGAAAGCCGGACAAGACGGCGAATGGTCTGCAAAGATTATGGAGCTTATGGATGCGGTTGATAGCTATATTCCAACCCCTGTTCGCGATACCGACAAAGATTTCCTTCTTCCGATCGAAGATATTTTTTCGATTTCCGGTCGCGGTACCGTTGTAACCGGTAGAATCGAAAAAGGTATCGTTAAAGTTGGCGATACTATCGAGATCGTAGGTATTAAGCCTACTCAGACTACTACCGTCACTGGCGTTGAGATGTTTAGAAAAGAGATGGATCAAGGTGAAGCCGGCGATAACGTAGGTGTTTTATTGCGCGGTACTAAGAAAGAGGAAGTAGAGCGCGGTATGGTTTTATGCAAACCAAAATCGATCACTCCTCATACTAAATTTGAGGGCGAGGTTTATATCCTAACTAAAGAAGAAGGCGGACGTCATACTCCATTCTTTAATAATTATAGACCGCAGTTTTACGTTCGTACGACAGATGTTACCGGTTCGATTACTCTTCCTGAGGGAACCGAGATGGTAATGCCTGGCGATAATGTTAAGATTACCGTTGAGCTAATCGCTCCAATTGCTCTTGAGCAAGGTACTCGCTTCGCGATTCGCGAAGGCGGTCACACCGTAGGCTCAGGCGTCGTTTCGAAAATCATCGCTTAATTTTTTTGCAAGCGGAATTTTATAAAATTCCGCTTGCTTTTTTATTCAAGGAAACCAAATGGCAAAGAATTCAAGTAGAGTAAAGGTCGGATTAAAATGCTCCGAAAGTGGCGATATTAACTATACTACTTATAAAAATAGCAAAACTACGACCGAAAAACTAGAACTTAAAAAATATTGCCCTAGATTAAAAAAGCACACGCTTCATAAAGAAGTCAAGTTAAAAGGCTAATGTTATAGGGCAATAGCTCCAACGGTAGAGCGCCGGATTCCAAATCCGATGGTTGGGGGTTCGAATCCCTCTTGCCCTGCCACGAGGATTGGGTATGGAAAAAGTAAAAGAGTATTATAAACAAGCAAAAGTAGAGTTAGATAAGGTAATTTTCCCGACTAAAGATCAAACTAAAACAGCATATATCTCTGTAGTCGTCGTAGTCGTAGTTATCGCACTGTTTTTAGCGTTAGTGGATCTTATTATGTCCGCTTTGATAACGGCCTAAGTAAGGATCGCAATATGGCAAATAAATGGTATGCGATACAAACTTACGCCGGCAGCGAGATGGCGGTAAAGCGCGCGATAGAAGCGCTAAAGCAAGACGAAGCGCTTGAGACTAAGATCGGCGAAGTGCTAGTGCCTACCGAAGATGTTATAGAGGTCAAAAATACAAAGCAAACCATTAAAGAGCGCAGCTTATATCCTGGGTATTGCTTTGCAAATTTAGATCTGGATACCACTTTATGGCATAGAATTCAGATGCTGCCTAAGGTCAGTCGCTTTATTGGCGAGGCTAAAAAGCCCTCTGCGTTACCGGAAAAAGATATCGAAATAATTCTAGAAAAGATTAATAATCGCGAGGCTCCTAAGCCCAAGATTAATTTCGATGAGGGCGAGACGGTTAGGATCGTCGACGGACCTTTTGCTAATTTCAACGGCATCGTAGAAGAGTATGATATGATTCACGGCAAGCTTCGCCTCAATGTTTCAATCTTCGGTCGAAGCACGCCGATTGAAATTTCATACTCGCAAGTTGAAAAGATTATTTAAATTTTATAAGGAGTAAATTTATGGCTAAGAAAGTTGTTGGCGAAATTAAGCTGCAAATAGCGGCCGCAAAAGCGAATCCAAGCCCGCCGGTAGGTCCTGCACTAGGCCAAAAGGGCGTTAATATTATGGAATTTTGCAAAGCATTTAACGAGCGAACCAAAGATATGGCGGGCTTTAACATTCCTGTTATCATCACGGTTTATGCTGATAAAAGCTTTACTTTCATCACTAAACAACCGCCTGCGACGGATTTGATCAAAAAAGCGGCGAAGATAGATAAGGGTTCGGACAACCCTCTTAAAAAGAAGGTGGCGTCCTTAACTAAGGCTCAGGTTTTAGAGATCGTCGAGAAAAAGATCGCTGATCTGAATACCAAAGATAGAGAGCAGGCGGCTAGGATTATAGCGGGTTCGGCTCGTTCTATGGGTATTACGGTTACTGACTAGACCTTTTGACCGCTAAGGTTTAAAAAAGCGGTAGCACTTTAATTGCGGAGAAATATATGCCAAAAAATTCAAAAAGATTCAACGAACTTTTAAAAAAAGTTGACGTAAATAAAATTTATAGTGTAGACGAAGCGGTAAGCACAGTAAAAACTCTAGCTTCTGCTAAATTTGACGAGACGGTGGAGATCGCTCTTAAACTAAACGTGGATCCAAGACATGCCGATCAGATGGTGCGCGGCTCGGTCGTTTTACCTGCCGGTACTGGCAAGAGCGTCCGCGTAGCCGTGATTGCAAAAGACGCAAAAGCTAGCGAGGCTAGCGAAGCGGGCGCCGATATCGTGGGCGCCGATGATCTAATCGAAGAGATCCAAAAAGGAAATATAAATTTCGATGTTCTTATCGCTACTCCAAATTTAATGGGACTAGTCGGTAAGGTAGGTCGTATTCTCGGTCCAAAAGGCGTTATGCCGAACCCTAAAACCGGTACCGTTACTATGGATGTCGCTCAGGCCGTTAAAAATGCTAAGGGTGGACAGGTAAATTTCCGCGTCGATAAGCAGGGAAATATCCACGCAGGCCTTGGCAAGGCTAGCTTTAGCAAAGAGCAGCTTTTAGACAATCTTACGACGTTTATTAAAACCATAAATAAGCATAAGCCAGCGACTGCGAAGGGCAGATACGTAACTCATGCATCGCTTTCACTTACTATGAGCCCTGCAGTTACACTGGATAATCAAGAAATAATCGATTTAAAATAAAATTTTAAATTTTTATCTTAGATTGGAGATAGCTCAAGGTTTTTAACTTAATTGATCGAAATTTTAAAATTTCGATCGCTTGGCTTGAAATCACCGATCGGAAAGGAGACCTAATGACGAGAGACGAAAAATCAAAGATAGTAGCGGAGCTTGGCGAGGCTTTCAAAGCTAGCGAAGCTATAGTAATTTCCGATTTTAAAGGCCTTAGCGTTAAGCAGCTTGAAGATCTTAGAAATAGCGCGCGCGAAGCGGGCGTAAAGGTTCGGGTTATCAAAAATACCCTAGCCAATATCGCTTTAAAAAATGCCGAAAAAAACGGACTTAGCTTTAAAGATACCAATATCTTCTTATGGGGCGAGCAGCTTTCTGTATGTAAAGTAGCGGCTAAATTTGAAGAGAAAAATGAAATTTTTAAGCTTAAGACCGCTCATATCGATGGGGAAGTAGCCGGCGTAGATAAGGTTAGAGCGCTTTCGAAGATGCCTTCGAGAGACGAGCTTATCGCGATGTTACTTCAAGTATGGAATGCGCCGATTCAAAATTTTACGATCGGCCTCAATGCGCTTAAGCAGAAAAAAGAAGCTAGCGCTTAATTAAAATTTAGGAGAATAAAATGGCAATTTCAAAAGAAGACGTTTTAGAGTATATCTCTAATCTTTCGGTGCTAGAGCTTAGCGAGTTAGTTAAAGAATTCGAGGAAAAATTCGGCGTAAGCGCAGCTCCGGTTATGGTAGCTGGCGGCGCAGGCGCTGGCGGCGCAGGCGCGGCAGCGGCTGAAGAGAAAACGGAATTCGACGTCGTATTGCTTGATGCAGGTGATAAGAAAATCAACGTAATTAAGGTTGTTCGCGCCTTAACGGGCCTTGGTCTAAAAGAGGCCAAAGACGCTACCGAGGCTACTCCGTCCGTTCTTAAAGAGGGACTTAACAAAGAAGACGCCGAGAAGGCTAAAAAAGAACTTGAAGAAGCAGGCGCTAAAGTCGAACTCAAATAAATCGCGGAATTTTAAAATTTCGCATACAAATGTGTGCCGGTGCGTCGCATCGGCACTTCTTTCTTTAAAATACAACTACGAGGTAGTGGAATGTTAAACAGCCTATATTCAGGAAATCGTCTCAGGGTGGATTTTTCAAAGGTTCCCAAAGACATCGAAATTCCGAATTTATTACAACTACAAAAGAAAAGTTTTGATCATTTTTTAAATCTTGATAACTCGGGTGGAGAAAGCGGCATAGAGAAGGTTTTCAAAGCCATTTTTCCTATCCACGATGCACAGAATAGACTAAGTATCGAGTATGTAAGTAGCGAAATTTCAAAGCCAAAGTATTCGATTAGAGAATGCATGGAGAGAGGTCTTACCTACTCCGTAAATTTAAAGATGAAGCTCCGCTTGCTAGTGCATGAGCGCGACGAAAAAACGGACAAAAAAATCGGCGTAAAAGAGATCAAAGAACAAGATATATTCATTCGCGACATTCCTTTAATGACCGATAGAATTTCATTTATCATAAACGGCGTAGAGCGCGTCGTCGTAAATCAGCTGCACAGAAGCCCGGGCGTAATCTTCAAAGAGGAAGAGAGCCCGACGGTTCTAAATAAACTTATCTACACCGCTCAAATAATACCTGATCGCGGCAGCTGGCTATACTTCGAATACGACGTAAAAGACGTACTATACGTGCGCATAAATAAAAGGCGCAAGGTTCCGATCACGATCCTATTTCGCGCACTCGGCTACAAAAAACAAGACATTATAAAATTATTTTATCCTATTAAGACGATCTATATTAAAAAAGGAAAATTTCTAACCGATTTTGATCCGAAAGAATACGCGGGCAGGCTCGATTACGACATTATAAATGAAAAGGGCGAAGTGCTTCATCAAGTAAGCAAGCGCCTAACATCTAAAAAAGCGGAGAAGTTAGCAGAGGACGGACTAAAGCTCATCGAGTATCCGGCTGAAATTTTAGCCGAGCGCTACCTAGCCGACGCCATCGTCGATAAAAACAGCGGCGAAGTGCTTTTTGATTCGCTAACTGCGCTAGATGAGGGTAAGCTAGCCAAGATCGCTAACGCCGAGAAAAAATTTACGATTGCTAACGACCTAGCTAGCGGCGTAGATACTTCGATTATAAATTCCTTCATTCAAGATGCGGACGCGCTTAAGCTCTTGCAGCAAAGCGAGGGCATAGACGACGAGAACGATCTAGCTGCGATTAGAATTTACAAGGTTATGCGACCCGGCGAGCCGGTGGTAAAAGAAGCGGCAAAGAGTTTCGTAAACGATCTATTTTTTAATCCGGAGCGCTACGATCTAACCAAAGTCGGTCGTATGAAGATGAACCACAAGCTGGGTATCGAAGCGCCGGAGTACGTAACCGTGCTAACCAGCGAGGATATTATCAAAACCGCAAAATACCTAATCAGGGTTAAAAACGGCGACGGCTTCATCGACGATCGCGATAATCTCGGCAATCGCCGCATCCGCTCGATCGGAGAGCTTTTGGCGAACGAGATGCACCTTGGATTTATCAAGGTTCAAAAGGCGATCAAAGATAAATTTACCGGCATTAGCGGAAATTTAGACGAGCTTATGCCGTATGATTTCGTAAATCCTAAAATCATTACCACTACGCTTATGGAATTTTTCACCGGCGGTCAGCTAAGCCAGTTTATGGATCAGACCAACCCGCTTAGCGAGGTCACGCATAAGCGCCGTCTATCTGCGCTAGGCGAGGGCGGACTAGTTAAAGAGCGCGCCGGCTTTGAGGTGCGCGACGTCCATCCTACGCACTACGGTAGAATTTGCCCTATCGAGACGCCGGAGGGCCAAAACATCGGTCTGATCAATACCCTAGCGACCTATGCAAAGGTAAATGATCTAGGCTTCGTCGAGGCTCCGTATAAAAAGGTCGTAAACGGTAAGGTCACCGACGAGATCGTCTATCTTACAGCTACGCAAGAAGAGGGGCTCGTAATCGCTCCTGCGTCTGCGAAATTGGACGAAGAGGGCAATATCGTAGAGGAGCTTTTGGAGGTTAGAAAAGACGGCGAAAACATCATGGCTAAGCGCGAGGATATTTCGCTGATAGACCTTTGCTCCGGTATGGTCGCGGGCGTAGCGGCGTCGTTGATTCCGTTTTTGGAGCACGACGATGCTAACCGTGCGCTTATGGGCTCGAACATGCAGCGCCAAGCCGTGCCACTTCTGCACTCCACCGCTCCTATCGTCGGAACGGGTATGGAGGCAATCATCGCGCGCGATTCGTGGGAAGCGATCAAGGCTAAACGCGACGGCGTCGTAGAAAAGGTTGATAATAAAAACATATTCATTTTGGGCGAAGACGAGAAGGGGCCGTTTATCGATCACTACTCGATGGAGAAAAATTTACGCACCAACCAAAACACTACCTTTTCACAGCGCCCTATTGTGCGAAAAGGCGACGTGATAAAGGCAGGTCAAATCATAGCCGACGGTCCTAGCATGGACGGCGGCGAGCTTGCGATCGGCAAAAACGCCCTTATAGCTTTCATGCCGTGGCACGGTTACAATTACGAGGATGCCGTCGTCATGAGCGAAAAGATGATCCGCGCCGACGAATACACCAGCGTGCATGTTTATGAAAAAGAGATCGAGGCTAGAGAGCTTAAAGACGGCGTGGAGGAGATCACGCGCGATATCCCTAATATCAAAGAGGAGGAGCTTACCCACCTCGATGATAGCGGTATCGTAAAGATCGGTACTCACGTCAAACCGGGCATGATCTTGGTAGGCAAGGTAACTCCGAAGGGCGAGGTCAAGCCGACGCCTGAAGAGAGGCTTTTACGCGCGATCTTCGGCGAGAAGGCGGGGCATGTGGTAAATAAATCTCTCTACGCTACCGCTTCGATGGAAGGCGTGGTAATCGACGTTAAAATTTTTACCAAAAAGGGCTATGAGAAGGATCCGCGCACGAACAAAGCTTATGAGGATGAAAAAACCGAGCTCGAAAGGGAGCATCACGACAGGCTTTTGATGCTCGATCGCGAGGAGATGCTAAAGGTAGTGGCGCTACTTTCTAAAAGCGCTTTGCAAAGCGATCAAAGCCTAAATAAAAAAGATTATAAAAAGGGCGATAAGGTTAAAAAAGAGGAGCTTGAAAGTTCCAACCGCTTTACGTTAAATTCCTTCGTCAAGGCTTATTCTAAAGCTGTTCAGAAGGAATACGAAGAGCTAAAAAACCACTTCCAAAACGAGAAGCGCAAGCTCAAAGAGGAGCATGACGAAAAGATTGAAATTTTAGAAAAAGACGATATCTTGCCAAGCGGCGTCGTTAAGCTCGTAAAGGTCTATATCGCGACTAAGCGCAAGTTAAAAGTGGGCGATAAGATGGCGGGCCGCCACGGAAATAAGGGCATCGTCTCAAACATCGTCCCTGAGGTCGATATGCCGTATCTTCCTAGCGGACAGCGCGTGGATATCGTGCTAAATCCTCTCGGCGTTCCAAGCCGTATGAATATCGGTCAGATAATGGAGAGCCACTTAGGTCTTGTGGGCTGGCGCTTAGGAGAGCAGATCGCTAAAATTTTAGAAGAGAAAACGGGCGAATGGATAAAAACCCTTCGCGCCAAAATGATTGAGATCGCAGGCGTTTCCAAACTAATGCAGGCTAAAAAAACGCTTGAAAAGATCAGCGACGAAGATCTTTTGAAATACGCTAGAGACTGGGCTAAGGGCGTTAGATTTTCCGCTCCGATATTCGAAGGCATTGTGCCGGAGGATTTCAAAAAGCTATTTGAAATGGCGGGCATCGATCAGGACGGCAAGACCGAGCTTTACGACGGCCGTACCGGCGAAAAGATCAAAGAGCGCGTAAACGTGGGCTGCATGTATTATCTTAAGCTGCACCACCTAGTCGACGAGAAGGTCCACGCAAGAAGCACCGGTCCTTACAGCCTAGTTACGCAGCAGCCGGTCGGCGGTAAGGCGCTATTCGGCGGTCAAAGATTCGGCGAGATGGAAGTTTGGGCTCTGGAAGCATACGGCGCGGCATATACGCTTCGCGAGATGCTAACGATCAAATCCGACGACGTCGACGGACGCTTGGCTGCGTATAAGGCGCTGACAAAAGGCGAGAACGTTCCGTCTACCGGAATTCCTGAGACATTTTTTGTTTTAACAAACGAGCTTAAATCGCTTGCTCTAGACGTTGAAATTTACGAGAATGGAGAGAATAAATGAGCGATAATTCAAATTTAGAAAGAATAGAAATAAAAGAGGACGCCAGAGTCCACGACTTCGACGCGTTTGCAATCAGGCTTGCTAGTCCCGAGCAGATCAAGGCTTGGAGCCACGGCGAGGTCAAAAAGCCCGAAACCATCAATTACCGCACGCTCAAGCCGGAACGCGACGGTCTATTTTGCGCTAAAATTTTCGGTCCAGTAAGGGATTATGAGTGCATCTGCGGCAAATACAAAAAGATGCGCTACAAGGGCTGGAAGTGCGAAAAGTGCGGCGTCGAGATCACGAGCTCGAAGGTTCGCCGTACTAGAATGGGGCATATCGAGCTGGTAACGCCGGTGGCGCATATTTGGTACGTAAATTCCTTGCCTAGCCGCATAGGTACGCTGCTAAACATCAAGATGAAAGATCTCGAGCGCGTGCTTTACTACGAAGCGTATATCGTAGAAAGTGCAGGCGAGGCGTTTTACGACAACGAAAATTCTAAAAAGGTCGAGAAATACGATGTTTTAAATGAGGAGCAGTATCAGAGCCTAAAAGAGCGCTTTTCACAGACGGGCTTCGTCGCCAAAATGGGCGGTCAGGTGATCCGCGATATGCTAGCCGAGCTTGATTTGGTCGAAATTTTAAATTCTTTGAAGGAGGAGATGGCTAACACAAACTCCGAAGCGAAGAAAAAAACCATCGTCAAGCGTCTAAAGGTCGTAGAGAGCTTTTTAAATTCCGGCAATAAGCCCGAGTGGATGATGATTACAAATCTGCCCGTACTGCCTGCCGATCTACGCCCGCTTGTAAGCCTTGAGGGCGGTAAATTTGCGGTTTCTGACGTAAACGATCTATATCGCCGCGTCATAAATCGAAATTCTAGACTTAAAAGGCTGATGGAACTCGACGCACCCGAGATCATCATCCGCAATGAAAAACGAATGCTTCAAGAGGCGGTGGACGCACTTTTTGACAATGGACGTCGCGCCAATGCCGTAAAAGGCGCCAATAAGCGACCGCTTAAATCTCTAAGCGAGATCATTAAAGGCAAGCAAGGTCGCTTCCGTCAAAATTTGCTCGGCAAGCGTGTGGATTTTTCGGGTCGCTCCGTCATCGTCGTAGGTCCAAATTTACGCATGGATCAGTGCGGTCTGCCTAAGACGATGGCGCTTGAGTTATTCAAGCCGCATCTAATCGCTCGCCTTCAAGAGAAGGGCTATGCTACGACCGTTAAGCAGGCTAAAAAGATGATCGAAAATAGGATCAATGAGGTCTGGGAGTGCTTGGAGGAGGTCGTTAAAGATCACCCGGTCATGCTAAACCGCGCGCCGACGCTTCATAAGATGTCTATTCAGGCGTTTCATCCGGTGCTCGTCGAGGGTAAGGCGATCAGGCTGCATCCGCTAGTCTGCGCCGCGTTCAACGCGGACTTCGACGGCGATCAGATGGCAGTGCACGTGCCGCTTAGCCAAGAGGCGATCGCGGAATGTAAAATTTTAATGCTAAGCTCGATGAACATCTTGCTTCCTGCGAGCGGAAAGCCCGTCGCGGTGCCTAGTCAGGATATGGTTTTAGGAATTTATTATCTAAGCCTCGAAAAGCCGGGTGCAAAAGGAACAAATAAAATTTTTGCAAACGTCGATGAAGTAATGCTCGCCGTGGAGGCAAATGCCCTAAATATCCACGCTAAAATCAAAACGATGATCGATCGCCGCATCATCTTTACGACCGCGGGGCGCTTGATCATCAAATCGATCCTGCCTAGCTTTATTCCGGATCATCTTTGGAATAAGATCATGAAGAAGAAGGATATCGCCGAGCTTGTCGATTACGTCTATAAAAACGGCGGCCTTGAGATAAGCGCGGAATTTTTGGATAATCTTAAAAATTTAGGCTTTGAATCCGCGACTAAAGCGGGCGTTTCGATCTCCGTTTCGGATATCATCGTGCCGAAGTCCAAAGCAGGCCTCGTCGAAGAGGCTAAAAAGCAGGTGCGAGAGGTTCAGAACCAATACGGTGCGGGCTTACTAACCGACGGCGAGCGCTATAATAAAACGATCGATATCTGGACCAGCACTAGTAAGAAGCTAGCCGATGAGATGATGAAGATGATGGAGAAGGACAAGGACGGCTTTAACTCGATCTATATGATGGCGGATAGCGGCGCGCGAGGTAGCGCGGAGCAGATCAAACAGCTAGCTGGCATGAGAGGTCTGATGAGTAAGCCCGACGGCTCGATCATCGAGACGCCGATTACTTCAAATTTTAGAGAGGGTCTGAACGTAAATGAGTACTTCATCTCGACCCACGGCGCGCGTAAGGGTCTTGCCGATACTGCGCTTAAGACTGCAAATGCGGGCTATCTGACGCGCAAGCTGATTGACGTCGCGCAAAATGTCAGAGTTACGATGCACGATTGCGGTACGCACGAGGGTATCGAGGTTACCGAGATCGTAGAAAACGGAACGCAAATAGAAAGCTTAGCCGATAGGATTATGGGTAGGGTGCTAAGCTCGGATGTGATTGATCCGGTGTCGAATGAAATTTTATTCACCGAAGGTACGCTTCTAGGCGTTAATGAGGTACGCACCATAGTCGATGCCGGCATCAAATCCGTAAGCATCCGTACGCCTATTACGTGCAAGGCTGAAAAAGGGGTTTGCGCGAAGTGCTACGGCGTAAATTTGGGCGAGGGCAAGCTAGTAAAACCTGGTGAAGCGGTCGGTATCATATCGGCGCAATCAATCGGCGAGCCGGGTACGCAGCTTACGCTACGAACCTTCCATGCCGGCGGTACTGCATCTACCGAGCAGCAAGATCGTCAAGTAATCGCCGATAAGGAAGGCTTTATCAGATACTACAACGTCAAGACCTATGAAAACGGCGGCAAAAATATCGTGATGAACCGCAGAAATGCTGCGGTGCTTTTGGTCGAGCCAAAGATTAAAGCTCCAATTACCGGCAAGGTAAGTATTGATATAACTCACGGCGACGTAAATATAACGCTAAAGGGTAAGAAAGAAGAATTTAAATATACTATCCGACGTCATGATCTAGCTAAGCCTACTGAGCTTGCTGGCGTAAGCGGTAAAGTTGAGGGAAAATTCTACATCGTTTTCAAAGACGGCGAAACCGTTGGAGAAAATGATAGTTTAGTGGAGGTTATAAAAGAAGACTGGAATATCCCTACTCGAATTCCGTTTGCAAGCGAACTTCGCGTCAAAGACGGCGAGCCGGTAACCCAAAAGATCAAAGCGGGAGCAAATGGTACGCTTAAGTATTTCATCCTAAAGGGCGATTATTTAGAGAGGTTAAGAGATATCAAAAAAGGTCATGTCGTAAGCGAGAAGGGTATGTACGTAGTCATCTCCGATGAAAACGGCAGAGAGGCGATCCGCCACTATATACCGCGCGAATCGGTCATTACCTATGATGATAATAGCGTCGTAAAAAGCGAAGATCTTATTGCTAAGCCTAAAAAAGACGATCGATTGATTATCGCCGAGTGGGATCCGTATTCTATCCCGGTAGCTGCAGAGTGTGAGGGTAAGATCAGCTTCGAGGATATCGAGCCGGGTTACACCGCTACGGAGCAATATGACGAGACTACAGGTCAAAGCCGTTTGGTTATCAACGAGTATCTACCTCAGGGCGTTAAACCGGCCATTATCGTAACTCCTAGCAAGGGCGAGCCTATTAAATATAATATAGGACCGAAGACTGCGATTTTTACGAATAAGGGCGATCAGGTAGCGATTGCAGATATTTTGGCTAGGACGCCGAAGGCTGCTGCGAAATCAAAAGATATCACCGGCGGTTTGCCGCGCGTATCGGAGCTATTTGAGGCGCGCCGTCCGAAAAATACCGCGATTATCGCGGACATCGACGGCACCGTTCGCTTCGATAAGGCGTTGCGTGCAAAAGAGCGCATTGTAATCGAGGGCGAGGACGGAACAAGCGCCGAGTATCTAATCGATAAAAGCCGCCAGATCCAAGTGCGAAACGGCGAGTTCGTCCACGCAGGCGAGAAGCTTACCGACGGAGTTATCAGCTCGCACGACGTGCTTAGAATTTTAGGCGAAAAGGCGCTGCATTATTATCTGATAAGCGAAATTCAACAGGTTTATCGCTCTCAAGGCGTCGTCATCAGCGACAAACATATCGAGATTATCGTATCTCAGATGCTCCGCCAGGTTCGTATCGTCGATAGCGGCGATACTCAGCTAATCGTCGGCGATCTCATTAGCCGCCGCAGATTTAGAGAAGAAAACGAGCGCATTATGAAAATTGGTGGCGAGCCTGCGATTGCAGAGTCCGTGCTATTGGGCGTAACTCGTGCAGCTGTTGGAAGCGATAGCGTCATTTCGGCAGCGTCCTTCCAAGAGACTACGAAGGTTTTAACGGAGGCTAGCATCGCGGGTAAATTTGACCGATTGGAGGACTTAAAAGAAAACGTCATCCTAGGTCGCATAATTCCGGTCGGAACCGGTTTGTATAAAGACAAGGAAGTTAAACTTAAAAAATAATTTAGGGCAAAAAGCCCTAAATTTACCTAAATTTAAAGGATGAAACATGAATATGATCAACATAAATTTCGGTCTGTTGTTTATTAGGTTGGGGCTTGGAGTTTGTCTTTTAATGCACGGAATTTTTAAACTTACTCACGGCATAGACGGCGTAAAATCGATGCTGGTAGCCAGAGGAATTCCGGATTTAGTGGCTTATGGCGCATACGTAGGCGAGGTGCTGGCGCCAGCGATGATAATCATAGGCGTATTTTGCCGCATAGGCGCTCTACTTGTGATCGCAAACGTGCTCATGATAATATATGTCCTACACACTCCGTTGAGCGCGCTTACCGGCGTGGGCGGATTTGAGCTGGAAATCGTATATCTGTATCTTTCTGCTGCGATTTGCTTAGTGATCTGCGGCGGCGGAGAGTTTGTGCTGATTAGAGATTAAAATTTAGTTAAATTTACGTTTCTGTAAGTTTAAACAAAGTATAATTCAAATCTTTTTGAATAAATTTTTGTGAAAGGAAAGATGTGCCAACCATAAATCAATTGGTCAGAAAAGAGCGCAAGAAGCTTACCGAGAAATCGAAGTCTCCGGCGCTAAAGAATTGCCCTCAACGAAGAGGAGTTTGTACTAAGGTCTATACCACGACCCCTAAAAAGCCAAACTCCGCGCTTCGTAAAGTTGCCAAAGTAAGGCTTACTAGCGGATTTGAAGTCATCAGCTATATCGGCGGTGAAGGTCACAATCTGCAAGAGCACTCCATCGTGCTAGTTCGCGGCGGTCGCGTAAAGGACCTACCGGGCGTTAAATATCACATCGTCCGCGGTGCGCTAGATACTGCAGGCGTTGCGAAACGAACCGTTGCAAGATCAAAATACGGTGCTAAACGACCTAAAAAATAGTTTGGCCTAAACAGACTGGCACTAGATTTTGCCGAGTTTGAGTAAAATTTTAAAATTTGAAGGAATAAAATGAGAAGAAGAAAAGCTCCCGTTAGGGAAGTTATACCCGATCCGATTTATGACAGCAAAGTAATCACAAAATTTATTAATTCGCTTATGTTCGACGGCAAAAAGAGCGTCGCTACCGAGATCATGTATGGCGCCTTAAATTTCATCGACAATAAAGGCGGCGAGAAGAAAGGTATCGAGGTTTTCAACGATGCCATCGATAACGTTAAGCCTTTGATGGAAGTTAAGTCTCGTCGCGTAGGCGGCGCCACATATCAGGTTCCGATCGAGGTCAGGCCGGCTCGCCAGCAGGCTCTAGCTATTCGCTGGATCATCTCTTTTGCGAGAAAAAGAAGCGAGCGCACAATGATAGAGCGCCTGGCTTACGAGCTTATGGACGCCGCAAATTCTAAAGGCTCTTCATTTAAAAAGAAAGAAGACACCTACAAGATGGCAGAAGCCAACAAAGCTTTTGCGCATTATCGTTGGTAGGAGGGCGTCATGGCAAGAAAAACCCCTTTACATATGGTCAGAAATATCGGAATTGCCGCCCACATCGATGCCGGAAAGACGACTACAAGCGAAAGAATTCTATTTTTTACCGGTATGAGCCATAAGATCGGCGAGGTTCACGAGGGCGCCGCTACTATGGACTGGATGGAGCAGGAGCGCGAGCGTGGCATTACGATTACGTCTGCGGCAACTACCTGCTTTTGGAATAATCATCAGATAAATTTGATCGACACCCCGGGCCACGTAGACTTTACTATCGAAGTCGAGCGCTCGATGCGCGTTTTAGATGGTGCGGTAGCAGTATTTTGCTCTGTAGGAGGCGTTCAGCCTCAAAGCGAGACTGTTTGGCGTCAAGCGAATAAATACCATGTTCCGCGCATTATTTTCGTAAATAAGATGGACCGCGTCGGCGCAAATTTTTACAATGTCGAGCAGCAAGTAAAAGATAGGCTCAAAGCACATCCTGTTCCTATTCAAATTCCGATCGGCGCAGAGGATGATTTCAAGGGTGTTATAGATTTGGTTACTATGAAGGCGCTCGTTTGGGATGATAGCAAGGGTCCTTCTGCTCCCGAGATCGTTGAAATTCCTGCTGAATTACGAGAAAAAGCGCAAGAGTATCGCGACAAAATGATCGAAGCGGTAGCAGAGACTGATGAAGCTTTGATGGAGAAGTATTTTAACGGCGAAGAGCTAAGCGTAGAAGAGATTAAAAAGGGCATCAAGAAAGGCTGCTTAAGCCTAAGCTTTTTTCCTATGCTATGCGGTACCGCGTTTAAAAATAAAGGCGTGCAGCCTTTGCTAGATGCGGTCGTAGATTATCTACCTGCGCCTGATGAAGTGCCTGCGATTAAGGGTCAGTATGAGGACGGCAGCGAGGTTCACGTAAGCTCTACCGACGAGGGCGAGTTTGCGGGTCTTGGATTTAAGATTATGACCGATCCTTTCGTAGGTCAGCTTACCTTTGTGCGCGTTTATCGCGGTGTTTTGGAAAGCGGCAGCTACGTCGTAAATACCGGCAAAGGCAAAAAAGAGCGCATCGGACGCTTGCTAAGGATGCACTCAAATAAACGCGAAGAGATCAAGGAGCTTTATGCGGGCGAGATCGGCGCCGTCGTAGGTCTGAAAGACACTCTTACGGGCGATACGCTAGCTAGCGAAAAAGATAAAGTAATTTTAGAGCGTATGGAATTTCCTGATCCCGTTATCAGCGTAGCAGTAGAGCCTAAAACCAAAGCCGATCAAGAAAAAATGGGTATCGCGCTTCAAAAATTGGCGCAAGAAGATCCGAGCTTTAGGGTTGCGACCGACGAGGAGAGCGGACAGACGATCATTTCGGGAATGGGCGAATTGCACCTTGAGATCATCGTAGATAGAATGCTTAGAGAATTTAAGGTTGAGGCTGAGGTCGGACAGCCGCAGGTCGCATATCGCGAGACTATCCGCAAAACGGTCGAGCAGGAGTACAAATACGCCAAACAATCGGGCGGTCGTGGTCAATACGGTCACGTATTTTTGCGCCTAGAGCCTTTGGAGCCGGGCACTGGATATGAGTTCGTAAACGATATCAAAGGCGGCGCGATTCCGAAAGAATACATCCCTGCGGTTGACAAAGGCTGCCAAGAGGCGATGCAAAATGGCGTTTTGGCAGGATATCCAGTCGAGGACGTGCGCGTGACGGTCTATGACGGAAGCTACCACGAAGTCGACAGCTCCGAAATGGCGTTCAAACTCGCCGCTTCTATGGGCTTTAAAGAGGGCGCTAGAAAAGCGGGCGCCGTAATCTTGGAGCCTATGATGAAGGTCGAGGTAGAAACCCCTGAGGAGTATATGGGCGACGTCATCGGCGATCTAAACAAGCGCCGCGGACAGGTCAATAACATGAGCGAGCGCGGCGGAAACAAGATCATCGACGCATTTTGCCCGCTTTCGGAGATGTTCGGTTACTCGACCGATCTGCGCTCTCAGACGCAGGGTCGCGCGACCTATTCGATGGAATTTGATCACTACGACGAGGTTCCTAAGAACGTCGGCGAAGAGATCATCAAAAAGCGCAACGGCTAATTTAACGGGCGCTAGGGTGCGGCGATAGTTTTATCGCCAATCCCCGGCGCTTCTTTAATTTTAACGGCGTTTAAATTTAACCTGCTTTACAAGCCGGAATTTAAACTCATACTCTAGCTTCAAATAAAATTTTAATCCATAAATTTTAATTTCTGTAGATTGCAAATTTAGATCAAAAAGTTTCAATTAAATTTAAAAATTCAAAACATAACCTAAAACGCGCTCATGATGCCGTGCCTATTATCGTTTTACTAGAAATTTATTTCTTTCGCAGAGAAAGCACTCATGTCGCTATAGCGCTTTGATTTTTATACACGGACAAAATCTCCGCAAGCGGGTATCACAAGTAGGGTAAAATTTTGCCTTCGGTACAGCCTTAAGGCGTAGCGCAACTATCATAGACCTATATCGGACGCGACCATCAGTGCTTTATGCGAGTAGCGGTATTCTCGGGGGCTCTAATTATGCTGCCGCTTTGCGCCGTAAAATTTCATCTTTGCAGAGCGATCTACGCACCGTTCATATATGCCGAGCCGACGCACGAACTCGCCCATTTTCGGATTTAGCAGGCGTTTGCTTTCGCGGGCTTATAATGCGCCCGTTTTAAATTTCAAAACAAAGGAAAATCATGCAACAAACCAAATTACAAGGCGTAAGCGTCGGCCTGTCGGGTAACGAGCTTAAGCTTGGAGATAAGGCGCCAGAGGTTAGTCTGGTCGCGGCTGATCTTAGCGAGGTCAAAGTCGGCGGCGGCACGGGCAAGGCGCAGGTCATCATCGCCGTGCCGTCTCTGGATACGGACGTGCGCGCGACCGAGACGCGCAAATTTAATGAGCGCGCCGCGAGTGTAAAAAATACCGAGGTTTTCGTGGTCTCGATGGATCTGCCGTTTGCCGCGGGCAGATTTTGCTCGACCGATGGGATCAAAAATTTACGCGCCCTAAGCGATTTTCGCGATAAGGAGTTTGCGCGCGCATACGGCGTGCTGATCGCAGACGGCGCGCTTGCGGGGCTAACGTGCCGCGCGGTTTTCGTCGTGGATACCGCGGGCAAGATTGCCTACAAGCAGATCACGGACGGACATCGCAGATGAGCCCGATTACGACGCGGCGCTGAATGCGGCGGCGTTTGCGAGCGGAAGCGCTGCGACGCAGGGCTGATGCAATTTCTAGGTCTGCGGCGCAGACGTGCTTGCTTAAATTTGGCGGGCTTAAAATACGCGGACGGGCGCCTTGCTCGCCCGCAACTTTAAATTTTGAAATTCCACGACGCCCTGAAATTTAGCAGGCTGCGTCTGAATTTCGGCGGATCGCGTTTGCGATATTTCTTACGCAGTTCGCAATAGAATTTTAAAATTTCAATCCCCAATCAATTTATAAATTTATCTCACATTCGGTATGCTTTTCGATCCACCCACATATATTTAGGATTGGTAAAAAACAGCGTGCAATCGAGGTTAAATTTTAGCGCAAAAATACAGGCGGCAGTATCGCGAAGCTAGACCAGGTGCGGATGAAATTCGAATGGGAGCGTATATGCAATACGTGACCGAGCAAATTTTAGACGCAACGACGTATAGTAAAGCGAGGCAATACCGCTACACGGTAAATAAGGCGCAGTATTTTTTCGCTTAAACGAGGCGAAATTTGATTTTTAAGCGTAGGCTAGGCAAGATAGCCTGCCGAGCTTAAAAATCAAATTTCAACGAAGTATAAGTAGAAAAAAGGGTCGCTAAGTATTCAAGTCCGGATAATCCCACGCATTATATTCATCCGTCAGATTATCGTTCTCCGCCCCCTTGCAGCACAGCCACTCCAGCCCGCCGCGCCTCTCCATCACGACCTCTTCATCAAGCCCCGCGCAGTCTGAGCCGTGCACGCGGGCATTAACGCACGCCCAGTGGTAGCGGTAGATGAGATCGAGCGCCTGCAGGATTTCATCCGTGCCCCGCAGCTTAACGCGCGCCGAAAAATCGCCGCCGCTAAAGGTGTCCATCACAAAGGCGCAGTCGCAGATCTCGCTCGGAAAGCTAAGCTCCTCCACGAGCCCCATGGCCCACATTAGCGCCCACAGCGACTCGTATTTCCAGCCCATATTTACGGCCTCGTCGCGGCTTACCTCGCCCTGCGTGACGCGGCGCTCCATGCGCGTGAGCTTGTCTATGTACCCAAAGCGGTTATCGAGAAAATCCTTCGCGCCCTGCTTATCTTCGTCCGTTAGCTCGCCGTTATCTCTGATCGTGCAAGCGCACATTATCGCGGCAAACGAGCAAATCGCGCGGGCGATAACCTCGTCCTTTTCTCGCGGCGCGACCTCGCCCGTCTCGTATCGTAGCGGCAGATGATCTATATACGGCACGCCCTGCGATTTTAAAATTTCGATGCTTATATCCTTGCGCTCCTGAGCGGTCTTGCCGATCTTTGCGGCGTTTGCGCTATTTTTGCCGCCTTTTTTGAAAAAATCCGAAAATGCCATGAGCTCTCCTTAAAATTTTAAACGTATTTTAAGACAATCGCGCAAAATTTCAGCTTACGGCGACGACGCGGATTTTTAAATTTAAGTTCAAACCGAGCTTTGCAAATCGGGCGGAAATTTCACGCTGCGTTACGAATTTATGCGGCGCCGCGCAGGCTCGTCCGTGCCTGCAACGAAGCCTAATGTGGCGTCTGAGTGGATACGTTCATAGTGGCTAAACGCTTAAATTTGCAGGCGTTTTAAATTTATAACCCTTTGCGAGCCGTCTGCGGCAAGCGGCGCAAACTAGCGGCGGCGAAGGCGGCTTTGAGATCGTACGGCTGCGATATGGCGGAGCGACCTTTTGCTTACATGGACGCCCTTGCGCGAGCGGTCGTCTTTTCTTGCATAACCAAGCCGTTTAAGCGAGAAAAAGATTAAATTTTAAAAGCGCGCGTGATCCAAGCGGCGCTTTTTTGCGTAAGCGCCGCCTTTGCTCGCGCTAGCGATGCCGCCCGTTTACGGCGTCGTAATATTCGGCAGTTTGTCGTTGTTTGGATCAAATTTTAAAATTTTACCGTCCACGCAGCGCTTCGCGTAAAAATAATCTTTGTAAAAATAAGCGCCGCAGCTAAGCCCGCGACCGATCGCTTCGTCGTTTTGAGTTTATCTTTGATCGCGGAGAAAATTTCCCCAAGTAGCCGCGCCCGGATTTTTTGCGACGAGCCGCAGCGCGATCATCTCTATAGCTTCTTGCGTTTCTGCTCCGCCCGTGCCTTCTATGATGCTTCGATACATATCGTCGTAAAATACCTTTGCAGGCAGTTCGGGCTCTTGCGGCGATTTTGACGAAATAAAAAATTTTAAGCCTTGCCTCAGGTCGATTAAGTTTCGGAGGTTACTCGAACCGGTTTTGGCGGCACCATAAGCACCGCCGATTTCTTTTTGCAAATATACCGTCCCGCTGCAGCCGGTAAGGGTGTCTGCGATATACGGAATAAAATCACCGAGCGGCATAAGAAGGTGGACGTGGGGCATTTTATCTGCGTTTTAAATTTTACTCTTTATGACTTCAGCGATCGTGCGCCGCTTTAAAGATACTTATATTTTGATCGCGCTCCACATAAGCAAAACGCACTTTACCGCGTAAATTTAAAAGCGGCGCCCGTATTTAGCCGAGCGCCGCAATTAAAATTTAGCCGATTTGCGCATTCAAACGAGCGGTGCCGTAGGGCGTACCTCTCGGTTAAATTTAAGCGGGCGTAATCAATACTTAAACGAGCTGCCCGGCTCGATCAACTTAACCTTTTGCTTATAGTTCATCTTAAGCACCGCGGCAGGCCCGAGCACGGTCGCCTTATCGCCTTCAAGCCAAAACGCCGTACCTTCCGGCATCGCGTACACCGTCGATTTTTGATTAGCGATCAAAAATTCCTCCAGCCTCTCCTCTCTGCTTTCGCCGTTGTGTCCCGCAGGCTTGCCCGAGATGAAGTGCGGATTGATCTGGTACGGGAAAATATTGAAGGTATTAAACGACTCAGGCTCGATGATCGGCATATCGTTCGTCGTCATCATCGTAGCGCCCGCGACGTTCGAGCCCGCGCTCCAGCCGATATATGGCGTGCCGTCCTCGACCATTTTGCTGATTAGCGCGATGAGCTCGTTTTCGTACATATCGTGCACGAGCTTGAAGGTGTTGCCGCCGCCTACGAATATGCAATCCGCGCTCGCGACTTCCTTCGCGGCGTTTTTAGCGTGGTGGACGCCGACGATGTTTAAGTTTAAGCTTGCAAGCGCCTCTTTGACGCGTTTTTCATATTCGTCGTAGCTCCTGCGTAGGCTCGCGTAAGGGATGAAAACGATCTTTTTGCCCGCGAGGTTGTTCTCCTGTGCAAATTTACCGATCCATGCCACTGCGTGCGATAGATACTTCGTGTCCTTGTAGCCCGAGCTTGAGAGCAGCAGCGCTCTTTGCTTGCTATGATCGCGCTTAGAGAGCTTAAACGCCTTTTCGCTCGCAGCTAGTTCGCTCGTACCGAGCATCGCAGTGCCCGCCGCCAAAGCGGCTACCTTTAGCAGGTTTCGTCTTTGATTTTGCATCTTTTCTCCTTTAATCAAAGTTTGTATTTACTCTGAAATTATATTCCTTTACATATAAAGAGGGGCTGAATATCCGGTTTAAATTTCGCTTGCGCGCAGGCCTCGGCAAGGTAAAATTTTAAAACTACTAAATTTTAAAATTAGGCGAGGCGCCGCGTCGTAAAATTTTAAAGCGCGGCTAAATTTATGAAATTCATGGCGCCGGCACGAGGTTAAATTTAGCGAATTTTCGGCTAAATTTAAACGCGAAAGAGTATAATCGCGCCATGGTTTTAACGCAAAATTTGATCTATGAAATTTTATCGGTCGTGGAGGAGATCCCCGCGGGTAGGGTCGCTAGCTACGGACAGATCGCGCGCCTGATCGGGCTGCCCGCTCACTCGCGGCTCGTGGGGCGCGTGCTCTCGCAAGCAGAGCTCTACGGCGACTACCCGTGTCACCGCGTCGTAAATCACGCGGGCGCCTTGACGGCGAGCTTTGCGGCTCAGCGCGAACTGCTAGAGGCTGAAGGCGTGGAATTTAGAGGCGAGCGCGTCCGTATGAAAAAGCGCCATTGGGGGTGCTAGGTATAGAATTTTAATCGCCCTATAAGTAGCCCGGCATAGAATTTGCGGATCGTTTGAAGCGTGAAATTTTGAATTGTCCGCGACATGGAATTTTAATTTATAAAATTTTAGATCTGCACCGATTTAAGCGGCGTAGCGGCAGCGCTGCCGATCGCTAAGAGCCTGTGAGCTTTATTTACTTGTAGATGCGGCGCAAATCATCATGCGCGAAAAGATAAATTTTATCTTTTTGCGCGGCGGTTTAAAACGCTAATTCAAGCGGGCTCCTAGGCAATCAGCCCGCCGCAGTTTTACGAAGCAGGCGCGACGTCGCCTATTAGTTTTTTCACCGCGAGCTTTGTCATGCCCGTTTCGACGCCACTTGTAGATTTTAGCTATCATAAATTTTGTAGCGGCCGAACTGGCGGCCGATCTGTCCGTCCTCGGCGCGTTAAAATTTTAAATCGATGCGGCTTCTGCGGGAGGCGGAGAAAAAGGGGGCGAAATTTTAAAATTTACTCAATCCGCTCTTTGAGCGCACCGGTGCGGGACGTTTTGCGGTGCGCCGATTTGAGTTTCGCACGGGGCTCCGTTTCGGCGGCGTAGCTAGGCTTATTTAGCGATACGGCTCGCAACGCTTATCGTCCTTTTGGCGGCAGGCTCCATCTTGCACAGCAGCTTTGCTATCCGGCTAGCTTTTTGGGCCTTGGGCGCGCTACCAGCCGCTTAAATTGCATTCTTACGGCGCGGTGCTATTTGGGGGCGTGAAAAGCCCTCGCATATCGCCCCCCCTTTATTTTCCTATCGATGCCGCCCGCGTAGCCCGTGAGGCTGCCGTGCGTGCCTACGACGCGATGGCAGGGGATGATGATCGAGATTTCGTTGTGTCCTACGGCGCCGCCCACGGCTTGCGCGGACATCTTCGCTAGCCTGCGCGCTGCGGCGATTTCGCGCGCGATCTGCCCGTAGGTCGTGGTCTGTCCATAAGGAATTTTGAGTAAAATTTCCCATACGGCGCGTCTAAACGCCGAGCCTACGGGATTTAGAGCGGGCGTAAAACCCGGCCGCGTCCGCTAAAATACAGATCGAGCCAGCGCCTAGTTTGATCAAAAACAGCCAGATTTTTTCCTCAAAATACTCGTTTTGCTCGTTTTGCTCGTTTTGCTCGTTTTGCTCGTTTACGCAGAATTTTTCGTCCGCGCCTTGCGCCGAAAGATTGGTCGCGCGAGGTTTTTTGCCCGTGTCTTTAACTGCAAAACCGCGCGTGAAGAATTTTTCGCTCGCTATAAGTGTGTGCGCAGAATTCTACGTCCACATCGCTTGCCGCCTTTGCCGCGATATCACTCTTTTCACTCTTTTTCAACGCCGCAAAATCGCGCCGTGTTTCGCTCGCGGCGTGTTGCTTTTTGCGAGCAGATCGGCGCTACCCCGCTTTTTATCCGTGCCGCTTTTCGCCTCTAGCGCGCAGCCTTTCTCGTAGCAACCCTCTCTCGCGGCGGCATCTGTTTTTGCCGCAATATCGCGCGCATAGAATTCGCCGTTCGCACCGCTTGCCGCGAGAGCGTGCGCGTAGTATTTCTCGCCCTCGAACCACAGTCCGCAAAGCCCCGCCTCATCGCCTGCGAGCGTGATTTTACCAAGCGGCGAGTCGTAATATGTGATAAATTTCATCGTTGCTCCTATTTTGCGATTAAATTTAGGCGCCGCAAGCAGCGTCTAAATTTCCCAAATTTCTAAAATTTGCGGACAGATTTTAGCTACGCTTTGCTTAAACCCCGCCTTTTGCGCGCTGCTCGGGTCGCTAAGGGCTTCAAATTTGCAAAAAAGCTCCGCGATTTTTAGCCAGCCCACAAGATTTAGATCGAATTTTTTCAAATTTGTCTCGGACAAAAACTCCAAATCATGGTCGTAAAACGCGATCTCGCCGCCAGAGCTTAGCAACCAAAGATCGCCGGTGCCGCTATCTGCAAAGATACAAAACTCGAGCAACAGCTTGCTATCGCCCTCAAAAGGAAATTTTGCCGCGTCGTTGCAGCGTGCGATCTTATGCTCTTTCAGCACTCTAAAATCGCCCGCAATCTCCCTGCCGAGGGATATTTTTTAGCTCGTTTTTGTTCAAAATTTAACCCCTCCGCTTTAGTTTCGCTTTTTGACATAAAATATAAAAAAGCCTACCATCGCTGCGAAAATCACGCACATCGCAAGCGTTACGATGAGCGTGCCGTGCGCCGAGCCGCTTAAAAACAGCCCCGTCGTGTTCATCCCGAAAAAGCTCGTGATGAAATTTAGCGGCAAAAGCAGCGACGAGATGATCGTGAGAATGTAGATGTTGCGGCTAATCTTGTCGTTTTTGAGGCCCTGGATGAACTGATAGATATCCTCGATCCTCACGGCGTATTCGCTCATCACGCCCTTGAAAACGCCCGCTTCGTAAGCGTAGTTTTTCAGCCGCTTTTTAAGCGCCGTTTGCTCGTTTCCGCAGATGAGCAGCGCTTCGTAAAAATGCGAAATTTTGTTTTGAAATTTTCGGATTTCATATTTTAGGATAGAGTGCTTTTTCATAAATTTTGAAAAATCGCCGCGGCGCGTGTAGATTTTTTCGTAATTCTCAAGCTCTGCGGAGTGCTCTAAAATTTTATCACGGTACTGCGCTAGGATCTTTTTTACGACCGCGAAAAACTCCGCCTCGCTGCTAAGCCGCACCTCGCCGCTCGCATCATCTTGCAAATAGATCGCGCCCGCGTCGAAAATAAAGCGGTAGTTTTGCTCGCGCGGCGCGTCCGTCACGAAGTACACATACTCGCGATCCTCGGCGTAGTAATAGCCCGAAACGCTGCGCTTTTCGGTAATCGGGTTCAATGTGGCCTCCTTATTTAATCGTTTTAAATTTACGGAATTTCAGAATTTCGTTGCAGATTAGAATTTTGAAATTTCGCCGCCAATAGGAATTCTAAAATTCCGCCGCCATTTAAATTTTATCGTATTTGGAATTTCAAAATTCTTTTGCGCTTGGAATTTTAAAATTTTTGCAAGCTTTAAATCTCGGCTAAATTTTAAAATTTCGCATGCCGTAATTCAATCCCTATTAAAATTTAACGCGAGCCTTACGGCTCGCCCTTCGAGCGTGCAAGGGGTTGGGGGATTTTAAGGGGGAAGGGGAGCGCCTCGCAAGTAGCGCCCCTTCCCCCTTAAGAGAAAACGCTGCCACGACCTAAATTCCATAGGCAGAATTCTACATAGAGAAATCTTAAATTTATTACAAGATGAAATTCTATTTTGTAAATTGTTACAAAATTTTATGATATAGCCTAGCTCTCGGGTGCATTATGCGCGATATTCGTAAGGGGGCGGCGCTCGGAGTTAGCGGGGCGCCCCCTTACCAACCCCCACCCGCGCGACGCTAGCGGGGCGGACTACGTCCGCGTTATTTAAATTGCGGCTACGCCGCATGGAATTTAGTACAAAGTCCCGCTGAAATTTTAGCGCAAAGTCCGTCGCAAGCTCTTGTGCGGAAACATATTAAAATTACATGGCGAAGTCCGTTTGTGTCGCGTGATCGTAACGTGCGCTAAATTTTAGAATTTCAATCCGAGCCCTCCATATTTCAAATTTAAAACGTGGACTAAATTTAAAATTTAAAGCCGAGGACAAATTTTAAAATTCCGCGGCGAAATTCTATGTTAAAAGCACCCGTGCTTTTGTAAAACCTCGGCGAAGGCATAGATGAAATGAGCGAATTCCGCATCGTTCGCGCTCGCGTCTGAGGCGAAAAACTTTTGAGTCGAAGCTTAGAGCTAAACGAGTCTTTAAACTAAATCCTACAGCGAGACGACCTTTGAGCCGAAGCCTCCTTCTGCGGGCGTGCCGTCGCGAAAGCCCTTGACGCTAGGGTGCGATTTCAAAAACTCCTTTACCGCGTAAGCGAGCTTGCCCGTGCCAATGCCGTGCTTAACGATGATCTCATCAAAGCCCATCACGAGGCTTTGGCTGATGAATTTATCAAGCCTGCTGATTGCTTCCTCGGCGCGCAGGCCATGCAGATCGAGGCTCAGAGATGCAGAGGCGGGCTTTTGCACCTTGATGCTGATATTTTTTGCGGGCGCGGGCGCTGCACCGTTGCGCTTTAGCTCGCTAAGCGGCACGCGCAGCCTGATGCCGTCGCTTAGCATCAGCGCCTGGGTTTTACTGAGCGATAAAATTTCGCCCTTGATCTTGCCGTATTTTACGCGATCGCCTGCTTTGAAGCTTTGCGGCTCCGGCGTGCTGAGTTCGGGCTGCTGCACGGCCCGTGCGAGCTCGTTTGCGCGGTTTATGGCGCGCTGCTTTTCGCGCACGTCGCTTAGGCTCACGCTGCGTTTGGCCTCCGAAATTGCGCGATAGTATTCGTTTTGCAGCCTTGAAAGCTCGGCCTTAAGCTCGCTTTGCGCGCGCTCGCGTTGATCTTTTAGCGCTTCGCTCAACGCGTCTAATTTCTCCTTTTTTTGCTGCGTCTGGGCTAGTTTTTGTTTTAGTTCAAGCTCTAAATTTATCGCTTTTGAGATCGCTTCGTTCAGGTTTTCTTTGTTTTCGCCGTAGTTTTTGCGCGCCGCGGCGATCAAATTTTGCGCTATGCCGTAGCGCAGCGCGGTTTCAAAGGCGTAGGATTTGCCGATCGTGCCCTTTAAAAACTCATATTTCGGCGCGCTGTTTTTCTCGTCGTAAAGCGCCGCCAGCAGCTCCACGCGCGGATCTTTCGCCAGCAGCATCGCCAGGCGCTTGTGATGCGTGGTGATGATCATCTTCACGTCGCCGCTTATTAGCTGCTCGATCATCGCGCCGTATAGGCTTGCAGCCTCCTCAAAATCGGTACCCAGTTCAATCTCATCGACGCCGATTAGAATCTCTTTGCGCCCGAAAAGCTTGCTAAAGGCAACCATCCTGCCCGCGAAGGTCGAGATGTCGTTTTTGGAGTTTTGCGGATCCTCCATTATGAGCTCGAACTCCTTAAAGGTGCCGATGCGGCTGTTGCTTGCGCGAATAGGCATCGGAAGGAGGTACTTAGCTAGCAGCGCCGCGCTTAGAATGCTTTTTAAAAGCATCGATTTTCCGCCCGCATTCACGCCGGTGATGAGTAGAATTTTGCCGCTAAATTCCACGCTCACGCGCTTTGGATTTTTAAGCGCGGGGTGGGCGAAGCTATCTAGGACGATGTCGCGCGAAGGCTCGGGCAGGACGAACTCGTAATCGCTCGCTCTTGCCATCGCAGCGCGCGCAATCAGCGCATCGATCGCATCGAAAGCGGCATTTATAAATTTTAAAAAAGCTAAATTCTTATTAAAAACCGCACTAATCTGCTTGCAGTGCTCGAAAACGATCTGCTCTTTCTTATCCAAAATCGCGCTTTGAGCGGACTTCAGAGCCGCGATCGCGTCGGGAAGCACGTAAAAATAGCCTCCGCTTGAGCGCGCTACGACGCTGCCTTTTAGCACGTGATTAAAGCCGCCGCGCACCAGCAGAGCCTCGGTGTCGCTTATGTAGTGGATCTGCGTGTCGGCGAGATAGGGCGAAAGAGCTTTGGAATAGATCAGCCTTTTTAGCGTCTGCTCGATCTCGCCCTTTTTTATCTTAAACGCCTCGTTCAGCGCGCCGAAGCGCTCGTCTATCGCGTCGCGAAAGCTGCCTTGATCGTCGAAATAATCCTTTAATTGCGCGATGGGCGCAGGAATCTCGATCTTCGCAAGCCAAGCGGCAAGTTTGCCCTCAAAAGGCTGCTTTTTGAGATATAAAAAGTAGCGAACGATCTTGCTAAATTCGTAAATTTCGCTGATATGAAGCACGCCGTGTTTTGAGATGCGCATCAGCGCGTCGTCTAGGTTCGCGACGCTTTCGCACTGCGCGAGATCAAATTTCGTAAGCTCCGAAATTTTTTCAAAATTTAGCTTGCTGTCGCCGCTTAAAAATAGCGGCTTTTCGCGCGCCAAAAAGCTTTTAAATTTGGCTAGATACTCGCCTAGATCGAGGCGCGTAAAGAGTTCGTCACTGATCATAAACGCACTCTTTAATCTTGTAGGTTTTGCCCCTAAACTCCGCGCCCGCGCTTTTTTTGGCGATGAAAGCGCCCATCGAAAAGGAGTAGGTGAAGCTCTCTCGCGTTACGATCTGCGCGGAGCCTTGCTCTTTGTCTGCGGCGAAATTTTGCGTAGCTTTAGAATTCTGTGCGGAGCCTTGCGGATCGGAGATTTGCGTGTTGCCTCGTTGCGCTGAATTTTGTGAGGCAGAGCTTCGCATACCTCCTTGGCTCGCGGAATTTTGCTGCATGCGTTTCTGCGTATCGTTCTGCTGCGTAGAATTTTGCGAAGCTACGTCTAAATTTTTAGTAGAATTTTGAGATTTAAAATTTTGTCCAGGCTCGGCGGAATTTTGCGAAGTAGGGCTTTGTGCGGAATTTTGTCCGTCCGAGACGGCGCCGTTTATTTGTGCAGCGGAAGTATGCTCGTTCATTTGAGCGGTGGAGCTTTGTGCGGCGGAAGCGGTTCTGTCCTGCGCGTTTAAATTTGCTTCGCCGGCTTGCACGCCCAAATTTTTCGCATCCGCGCCGTGTTTTTCGGGAGAGGAATTTGCCGCGCCGTGCGTTTCAGAAGCGAAATTTATCGCGCCGCCGCATCTTAATCTGGCGCCCGCGTTAAATTTAAAAACCATCTCCTCCTCAAGCTTGGCGGAGCGCTCGCTCGCGCTTTCGTAAAGATACGCCCCCGCGCACAGCAGCACGATCAGCGCTGTGGCGATGATTTTAGCCCTTTTGCTTAAAATTTCGTCCCGCACGAAAAAGATCGCCGCGATAAATAAAAATGCGAAAATAAACATCAAAAATCTCAAATTTTATCCTTGCCCGCCCGTAGCGGAGTTTGTCTAATAAATTCGGCGAGAGTTTTCAAGCCTAAAATTCTCCGCGCAACTGATAGGTGATGTCGCCTGCGCCAAATCCGATCACGAGCCCGTCGTTTATGATGTGGCGGACGCCGAAAATATCGCTAAATTCTATCCGCTCGCCGTTTCTAAAGACCCTCTCGGTAAAAAGTGCCCCAAGCCCCTTAAACTCCTCTTTCAGATCGATGCCGTTGCTAGGCTCGCCCGCGGCGTAAACGGGCAGTACGACTAACTCCTCCACGCCCGCAAAGCACTCTTTAAAGGCGTTTAAATTCGCCTTAAGTCTGCTGAAGCGGTGCGGCTGAAAGATCGCCGTGATCTTGCTAAGCCCTAGTAGGCTAGCGTATTCGCGCGCGCTTTGAAGCGTCGCTCTGATCTCGGTGGGGTGGTGGCCGTAGTCGTCGATCAGCACGAAGCTCGGGGTGGCGCACAGGATGTCGAAGCGCTTTTTGATCCCTTGGTAATTCAGTAAATTTTTACGGATCTGCTCTAGTCCCGTCTCGCATGCAGCGGTTAGGATCGCCAGCGACGCGTCTATGGCGATGTGCCTTCCTAGCCCGTAAACCTCGAAGCGTCCGAGCTCTTTTAGATTAAAGCTCATAAATGGCTGATGATCGCGCAGCAGCACCTTCAGATCCGTTATGTCGCGCGACGGAAAGAGCTTGATACAGCCGAGCTTTATCGAGCTTAAAAACTCATCCTCGGCGTTTATAACGCGGATCTTGGCGCGCTCCAAAAAGCCGCGATACGCCGCGTGAAATTTATCCAAATCGTTGTCGTAATGATCCATATGCTCGGGCTCGGCGTTGGTAACGACTGCGACGTAGGGGTTGGAATTTAAAAAGCTAGAATCGCTTTCGTCGGCTTCAAAGATGATGTTTTCGCTGTTTTCATATTTCATATTCGAGCCGAACTGCTTGGAGATCGCGCCGATGATAACCGAGCCGTCTATCAGCGCCGAGGTTATCGCGCTCGTGGTGCTTTTGCCGTGCGCGCCGGCGACTGCGAAGACGCGCTTGTCTTTTAGCACGAAGGGCAGGGCCTCCTTGCGCGAGAGGCAGACGATACCCTTTTTGCGCGCGGCTTGCAGCTCGACGTTGTCCTCTTTGATCGCGGCGGAGTAGATGACGATCTCCTGATCTTTGATCGCCGAAGCGTCGTGCGGCGTGATGATCTCCATGCCGTCCGCTCTTAGCTTGTAGGTCGTCTCACTCTCTTTGATATCAGAGCCTGAGATGATAAAATTTTTCTCGTGTAAAAATCTCGCTAGCGCGGAGATGCCTATGCCGCCGATGCCGATAAAATGAACCTTTTTCACCTTTGTCCTTAAATATTATAATAGATAATTACGTTTAAATTTTTAAATCCCGCGCCGGCGAAATTTAAAAATTTAAACCATTCCGCGCCTAGAAATTCGCCTTTAAATTTTTACGAGCTCGCAGCGTTGGGCAACCCCGTCTCGCTACTTTCAGATCTGCTTTTAAAATTTAGCTCTAGAAATTCGCCGTTTAGAATTTCGCCTTTTAAAATTTGAGCGTTCGAAATTCCGCGCTCAAAACCCCGCTTCGAAACGGAAGCGCTTAAAATTCTACGGCTCAAATCCGCCGTTAAAGCCTTGCGGCGAGCGGGGCGCCGCCGCGCCCACCCCATCGTTTCGCGCACCGAAGCCGCGTAAATTTCGGTAAATTTCATCGCACGTCCATTATTTAAATTTAACGTCTGAAATTTTGCCGCTCGGGCTCCGCTGCAGAGTCTATTTGCCGCTTTATGCTTTAAATTTAGCCGCTAAATTTAAAATTTCGTCGAAATTTTAAATATAAGTGCGCCCGTTGATCGCCTTTATTAGCGAGAGCATATCGACGTTATCGAGGCTAACGCCCGTAGGCACGCCCTGAGCGAGCTTGGTAAATTTCAAACCCAGATCCGCGAGCTTGTCCTCGACGTAAAGCATGATCCCGTCGGAGTTGATGCCCGGCGTCAGCGCAAATATCAGCTCGCGCGCGCCGTTTCGGCTCACCATGTCGCGCAGCGCGCTCACCGTCTCTTCGCTCGCACTTTCTAGCACGAAGTAGCGGCCGTTGTAAATTTTATTGCTCTCTAAAATAAAGATATCTTTAGGATTTTCGACGATGCAAATTTTATCGCTTTCGCGCTCCTCATCGGCACAGTATTCGCAGATCTCGCCCTCGCATACCGCTCCGCAGATGTGGCATCTGTGCAGTCCACGCACTGCCTCTTCGATATTGTGCGCTAAATTTAGCCCTAGGAAAGAGTTTTGCACGCTTACGTAGTACGCAAAGCGCAGGGCGGATTTTTTGCCCACGCCAGGAAGCTTTTCAAAGCTTGCGACTAGCTCTTCGAATTTGTCTGTGCCGCTCATTTGGCGCCCTTCGGCGAAAAGACGATCGAGAAGTAGTGCGTACCGTCGCTGTAGTTGTACTCGAAGCGAAACTTATGCAGCTCGCAAATTTTATCGATGATGTAAAGCCCGAGCCCCATGCCAGTAGCTTTCTCGTCTTTATTTCTGATAAAAGCCTGCTTATAGTGCTCGAATGATTTTGCAAGCGCTGCGCCGCGGTTGGCGACGCTTACTTTATTTTCGTCGCAGATGATGCGGACTTTTTTATCGCTGGAGTATTTTAGGGCGTTATCGATTAAATTTTTAATCGCCAGCGCAAATAGTCCGAAATCCACGTTTATCACCGCATCGCACTCGATATCTGTGCTAATGAGCTCGTCCCAATTATCGAGCATCGACATATCTTTTACCTGCTCTAAAATGAGGCTGAAATGATAATCCTGATAGTTGAGCGAGTAGCTTTTTGAGAGCAGTTGCTCGATTTTAGCAAACTCGTTGATTAAAATTTCAAGCCGCTCGAAGACATTTACGAGCCGCTCTTTTTGCGTTTCGTCATCGAGCATTTCGGTGATGAGCCTGCCCTTGCCGATCGGGGTTTTGAGCTCATGCATGATGGTGCGTAAAAATAGCTGGCGCGAGCGGATCAGCTCTTGAATTTTAGCGATTGCGTTGTTAAATTCCTGCGCGACCTGCCCGATCTCGTCCTCGCTATGCGTGGCGGCTAAATTTACGTCCAAGTTGCCTTGAGCGAATTTTTTAATATTTTTGCTTAGTTTTTTTAGCGGCGTAAAACTTCGCACGATTGATAGATAAAGCGAGATTAAAACCGCCATCGTAAGCAGAAATCCGACCCAAAGCGGATCGTTTAAATTCTTCGTGCCAAGGCTTTCGAAAACCACGACGAAAGAGTTGTTTTTGATATTTAAAAACAATGAATTATTATACTCAACCGAACTAAACTCGCCGATAGAAGTATCTTGGACGAAAAAAATTTTACCACTCGTGATGATGTTTTGGATGATATTTTTGTCTTTTACAAGCTCCAAGCCATAGCTGGAGAAGTAGCGCTCAATATCGCTAGGAGGGGCATTACGCTTGTATAGCTCAAGTAGATTATTGACCGCATTTATTTGATTGGCCTGCATGCTACCTAGGGCTCTATTCATCTGCATTCGTGCGAATGTGATGAAAAGCACGCAGACTAAGATGATCGCGATTACAAAAAAAACCGAAATTTTGGTGATTAATGAGTGTTTCATCCTATGAGCTTGTAGCCGATACCACGAACCGAAAAGATATGCTTAGGCGCTTTGGAGCTGTCGCCGATCTTGGTGCGTAGGCGCCCGATGATGACGTCTAGGCTCTTTGAATCCTTATCTTTTAGGCTCTTGCAATGGTATACAAGCTGCTCGCGGGATACCGAAAAACTATGTTGCTTGATTAGGTATTCTAAAATTTCATACTCCGCAGGCGTTAGCACGAGCGACTCTTCGCCGAAGTAAATTTCATGGCGCTTGTCGTCGATACGAAATACGCTATCTGTGGCGGTTTCTTCCTTCTCGCTAGCTTTTTTATAGCGGCGGATGAGACTCATGATGCGCGCGTGCATCTCTTTTGGATCATAAGGCTTGGGTAGATAATCGTCCGCACCGATCTGAAGGCCCACTACGCGATCGCTAACGTCGCTTCTAGCCGAGCTTATGATGATCGGGATGTCGTATTTCTCGCGGATCTCTTTGCAGACTTCAAGTCCGTCCATCCCAGGAAGCGTAAGATCCAAAATCAGCAGATCGTAGTTTTTGATCCCTGCGCTAATGCCCAGATACGGGTCTTCGAAGTTTGTAACTTGGATGTTAAATTTAGCCAGATATTCGGTTAGAAGCTGTGCGAACTCGCTGTCGTCTTCTATCATCAATACATTTATCATTTTTTATCCTTTGCATCGTTGATTTGAAATTTTAAATATTGCATTATACATAAAAATAGTTAAGTCTTAACTTGCGTTTTATTAAATTTAGATAAAATTGCCCCTTTTGTATAGTTCAAGGAGAATTTCGTGGAAGAAGATTATTATGAAATTTTAGGCGTGGCGCGCGACGCGGACGCCGAGACGATAAAAAAGGCGTTTCGAAAGCTTGCTTTAGAATTCCATCCCGATCGCAACCAGGGCGACAAAGAATCGGAGGAGAAATTTAAAAAGATCAACGAAGCGTATCAAATTTTAAGCGACGATCAAAAGCGCAGGATGTATGATCGCTACGGCAAAGAGGGCATTAGCGGCGCATACGGCGGCACGGGCGGCGGAGGATTTGATTTTAGCTCCATTTTCGGTGATTTTTTTGAGCAGGCATTCGGCGGCGGCAGTCGCTCGACTCGTCCTAGCGATCCATACGGCATAGATACCGAGCTGGCCGTAACGCTGGAGTTTAAAGAGGCTTTAGAGGGCGTTCACAAGGAGATAAAATACAAGATCAAAAAGCCGTGCTCCGCCTGCGATGCCACCGGCTCGAAGGATAAAAAAAGACATACTTGCTCCGCTTGCGGCGGCACGGGGCGCGTCGCGGTCAGGCGCGGATATATGAGCTTCATCCAAAGCTGTTCCGAATGCGGCGGCACGGGCGAGATCGTAAAAGACAGATGCAAGGATTGCGGAGGCAAGGGCTTTACCGAAGAGGACATGAACCTTAAATTTGACATTCCCGCAGGCATCGACGACGGACAGCGCGTGCGCTTAAGCGGCAAGGGCAACGTCTCTAAAACCGGCGAGATCGGGGATCTGTACGTGATAGTGCGCGTGAAGGAAGACAGCCACTTCCTACGCGACGGAGACGACCTGTATATCGAGGTGCCGGTGTTTTTTACGCAGGCGATCTTGGGCGAGAGCATCGAGGTGCCGACGCCGCGCGGCAAGGCGGAGCTGAAGCTCAAAGTAGGCACCAAGGACAAGCAGCGCTTCACGATCTACGGCGAGGGCGCGCCGAATATCCGCACCAAGAAAAACGGCGATTTGATCGTGCAGGTAAACGTCCAGACGCCTAAAAAACTCAGTGAGAAGCAAGAGGCGCTTTTGCGCGAACTTCAAGAAAGCTTCGGCAGCAAGGGCGGAGACGACGAGGGGATACTTGATAAGATCAAGAATTTTTTCAAGTAATTTGTCTTGATTTGTCTTGCGCGGCGATTATTTAAGCTTTAGTTTAGCGGGCTGCGGAATTTTAAATTTAGCCGCTGCCTGTTTAGTCCATCCGCTGCTTGTTTGGTCGCTCGCTTGCCGTCGTTCATTTGATCGTAGCTTGCTTGATCTTCGCCCGCTGCTTCATGTGATTAGCAACTATCGTTTAGCCGCCGTTTGCCAAGCGTCGTCTGTTTGATCATGGCAAACACTGCGCGGCTTTATAAGGCAATGCTTGCGAGTAGAATTTTATCCGCGTCTGCGACGGTCTTTGAATGCTACTGCGACGTTAAACGACGGCTTGAAGCAGCGCGCGCGCCGTAAAAGCAGTTTATAAATTTAAAAAGGACGAAAATGGATCGCAAAAACGGACCTGCGAATTTCAGATCCGCAGATGATGAGATGTTTGCGTTTTTATCGAGCTTGGGCGATCGCTGGCGAGTGAGCGAGGGCGGAGCGCGCTTTATAGAGGAAAATTTCACCTTCGTCGGTTCCAAGCCCGTCTTGCGGGGATTGAAAGATTACGTGACCGCGGGCTGCCTGAGCTTTGCCGGTGCCAGAAGCTTCATAGGCGCAAACCCCGCGGTAAAAGCGAGGATTTTAGGCGGCGAAATCTGCTATCTAGGCGATAGTTTAACGAGCGCCGAGGTTAAATTTGCGCCCGAATATTTTTACGATTTTTTAAAATTTATAATGGAACAGATCCCTGAACACCACTATTTTTTCAGCCCTACCGCGCGCTGGCTCCTGCTGGTTGCGATGGAGAAATACGTGGAATTTGCGGCTTTGGATTAATATTTGGATCCACGAAAATTTGCGAAATTCGCTATCTGCGCCGCGCAAGTTCGGACTGGCTGCGGCTTGCTACGGCGTGGGGCGAAAGAGGAGTGAAAGATCGGTTGAAATTACGACTGCAAAGATCGTGCCACAGTGACGTGAAATTTAAACGGGCGCTCCGTTCGCGAACTAGCCCTTGCCTAGCTTGATACGTGCCCTAAAATCGGGCATTATCTGCGCGATCAGCGCGTAAAAATCCGCTCCGTGGTTTGCGTGGATGAGGTGCGCGAGCTCGTGCAGCACGACGTATTCGACGAAGCGCGGATCCCGCTCTATCAGGCTTAGCGAGAAGTTGAGATAGCCCTTTGCGTGATTACAGCTGCCCCAGCGCGTCTGCATTTTACGCACCCGCACCCGCGCGATCTTGCGGCCTATCCGCGGGGAAAATTTCGTGATATAGCGCAGATAAAGCTCAAGCGCAAAGGCCTTTTTAAACGCCGCGAAATCGTTCTCGCTCTCGCAAAAGATCACGTCTCGTGACATAAAAATTTTATCTTTAAATTTAGAGCTTTGGATAAAATTTTTGATCGTAAAATCGGGCTCGTCGCGCTCCGCCGCTTGCACGCTTTGTGCTACATTTTGCGGCACGTTTTCGCTCGCAGATTTTGAAATTTTTTCGCTAGCGACCGAAATTTCTTTGCCTAGGACAAAGCTAAAATTTGAAATTTCTCCGCTTGCAGCGGGTTTAAAATTTGAAATTCCTTCGCCCGCGATAGGTTTAAATTTTAAAATTTCGTCCCTTGCGGCGGGGTTAAATTTTAAAATTTCACCGCTTGAGGCGGAGTTAAATTTGCCCGCATCGCTGCTTTGTGAAACGCGCCCGTCCGAGTGAAATTTTAAATTTTCGCCGTAGGATTGCTCACCGCCGTTTTGCTCTAGCGCTTCTGTCCTGATACGGCTCGATTTTAAAAAACCCTCGCCCGCTAAATTTTGTGCGCCGCCGCGATTTAAATTTTGCCCCCGTGTCCCTAAAGTATTCGGATTAAATTTAAAATTTTTACTACTTTCCAGGCTTAGACCCTCTTGTGCGAGGTTAAATTCCAAATCCGTGTCCGCTGCGCCATTTTGTGCCGCCGTATTTATAAACCCGCCGCCTTGTCGCATTTCACTCTGCTGCGCGAGCCCTTGCGCTACATCGTCAGGTAGGTTAAATTTTAAATTCTCGCCCGCCGCATTACTTTGCGAAGTGCGTTCGCCCGAGTGAAATTTTAAAATTTCACTTCCCGTGCCGCCGCCTGCGCCGTCATTCATGCCACCCGTACTGTTATTTGCGCTGCCTCTCACATCGCCGCCATCGCCGCCGCTACCGCCTATGCCTACGCCGCTTTGTAAATGAGCCAAATTTACGCCGCCCACGTCACTACTCGCATCGCCATTCGCCCAGTTCACGCCGCCCTGTGCGCCGCTATCGTCTAAATTTTTACTCGCGCCGCAGTTTGTGCCCAGCTCGACCTCGCGGCTAAATTTCAGCTTGTAAATTTTGCCTAAAATTCTAACCCGATCGCTCGCTAGTAGCTTGCTTCGCAGCCGCGCCAGCGTCTTTCGGATCCACTCCTCATGCTTTAGGATGAAGTTTTCTGCCTGCGCCGCGGTGTAGGAGCGCGGCACGCTCACGCTGATCTCGCAGTCCTTGCTAATGCGGATGCGCGCGTATTTCATCCGCTTAAAGCGCAAGCTGATCGGCAAGCCTAGCAAATTTAGACTAACTTTTTGCTCTGCCATTTTTTACTTATCCATCGCGCCGTATTGGCGCTGCCGCGCAGCCACTCGTCGCAGAAAAACCCGATCCAAACGCCCAAAATTCCATACCCCAGATGAATACCCAAAAGCCAGCCCACCGGGATCGAGACGCCCCACATAAAGATCACGCCCATCGCAAAGGGAAACCTCGCATCGCCGCTTGCGCGTAGGGCGTTTACGAAGACGATATTAAGCGTCCGCCCGAACTCAAGCCCTAGCGTGAGGTAAAAAAGCGGCCGCATGACCTGCTTGTGCACCTCGCTTAGGCTTAACATCTCCATAATCTGCTCGCGCGCTAAAAACACGATCGCGACGAAAAGCGCCGTCGCCCCGAGCCCGAAGCGCAGCGCGGTAAAAGTGTGCCGGTACGCCTCCTGCGGCTTGGCGGCGCCCACGAGGCGGCCTACGATGACTTCGTTTGCCATGCTGATCGCGCTTCCGCCGAAGAAGATGAATGATGAAATTTGAAAATAGATCGTCTGCACGGTAAGGCTCGCCTCGCCCATGCTCGCGACGAAGGCGAAGGCGACTAGATACTGCACGATCCACAGCATGTTTTCGCCAGCGCTAGGAAGCCCTACGGATAGAATTTTACGTAGCGTGGCGAGCTTGATCTTTAAAAACATCGTGAGGTAAAATTTTATCTTTAGCACCTTCGTAATGATGAGAAAGAATAAAAATACGCCGATCATGCGCCCCGCGATCGTGCTCACGCCGATACCCTCAAGCCCGTAGTACGGCAGTCCGAACGGCCGAAAGAGCACGACGTAGTTGCCTGCTAGCGTTACTAAATTCATCACCACGGAGACCGCGATGATGAAATTTGCGTATCCGTAAACGCGCACGATGGCGCTAAGCACGATCGCGACGGCGTCTATCGCAAAGACGATGCTGATGACTTTAAGATAGATCGCGCTTTCGCTCAAAAGCTCGGCAGGCACCTGCAGCGCATGCAGCAAAAACGGCGCGCAACTAAAGACGAAAACGCCGCTACAAAGCCCCACAAGCGCGTTAAATGCGATGCTCGTGTGGATCGCGCGCATGGCTAGGACTTTGTTTTTCGCCCCCAGCGCCTGCGCTACGAGAACCGAGCAGCCCACGGCCAGAAAGCCGAAAACGGTGATGAAGAGCAAAAATATCTCGTTGCCCGCCCCAAGCGCGCCTACTAGCGAGACGTCCACGCGCGAGATCATGTAGGTGTTGATAAACGTGGTCACGAGGCGCAAAAACATATCGATGTAGATTGCGAGCGAGAGCCTTAGTAGCGAGATTTCTTTCATATTTTGCCTTTATTTGCGGGAAATTGTAGCCGAAAATTCTTTTAGGTTTGCTTTTGCGTAGGTGGGGGCGAGTGGAGTTGTTTTAGCGCGCCCCGCGTAGAATTGGAATTTACGGCGCCGTGCGAGAATATACAGTGATTTATCGGGGACGAGCGGTTTTTTCTTTGGCGCTGCGGCGGCGAATGAATGGTTTTAATAAACAGAGCGTGGAATTTAAACGCGGATGTTTTTAAACAAGCGTCAAGTTATCTCAATAGATTTTGCTTAAATATCGCTAGGATAACGATTGTATCGTTGGGTTCATCTATTAGATATGGGATTACGAAACCCTTGAATATGAAATCTCTAATTTTATCATCGTCAAAGCTTTTTGATCTACGAAATTTATACGGCATAAAGCCAAGCTCGCCTGCTCGCGCAAAAAGCTCGTTTTTAAAATTTTCTGCTGCATCCTCTGAGCGCTCCGCGATAAATTCCACGATCTTGCTAAGTTGCGCACGAAATCTTTTAGACTGGATTATTTTCAATTTTTCCAGCCCTTGCCTAGCTCCTCAAAGCCGCTTAGATCGCCGTTTGCGTATGATTTTAAATCTGCATCCATTCCGTTTTTTATCTCGTCGTAACTTTCGCCTGATCTAAACTCCGATAAAATCGTTTCTAAGTTTTTCTCGCCGCTTAGGGTGATCTGCGCGGAGGGATCGATCTTTAAAAAAAGTTTCTTAAAAGTTTCGAGAGTATCGCGATCGATGCCGCTTTGGATCTGCATAGTGATCATTTTGGCTCCTTAAATTTTAACGATTATAGCAGCTCATAGCTAAATTTAAAATTCCAACCGTTTTAGAGCCAAGGCTCGATAAAATTTTAAAATTTATGCCCGCTAGATCGAATTTCGCTTCCTCATGTGGACCGTGAAGTGCTCCGACGCGTCCTTAAAGCCGCACTTTTGTAGGAATTCTCCGGCGCCCTCAGCCTTATGCAGAGGAGTTACGACAAAGGTGGTGGTGTGCGCAAAGCGCTTATTAAAGGCATTCACGAGCGCCGTGCCGATACCGCGCCTTTGATAATCCTTATGAACTATCACGCAGTAAAGATAGCTCGTAGCGAAGTTGTCGCGGTCGCAAAACGCCTCCAGCACCCCCACGGTCTTGCCTTGCGTTTTGGCGATCGCCACGTAATCATAGGTTCGCCACACCCTGTATGTCTCGTGCGGCGGCACGGAGGCTGCGTTTTGCTCCGTATCCCAGCCGATCGAAATCATTATCTCATCCAGATCGCTAGGCTTAAAATCGGCGGAATTTTCTAAAATTTCAAACTCCATCTTCGCTCCTTAATTGAAATAGCTTTTCAAATCGCAAGTATATCGCCGTAGCTTTAAAATGGCATTAAATATCAATTAGCGGCTCTTTCGGCGAGGTTTAAATTTTAAAATTTAAAGGCGAGGCAGGGCGCGGTGCGTAAATTTAAACCCGAATTTAAAATTCTAACCATTTACCGCAATTTGATATAAACTCGGCAAAATTTTCCCAAGGATCCCCGATGCAAACGCTTGATTTTCACGTCCATCTGCTAAGCAAGGAGGTGCGCTTCGACCGCCCTTACGACAGGCTCGCGCTGCGCCTTTTCGGCAGGCGCTTCGGCATAGACGTATCGCGCGCGATCAAAGAGCCCTATGAGGCCTATGTGGACGCTCTTCTAGGCGGGCTTAGAGCTTCAAAATACGTTAAAAAGGCAGTACTTTTCGGCGTGGATGCTAAATTTAGCGACGCGGGCGAGCTAATCCATCGCGATAAGACCGTCTGCGCGGACAACGACAGCGTGCTTGAAATTTATCAAAAAAACCCTGATCTCATCGTGCCGTTTTTTAGCATCAATCCAAAAAGGGCGGACGCGCTAGATGAGATTGATCGCTGCTTCGAGCTCGGATTTAAGGGGGCGAAATTTTTACAAAATTATTGGGATCTGGATACGAGGCTGCCTCGCTACGCGCCGTATTTTGAAAAGCTCGCCAAGCTCGGCTTGCCGCTGGTGATTCACGTCGGCAACGAAAGCTCGGTGCCGAGCTCGCGCCGCTGCGAGGCGCTGGAGATGATCTACGCGCCGCTTGAGCTGGGTGTCACGACGGTGTGCGCGCACATGGCGATTAACTATGAGTATTCGCATATTTTTCGTGCGCTCTCGCGCCGCCCGCGAAATTTCGGACACGATTATTTCGCGCTTCTGGCGCTTTTGCGCACGCACAAAAACCTCTACGCCGACGTTTCTGCTCTGATGACGCCGGTGCGCGCTAAGGCTCTGCCGCATCTTGCGAGCCAAACGGACGTGCACTCGCGCCTGCTTTACGCTTCTGACTTTCCGGTGCCGTATTCTGCGATATACAACACCTACGATCTGCGCCTGTCGCAGCGTATCGCGCTGCATAAAGAGCCCAACCCTTTCGATCGCAATGTGCGCGGACTGCTCGCGTATTTCGGCGAGGATAGCGAGCTGTGGAGTAATTACAAAAAAATTTTGCCCTTTGCGTAGACGGTGAAATTCAGTGAAATTTAGGAAGCGGGCGTGAATTTTATAAAATATTTTTTCTCGGAAATTTTTAGGTTATTTAAACTCGTTATAAGCGCCGCACTTGTGCTAGCTGCGGGGGTTTTTAATCTACAAACTATTCTTTTCGGAGCCGGATTTGGCGGAAAATTATGAGCAAAATCGCGTTCAAATTTTATCTTTGCGCGATTTTGTGCGCGAGATAAAGCCCGAGGGAGTTTCTTTTGACGTTCGTTTCGACGGCGACGAGGTCTCAAGCATGAGAGCCGTGAATAAAGACAAAAATCAAAGTGCGAGTTTTTATAGTATAGACGAAAGGATGAACGAGCGCGCTGTTTTAAAAATCCTAGGCTGGGATTTTGGGACTTTTAACGAACTTAAAGCCAAAGCAAAAAGCGCAAATGCCCAGGGTGTAAGCATCTGGGAGGGCAAGGGCAAAACCGCTATTTATTACAAAGACGGGTTTGTGTCGGAATTTTACGAAATTTTCGAGGGTCCTGCGAGCGAGGCGGCGAAAAAAGACTACGAGATCGGCTGTGATGATAGATTTGCCGCAGACGGCGTGGTGATGGCGCGCGACGGAGGCGCTACTACGGGCTTTATATGCGTGGATAAGGACGGCTACGGTATTAAACGCAGATGAAATTTTATAACGGTTTTGGATGAAATTTTAGCGGGAATTTTTGTAGAAATTTTTACCCTTGTTACGGAGATTTTGCGAGAATTTTTTGCTGTTATTGCGAATATTTTAGGGTTGTTGAAAATATTTCGCAGCACCCCTTTTGTCGCGCCTGTCGCTTGACAGCCGCCCCGCTAAATTTTAAAATTTAAACCGAGCAGCGTGTATCGTAGTACCAAAGCGTTCTTTAGCGCGGTGCAAATCTTGAAATTTTAGCGGTTTAAATTTTAGCTAGCAGTTACACTAAATGAAACGGCGAGATCATACGCGGCGGCGCACCGCTTTAAATTTAGCTCACAGGCGTGCTAAATCCTAGCCGCGACATAATTTGTTTTAAATTTTATAACGACGGCTCGCTTTAAATTTTAAACCGCTAGCGCAACCTGCAAAAATTTAACGTCGACCTGCTTGAAATCCGCATTGCGCCACGCCGCCACGCCGCCACGCCGCCACGCCGCCACGCCGCCACGCCGCCACGCCGCCACGCCGC
>NZ_JAHAFS010000001.1 GCF_018374135.1 Campylobacter gracilis | reverse complement strand
CAGATAAGCCGCGGCGAGCTGCACCTAAGCGACGCGGCGAACGAGCGCATTAGCCTGAGCGAGCGCTTTGGGCTACAGCTAAGCTTTTACGGCGGTAGCATGCGGGAGTATTTGGGGATCGTAGATGCCTATTTTGCGGCTGCGCAAGGTATGAGCGCGGCGGAATTTCGCTTGAGCTTTGCCGCAAATTTAGACGAGCTGCACGCAAAGGCGCGTGAGTTTGCGATGCTTCGCGCAAGCCGCAGCGGTCGGGCGGCAAAGCAATTTTTCTTGAGCTTTGGTGAGGAATTTTTTGCAAATTTAAAAGGTGGCGGCAGATGAATACAGCGTGCGAATTTAAATTTGGCGTAAATTTTATCGCAGTGTTAGAGCGCACGCAAAAAATCGCCGCCGCCGCGCGAAATTTTAAAAACGCTGCCAGAAATTTCGGAGGCGCGAAATGAGCGCGACCGAGCTTTTTATCGCGCTTTTTCGCGCCGTGAAAATCAAGGATTTTCACTGGTGGCCCGCGTTTGGAAGCTTTGAGGTGGTCGTGGGGGCGATTTTGATCCAAAACACGGCGTGGCGCAATGCCGATGCGGCACTGCAAAACCTGCGTAGTAAGGGACTTTTGAGCTTAGAAAGCATCGCCAGGTTAGAGGAAGCGGAACTTGCGCAGATCATCAAAGTGAGCGGATTTTATAATCAAAAAGCTAGGCGCCTAAGCTTGCTTTGCAAAGCGATAATCGCGGATTTTGGGGATTTTGAGAGCTTTAAAGCGGGCGTTAGTCGCGAGTGGCTGTTAGCGCGCAAAGGGATCGGCGCGGAGAGCTGCGATGCAATCCTGTGCTATGCGTGCGAGCGTACGGTGATGGTTGCGGATAGCTATTCGGCGCGGCTGCTTGAGGCTTTAGGCTATGAGTTTGAAAGCTACGACGAGCTTAGCGCGTGGCTCGGCGAGCTGGAATTTGAGCGGATCTATGAGCTTGTAAATTCTGCTAATCTTCCCTGCGATGCGGCGGCAAAAGCAGATAAGCTGGAGAACGAAAACGGCGCATATGCACTATTTCATGGACTCATCGTGGAATTTTGCAAAGCGCATTTGAAAGGTAAAATTTTTGATGATTTTGCGATAGAATTTTTTGATAATTTAAAATAAATCTTAGTCATCTTTGAAGGAAAGAACATTCTATACCATCCAAGTAACGACAAATAGGTGAATTTATGTATTGTTAAGCGCCGATATAGCAAAATTTAATTAAAATTACGGCGATAAATTTGGTCAAAAAACCGATATTTAGGGGAGTTTATGACGAAAAGAAAAATTTTGATAGTATTTGGGACGCGCCCGGAGGCCATTAAAATGGCTCTGTTGATAAAGGAATTTCAAAAACACGCGGAATTTGAAGTGAAGGTTTGCGTCACGGCTCAGCACAGACAGATGCTCGATCAAGTTTTGGAATTCTTTGAGATAAAGCCCGATTTTGATCTAAATTTAATGAAGCAAGGGCAGGATCTGTACGATATTACGTCGGGTGTTTTGCTTGGTATGCGCGATGTATTTAGCGAATATACCCCGGACATCGTGTTTGTGCATGGAGATACTACTACTACTTATGCCGTCTCTTTAGCGGCGTATTATCAAAAGATCGACGTAGCACATGTCGAAGCGGGGCTTAGGACACATGATATCTATTCGCCGTTTCCTGAAGAGATAAATAGGCAGATGACGGGGCTCATAGCTAAATATCACTTCGCGCCGACTGCCGATGCGAGAGACAATCTCTTAAAAGAAGGCAAAGATTCAAAAAATATAATCGTTAGTGGCAACACCGTTATAGACGCGCTTTTGTGGACGATAGATAAAATCGAAAAGAATGAGCTGCTAAAAAATAAAATTTTGTCTTTTATAAATTCCAAATATAAGATTAGTGATAGAAAATTTATTCTCGTTACAGGGCACAGACGAGAGAATTTCGGAGAAGGTTTTGTTAATATTTGTGAGGCTTTACGTGAAATAGCGCTAAAAAATGAAAATATCGACATCGTTTACCCCGTGCATCTAAATCCAAATGTAAGAAAGCCTGTGGGAGAAATTTTATCGGGCATTTCGAATATATTTTTAATCGATCCGCTAGAGTATGATAGTTTCGTCTATCTCATGAGCAAGTCATATATGATAGTAACAGATAGCGGCGGTATTCAAGAGGAGGCACCGAGCCTTTGCAAGCCCGTTTTAGTTATCAGAGAAACTACCGAAAGACCTGAAGGGATAAGAGCAAGATGCGTTAAGCTTATCGGCACCAAGCGCGAAAATATCATAAAAGAGGTGCAAAAATTATTAAATTTAAAAGATGAATATGATAAAATGAGTAAAAGTACAAGTCCGTATGGCGACGGTAAAGCTTGTAAAAAAATACTGGAATTTTTAAAAGGAATATTATGAAAAAAGTTTGCATCTTAGGTCTTGGATATATAGGGCTGCCGACGGCGGCGCTTTTGGCAAACAGAGGTTATAAAATCCATGGCGTTGATGTGGTTCAGAGCGTCGTAGATACGATCAATCAGGGCAAAATTCATATCGTAGAGCCGGAACTTGACGTATTTGTTAAAAAAGCAGTGCAGAGCGGAAATTTAAAAGCAGACGTTAGGCCTGATTTCGCAGACGTTTTTATCATAGCTGTTCCGACGCCGTTTCGAGACGGATACGTGCCAAATATCGATTATGTCATAAGTGCGGCAAAATCGATAATACCTTATGTAAAAGACGATAATATGGTCGTTTTAGAATCCACTTCACCGGTAGGTACTACCGAAAAGATAGGTGAAATTTTAAAAAATGGCGGTGTTGATATTTCTAAAATTTATATCGCTCATTGCCCGGAGAGAGTTTTGCCGGGTAAAATTTTAAAAGAGCTTACGCAAAACGATAGAATCGTGGGTGGAACTACAAAAATTGCTACTAAAAAAATAGCGGAATTTTACGCAGAATTCGTAGAAGGCGAAGTTTTACAGACTGACTCAAAAACTGCAGAGATGTCAAAGCTTACAGAGAACTCTTTCCGCGACGTAAACATAGCTTTTGCAAACGAACTTAGCATTTTGTGCGATAAATTCGGCATTAACGTCTGGGAACTCATTTCTCTAGCAAACCGTCATCCGCGAGTTAATATTTTAAACCCGGGCTGCGGCGTAGGCGGGCACTGCATAGCGGTCGATCCATGGTTTATAGTGCATGCGGGCGGCTACGAAGCAAGGCTGATCAAATCCGCAAGAGAGGTCAATGATCACAAAGCCGAGTGGTGTATTGAAAAAATCAAAAACGCCGCTTTGAAATTTGAGCTGCAAAACGGCAGAAAGCCCAAAGTCGCGTGTATGGGGCTTGCTTTTAAGCCAGACATCGACGATTTGCGGGAATCGCCTGCGCTAAATATAACCAAGTGCCTGATCGCAGACGGCGTCGATGTGGTAGCTGTGGAGCCCAATATCAAGGCTCACAAAGATTTTGAGATAGTGGATTATAAAAAGGCTATTGAAATTTCGGACATTATCGTATTTTTAGTCGGGCATAAGGAATTTAAAGGGCTAAAAATAGAAAAAGAAGTTTTGGATTTTTGCGGTGCGCGAAATACTAATATTTAATATTTTTTAAGGTTATAGTCAATGATACAAGCAATAGTTAAAAAAGGCAAAGTTTTAGCAGAACAGATCCCAGCCCCGAGCGTTTCAAAAGGATGCGTTCTTATCAAAGTAGTAAATAGCTGCATATCGGCGGGTACCGAGATAAGCGGCGTATTAAATAGCGGAAAAAGCCTGATCAGAAGGGCTTTGGAGCAGCCGGAGAACGTAAAAAAAGTAATCAATATGGTGAAATCCGACGGCATAGCCAGCGTCTATGCGAAGGTAAAAGGCAAGCTTGATAGCGGAAGCCCGACCGGCTATTCGCTTAGCGGCGTCGTCATAGCAGTCGGAGAGGGCGTTTCAAATTTTGAAATCGGAGAGCGCGTTGCCGCAGCCGGCGCAGGGCTTGCGAACCACGCAGAATACGTAGACGTGCCTAAAAATTTAGTTATGAAAATGTCGCAGGATATGGACTTTGAGCGAGCTTGCACCGTGACGCTCGGCGGTATAGCGATGCAGGGCGTTAGGCGGATCGATCTAAGGCTCGGCGAGACCTGCGTAGTCGTGGGAGCTGGGATTTTGGGGCTTCTTGCGGTGCAGATGCTTAAAATTTCAGGCGTAAGGGTTGCGGTCAGCGATTTTGACGATAGGCGCTTGCAGATAGCAAAGGAATACGGCGCAGAGCTCGTTATAAACCCGTCAAAGGACGATTTGTTAGACGTCGTTTCATCTTGGAGCGGCGGATACGGCGCCGATGGCGTGCTATTTACCGCCGCTACGAGCAGTAGCGAGCCGCTATCGCAAAGCTTTCAGATGTGCAAGAAGAAGGGCAGAGTGGTGCTCGTAGGCGTTGCCGGCATGCAGATCAATAGAGAGGATATGTATAAAAAGGAGCTTGATTTTCTCATCTCCACTTCCTACGGTCCCGGTCGCTACGACAAGAGCTACGAAGAGCAGGGGCTTGATTATCCGTTTAGCTACGTCAGATGGACCGAAAATCGAAATATGAGCGAGTATCTAAGGCTGGTAAATGAAAATTTGATAAAGCTGGATAAGCTCATAGACGCAAAATATCCTATCGAGCAGGTAACGGAGGCGTTTGAGTCGCTGCAGACTTCGCAGAATAAGCCGCTTATGGTTTTGCTCGACTACGGCGAGGCAAATTTAGCCGAGCTTGATAGCTATCTAAATCACGATAAAAAAATCATCATAAGCTCCGCGCCAGTAAACAGGGACGTGATAAACGTCGCGTTCGTCGGAGTCGGTGGATTTGCTACCGGTATGCACCTGCCTAATATCTCAAAGCTTACGGATAAGTATAAAATTTACGCGATAATGAACCGAAGCGGACATAAGGCAAAGGCGGTGGCGCAGCAATACGGAGCGAACTACGCTACTTCAAATTTAGACGATATTTTAAATGATAAAAATGTTGATCTGGTGATCATCTCCACAAGGCACGATAGCCATGCGGAGCTTACTTTAAAGGCGCTTGAGGCGGGTAAAAACGTATTTGTAGAAAAGCCGCTTGCAACAAACAAAGACGAGCTTGAAAAGATAAAGAAATTTTACGAAGGAGGCGGCGACAAGCCCCTTTTATTCGTGGGATTTAACAGGCGATTTAGCGCTTACGCGCAGGAGATAAAAAAGCACACGAGCGCTAGAATAAATCCGATGATAATCAGATATAGGATGAATGCGGGCTACATACCGATGGATCACTGGGTGCACGAAAACGGCGGTAGAATGATAGGCGAAGCGTGCCACATAATAGATCTGATGACGGCGCTAACGGGCAGCGAGATAGAGAGCGTATTTTCGCAGGCTATCACGCCGAGCAACAAAAAATATAGCGCCGAGGATAACAAATCGATCGTCTTAAAATACAAAGACGGCTCGGTGGCCAATATCGAGTATTTCGCAAACGGTAGTAAGGAGCTAAGTAAGGAATTTATGGAGATTCACTTCGACGGTAAGAGCATCGTTTTAGACGATTATAAAAGCTTAAAAGGATACGGAGTGGGGGTGAAAGAAATTTCAACAAACGCAAGCCAAAAAGGACAGCTCGAAGAGCTCGAGGCGCTATTTGGAGCTCTAAAAGGAAGCAAAAAAGGCTGGCCGATAGAGCTTTGGGATATGGTGCAGACGACGGAGATTTCGTTTTTAATATGATTAAGGTAGGAGTTATATATGTGCGGTATAGTTGGTAAGATTTCATTTAATAGCATTATAGATGCCGATAAACAAGCAATAGAAAAAATGGCTTTATTATTGGCTCACAGGGGGCCCGATTATCAAGGAATATATAATGATAATAATGTCGTACTTGCTCATAGAAGACTTGCTATTATAGATACTGCAAATTTAGCGAATCAGCCTATGCTTAGCGATGATCAAGAAATAGTGTTAGTGTTTAATGGCGAAATATACAATCATATGGAGATTAGAAAAGAACTAAAAAATAAATATGCATTTAGGACCGATCATTCAGATACGGAAACTATAATATATGCCTATAAAGAGTGGGGTATAGATTGCATAAAGAAATTCAATGGTTTTTTTGCCTTTTGTATTTATGATAAAAAGAAAAATGAGATTTATCTCGTTAGAGATAGGTTTGGTAAAAAGCCCCTATATTATATACTAAATGACAGCGCATGTTATTTTGCATCGGAAGCCCATGTTTTTTTTAGAACAAATATAATAAACAAGGAATTTAATGAAGAAGCGATATACCATTATCTCACTTTTTTAACAACACCGACTCCAAGCACATTTTTTAAAAATGTATATAAGCTAGAGGCCGGCTATTATCTAAAAATATCAAAACAGGGTGTTGAAAAACAACAATATTTTAATATCTCTGATTATATTAATATAGACAATAAAGATTCTTTTGAAACAGCCGTAAATATAACAAGAGAAAAATTAGAATCATCGATGAAATATAGGAATGTAGCTGATGTTGGTGTTTGTGTCGCATTAAGTGGAGGACTCGATAGCTCACTAAATCTATATTATTCTAAGGATATAAATAAAAATATAAAAGCAATAAATATAGCGTATGAAAAAACCAGTAGTTTTGACGAATCTGTTATATCTAAAAGATTGGCTGATGAATATAATATTGATTTTATAGGCAAAAAAGTTACAGATAATATGTTTGATAGCCTGATAGATAAATATATATCATTTAGTGGCGGCTTAGATAGACCTATGGGCGATATCAATGAGATCCTTGTTTATCTTCTATCAATAGTGGCTTTGGAGAGTAAAAGTAAAGTTATGTTGGTTGGTGAAGGCGGGGATGAGCTGGGTGGGTATCCTATATATAAAACTATGAATTTTATAAACAAAACTTTTGGTAAATTTAGTAGTTTTGAAGATATTTTTAAATTTTTGCCCAGCAGGATATCAAGAAAATTAAATTTTTACAATGGTTCTTTAGTATCAAATATGCATATACATGGATTTACTGAACGAGAAAAATATAATTTATGGGTTGGCGCTAAAAATTTTAATTCATTCAAAATATTAAACGACTATATGACCGAAATAAGAGATGATTTAAATGATAGTTATTTAAGGAAGATTATAAATATAGAATATAAATTAAGATTGCCTGAACTGATTTTATCAAGAATAGATTATCCAAGTATGGCAGCTAGTGTAGAGGCCAGGAGCCCTTTTATGGATCATGAACTAATTCAATATAGTTCAAGCTTGTCTTTTGGCGTTAAAATGAAAAATGGACCAAAAAGTATTTTAAAAGCTATTGCTAGTGATAGATTGCCAGACTATATATTAAATCATCCGAAGATTGGTTTTGGTGGATTACTTAATCCATTTTTATGCTATACGATGCCAATATGGTTTCATAAAGAACTTATTGAAACAAAGAATGATTTACATAATTTAATTTCAATTGACTATTGTAAATATATGTATGAGAGACATGAGAAGAAAAAAAATATGGGATATCAAATGTGGATACTTTATATTTTAAGTAGATGGTTCAGGATTAATTTTGATGGCTAGAAATCAGTCGTAGTTTAAAGATTCAAAAATTTGGTAATTAAATTATGGCAGAAAATAATTAAAGCAGTTTTTTTCGAGTAGATACTACTTTTCTAAATTTTTAGATATATAGATAAGTTAAAGGAATAATGCCTTGGTAAAAAATATATTGCATATTTTTCTTTTTAATGTTGTTTCTAAGCTTTTTGTAATGGCTACAACTGTGATTTTAATAAGGACATTAGATACAAAGGAATATTCATTGTTCGTTAATTTTCAGGCAGTTTACTCGTTTTTAGGCATGTTTTTATTTTCAGCGTTTAATTATTCGCTAGTAAGATATTCTGCAGAATATAGGTCCATATATAATTCTTATCCAATTGCTCTATGCAAGTTAGTGATTTTTTTACAAATTTTGATTTATGGTATTCTAGCCATCATTTTGCTATATAATTATGAAAGATTAACCTATTTGTTATTTTCTAAAAAATTAGAATTCCAGCGCCCTTTTATTCTTGGTATTTTTGCTGGGTTTAGTTTAATGCTATCCAATATTTCTTTTTTTATCTTACAATCTCAAGAAAATTTTAAGATCTATAATATTGCTAATGTATTAAGGCCATTACTAATATTTGTATTTATATCCATATCTTTTATTTTTCATGTTATTACTCTCGAGAATATCGCCGTTGCTATTATCATTTCTCAATTGGTTTTTGCATGTATTTTTTTATATTTAATTTTTAGGAGTAAAAATATAAAATATTCATATGATATAAACGCTGCTTCTTTTTTTGAATACTTAGGAGAAAATAAATTTTTAATTTTATATTTTATATTTTTAGAATTATTTTCTCAGTTTGATATTTTTATTTTAAGTAAGTATTCATCTGAATATGAACTTTCTAATTATGGTGTGGCCTTTAAGTATTATAGTGTAGGACTTTTACTTTTGGGTTCTATACATGCTGTCCTGTTGCCAAAAATGTCTAGAGAAGCTAAGAGCGGAGCTTTGAAACAAAAGCTATTTGCTTTAGAGTGGATAAAGAAAAGTTGTATTATAGGATTTATCATATTTATAGCTTATTTTTTATGCAAAAATATATATGTATACATAAATGGTTATAACTATTTATATTCGTATTATGTTCTTTTCATCTTTTGTTTTTCCATATTACAAGGTTTAGTTTTTAGTCCTATTGTAAATATTATAATTGCAAATAAAGACTATGGCTTTTTATCTAGCATAGCTTTAATAGCAATATCATTTAATTGCATTTTTAATTTATTAGTAGTAAAAGATTATGGCGCTATAGGAGTTGCTATAGTAACTACTATTACTCATTCCATTATTAATGTTTCATCCTTTTTTAGAATATTATATAATAATAGGGCGTTATCTGCATGATTGTGTACTATTTTAAGAAAATAAAACAGATGTCTTATAAAGATATATTAATTAAAATTTTAAATAAAATATTTAATATTATTAAAAATATAATTGAAAAGAATATGCTTTTGAAATTTGCTCAAACTATATACAGTCATTCAAATTGTTCAATAATAAAATTAAAGTGTATAAATATAAAAGAGCTTGATCTGTCAAATATCGATCCGGATGCCGCAAAATATCTATCTAAAATGTACATCGAGCACAAATTTGATCTGCTCGGTAGCGGGTGGGTAAAAAATAGCTATGATAGCGCGGCGCTCGGGCTTGAGGGCTACAAGTACGATATGAATGTCGCGGCGCCCGCGAGCGCGCTAGAGGGCTACGAGCCGATTGATTGGCAAAAGGATTTTAAAAGTGGCTTTCGGTGGAGCGAAAAAAAATGGTACAAAGATCAGCGCATAGCCCATAAACCTGGTAGCGATATAAAGGTGCCGTGGGAGCTTGCGAGGCTTCAACACTTGCCACAGCTTGCTATTTTTGCGGTAGCGGATCCAAACTTAAAAGAGCGAAATTTAAAAGAATTTAAAAACCAAATTTTAGATTTTATCCGCAATAATCCGCCTAGAATGGGCGTAAATTGGACTTGCACGATGGACGTTGGCATCAGGGTTGCAAATATGCTAGCGGCTTACGATATGTTTTGCCAGATGGACGGCGAGGAAATTTTAGATGCGGATTTTAAACAGACCTTTTCAAATAGCGTCTACGAACACGCGCTTCATATCGTAAATAATCTGGAATATTCGTCGCATCTTACGTCAAATCACTATCTAAGCAACATCGCGGGTTTGCTGTTTGCGTGCGCGTATCTAGACGGCGGCCGCGAGACGGACGCGTGGCTGGCGTTTACCGTGCAAGAAGTAATCAGCGAAATGAGAAAGGAATTTTACGAAGACGGCGGAAATTTCGAGAGTTCTACGAGCTATCACCGCCTAAGCGGCGAGCTAATGGCGTATAGTGCGGCTTTGATACTAGGTCTAAAAAGCGAGAAAATTTTATCGCTAAAAAATTACGACGTAAAGCTTTGGCGTAAAAAGCCGAAGCTCTTGCCGTCAAACGAGCAGGAATTTAAAATTACAAACGGACAAATAGCGCTGCCGCAGTGGTTCGTGGACAGGCTGTATAAAATCGGCAGATTTACCGCCGATATCACAAAGCCAAACGGAGAAGTGCCGCAATTTGGCGATAACGACAGCGGTAGGTTTTTTAAATTTAGCCCAAACGGCGAGTTTTTGAGCAACGAACAAGTCGCGCGAAAATATCTAAATTTAAGCTGCTTTGAGGGCGGCGAGGCGTTTTGGGATGAAAATATCTTAAATCACTCCACGCTAATTAGCTGCATGGGCGGGATTTTTGACGATGAGATATTTAAAAATGGTATTTGCTTTGAGAGGAGCTTTGTTCGCTCGCTCGCAGGGCGTACCCTGCAAGCAAGCGATAAAACATACAAAAGCCTGATCGCCTCGGGCGTGAAATTTAGCGAACTGCCGCACCGAAAAAGCATGGAATTTAAAATTGCGAGTTCGCAAGAGATCAAAAATATATTTTATCCGGACAGCGGAATTTTTATCTTTAAATCCGGCAAATTTTACCTCGCCATCTGCGCTGCGCCGCTTGGACAGAATGATCACGGTGGACACACGCACAATGATAAGTTGGGCTACGAGCTGTGGATAGACGGGCTGGATATAGCAAGAGATCCCGGCACCTATCTTTATACGCCGATCCCTAGCAGGAGAAATGAATTTAGAAGCGTCAAAGCCCACAACGCGCCGATTGTGGACGATTTGGAACAAAATAGTTGGGGCGAGGGAGCGATAGGACTATTTGGAATGTTTGCGGAATGCGGATGCGAAGTGGCGGATTTTGGAGAAAATTTTATAAGCCTAGCCGCAGAATATAAAGGCGTAAAAATTATTAGAAAATTTGAGATAAAAGAGGATAGATTGGAGATTATCGATATGGCAAATAGGGAATTTTATTATAGTAAATTTGAGTTGTATTCAAATGGATATGGGAAGCTGATGAAAAATGTCTAAAAAAGTTTTAATGGCTGTTGCGAATTACTATACTTCGCCGTTTCAGGTCGGTAGTCATCATTATGCTAGAGCGTTTGAAAAGCTAGGATATGAGGTGCTTTTTATCTCAAATCCTATCTCGCCGATACATAAAATTTTTGCAAATAGTAACGAATTAAAAGAGCGGGAAAGAATTTATAAAAAAGGAGGCGAAAGCGCAGGGGGCATTTTTTATTATGTTCCGCGCTCCCTTTTTACTCCTCAAAACAAACCATTTCTATCGTCGAATTTTGTTTTAAATAATTGGCAAAATTTTACGTATCCAAATTTATTAAATTTTATAAAGGAGCGAGGTTTTGGCGAGGTTGATATATTGTGGTTTGATAGTCCATTGTTTGGTTTTTTGCTAGATACTATAACTTATAAAAAATCTATTTTAAGGATAGCTGATTACGCAAAAGGTTTTGGTGCAGTTTCTGATACTCAGTTTAAAGCCGAGATAAATATCGCGAATAAGGTAGATGCAGTCATTTATACGGCCAAAAATTTAAAGGAAAAATACGATCAAATAAAAGATAAATCTAAAATGAAATATGTACCAAATGGCATTGATCTTGATTTCTTTAAAGCGGCAGATAGGTCTTTGCCGCAGGAGCTTGAAGATATTCCTGAGCCTAGGGTAATTTACGTAGGCGCAATACATGATTGGTTTGATGTGGATTTAGTGTATTACTGCGCTAAAAATTTGCCAAATTATAGTTTTATTATAATAGGTCCGGAGCAAAAAGATCTATCTTTACTTAAAAAGCTAAAAAATATCCATATTTTAGGCTCTATTCCATACGCTAAAATTCCTGCGTTTTTATATAATTGCCAAGTCGGTATAATCCCTTTTAGCGTTAAGGATTATCCCGAGTTGGTAAATAGCATAAATCCATTAAAAATGTACGAGTATCTAGCCTGCGGACTAAAAGTCGTCAGTGTAGAGTGGGAGCAGATAAAAGATATGAGTGGTATTATAAATTTAGTCGCAACAAAAGACGAATTTGTCAATGCAATAGAACATGGCGATAACTCAGGATATGATTTATTAAAATTAGCATGGTTCGAAATTTTAAGAAAATTTTTAAAAGATATCGGTGCATAAATATGTTTTCTATTTCATTAAAAAAGTATTTACTAGCAATATTTTTTATATTTATTCCATTTTCCCAAGCCTTAACTGTTGATGTGGGTTTTCCACTAAAAATTTCTGAGGTAGCAATGGTTTCTATTATTATATTATCTAAAAATATAATGAAATTAAAAGGATATGATATTATTTTAATTCTTTTTTTATTTCTTGCACTTTTGTCTTTTTTGATTAATATTCTATGGGAATATCCTTATAATATTGCTACTATAAAATATCGTTTTGGTGGCGACTTAGATGGTCTGGCGAAATTGATATATTTGAGTTTTACGATCTACTATTTTATATTATTGCGCAATATATTCAATATAAAAAAAGATAAATATATAAAATTTTTCTTCATCGGAGCAGTATCGGCAACACTATATAGTTGGTATTTGATGCTCGCTGGCATCTTTAAGTATAGACCGATACTTCTTTTCGGTATAAATGACCCTCAACTGATTTCTTTACAAAATTGGACATTAATTCGTTCTGGAACATTTTTAGAGGGGAATTATATGGGTTTATTTTTATTTATATCTACTGTTTTAGCCGTCTTTTATAAAAAAAGATTTTTAGCCGGGCTTTTTACTGTTTCTATGATAACTACTTTTTCTACGATGGGATTATTATCTTTATTATTTTTTTATGGATATCTTATCGCTAAAACAAATATTAAATATTTTATTATAAATTTGCCTTTAATCATCTGCTTATTTATGTTATTAAGCCATTATAGGGACTTTAATACATATGTATTATCTAAGATAAATATTTTTGATAGTGAGACAGTTGATAATGGAGCTATATCAAAAAAAGAAAGAATGGGCTTTATAATGAATGGCGTAGAGATTGCAATCGATAATCCTATCCTGGGCGTAGGCATCTCCAACTATGCCAAGCACTACAATCATTATAATAAGGCAGAGGAAACATTTTATGAAAATGATGATATAAAAGTTGTACCCAATAATATATATATTGAAATAGCCTCCGAGTTGGGATCAGTGGCTTTCTTATTGTTCACCTTTTTTTTATATAAAATTTATAGGCATATAAATAATAACGTTTTAATGGGTGGATTTTTTGGATGCTGTTTATATTTTAATGCAATGCCAAGCTATACGATTATAGTTATTTGGTTTTTCTTTGCTTTTTTGTTGAGCCAAAATGGCGATGATGGTAAAGGAGGTGGATGTGCTGTTTGTGAACGCTAGATTTCTAACTCAACATATTACGGGAGTGCAGAGATATGCTATTGAAATTTCTAAACAGCTTAAATTTAAGTTGAGAGATGGGGTTGTATTTTTATCTCCTAAAAATATTGTACATAATGAAATTGCTAGGAACTTAGATGTTCGAGTGATTGGTAAAAATAGCGGACATATTTGGGAGCAGTTGGATTTGCCGGTATATATTAAAAGAGAAGGGGGTCCGCTTCTTTTAAATTTAGCTAATACCGCACCGGTTTTTTATAAAAATAAAATTTGTGTTGTTCATGATATAGCATATGAACGCTTTCCGCAGACCTTTGATTGGAAATTTAGGTTATTTTATAAATTTCTAATTCCAAAAATACTAAAAACTTCTAGAAAAATTATAACTGTAAGTAAATTTTCTAAAAACGAAATATCTCAATTATATGGAATACAAAGCGATAAAATTGATATAGTATATAATTCCGCAAATACTACGTTTAAGAATATCCGCATAGAAAATAAAGAAAAATATGTGCTTGCCGTTTCATCGCTACATTATCAAAAAAATTTCCATTCTCTAATAGAAGCCTTTGACGGATTAGGCGATGAGAATATTAAGTTGTTTTTAGTCGGTGAGATTAATAAAAATTTTACGAATTTGAATTTATTAGAAAAGATCAAAAATAATACTAATATAATTTTCATAGGACGGGTTAGCGATGAAAAATTAACAAGGCTATATTCAAATGCAATATGTTTTGTTTTTCCTTCTTTTTACGAGGGCTTTGGTATTCCGCCACTTGAGGCACAGTCATGTGGGTGCCCGGTCGTCTGCTCAAATGCGGCAAGCTTGCCCGAAATTTACGGAGATAGTGTTGTGTATTTTGATCCATATAACGTGGAAGACATGAGAGGCAAGATTCAAATAGTTTTAAATGATGAAAATTTACAAAATGAACTTCGCATCAAAGGCTTTGAAAATATAAAAAGATTTAGCTGGGAAGAATCGGCACAAAAAATTATAAATTTAGTTAATAAACTGTAAAATATAAAAAAATTTAAGGAGTAGAAATGAAAACAGCATTGATCACGGGTATAACCGGTCAAGACGGGGCGTATCTCGCAAAGTATCTTTTAGGGCTTGGATACAGGATTGTAGGTACTTGCAGAAGGACGGCTAGCTTAAATTTGTGGCGCATAAACGAGCTTGGTATCATAAATGACAAAAATTTAAAAATTATTGAGATGGATTTAACCGATCCGTTTAATATTTTAGGCGTAATTTCACAAACTAAGCCCGATGAAATTTATAATCTTGCGGCTCAAAGTTTTGTAGGGGTGAGCTTCAAAGAGCCTTTTCATACTGCGAGCGTAACCGGTCTCGGTGTATTAAATCTACTCGAAGCTATAAGGATAGTAGATAAGAATATAAAATTTTATCAAGCCAGTACGTCGGAGATGTTCGGTAAAGTTCAGGCGGTACCCCAGAATGAAACTACACCGTTTCATCCACGTTCGCCGTATGGAGTTGCAAAGCTTTACGGGCACTGGATGACAGTTAATTATCGTGAGAGTTATGGTGTTTTTGGCTCTAGCGGTATATTATTTAACCATGAAAGCCCGCTTAGAGGTCTAGAATTCGTAACGAGAAAAATTACCAATACGGCTGCCAAGATTGCTCTAAAAAAAGCCGACAAATTAGTTCTTGGTAATTTGGATGCCAAACGCGATTGGGGTTATGCTTATGAGTATGTTCAGGGTATGCATAAAATTTTACAGCACGACAAGCCCGATACCTTTGTGCTCGCAACAAACAAAACGACTACGGTTAGGGACTTTGTAAAACTGAGCTTTGAGGCACTTGATATTGAGTTAAAATTTGAAGGCTGCGGCGAGAATGAAATTGCTCGCGATAAAAACGGCAATATTTTGGTGCAGGTTAGTTCGGAATTTTATCGTCCCGCCGAAGTGGATTTGCTTATAGGAGATCCGCTTAAGGCAAACAATGAATTGGACTGGCGATCGACCACCGATGTTAAAGCTCTTTGCGAGATGATGATAAAAGCGGATCTTAAAAAAGTAGAGGCTGGTTTTGAGTTCTAAAGTTTTAATAACGGGTGCAAATGGATTTACCGGGCGCTATCTTTGCAAATATTTAGAAAATTTAGGTTATGAAATTTTTGGAGTAGATACAAATAATTGTGATATTCGTAAAATAAATAGCATAAAAAGCGCTCTAAAATTTAATGCTGATTTTATCATCCACCTGGCTGCCGTCGCTTTCGCACCCAGTAATCCCGAGTTGATAGAGAATATAAATTTTACTGGAAGTAAAAATTTACTTGATGCTATAAGTGAATTAAAAATTAAACCGCAGCGAGTAATATTGGCGAGTTCGGCCTCGGTTTATGGTGCGCAAAAAGAGCAAATTTTGTCCGAAGATCTAAATCCAAACCCGCTATCTCCGTACGCAAAGAGCAAGTGGGAGATGGAGAAAATAGCAAAAGAATATGACTTTGACATTTTAATAACCCGTCCGTTTAACTATACAGGTGTCGGGCAAAATAGTAATTTTTTGATACCTAAGATAGTTTCGCACTTTAAACAAAAAAGCAGGATTATCGAGCTTGGGAATTTAACTCCGCAGCGTGAATATAATAATATTTTGGATGTAATTAAAATTTATGAAAAATTACTATATCTAAATTGTGACGAACAAATTTTTAATATCGGATCCGGTATAGGTTGCAGTATAGTTGAGATACTCGACTTGATGAGAGAAATTTCAGGACATGATATCAAAGTTGTACAAAATCCAAACTTTATGCGAAACGATGAAGCGCAAAAAATCATCTGTAATACCTCTAGGCTTAAAAAATACGGCATAGATTTATGCCGAAGTAATCTAAAGCAAACTTTAATTTGGATGTATGGGGGGCGGGAATGAAAAAGGCTCTTGTTCACGACTGGTTTAGTGTATATGCGGGCGCGGAGAAATGCGTCGAGAGTTTTACTGATATCTGGGATGATTTTGAAATTTACAGCCTCATCGACTTTTTAAGTGATGCCGACAGAAATAAAATTTTAAAGGGCAAGCGCGCCCACACGAGCTTTATCCAGAAGCTGCCCTTCGCGAAGGACAAATACCGCAACTACCTGCCGTTATTTCCGCTTGCCATTGAGCAGTTTGATCTAAGCAGCTATGATGTCGTGCTATCCAGCTCGCATGCCGTCGCAAAGGGGGTGCTGACGCACTCAAATCAACTTCATATCGCTTACGTGTATACGCCTATCCGCTACGTGTGGGATCTATATCATCAGTATCTGCACGAAAGCGGGCTAGATCACGGCCTAAAAGGCATGCTGGCGAGGTACTTTTTGCATAAAATTCGCCTTTGGGATTTATCTACTATAAACGGAGTTGATTGTTTTATCGCTATTAGTCATTACATCGCGCGCCGTATCAAAAAAACATACGGCAAGCCTAGCGACATCATCTATCCGCCCGTGGATGTGGATAAATTTACGCTGCGCGAAGCCAAAGAGGACTTCTACCTCACCGCCTCACGCATGGTGCCGTACAAAAAGATCGATCTCATCGTAGAGGCGTTTTCGCAGACGGATAAAAAGCTGCTCGTTATCGGCGATGGACCCGATATGGCCAAAATAAAATCAAAAGCGGGCAAAAATGTCGAGCTTTTGGGCTTTGCGAGCGATGAAACGATGGCGGATCTCATGGGGCGGGCTAAGGCGTTCGTTTTTGCCGCCGAAGAGGACTTCGGCATTACGCCGGTAGAAGCGCAGGCATGCGGCACGCCGGTGATCTGCTTCGGGCGCGGCGGCGCTCGCGAGACGGTGCTTGACGGCGAGAGCGGACTGTATTTTATGGAGCAAAATACAAAGGAGCTGCTCGCCGCCGTAGCTAAATTTGAGCAAAATTATGATAAATTTGAGCCTGTAAAAATCAGAGAAAATTCTTTAAAATTTTCGCGCGCGCGCTTTGAAGCCGAGATCAAAAGCTACGTCGAGAAAAAATATGAGGAATTTAAGGACGGACTAAATGACTAATATAATCCTAAGCGGCGGCAGCGGCACGAGACTGTGGCCCATCAGCCGCACGCTTATGCCGAAGCAGTTCGTGCGCCTCTTTGGCGATCGCTCGCTTTTTATGATGAGCTACGAGCGAAACTCCCCGCTATGCGAGCGCACGCTCGTCGTCTCGAATGAGCAGCAGTATTTTTTGGCGCTCGATCAGCTTGAGACTTTAGGCGCGCGTGGCGTAAAATTTCTGCTCGAGCCCGTCGGCAGAAACACGGCCCCTGCGATCGCGCTTGCGTGTTTGAGCTTGAAGGCCGAGGAGATCGTTTTCGTAACGCCGAGCGATCATCTAATTAAAGACGAAGCGGCGTATAAAAACAGCGTCTTGCGCGCACGCGAGCTTGCGAAGCAGGGATTTTTGGTGACGTTTGGTATCAAGCCAGCGGATGCAAATACGGGCTACGGCTATATCGAAGCAAACGGCGAGGACGTGTTAAAATTTCACGAAAAGCCTGAGCTTGCGGCGGCGCAAAGCTACATAGCGGCTGGGAATTTTTATTGGAACAGCGGCATGTTTATGTTCAAAGCGGGTGTATTTTTAGGCGAGCTAAAGGCGCGTAGTCCTGAAATTTACGAAGCCTGCGTCCGTGCGCATGAAAATTCTAACGCGGAAAATCCGATTAGAATTAAACTAGGCGATATGCAAGAAATCCCAGCAGATAGCATCGACTACGCGGTTATGGAGCGCACGAGCCTTGCTAAGGTCGTACCCGCAGACATCGGCTGGAGCGATCTGGGAAGCTTCGATAGCTTAGACGCCGAGCTGCCCAAAGACGCGAACGGCAACACCGCAAGGGAGCAAAATATCACTCTAAATTCTAAAAACAATCTCATCATCGGCTCGGGCCGCACGATAGCAGCCATAGATGTCGAGGATCTTGCTATCGTCGATACCAAAGATGCCCTGCTCATATGCAAAAAGGGCTCTACCCAAAAGGTAAAGCAGGTGGTAAAGCGGCTCGGAGATAGCGATCTAACGCGCGTGCACATAACGACGCACCGCCCGTGGGGCAGCTACACGGTGCTCGAAGATGAGCGCGGTTACAAGATCAAGCGTATCGTCGTTAAGCCCGGCAAGCGGCTATCGCTGCAGAAGCACTACCATCGCAACGAGCACTGGATCGTCGTTAGCGGCACCGCGACCGTGACTGTGGGCGAACGAAATTTCTTGCTGCGCGAGAATGAATCTACGTTTATTAGGATGGGTGAGGTCCATCGCCTCGCAAACGAAGGTAAAATCCCCGTCGTGCTAATCGAAGCTCAAGTCGGTAGCTACACCGGCGAGGACGATATCGTGCGTCTGCAAGACGATTTTAATAGGAGTTAGGATGAAAAAGCAACTCTGCGTTTTGATAATCTTGGCAGTCGATATTTTCGGCATCTGGCTTTGCTTCGGACTTGCCGTGGTGTTTAAAAATCTGCTCTACGGCGATAGCGCGCTGCTAGACATCGGCAGGTATCAAGGCTTCGCGCCGTCTTACGTCATAATGATATTTCTATTTTTCTATCAGGGGATCTATTCGAGGCGGTATGATTTTTGGCACGAGAGTAGAATTTTAGTAAGAAGTTGCTTTTTTGGGCTTTTACTAAGCCTTGCGCTGCTTGCTTTAATCAAAGTCAATTATGAATTTTCGCGAGCCAGCTTTATTCTGAGCTTTGCCTTTATGGCGGTGGTTTTGCCGCTTTTTAAGCTCGTAACGAAAAGGAGGCTTTTCAAATTTGGCCTATGGCAAAAGAGGGCGAAAATTTTAGGCGAGGGCGAGGAGTTTGAAAACGCCGTCTTAGAAAGCGCGTATTTGGGGTATGTAAGGGCGCTAGGCAGGGACTACGACGTGCTATTTATCGGTGGAAGCAGGCTTGGTGCGAAAGCCTTGAACGAGCTTATTGAACATAATATCAGAAAGAACAAAGAAATTTTATTCACCCCTGTGCTGCGCTCATACGATTTTACGCAGGCAGATATTTACAGCGTTTTTGCCTCGCGTACCAGCCTCTTTGCGATACGAAATTCTTTGAAGAATAAAATTAATATTGCTCTTAAGCGTGCACTGGATATATTTTTAATCTTAGTTACATTACCGATTTGGTTACCTATTTTTGCACTCACTGCACTCATGATAAAATTTGATGAACCAAATGAGCGGGTATTCTTTTCGCAGCCAAGGCTTGGACTGCACGGCAAAAAGTTTATGTGCTTGAAATTTAGATCCATGCATTCCGATCAGGGCTTTATGAAAGAGTGGCTAAACAATAATCCGGACGAAGTCGAACATTATGTTATTTTTAAAAAATATAAAAACGATCCTAGAATTACTAAAATTGGTAAAATTTTAAGAAAGACATCTTTGGACGAACTGCCTCAAATTCTCAATGTTTTAAAAGACGATATGAGTATTGTTGGGCCTAGGCCGTATCTGCCCTGTGAGGGGAGTGAGTTTAAAAATAATATGGATCTCATACTAGCCGTCAAGCCTGGTATTACTGGGCTTTGGCAGGTGAGCGGGCGCAGCGATGTGGATTTTGCGACCAGGGCGGGCATGGATGCGTGGTATATGAAAAACTGGTCGATATGGAATGATATCGTGATAATTATAAAAACCTTTAAGGTGGTCCTTGTTCGAGAGGGTGCAATTTAAATTTTAATTTGGAGAAGAAATATGCAACAGAATTATTGTGAAGATGATGAGATTGATTTGCTAGATTTGGCAAAAAAAATATGGAAATATAAAAAGCAAATTTGTATAGTAACTTGTGGATTTATTGCGGTTGGGCTTTTGTACATTCTATTTGCTACTCCGTGGTATAAAGCAACGGCGTTGGTAGAGATTGGGTATTATAAAGAAACAAATCCTCAAAGTGGTCTGGTTCAGGAGTTTAGCCTAGAAAATCCAATCGATGTTACTCGAAAGTTACAGACTCACTATATAGATTTGCTTAAGAATACGAAAGAGCTGGATTATGAAGTTAAAAAGATCGATAATGTTAAAGATAACCTAAAATTTATAAATTTAGAGGTGTATGGAAAATCTCGTAATATAGCAGTGGGGAAAATTAGTAAAATCATAGAATTACTTGCTAAAGAGCATAAAAATATTCTGGATGCTTATTTAGAAAAGGTTAAATCAGATGTAGAGAACGTAAATAGACAACTAAATTATTTAAAAAATAATAGGATCGTATCTGTCGAACAGCAGATCGCTTATATAAAAAACTATCAAATTCCACGTATTGATAGAAGTATAAAATATATGCAAGAAATGACCATTCCTGCGGCAAAGAAAGATCTAGAGGCTATAAATAATATAAGTATGGTTGCTATAGATGATAATATAAAATTAAATAATGATATTCTGCAGAAGTATCAAAAGAATTTAGATGAATTACAATCCGGCAGAAAAGTAAGCTCCGCAGAAAGCACGATATCTAGGCAGATTCTAGAGCAAGGATATTATTCGCAGATTTTGAATGCTAAGCAAAATTTGATATCATTGGAAGAACAAAAAAACCTTCTTATATCTCAGACTATACCCAATGCTCAAAACAGATTAGATAGATTATTAAATGTGGATTTAGAAAATTTGCAGTCCGATAGGGATAGCATAATGACCAATAAATTACCGGAACTTCAGCGCAACCTGATAAATTTGCAAACCAGTGAGCTTAATGCACTTCTTGAGAAAAAGGCTATTTTAGAGCTTTCGTTAAAGCCATATAATTATCAAAATACTCATATAGTCGCAGGAATAATCGCTTCGGATTATCCGGATAGACCTAAAAAATTAATAATTTTAGTTATATCTATGGTGCTGGGGCTTATGATCTCTGCTTTCGTGGTGTTAATTTATGATAAATTTAAAGCCGGTAGCACCGAAAACAGATAAATTCTAAATAATTTATCTATATTGGGCGTTGTGGTTGAATGTAAAGGCTGCTTTGATAAACTCGCTACTGCGGCGCCTGATATGAAAGATTATGTTGCGCGAACTATAAAAATATACTGCCATTAAATCATTCATATAGGCTATTTTTTTAAGAGCAATAACGATGTTTAGCTATTGCGGTATCAAAGATAAATTTGTTTTGTGCTTTTGGCTATGACTATTAAATTTTATCTATGCATCGAATCCTATCGCTTGGATACATTATCAAAAAAAGTCATTTATTGCCATCAAGTAGCTTCAGCTACGTTTTACAAAAGCATCATGATTATAAATTTAGCGTATTAACTAAAAATCGCCGATTAAAATTCTATAATTGTAAAAGAGTATTGGTGTCCCGATGCAGCTGCTGATTTGCTTCTAAATCGCTATAAAGAACATATACCCAATGGCATAACCTATATAGGCGGTGCTGGGGCGGATATCATAGCCGGCACAAGATACGATGATATACTTTACGGGCACGATAGGGATGGAAAAAATGATGATGGGGCGGAAGATACTTTAATCGGCGGAGAAGGTACAGACAAGATGTATGGCGGCAAAGGCTTTGATACCTACTACGTAGGATATAAAGATATCGTAGAAGACAGGCGACGGCAAAGGTAGGGCTTTTCTTAAATGCCTCTACTCTAACGGGTGGAACCCACAATAAGGATAAATGAGTATATCTAAGCGAAGATAGGAAGATAGAGCATAAATTAGAAGGCGATAAACTAACCGTCAAAAAAGGCGGTAACACAATAACAATCAATGGATATAAAAAGGATTTTAAATACGAAAATGGAAATGCATATCCTAAACACCATCCTTCTCGATGCAGATGAGATTGGTATAAGTATAAGCAACAACCAAACAAACGAAGGAGATAGTGGTAAAAAGTCTTTGAATTCCAATATCTTGCTACAAGGCTCTATCGAAAAAGGTGAATTTCTTATACTGGGAATAGGAGATAAAAAATATCTTTTCGGTGATCCAAGCGAAGAATATATCAAAAAATACAATCTAAATTTAGCGCAATATGAGCGGGGAAATACCTATACCTATACATGGGACAGCAATACGGACAAACAAGAGGATAGAGAATTTGATGTAACTCCTACAATCATCCAAACCTCAGATAAACTAAAAGCCAAGATATTAAAACACGGTACCGGCAAAATCATAGATGACGATGAAGATGACAGCCCAAACGATACTTTCCCGGATACAACTCCTGCTTCAACTAAAACTTCACCTATTGTGATTGACTTAAACGGTGACGGAGTAAAAACAATATCAAGAAAAAACAGTAAAACATACTTCGACCTGGATAACAACGAATTCGCAGAAAATACCTCTTGGATAGATAAAAATGACGGAATTCTAATCAATAAAACCTTAATCACAAATAGCATAACAAACGGAAGCGAACTATTTGGAAATCATACTTTACTAAGAGATGGAAGCTTGGCTAATAACGGCTTTGAAGCTCTAAAAGAATTCGATGAAAACAAAGACGGGGTGATAAATGAGCTAGACGCGCTAGCCTATGAAAACTTAGCAATCTGGCAAGATGCCAACCAAAACGCTAAACTAGACGACAACGAATTAAAATCTCTAAAAGAGCTTGGTATAAAAGAGATAAATTTAAACTACACAAATAGCAACTTTATCGATGAAAACGGCAACGAACACAGACAAACTTCAAATATAACCTTTACAAACGGAAATACAACTACAATCAGCGATGTATGGCTTGATACTCACACGGCAGATACAAGATATGTAGGAGAAAAGATTGTCTTGTCTGCTGAAATAGAAGCGCTTCCGCAAATTTATGCCTTTGGAGAGGTTCTAAATTTACACCAAGCTATGGCAAAAGATAAAGTTTTACAAACAATGGTTCAAAACTACATTGCCTCAGATAAAGCCAAACAAAATGAGATGATAAACGACATAATCTATCGTTGGGCTAACTCAGACCAAATAGATCCAAACTCAAGAGACCCGAAAAAAGTTTATTCACATGTAATGGATGCTCGTCAATTGGTTGCATTAGAGCATTTAACAGGCAAAGGTTATCTTGGAATTTGGTGTTGGGACGAAAAAGATCCAAACCCGCATGGTCAGGCAGCACCGCTTTTGATAGATGAGTTTAATAAATTTGTCAAATACGTACAAGCTCAAATTTCAGCTCAAAGCGAATTTAAAGATTTGTTTGCAGGTATCTTGCCTTTGCAATGGGAGAAAAATCAAACGGGCGATTTAAGCATAGCTTTTAAAGCTTTAAAAGATAGAATTGCCGATTTATTACCAAATGTTGATTATGCGGACATTTCCGCAGATAACATTATACAAGTTAGAAAACTAATAAATACCGCAAAGAATTTAGGCACTTACAACACAAAATATCAAAGTGTATTTGAAACGATTGAAGCTGGGTGGCTAAGCGAAATTGAAAATTTAAAATTTGTGATAAATTCGGTAGAAGGGACAGGCGGAAATGATAATTTAAGCGGAGATAATAAAGATAATATTATCATAGGCGGCCGTGGCGATGATATGCTATTTGGCGGAGCCGGAAATGATATGTATTATTTCGATATATCATTTGGAAAAGATAGAGTTTATGATAGTGCCGGTGTAGATAGCATCGTATTTTCTAAAAATATAAAACCTGAAAATATCGAACTAACTCGCAATAAAACTTCTATTTACATTACCAGACTGGATGATAATAAAGCCAAGACTAATGATGTTATTCAAATAGATAATTTTTTCGAATACAACGGCGATATAGGAAATGGAGCGATAGAAAAAATTATCTTTCAAAACGGCATCCAGTGGGATATTAATAAAATAATTGAAATTTTAGCACCACAACCGACACAAGGTAATGATAATTTATACGGCGATATGAAAGATAATATCATATCGGGGCTTGGCGGAGATGACATAATATATGGTGGTAATGGAAACGACACCATAAATGGAAATGACGGAAATGACGAGCTGCATGGAGATGATGGCAATGACCAACTATTTGGAGGAGACGGTAACGATACACTAAACGGCGGTTACGGCAATGAACCTATGTCTATAATAAAGATGATGAAGCTGATACTATAATCGATTACGGCGGTAATAATATTCTCAAACTAGGTACCGGATTGGATAAAAAAGATTTAATTGTTTCTCATAATTCCAATGGATACATACTTTTATCTTTTAAAGATAATGCTAGTGATAGCATAACTCTTACCTCTCCTAATATTCAAGTTGTTGAATTCGCTAACGGCGATAAGATGAATATGGATGAGATTAAAAAGCTATCTCTTATCGGAGATGATACCGATAATACAATTTACGGCTATAATGGTGAAGATAATACCCTAATCGGCAACAGAGGTAACGGCAGGCTTTACGGAGACAACAATAACGATACTTTGTTGGAGGAATAGGAAACAATACCCTAAACGGTGGAGCGGGAGATGGTACGTACATGTTTACTAGAGGTGATGGAGAGGATATTATAGAAGGCTTTAACGGTGTTGATACAATTAAATTCTGTGAGGGCATACAAAAAGAGGATCTAATTATTTCAAGAAATATAAGCAAGAATGCATATGGGTCATTAAACGATTCAAGGGATATAATCATTAAATTTAAGCATAATGAAACCGATTCCATAACATTGAAAAATGTTATTATAGGAAGTAAAACAGATATATACACGTCAATAGAAAATTTCCAATTTGTAAACGGCGAGAGCTTAAACTTCGAAGATATTAAGAAATTATCTCAGATAGGAAGCGATAAAAATGATGTTATAACAGCTTACGATGATCTTGAAAAGAATGTTTTAATCGGCGGTGGTGGAGATGACGAACTCTACGGTGAACGCGGTAACGACACCTTAATCGGCGGTAAAGACGATGACATTCTAAATGGTGGTGCAGCAGATGATACTTACATATTCAATAAAGGCGACGGCAACGATATAGTACAAGACGTAGACGGCACCGATACTATTAAATTTGGCAAAGAAATAAGCAATAGGATCTCATCGTAAAAAGAGTTGTGAGAATGAATTATTACACTAAACAAAAGGAATATTCGGATATATCCATACTCTATAAAAATTCTCCAAAAGATGATTCCATAACTATGTAAAACGTTATCGACAGAAATAAAAATAAAAATAATAATATCACAGAGGGATTTAAGTTTGCTAATGGTGATAAGCTGAGCTTCGAAGATATCAAAAAGCTATCTTTAATTGGTTCCGACAGTAGCGAGAACATTGTAGGTTATGTCCATGCAAATAATATCATAAAAGGAGGAGGCGGAGACGATAAACTCTACGGTCAAGGTTGGGATGATACTATATACGGCGGAGACGGCAATGATCTAATCGAAAGCGGCAGTGGCAACGATACCCTAATAGAAGGCGAAGGAAATGATACTCTAATCGGTGTAGCAAAAGACGATACCTATATTTTTAATAAAGGCGATGGTAATGATATAATAGAAGATGTCGGCGGAGTGGATACCCTTAAATTTGGAGAAGGAATATTTAAAGAAGACGTCATCGTATCAATAAGCAAGAATCCTAAAAATTATGGTTATAGCGATATGACAATCCAATTTAAAAATAGTAGTACAGACTCTATAACGCTTAAAAATGTTATTAAGGATCGTTCTACAAACTACGATTATGTCGTGAATGATTTTGAATTCTTTAATGGAGACAAATTAACCTTTAATGGCATCAAAAGATTGTATTTAATAGGCACCGATAATAATGATAAATTGTACGGATATAACGATATGGATAGCGTGATCAAAGGAAACAAGGGAGATGATACTCTAAATGGCGGGGGGTCTGAATGATACTATATACGGTGGGGATGGAAATGATACCTTAAATGGTAATTACGGCAACGATATCTTATACGGTGAAGAGGGTAATGATATTATATATGGTGGCGAAAATAACGACACCTTAATTGGCGGGGCCGGAGATGATATGCTTAACGGTGAATATGGCGATGATACTTATATCTATAATATTGGCGATGGAGCTGATATTATAGAAGATCACAGTGGAAGTGATACGCTCAAATTCGGACAGGGTATAAATAAAGAAGACATCATCATATTTAAAGGCAAGAATAATGAAGCGGATGAGAATCCTAGTTGCTTAACGATCAAATTTAAAAATAATGACAGAGATTCCATAACTATACGAAGCGTTATTTTTGATAACAAGCCTTATCCTGACTATGGTATAGAAACTTTCGAATTTGCTAATGGCGATAAGTTAAGCTTTGAAGATATTATTGCATTATCTTTGGTAGGAACCGACGGAAGTGAAACGATAAGAGGCTATAGCGACGCAAACAACACTATAGTGGGCAATGGCGGAAATGACGAGCTTTACGTAGATAGAGGCGATGATATCTTAATCGGCGGCAAAGGAGACGATATTTTAAGCGGCGGAGTCGGTGATGATACTTTTATTTTTAATAAAGGAGACGGTAATGACACAATAATGGATGATTATACCAAATATAGCAACGATAAAGATAGCGATACTCTAAAATTTGGCGAAGGCATAAGCAAAGAGTATTTAATAGTCAGAAGAGCTAGAAACGAATATTCTGATGATAATTATCGAGATTATAAGGATATCGTTATATCTCTTAAAAATTCTACCGGCGATTCGATTACTTTACGAAATGCTACCGATCAAAATAAAACCAATGAAAATAATGCCGTAAAAACCTTCAAATTTGCCAATGGCAAAGAATTAGGAATTGAAGAGATTAAAAGATTATCGCTTATCGGCACCGACGCAGACGATGATACGCTATACGGCTATGACGATATGGATAATGAGATCAAAGGTGGGGGCGGAGACGACATTTTAACTGGCGGTATCGGAGTAGAAAATATCCTTGAAGGCGGCATAGGTAACGACATACTAAAAGGGGGCTATAGAAGTTACGGTGAAGAGATAAGGGGCAAAAATACTTTCGTTTTTTCTAAGGGCGACGGCAAGGATACGGTAGCAAGCATTAATAATGGAGATCTGATTAAATTTAAGGATCTAAACAAAGAAGATGTTAAATTTGAACTAGATCTAGTAAATAAGACTCTTTTAATATCAAGTACCGTTTCAAATGATACCGTTTTAATAGAGGGCTATAGCACTACGACTGAAGAATACGATTATATCAATCAACACAGGTTAGTAAACGATATAAATATAAAGTTCAAAGACGGCAAAATTCTAGGAAGCGATTTTATTAATAAGCAAGCAAAACCTATAGGCGATGCAAACACTATGGTAGGAGGCAGTGAAAATAATACCTTTGAATATGCAGGCGGCATAAAGAGTATAGCTGATCTTGGAGGCTACGATAAAGTGATCTTTAAAAAGTCCGGCAATAGAATATATTACAGCTCGGATGGAGTAAATTTAAAAATAAGCACCGCTCCAATCGATGCGAATAATAAAGACGTATTGGAAGTAAAAGGCTTTTTTAGCGATAAGAATAGCATCGTAGAGGAATTTCAAATAAATAACCATTGGAATATTAAGGCAGTGGATATCTATAAAACATTCGGTAAAACCTATATTGCTAATGCCAAGCCTGCTGCTTTAGCGATGAATGCTAAGCTGCTAGAAAATAGATAACGAAGCTCAAATTTCGTCATTCTTGAAAAGCTCGGATGATGTAAAGCCCACGACACTTTTACAAACAGATTCTGCACTCTCTACTAAGAGCGATGAAAACGAAGTCTCATCTGCCTCAAAAGAAACCAATGAGCATAGCTTAAATTCCAAATCCAACTGGGATATGGTTTAGGTAACGGCGATAAGAACAAACTAAAGGCTATTGTTTCAAAATTTTACAACGATGCGGACCTGAGCACATCCAAGCTTAATTCGGCTCTTAATCCTAGCGGCGCTGCAGATCTAAACTCTGCTCCGGGCGTTATTCAAGAGGATACTTTAAAAGACAATGCTTTCCTAAGCCAAGATACCGTAAACAAGATCATCGAGCAGCTAAACGTCTATGCCGATAACTCGGAAGCTTTGGAATTTAACCAAAAAGATATTCGCAAGGACGATATGCAAGTTTATATGAGTTAAGGGCTATGCCGACATTACACTTGCTAGCATAGCACTTTGTAGGTTGGAATTTTATATGAGGCGGCATATTAAAAAACCGCCTCATAAGTTATTACTATCTTTCAAAATCATAGCGAACGTATGATTAAGACGAATGATTAAAATTTATACGATAAATTTAAAATGCTTGCATGAGTATAGGCAAAATTCTACAAACATCTCCATCCTTACATGGGTTTTTATGCTTGCGACCTTTACTCTTCTTAAAAATCCTGAAAAGAACTAGGTTGATTCCATAAGCTTACAACATATTTGCACCCTTTACGCTCCTCAAAGCCCAACCCATATCCGCCCTTCAACAAAATATTCCACTCAAAACCAACCCTGAAATCCTATACATAAAGCCCAATCCTAAAAACGAATACCTTGAACGCTTTCCTTGCTTAATATCCATCATCCTCCCTTTCCTATTATGCCCTGCATAACATACGCGATATCAGATTCTACCATTCTCTATCACCGAGCCTTTTTATAAGAAACAATGAGGCTTTATGAAAGCAATGAAGCTGGTAAAAAGACAATGAGGTCTATGAAAAAGCAATTAAGCATAATAAGGCTTCTAAGAAACAATGAAGCCCCATAGAAACCGATGAAGTTCTGAAAAAAACAACTAGGCGTTGAAAAAATAGAGCTTCTGAAAAGACAATGAATCTATCGAAAAACAACGAAGCACAATGACACTTCTGAAAGCAAGATGCACTATCGATCTTCTAAAAAACAATAAGACTTCTATAAGTAGCAAAGCTTCCTACCATTTTTTTATTCTCCCGTTATAATAGACCAGCAATCTTTAAATTTATCACAAAATCTACCATAAAGGAGCAGATATGCATTATGAAAATCTTTTAAGAGTCAAGAAAGGTATAAAGGTCTTTAACGATAAAGCTCAAGAAACTGCTAATCAGAATGAGCTTATATGGCTAGTAAATACCTTTATCTCATATATTAGTAGAGCGAGGCACGATAAGAAAAGAGCAGATAATGCACTTAACGGTATATTGCACTATTATAAAGATATGAAAGTAGATAAAAGAGCCTTAAGCGAAGTAGTAAATAAAGAGTATAAAAAGCTACTAGGCCCAAAGAAAAAACCGACCAAATCAAAAATAGCAGATTATAAGGATTGCTTAAAATCCCTACATAAAAGCGGCCATAGCTATCAAAAAATAGCGGATATTCTATGGAAAAACTACGGCATACAAACCAGCAAATCAAGCGTAGCAAGACTATTAAAAGATAGAGGTATATAAATCATGGCTCTGCACACTAGAATGAACGCTAAGGCTATTATCTCTCAGATTATGAAGCAAGCAAACGGTATCGGAATATCTAAAGGTAACGTAAGATGCAATAGTAAGCTTAAAGGACAGAATGGACATGCAAAGAGCACATACGCCCATAGCATTAAAAGCATTCAAAACTTAAGAGCGGTAACTACTCAATATATAGAATTTCTTAAAGCTAGGCACGGCCAAAAAATAATGCAAAACATAAATGCTAGCAGTGCAAGAGAGTGGCTACTGCTAAAAGCAAACGAAGTAAGCGGAGGAACGCTTAATACCTATATATCGGCATTAGCTAAGAGCTTTGATAATTGTAGTAAGCTAGGGCTAAACGTATCGGGAAAAGATATTACGGATATCCGCAAAGAGCTTAAGAAAAAGGGTATGAACCTTCGTAAGAGACATTATAACAGAGCCTATGAAAATCCATATAAAATCATAAGCAATATGCAATTAAGCTCTCCTTATTATATATCCGCCAAGCTTCAATTAGAGGCAGGACTAAGACTGGATGATGCTATAAATTCTAGCAAATGGCAAATTAACGACGATAATAGTATAACCATACTAGGTAGTAAGAACGGCTTATGCTACAGTACTAAAAAGCTAAGCGATAAAACCATAAAACAGCTAAGGCTTGCCAAAGAGTCGGGATACTATGTCCCAAAGAATGCTTACGTAAAGGATCTAAAAGCAGCAGGAGCGGACAAAAGAGGAACGCATTGGCTTAGATATAACTTTGCTCAAGAAAGATATGAGGAGTTACGTAAAGAGGGTATGAGCCATATAAAAGCTTTAGCTCAGGTATCTATAGATATGGGGCATTCAAGAGTAGAGATAACTAGGCATTATTTGGTTGGGTTATAGTATAGGTGGCTTGGCTTGATTATATATAAGCTTAAGCCTGCTTAAGAGAGGGGTGGATAGAAAGATACCTTCGCATTTAAATGCCTTATCAAAGCAAAGCTACATAAGAATATCCCTAAAATTTACTATTGCTTTAGCAAAGAATGCTCCTAAAAGTTATAAAAAGCATATTTAAACGGCACTTAGTAAGAAGAGAATTTATCCCTGTAATAGATAAAATACTTATTTAGTTGAGGAATTTAAGCTACCTATATATATGAAACTCATGGATTATGGAATTAATGAATTAAATGGGCTTACTAATAGCTTTAGAATATCTGAAATACGAGTAGCTCATCTTGTTCATTTTCTAGAGACCTAGCTAGATTAGAAAAATCCTCTGTATGTTTATAGTATTTGTCCGTTTATGGCAAGAGCTTTGCTATATCTATGGTATTTGCCGTATATATTACTTTAAGCTTGCCGGATGTATTCTGTTCAATCAACAACCGCGTAAACCTTCAAAGAAGCCATCCTTTTAGTTTGTTTTTACCTTCTTAAAATTTAAACCCCAACCCCTTTAAATAACCTAGCCACCATGTTAGAACCCTACGCGTATTCTCAATATTCGTAGCTTTGTTATAAATCTTTTGTATCTCTCTTTGTGCATGAAAAAGGGTGCGTTCAATGCTATATGGATCCAGCTTGTTCTCATGTATTTTCTCATATGCAAAGGTTTCTAGTATCTTTCTAAAAGAGTGAAAAACCAATCTATTCTTAGCTATTACGGGAGCATAGGTTTTAAGCGCTTTAACTAGAGTCATATCGCTTAGTACCTCTCCTTGCGTATTGGCGCATAGCAAGCAGCTACTATTATGAGCGTGTAACCTTTGCAGCCATTGCCCTACTTCTGTAGGAAGTCCCAGATGTTCATCTCCATTGCTTTTTACCTTATTTTCATCTTGCGGAAATAGTAAGTAGTATTCTCCATCATCACCTATTTTTAAATGCTCATGGGTTAAATTTCTTACATTTGAGCTTCTTAGCCCCGTAAGCAGTCCAAAGATCAAAGCGTTCTTAACGCCGATTTGGTAAGGATAGTTCATGATAAATTTAATAAGTACGGTTAAATCCAAGTCATCTTTTATATATGGGTATTCGCTACGGCGAGGTATATTATAAAAGTCCTTAAACACCTCTTCTGCAAATAATGGATTTTTAGAAATATCTCTTATGCGAGCATATCTGAATAGTCTTTTAATAAGTTTGAATAAAATTTCTAAGGAGGCGTATTTTTCATTATCGTAATAATAATCCAGTATCGGCATAATATCCTTTTTGCTTATCTTGTTTATATCTTTGTCGCAAATATCCCTTAAAGCTTTAAAGCTCATATCTCGTCTTTTAGAGGTTGCTAATGCGACGTTGCCGTTATGTCTGCAAAACTGTCTATAAACGCTTGCCAGAGTATTTTTAGCAGGGATCAGCTTAGTAGAATCATCTATCATTAAATCTTTAAGAGTTTCTTTGGCTTCGCTTAGACTTATCTCATCTACATTACCTAAAGACTTAATTAGCTTGCCGCCTAGCGAATAGTGGTAGTGCCTATGGATTGTTTGTATTCCCTTTTTAGTAAATGAGCGGTAAAATCTAACTGCTATATGCTCATCGATCATTTCTACCATAGTATTTTTGCGATGAGGCAGGGAGAAATTTCTGATGACTTTATCGGGATCTGTTTTAAAAGCTGGATCGTCTTTAATTTTAGAAAAAACCTTCATAACTGCTTGTCCTTTAAAATTTAATATAGTTTCATAGGACAAATTATAAAAGTTTCCAAAGAGCTTAGCAAGCTTAAGAGCTACTATACATTTTTTAATATATAGTAGTTTCTCTTAAACTGCCTGTATAATCTAGCGCTTTTAGCATTTGAAATTTTTTTGAAAAAATTTGAAAAAGCCGTAAAACAGGGCTTTTAAAAAAATCAAAAAACTAAAAATAGGGGGGAAATTTGATAGATGGTGTCCCGTGTAGGATTCGAACCTACGGCCGCCTGATTAAGAGTCAGATGCTCTACCAACTGAGCTAACGAGACAAGAACTATAATTGTAGTGATAAAAATATAAAAAACTGATTAAATTTTATAAAAATTTCGTTAAATTCCATAAAATTTTATTCGGTCTTTATATATCCAATAACTCATAAAAATTAAATAAAATACTTTAGTAAAGAATCAATAAATTTTTTTAAAAAATAACCTATGCGCTTCGATTTCACATCTAGGCGCTCTTGCACAAACTCAACGCAAAGCCAAAGCAAGAAGCCCCATAAGCGGGGCTTGGCTCGATAATTTATTTTGCTTTTTTAACCTTTTTGCTTCGCGTAGCCTTAGCGTGAGTTCTAGGAGAGCGGTTTGAGATGATCGGCTTACCATCAGGGTATTTTTTCTGCACGTGATTTACAGGTATCGCCGCACTGCTGCTAGCGCCGTATTTCTCGCCGTTTGTAAAATACTTCCTCATCACTTCTTTCCATCTTTTCGCGTATTTATTCGCGCGAGGAGAGTCATTTAAGATATCCTCGTAGTCGTAAATTCTCTCATAGAAGTCGTTAGTTAGTTGATCGTCGATAGTGATTCTGCCGTTGTCGATCGATACGCCTAGGTAGACGCCTGTTTGCTCGCCCGGACTTACCATCCATGCAGAGATATCAGGCAGATCGGTTGCGCGACCGGTTCTTCTACCTACGCCGCCTGCTGCGGCACCTACATTGATCTCAAGGGTGTCTGTGCCAGTAAAAATGTCTTGATATGACTTCGTAGTATGAAAGATCATAACGATGTCGCTCGTCTCGTAGCCTGCTTGTAAGCCCACGCCGTAGCCTTTATATTTGATAAAAATCGGTGAACTCCACTCGCCGTTCTCGCCTTTGACACTGAAAATTCCATCGCCGTATTGTAGCGATGCGCCCGCAGCTAGGCGTTTTACGTCGGTTAGGATTGCGACGGCTTTGGCGCTAGTCAGATAGCGCTCATCGGTGCCGAAGTTATTAGCCGCTACGAAAGATCTAACGACGTTAGTCGCCGCTATAACCTCTTGATTTGCCACGACGTCCGCGTGCAAAAGACCGCAAAGTGCAACAGATGCTAGAAGCAAAAACTTTTTCATCATTTAATCCTTTTAAAATTGAATTTTCGTTATTATAACAGCAATTTCATTTGTTTTAGCTAATTTTTAACAAAAAATTGATGAAAAATAACGAATTTTGGAAAATTTATGAAATTTCTAGCTATTTTTGCACTTTTGGCGATCAAAATTTTCGCTTTAGACATAGTAAACGGTGATGTCATAGTCTTAAAATTAGATAAAGGCACAACCGAGTTGAGCTTTGGCTCAAAGAAAATCCCCCTCATCGAGGCCCCAAATTCTAGCGATAAAATCGCCGTTCTGGCGGCAAACTACCGCGCTAAGGGGGATTTCGCGCTGCGGATAGTAGATCAAAGCGGCAGCCACGAGCAGATCGTCGCTTTGAAAAAGGGCGAGTATAAAAAAGAGGCTCTAAGCGTCGCTCCTGGTAAAGTTAAACCTCCAAAAGAAGCCGCCGCACGTATCAAAAAAGAGCTCGACGAAGCCAACGCGATCTATGCGATCACCACGCCGCGCTATCTTTTTTCCACGCCGTTTGAGCTGCCTTTAAACTCTAAAATAACCTCTGCATTCGGCAATGCCCGCACCTTTAATGGTGAGCTTAAAAGCTATCACAGCGGCACCGATTATCGCGCCGCGGTAGGCACTGCGGTGCGCGCAGCCAATGACGGCGTCGTAGTCATCGCCAAAGACCGCTACTACGCCGGCGGTTCGGTCGTGATCGATCACGGCGGCGGCATTTATTCGCAGTACTATCATCTAAGCGAGATCAAAGTGACGCTTGGCGATCACGTTCGCAAAGGCGATGAAATCGCGCTTTCGGGCGAGAGCGGTAGAGTTAGCGGTCCACATCTGCACTTCGGCATCGCGATCAACGGCGTGAGCGTCAATCCGCTAAGCTTCGTCGCTAAATTTAACGAAGTGGTTTTTGGCGAGCGCTAAAATGCCCTACAATCCGAAGGAGTTGATGAAAAAAATTCTCGCAGGCAGCGATTTTAAGCTAAAAGGCTCGCTCAAAGGTCGCGTGCGCGTCGCGAGTAGGGACGGAGCGATCGTAAATTTTACCGCTGCAGACTTCGGCGTGCAGAGCCTAAACGATAAAATTTCGCTCAGTGGCGAGCAGTTCGAGCGCTTTAGAGCTAGAATTTTTGGGATTTTAAACTCCGGTGGACGCGAGCTTGCAGGCAGACTCACTCTCTCTTCTACGCCTAAAAAGAAAGCCCGCGCAGATCGTCTCCGCACGGCGGATGGCTATGCGGAGTTTGACAGCGCCTGCGATTTTGGTAGCTTTTGCGGCGGAGATTCGGGCGCGGTTCCGTCCGAGGCTGGCGGCAGCTTGGCAAAGACTTCGTATGCTACAAACGCAAGGCGCGGCGAGCGAGATTTTTCTGCGCGCAGCGCTCAGAGTGCGCGAGATTTTGCTTCACGAGCAGAATTTCAAGATGCTTCGCAAGCAGAATTTTATGGCGTGGCTCAGGCGGAATTTTGCGCAGATACCGCGTGGGATACGACGCGCGAGAATTTAATTTTGCAAAATGACGCTGCGCAGGATGACATGAGCGTGGGGCTCGCCGCTAGTTTCGAAGAGAGCGCAAATGCGAGGAGTGAAAATTTTATACCACAAAACTCTGCGCCTACGAATTCTGCTAAAGGGCAAAGCTTCGTTCCTGCATCGCGAAATTTTATTTCCGCGCAAAGCTCTGCGCTCGTGAAAGATTCCGTATTTGGGGCGCAAAATTCTAATTTTATGGCGCAAACGGAGAATTTTGCAGCTGACAATTCGTTTGTAGCAGAGCAGGACGCGGACTTACGAAGTAAAAATTCTACGGCACAAAGCTCTGCATCAAAAAATTCTACTTTCGCAAATTCTGCGCTTGATATAAAGTGCGCAAATGATTGCAAGCCTCAAGGCTCCGAGTTTTCCAAGGGGCAAAGCGCTAATTTCGCTGGCCGCCGCGCCGCAAATTTTGCCTTAGAAAATGCCTCGGAATTTACGCCTCAAGATGAGAATTGCGTTGGTGAGAATTCCGCGTTTTTGGCAAAAGGGCAAAATTACGCGCCCGAAAATTCCGACGAGCAAAATTTAGCACAGAAAAGCTCCGCACAAGAGCGACATCCTTTAAATTTGCCGCCGCAAGCGGGAAATAAATTTGTGCCCGAATTTGAGCAATCCGCGCAGCCTGAGTTAACGGGTGAGAATTCTACGTTTGCTTCTTCTATGGCGAAGGGGGCGCTTGGTGATGAGCCTGCGTCTGCAGCTTTTGGGAGCGAATCAACTTTTGCGGCCAAGCCAGTAAATTTTTATGATAAACCTGCGCGCAAAGCGCCTACGAAAGAGCGCGCGAGCCTTCGAGAGCGTCCGCAGGCTCTGCCTATTGCAAGCACTTCGCGTCCTATCTCGCTACCGCAAGCATCTAGAGCTAGGCTCATCGAGCTTAAGCCGCGTTTCATAGGTATCGCGCATAGGATTAAAATTTCGTTTTTGAAAAAGAACGCGAGCGAGCCCGGCGAGGGGGTTTTGGCGCGCGTTCGTATTCCGCTTTTGATGGAAAATTTCGGTCTTAATGATATTTTGTCGTCCACGGCGAGCTACCAAATGGCGAAAAAAATGGTGCGCACGATCGCTGATCTTTACATCGCCAAGGACCTGCGCGGCGTGCACATAGGCGTGCCAGTACGCCTTGAAATGGGCTTTAAAAGCGGTATCTCCGACGTCAGCAACCACGCCTTTATCTTTAAGCTCATCGAGGACAGCCTCGTCAAAAACGGCGTCATCGACGACGACAATGCAGATATCGTGCGCGAGATCAAGCTCTTTAAGCAGGACGTTTTCGACGGGGTTTTGGTAAACCTCGTGCGGTTTGAGTAGAGGCTTTGCGGCGCCTCGCGTGTAAATTTTAAAAAATTCGCGTTACCGCATGAAATTCCATCGTTTTCGAGCTCTAGCTCGCACCGCAACAAGCGCTTTTTAAAATTTTTTTGATCAAACCAGCAAAAATTTGAAAGGATTGAGATGCAAAAAGCCTTTTTTAATTCGCCTATTGGGATGCTTGAAATTCGGGATGACGAGATCGGGATCTGCAGTATCGACTGGGTCAAAAGCTCTGTCTGCGGGCCCAATGATGAGATCTTTAAAAAGCACGACGCAGAGCTTAAATTCGGCTTTGTGCGTGCAGCGGATGATAAAGGACGCGATTTAAAGCTTAGTGATTTAAGAAAAAATTTGGCTCTTTGCGCCGACGAGCTTGGCGCATATTTCAGGGGCGAGCTTGAAAGCTTTAGCGTTAAACTGAGCCAAAATGGCACGCAGTTTCAAAAGTCCGTGTGGAGCGCGCTTTTAGAGATCCCTTATGGTGAGGTCGTAACATACGGCGAGCTAGCCCGGGCTATCGGCAGACCGCACGCAAGCCGCGCAGTAGGCGGCGCAAACGGCAAAAACAAAATTCCCATCATCGTGCCGTGCCACCGCGTCGTAGCTGCGGGCGGGCTCGGCGGATACAGCGGCGCGGGCGGTGTAGCTACCAAAGCGTGGCTACTAAACTTTGAAAGAGAAAGCTTAGCCAAATTGGGCAAGTAAAATTCCGTTAAATTATGCCTTGCAGGCACAGCGCTGATTTTAAAATTTTACCGCGAGACGCTTTTAAAATCCTAACTTTAAATTTATCGCGCCGCAGACGCTTGTTATGAGCGGCTGAAATTTTTCGCGGCGGTAAAATTTAGCCTTGCGAAATTCTGCGCTGAAGTTCTTCGATAAATTTTCATATTGCGTGCATTTAGTGCGGCAGCGCGTAAAGCAGCAAAATTTTGAATCCCTTTCGTGAAAATAGGCAAGGAAGCAAGGTTTTGCAGCAGAATTTTGCATAGCCTAAAAATTCTATGCTGCCGCGTCGTACGGGTAAAATTTCACATCGCCGTATCAAAGCAAAGTAAAATTCTTAAATTGCGCTTGCCGAAGCGGGGTAAAATTTCCACAGAAGTGGTAAGGCGGGGCGGAATTATCTCAGCGGCAACGTGACTAAGTAAAATTTTATAAATCCACGAAGCGGGCGGTATCCCAGCAGAAACGGCATTGTCTTAGCAAGCTTCTTGCGTAAGCAGCGAGCGCGCCAAAGATAAAATTTTTCGCGGAGGCGCCAAAGTACAGCAGTATGCTACTAGAGACACCTGGCGAAGATGAAATTTTACGCGAAGAGAGCGAGGGAAATTTTGCGCAAAGACCGCGCTATTTGCTGAAATTCGCGTAAAAGTAGTATTCTTTTAAAAAATTCCTAGCAGCGGTAGCGTTCGTTGTCAAAGCTCGCCTTTGAGGTGGTGGCGTTTTGCTAAGGCTTCTTGCGAAATCGACGTTGCATAGCAAAGTAATTGTAAAAGCGGCAAGCGTGCTGCAGATGAAATTCTTAACAAAAGTGGCATATCAGAGCGAAATCCCATTCAAAATCACGGCAGAGATAAAATTTGCCAAGCAACTACGAGCGAAAACCCCGGCAAATTCAGCAAAGTTTGGGTAGAACGCAGAATTTTATTAAATCTACGTAGCTTTGCCAAATCCCTAAATTAGTCGAAATTTTCTATCAGATCGCTAAAAATTTTAGCTAGATTTTCGACATCACTAATCTCTACTCGTTCGTTGATCTGATGGATCGTGTCGTTTCGCACGCCAAACTCCGCCGTCTCCACGCCAAACTCCGCGAAGTATCTCGCATCGCTCGTGCCGCCTGCGGTGTTTAGCTCGGCTGCTGCGCCGCAGATCTTCTGCACGCTAGCGCTTAGTTTTTGCACGATTTTGGAGTTTCGCTGAGTTAAAAAAGGCTTTGAGGAGCTTTTTAGCGCAAGGTGTAGCGACGCGCCTGCTCGCAGCTGCGCGGTGCAGCTCATTTCTAGCTTGCCGCAGGATTCGCTTTCGCTGCATAGCGCATCTTTAGCGTCCAGTTCAAATAACCTCAGTACGTAGTCTCGCACGTCCTCTAGCCCCAGCCCTACGCCACCGCGGACGTTAAACATCACGCGCACGTCCTTGGGTGTTACGTTTACTACCTGCGAACCGCCGCGAATGTCGGTGATGACTATCTTAGCCGAAGCGAAATCCTCGCTACCCGCGTCCAGATCATGCCCCGCAAGACTTGCAAGCACCGGCGCTAAAATGTGGACAGGATTGATGCATTTATCTGGGTAGGCTGCGTGCCCGCCGATACCTGTGAGCGTGAGGACGCCGTTAATCGAGCCGCGACGACCAATCTTAATGGTATCACCGAAGCGCACTTCGCATGTAGGCTCCGCAACGATTGCGAAGTCGGGTAGGGCACCTTGCTCGCGTAATTTAGAAAGCATTTCGCGCGTGCCATAGATGCCGTCACCCTCCTCATCGCTGGTTAGCAGCAGGCTAAGCGTGCCGTCAAAGCTCTGCGCGGATGCAAGCGCGCAGATCGCCGCTGCGATGCCGCTTTTCATATCCTGCGCGCCGCGCCCGTATAAAAAGCTCTCCACTTCCACCGGTTTAAACGGATCGCTCGCCCAGCCCTCACCCGGCGGCACGACGTCGATATGCCCGGCAAAGCATAGATGCGGACCCTGTCCGAAGCGCTTGGTAAAAATCGCGTTAGTTACGCCGTTTAGCTCGAATCTATCCTCGCTAAAGTCTGCCAGCAGCATTGAGACGTAGTTGAAAGCTCCGTCGTCGCTAGGTGTGAGCGAGCGGAATTTGATGAGCTCTTTTAGAATTTCAATCGGTTTCATAAGCCTTCCTTTGGTTTAAATTTTAGCGAAAATTATAGCGTATAAAAGCTTTAGCGCAAAAAATACCAAAATAAACGCCGAGATATATGCAAACGCCCGCACTATCATGTTTGGAAGCTTGCTGCGAGCTAGATATATCGCAAGCGGAAAAAGCGTGATCCAAGCTAAAATTCCGCTTACAAGCCCCGCAAGAGCAAGCGCGAAATTTGCTCGCGCGGTGCCGGCAGAGACACTGAGCCAAAACATAATGACGTATGGATTTAATAAATTTATTAAAAAGCCTTTGCCGTAAAGCGCCGCGCCTGAGCAAGCCTCGACGCTCGCAGGCTGCACCGAGCTAGTCGCGCCATGCCATATCGCGTATGCCGTGTAGAGTAAAAAGCATGCGCCAAATACCGATATGCAGGTAAAAACGATCGGGATTTTGGCTAACTGCGATATGCCGAACGCCGATAGCGCCAGATAGAGCATATCCGCGCTCATGGCGCCGAGGCCCAAGCACAGCGCCTGGGTGTAGCTTCGCAGCGCATAGGACATTATCAGCACGTTTACCGGGCCGATCGGCACGCTAACGCCCAGTCCCAGTAAAATGCCGCTAATGAAAGCTTGCAAATATTGCTCCTTTAGGGATTACTGTTTTTTAGTAAATTTAGAGTGAAATTTCACTTTGAAATTTTATAAAAAATTATTTTAAAATTCCGCTTTTAAATTCTATAAAAATCCTATTTTTAAACCCTACTCAGAAAATTCTGCCGTCCGTAGAGTATTATATTAAAATTTTGCTTTGGAATTTCATTTAAAATTCCGCATAAAATTTATGCAAAATTTCACCCTAGCTCGCGCGAATCTACCGCTGTTATGCTAAATTCCATAAGATTACGCGCAGCTTGCGAAATTCGCGCAATTCCTATGAATGATTTACGACGAATACGCGCGGAACGTGCTAACGACTCGCTTTAAAATGCAGCAAAATTTTAAATCTCTTGGCATAGTGATCAGAAACTTGTTGCATTTAAAATTTTCGCGTAACCTCACCTAATTTTAAACATCCAAGATGCGAAACGCTTGCAGAGCCTATCGCAGCGAAATAGATTAAAACGCCAGGATCGCACTATAAAAAATTTATTCGTGCATATTAAATGTATCATCAAAGCCGCCACCGCTGCTCATAAAATTTATTCACGCATCATTCTAAATAACGCTGTAGCCCTATATCACATCCGAGTGCAAAATTTTCGCGCGCGTAAACCTAGTCGGAATTTCACCAAGGTGCGCGCATTTTAAAGTACCTATTTAAAAAGCCCTTTGATCTTGCCAAAAAGCGACTTCTCGCCGCCTGCGGAGGTTTCGTCTTTATGATCTTCTGCGGCGGAATTTTCGCTGCCGCCTTCTATCATATCGCCGCTGCAAGGGACGGAGTTCTCGCCGCTTGCCTTCATTGCGCCGCCATCCGCCTCCATTGCACTGCCGCCGCCCGTTGCATTGGCGCCGCGCGAGACAGAATTCCCGCTGCCCGTCGTACCGCCTCCGCCTGCCTTATCTCGCTCTATCGCTTCGCCGATCTGCTGCGCGGCGATTTCAGCATAGATCAGCGCGCCCTGCGTATCGCAATTAAAAAGATTTGAAAACGACTCGGACCTATTCAGATCGATCGGATTGGGCTCAACCACCTCGGTAGCCTCAAGCAGCCCTACTCCAAGCTCCCCAGCCAAATTTAGCGCGTTTAAAAACACGGGCAAATTCTGCGCGTAAAACTCATCTATCGCCTCTTTTATCTCGCCGTCCGCTTCGTAATCGCGCAGCAGTTTCTGCACGCCATCGGCGCCAAGGTACGCGCCGCAGCAGTAGTTTTCGATGATCTCGTTGTGAATTTGCCCGCTAAACTCCGCTAAAAATTCCGCCGGTAAAACCTCGCGCCAATCGCTTATGTAAGGTTTAAATTTAAAGCTTTGCGCCGCCAAAAAGCTAAACGCCGTGCCGCGCGTGTAAAAATACTCTCTAAAATAGCCCTGCGCCACGGCGAGGTGAAATCCATGCGTTTTATTAAAAATGCCCCCTGTGCCGTACTGCAGCGCCGAGCGGAAGCCATCCGCGTATTTTTCTACATAAAATTCATCCACCCCCGCTTCGCGCGCGATTTGGGCGATAGCCTCAAAATCGCCCTTCTGTGCGAGCTTTAGCGGCTTAAAATACCACTGCGAAATTTCATCTTTGCCGATCGCGTGATAGCTTATGTCGTAGCCCACCCTCTCCCCTTTTAATCTTTCAGATCGATCTGCGGCTGCCAATACAGCGACTTTGAAATTTTACGAAATTTCATCGTGGCACCCAGACCATTTGAGGTGCGGTAGCTAAGCACCAACTCGTCCTTATCGCTCTTAGGCGCGGTGATCTTGTAACGGCTCGCCCACGCGATCTTAAAAAGCTCCTTTTGCAAAAGCGGATCGCCGTCGTGCAGCGGCGTTACGTTTGCGTTTGCGCCGTTGATCTGCACCGCGAGGATCTGAATCTCTTTAGGATAGGAGGTGAGCAAAAATACCTCGTCTCCAGCGGCGTTTCTAAGCTCGGGCGCGACGGGATTTAGATAGGTCGCCACTGCCAAATAGCGATCGCCCGCGCGCACCGATTCAAATTTTTGCGTATAAGCAAGAAACTCGTTTTTAAGCGGATCATGACGGGGATCGTTTGCGGAGCAGGAGTTTAAAAATAGCGCTAGCGCGGCTAAGAACGAGCCTTTTAGCAAGCCGTTTATCGCGCCGCTAAAATCAAATTTCTTCATCGATCTTCCTTTGAAATTTTAGGCGCATTTTAACGAATTTTGCTTTTTAAAAGGCTAAATTCGCTACAATCTGCTCATCTTAAAAAGCCGGATTTTAAAAATGAAAAGACTTGCTATCGCATTTTCAGGCCCTTCCAACAGCGGCAAAACGACGCTAATCTGCAAGATCGCTAAAATTTTTATCGCTAGCGGCCTGCGGACTGCGATCGTAAAGCACGATCCCGGCGATAAGGCGCGTTTCGACGTAGAGGGCAAGGACAGCGCCAAATTTAGCGAGCTAGGCGCCGAGACCGTCGTGATGAGCCCGACGCGGACGAGCTATTTTTCGCAGCGCTGTATGCAGATTGACGAGGTCGTGCGGATGCTCGGAGACTTCGATATTTTGCTCGTAGAGGGGCTAAAGACGCTGCCACTGCCGCGTATAAGCCTGTTTCGCGACAAGATCGACGAGACGTATCTGCCATTTTCGGACGCGATCGCTTCAAATTTAAGCGGCGAGCAGATGGATAAGTTTTGCCCGGTAAATTTCGACATCGACGACGCTGCGGGCATTAGCGAATGGATCTTAAAAAACGCCAAAAAAAATGTAAAGGAATAAAATGCAAGAGATCGTAAAATCAATCCAAAATATCGCGCTACAAATCGCCGAGGAGCTGAAATACGCGGACTTCGGCTACACAGATCATCACAATAGCACGGGCGATACGCAGCTCAAACTCGACGTAAAAAGCGACGCCATAATCGAAGCGGAATTTCGTAAAAATCCGCTCGTACGCGCCCTAATTAGCGAGGAGAAAGATGAAATTTTAACGCTGCGAGAGGACGCGCGCCTAATCGTCGCTTACGATCCGCTCGACGGCTCGAGCTTGGTGGATGTAAATTTCGCCGTGGGCTCGATATTTGGCATCTACGAGGATGAAATTTCGCCCGCAAACTTAAAAGCGGCGATCTATTGTATCTACGGGCCGCGCCTTGAGATGGTCGTTTGCGAGGACGCGCCGAAGCTCTACCGCCTAAATCGCGAGGGCGAATTTAGCTTCGTAAAAGACCTGCGCCTACAGCAAAAAGGCAAGCTAAACGCCACGGGTGCAACGCAAAAGGGCTGGAGCGAACCGCACCGAAAGCTCGTGCGGACGCTGTTTGATGAGGGCTACCGCCTGCGATACAGCGGCGCGATGGTGAGCGACCTGCATCAAATTTTATTAAAAGGCGGCGGACTTTTCAGCTACCCCGCTACTAGCGATCATCCGCGCGGCAAGCTTCGCGTAACCTTCGAAGTGCTGCCGTTTGCGTTTATCTTCGAGCGCGCAGGAGGCGCTACCAGCGACGGCACGAACGACTCGCTTTTGGATCTTAAGATTGAAAAAATCCACCAAAGCAGCCCTTGCTTTTTCGGCTCGAAGTACGAGATCGCGAAGATGCATGAAATTTACGGCGAGAAAAACTGATGGCTGATACCCAGAGCAGCGCGCCGCGCGACGTTTACGACGAAATTTTGGATAAAAGCTTAGCCGCGCTGCAAGCGTGCCAGGCAGAGCACAACCTCACCAGCTGCCTAGAGTGCGAGAACCTGCTAGATTGCGCGGTACGTGACAAATACGTCAAGGCGGTTTATGAGAGCATGTCGCACGGCGCTACGGGGGATTTTTCGTTTTAAAACGTACTTTTGCGGCGTGATGGGGATTTTTGACGGACTTTGGCATAAATGCACCCTGCCGCCTTCCTCTTGCGGGCGCGTAATTTTTATGAAGTGAGCTTTGCGTGCAAGATCTCTGCAAACCAAGCTGCGACGCGGAATTGCTCTGCGGTGCAGATTTAATACGGCTGCGCGCAGGTTCTTGCTTTGCAGTGTAAAATTTGCTCCGCTGCGAAACGATAAAATTTACGGCGCGATTTGGCGTCGTGGCGAGATATGCTCTGCGGCACGTCTGTTTTGCGGACCAGGTTTTGCGGCGGCCGATAAAATTTAAAATGAGGGCGTAGCCAAATTGCGGACGCGCGGCTAAATTTAAAGCGGGCGCACGATTAAATTTCAGGCGCCACGGCTGGATTTTAAAATTTGCGGATAAAATTTTAAGGCGCGAAATTTCACTTCGCAAAATTTTATCTGCGATCGTGAGCCGTTTGTGAGCGCGGATACACGAAATTTCGTAAAGCAAAATTTCGGCGGGTTAAATTCTACCGCCGCGATCTTTAAATTTACGCGACTAAAAATTGCCGACTTGCGCGAGCCGCCGTTCGTCACCGATCTTTTGCCGGTTTAAATTTTGCCTTGCGAAATTTGGCTCGCAAACTTAGCGGCGCAGGCGAGACGGCGGATTTTGCCTCGCCAAATTCGAGCCGTAAATTTAAACCGCGATCCGTGCGTTAAAATTTAAAAGCTAAATTTGAAGTCTAGTGAGCGGGTCCGCCGCACGAATGCTCGTATAAATTTCAAGCACATAATGCTCATATTGAAATTTTGCGACTGAGCGTGTATGTGAAGCGCTCGTTAAAATTTCGAAGCCAAGCGCGCTACTACGCTTGCGTTAAAAATTTAAAAGCCCAAGCATATGTGACCCGTATGTTAAAATTTAAAAGCTAAGGCGCATACGGCAGCGCTTGCGTTAAAAATTTAAAACAAATCTCCAAGTGCGCAAAATTCGGAATGCAAAATTGCTCCGTAACCAGTATAGAATTCGAAAGTTGCGGTGTTGGTCGGGTAGAATTTTAAATGTCGTAACTCTAAATTTTATGACAAGTAAAATTTTAAGCAAAGCCACCACCATGCCGCCGATCGCAAAGATAAAGGTTAAATTTTAGTGCGAGCAAAATTTAAGATCTGGGATTTAGAGCTTTTATAGTATAAAATTCCGCTCGAGTGCTCTGTCCTAAAATTTTACGACGCTCAATTTTAATTTTATGCCACTTAAAGTTCTACATTCGAGCGCTAATCTAAAATTTAATCGCTCACAAAACGCCGCGATAAAATTTCAATAAATTTTAGATTTCAAAGCTCGTTGCCCCAGAAATAAAGCTCGAAAAAAGCAAGCGCAAAGATAAAAAACAATATCAGCGCCGCCCCGCCCACTCGGACGTAGCTATCGTCTCCTACGCCGAATTGCACGCAATACGCACGCCATAAAAAACAAACAAGCCGCTAAATTTGCGGAGCGCTTCTTTTCGTCTTTCAATGACGATACGCACAAAACGGCGGCTATTATGAGAACTACGGTCGCGATAATTTGCATGGTGCGTTACCTTTCGTGTAAAGCGGGAAATAGCCGTTATTTGGCGTTAAGAGATGAAATTTCGCCGTTTTGATCTGCTCGTTCAAGCTCTTGGCAGGCAAATTTTGCGCTTTTGTTGAAGCGACGGCTTTTAAAATTCTTCGCTCGCTGCCTCTTAAAATCATCCCCCAAGCCCGCTGCCGGCTTAGCGGAAGCTATAGCTTCTACTCGGTATCAGCAGATCTTGCAGCTCCTGTTGCACCGAGACTTTCGCGCGCGGATCGAGGATCTGCGAGTAGATGATAAAATTTGCGAGCACCTTTTTACCGTAGTCCCTACTCTCGGCATACGGCACGAGCTCCATGCTAAGCCACGGCTCAAATTTGCCTTTATTAAACATATCGCCGCGTTGAAGCATCTTTTTGACGAGCCCGAGCCCGCCGTTGTAAGCGTATGCGATGAAAACCGGGCTGTAAATTTTACGCTCTAACCAGTCGATGTGGATGTTAGCGAAGCGGTAGGCGACCTCCGGACGGAACATATCGTCTTGATCGAAGCCGTCGATTTTGAGTTGCTTTTTGCCGATCTCGTTAGCCAAAAACGGCATAAACTGCATCATTCCAAGCGCATACGAGGTAGAAACCGATGCGGGCACGAAGCGGCTTTCTTGGCGGGCGAGCGCCAAAATTAGCGCCTTGCGGCGGTTGTCGCCATCGCCGATGTATTCCATAAACGGCGTTGGATAGAAGTTATCCTTGCCGCCGCTTGCTTTATTCATAATGTATGAGTACTCGCCGATGCTTTGCTTGGTGTCGAATTTTTTGGCAAATTCCAAAAGCTGCGGGCGTGACATCCGATCAGCGCTATTTTTCGTGCGAACCCAAGCGAAAGGATCGGTGATATCGTAGCCCTCGATGGAATTTTTAGCGGGATTTGGGATGATGATGTTTAAATTCCTATCTCCTAAGACCTCCTTGGCATAAAGCGCGTAGAGGCTGTAGTATTCGCTGCTAGCAAGCTGGCGCAAGACATTTTGATCTCCATTTAGCAGGTAGATCCAAAATTTCGCATTGTGCACATCGTGAGGTTTCTCAAAGCTCGTAGCCGCGCGGCTAAAAAACGCAAGCGCAGCCCCTTCATCGCCCTGCATGACGGCATTTACGCCCAGCATAAACGCTACGTCCTTCTCCACGGCTAGTGGATCGACGCCCGTAAGCGAGCGGCGCAAGTGCGGGTATTTGCGGTTGATTAGCGCGTCGTTAAGAACCGCTTTGAAGCCTTTTTGTGAAGCCAGTTCGCTTACGAAGGCTGCGTCGGCGTCGATGTCTATCAGAGCGTCCTTGCCCGCACCTTTTAAGTAGTCGTAATATAAAAAGTAGTTTTGCGCATTGCGGCTCTGCATAAAATACTCGCTCGGATTTTCGTCGTTAAATCCGCGCAGTAAATTTACGGCGTTTCTACTTGCCGCGTCTTGGTACTTTTCAAGCTGCGAAGCGAGCGTCTCGCGCACCGACGGGCTTAGCTTGGCGATAAAATTTGGATAGGAGCGCGCCTTTTTGCAGGTTAAATTTGCATCTAAAATATTTGCCGCCGTTACTCCTGCGCAGCGATCCGGACGCTTAGGAGCTTTGGCGACGCCGAAAATTCTATCTAGCTTCTCTTTTAGTTTGCCCTTGTAGCGAAAGATGCTCTGTTTTAAAGTTCTAATCTCCGCTTTGTTGTATTTTGTCTCATCTATTAGGCGATAGATGTAATAGTCCTTGGCTAGGGATTTGGGCTCGTCTTTGATCTGTTCGTAGCTTAAAATTTTACCGATACTTGCGGCGCACAGTAAAGTTAAAATAAGGCAAAATTTACAGATGGCTCTCAAAGAACGCTCCTATTTAGAATATAAATTATCATATTATCAAAAAACATTAAAACAAATAAAATCACTAACGGCGAAAGATCAAAGCCGCCGAAAGTCGTAGGCAGATAGCGGCGCACCAGCGCAAAAGCAGGCTCAGTAAGCGCAGAGATCGCGCGGACGATTTTATAAAATTTACCGAACGGATTTGGGCGGATGAAACTCAAAACGCAGGCGACGAAAATTAGCATCATATAAGCTTGAATCACGTAGTGAATACTCACTAAAATGCCGTAAAATACGCTATTTAGTAGCATCAAGTATCTCCTTTAAATCAGCGCGGATCAGCGGATACAGCTCGCTAAGCTCCGGACCGTGAGGCACGCCGGTCAGTAAAAACCTAAGCGGCATAAACAGGCTCTTGCCCTTTAAATTTGTAGCTTGCGAAAGTGCCGCTTTGAAATCATTAAATTCCATTGGACCGCCGTTTGAGCTTAATAAATTTAAGATCGCCTCTCGCAGCGCCTGCGCCTGCGCCGCCCACTCCTGCGGGATATCTTTCGCGCCGTAGATCGCTGCGATCTTTTCTTTGATACGTGGGATCAGGCTCGCTTCTTGAGTGTAAAATTTTATCAAAGGCGCAAATTTTGGCTCAAGCTCAAAAAGCTCAGCCAGGCGCTGCTCGCTCGCTCTTTTGATATGCTCGCGGTTTATAAAGGCGAGTTTGTCCTCGTCAAATTTCGCCGGGCTTTTTGAAATTTTAGCGATATCGAAAAACTCCACCGCCTCATCCATGCTAAAGACTTCTCGCGGCGTTTTGTTGCCCAGCAGGATCAGATAATTCGCGATCGCCTCGGGCAGGTAGCCGCTTTGAAGCAGCCATTTTACCGAGGAGCTATCCTCGCGCTTGCTCATCTTTTTGCCTTCGGAATTTAATATGATCGGCAGGTGCGCGTATTTGATCTCGCCGTCGTAGCCGAGGCTTTGGCGAATCCAGTTTTGCTTCGGGGTGTTTGAGACGTGATCCTCGCCGCGGATTACGAAGCTCACGCCCTGCATCATATCGTCGCAGGCGCAGGCGAAGTTATAAGTCGGTGTCTTGTCCGCGCGCATGATGACGAAGCTGTCGATGTTCTGCGGCTCAAATGCAATACGACCCTTGATCGCGTCGGTAAATTCCAGCACGTGATCAGGTTTTTTAAGGCGGATAGTAAAGGGCTTGCCGCAGTTTAGAACCTCTTCGTCGCTTAAATGCTCGCAGTGCCCATCGTAGCGGTACGCCTCGCCTGCGTCCTTAGCGGCTTGCTTTTTCGCCTCAAGCTCCTCCTCGCTGCAAAAACAGCAAAACGCTTTTTTCTCAGAGAGTAGCTTGGCAGCGAATTGGCGGTGGAATTTTAAATTTTTGCTTTGATAATACAGGCTCTGCCACGAGATGCCAAAGCGCTTTAAAATTTCGATGATCTCTTGATCTTTGCCTTCGATATTGCGCGCAGTGTCGGTATCCTCGATGCGTAAAATGAAGCCGCTTTTATCCTGCAGCGAGCAGATGTAGTTAAAAATAGCCGCGCGTAAATTTCCGATATGCATATCGCCGGTGGGCGACGGAGCGAAGCGATACAATTTAGGTCCTTTGGGTTTAAATTTAAGCTGGGATTATACTTTTTACTTCCTAATAAAAAGCAAAAACAAAGCAAAAATAGGCTAATATCGGCGCATTTTATTTAAGGAGACAATATGAGTTTCATTCAGGAATTCAAAGAATTTGCGATGAAAGGAAACGTCATCGATATGGCGGTGGGCGTCGTAATCGGCGGAGCTTTCGGCAAGATCGTAACCTCGCTCGTAAGCGACATCATGATGCCGGTTTTAGGACTTCTTACGGGAGGCATGAATTTTACCGATCTTAAGATCGTGCTAAAAGAAGCGGTGGGGCAGACCCCGGCTGTTACGATAAACTACGGCTCGTTTATCCAGGTAACGGTCGATTTTATCATCATCGCGTTTTGTATATTCTGCGCGATCAAGGCGATCAATAAGCTTAAAAAGCCTGCTCCTGCGCTGGAACCTGCCGCACCTGCCGAGCCTAGCGAAGAGATTAAACTTCTTACCGAGATAAGAGACTTGCTTAAAAAATAGGTTACGGAGATGCTTGAGAAAATCCCTTATTTTAAAGCTCTAAGCGCAGCGCAAATCGATCGTTTAGAGCAGATTAGCATCCATAAAAGTTACAAAAAGGGCGAAATTTTATTTTTCGAGGGCGAGCGCTCGCAGTATCTATTAATCCTGCTAAAAGGAATTTTAAAAATCTATAAAACCTCCGCAAAGGGGCGTGAGATCCATATGCGCGAGATCCGCCCTATCTCGCTCGTTGCCGAGATGGTAAATTTCGAAGAGACGAGCTATCCTGCAAGCGGCGTGTTTTCGACAAACGGCGAGGTGCTAAAGATCGATTATGAAAAATTTAAAAACGAGTTTATGAGCGATCCTAAAATTTGCCTGGAGCTTTTAAAATCGATGTCTGAGAAGATCCGCGCGCTAAATGCGATCTTTGATAATCAAGTCGTGCTTAGCTGCGACGGCAAGATCGCTAAGTTTATCAGCGAGAATTTTGATATTTTTATGAGCACGAAATACACCAGAATAGCCAAAATTCTAAATGTTACCCCCGAGACATTTTCGCGCACCATCACTAAATTTAAAAAGAGCGGTGCGCTAATTTTAGACGATAAACAAGAAATCACGGGCTTTGATAAAGATAAGCTGGACGAGTATATCCAAGGCTAGAGTTTGAAAAGCGCCTATATTTTTCCGATCGTCGGCACGGTTTTATTTCTGTTTTTTAATCTTTACGTCTACAGATCGATCAGCGCGCGCTTTACGCCATATAAAGGCTTCGCTACGTTTCGCCCTGCCTTGAGCTTGCTTTGCGTAGCTTTGGCGATTTCAGATGCGATATTTTTTGTAGGTTTTGGGCTTAATGGAAGCTTTAAAAACGAGCTGCTCTATAAAGCTTGCGTATTTTGCATGGCAGCGTCCTTTTCGCTCTTTTTTATCTGCCTTGCTTACGACGTGCTAAGCGCCGCCGCGCATGTGGTTAAATTTAGCCAAAACAGGCGGAAATTTTTAAAAACCTTTATAGATGTAACCTTCGTAATAATGGCGTTTAGCTATATTTTTAAAGGGCTTTATAATGCGCTAAAAATTCCAAAAATCACCGAGCGCGAAATAAAAATCAAAAACTTAGCTCGCGAGCTAAACTTTGCCGTCATCTCAGACGTGCATCTGGGCGAGTTTTTGAAAAAGGAATTTTTGCAAGGCGTCGTAGTGCAGATAAACTCGCTAAATTACGATGCGCTGCTGATCGTGGGCGATATGTTTGATCTGCGCTCGGATGAGCTCGGGGATATTTTACAGCCTCTTGAGGCGATCAAAAAACCTATCTTTTTCGTCACGGGCAACCACGAGTATTACCGCGGCGACGCAAGCGGACTTATCGCGGCGATGCAAAAAGCGGGCGTGCGGGTGCTGCAAAACGAAAGCGTGGAATTTGAGGGGCTAAATTTAATGGGCGTGCACGATCTTAGCGGTTTTCGCTTCGGATACATGCAGCCAGATCTCGGCGCCGCGCTAGCGCAGGCAGACCCCGATAAACCAAAAATTTTACTCGCGCATCAGCCAAAATACGTCGTGGATTTCGTGCGCGACGAGGTCGATCTGTGTATTTGCGGACACACTCACGCGGGGCAAATTTTTCCGTGGACGCTTTTGGTGCTGCTTAGCCAGAAGTATCTTTACGGGCTGTATAACGACGGGCTGAAGCAAATTTACGTAAGCAGCGGCGTGGGGTTTTGGGGCCCGCCGATAAGGGTCTTTGCCGATGCCGAGATCGCGCTGCTTAAGCTTAGAAAGGCATAGATGAGAAGTTTTATTTCGAGGATTTTCGGGGTTATCGCCGCGGTGAAATTCCCTAAATTTATACAAAATTTTATCAACCGCAAATATGTGGAATTTTTCAAAATCGATATGAGCGAATTTGATCTGCCGCAAAGCTACGCGAGCCTAAACGCGCTTTTTACCCGCCGCTTGCTGCGTCCGCGCGAGATAGCGGCAGACGAGACGGCTTTTATAAGCCCTAGCGACGGCGTGATCTTTGAGAGCGGATGCTGCGCCGATCTGCAAGCTTTTAGCGTAAAAGGCTGCGAATATAGCCTTAGCGAGCTGCTGGGGTGCACGTTTACGGCAAGCGAAAGCGGCGGATCGGTTAAAAATTTAGATGACGCCGCAGATGCCGCGCAAGCAAAAATCATGGACGGTGAAAGCGGCGCAAATTATTCCGCAAGCGGCGTGCGAGCTGAAATTTATAGCGATGAAAGCGGTGCGAGCCGCGAAACGAGCGCAATCGGCGTCCAAGGCGACGTAAATTTAAGCTACGCAAACATCTATCTAAGCCCGCGCGATTATCATCATTATCACGCGCCGTGCGACCTGAGCGTGCTGCAGGCGCTTTACATCCCTGCGGATCTTTACAGCGTGGCGAAGAAATTTTTACTTAAAATTCCAAACCTCTACGCTAAAAACGAGCGCGTGATTTTGAAGTGCAAAATGCGAAACGGCGGGATTTTGTGGATGGTTTTCGTGGGTGCTTTAAACGTTGGTAAGATGAGATTTGATTTCGATGCGCGAATACAGACGAATGCATGCGCAAGTAGATCTGAGGCGCTTTACGAGTATGAAAATTTAAACTTTAAAAAGGGCGATCATTTGGGAAATTTTGAGCTTGGCTCAACGATCGTACTCGTAGCGCAAAGCGAGTTTTTGAAATTTGAAACGCCGACCGATACGTCCGTAAAATTCGGACAAAAAATCGCAGAATTTAATGAAATTTCACAAAATTCCATTTAAAATGCAGGATTTTTTCTTTAACTAAAATTAATTTTATTTAAATTTGGCTATAATCATTCCACTTTAAATCAAAGGATTTAACATGAAAAATTTAAAAGCTTTTACGATGATCGAGCTTGTTTTTGTCATCGTCGTTTTAGGTATTTTGGCAGGCATCGCGGTGCCTAGATTGGCCGCTACGCGCGATGATGCTACGATCGCTAAGATGCGTGGTGATGTTGCTGCTATTAGGAGCGGTATATCTCTTGTAAGAAGTGAGAATATGATGAGGGGCGTAACTACATGGCCGGATTTGGAAGCTGCTACGGATGATACTACTAAACTTTTCGAGAATATACTACAAAACCCTATTTATCCAAAAACCGGTTGCGGCGCTTCTCCTAATGTTACAATTAATGGATGGTGCGCGGGTGTAGCCAATACTAGTTATTGGGCTTGTGTAGGAAGAGCATGCACTCAATTTACATACGTTCAAAATTCTGCTGCCATACCCGCGGGAAGAAACCTTGGTTCATTTGATTGTAATCATCAAGATGACCTTTGCCAAAAGATAGCTCAATAGCTAAATGTTCTATTATGAAGTTGCGGTTTTGGGTGCCGGCCTAAAGCCGCTTACTTATAGTTCAAATTTTAAAATCTCAGCTTATCAAATCGTATCCGTACCTGTAAAATCGAGCGTCAAATCCGTCGTGATCCTGCGCGAGGTTTCAAAGCCTGTCTTTAAAACTAAAGCAATCGCTGAAATCTGGCAGCTTAAATTTACTCCGTTTCAAATCGCGCTTGCAAATTTTATCGCGTACTACTATGTCTGCGAAAAGGGCGTTGTATTCGGGATTTTTGAGCCTGCAAGCGAGACGACGCAAGATTTTGCGAATCTTGCTACCAATCAGAATTGCGCCCCAGAGCAAACTCTTGCTGATAAACAAAATTTTGCGCTCGATGGGAATTTTGGCGTCACACAAAATTCTGCTACCATGCCGAATTTTTCGCAAAAGCAAAATTTAAAGCAGGTACCAAATTCTATCTCGCAAAATTTGGCGTCAAATTCTACCTCCGTTCAGAATTCTATCCAAGAGAGGGACTTTGTCGATGAGCAAAATTCCGTCTCAATCCAAAATTCTATATTGGCACAAAATTCCGCCACTACAATAAATTTTGTTGCCGAACCTGATTCTGCACACAAACAAAATTCCACCATTGCACCGAATTCTATTCAAGAGCGGAATTTTGCCGAGGGGCAAAATTCTATCTCAATTCAAAATTCCGCCGCAGTTCAAACTCCCGTTTCGCCGCTATCCCCGCTTCAAATAGGTAAAATTCCAAACCTCACCCCCGCGCAGGAGCAAGCGCGTAAATTTGCCGAAGCCAATGAGACGTCGCTGATTTTCGGCGATACGGGCAGCGGCAAGAGCGAAATTTATATCGCGCTGATCGCGCAGGCGCTCGCTGCGGGCAAGCAGGCGCTGTTTTTGATGCCCGAGATTTCGCTCACGCCGCAGATGACGAAGCGGCTACAGAGCTATTTCGGCGAACGGCTCGGCGTCTGGCACTCCAAAATTTCGCCCAAGAAAAAGCGCGAAATTTTAGCGAAATTTAACGCAGGCGAGATCCGGCTCATCGCGGGTGCCCGCTCGGCGCTGTTTTTGCCCTTTAGCGATCTGGGTCTCATCGTCGTGGACGAGGAGCACGACGACAGCTATAAATCGGCTGCTGCGCCGCGCCTAAATGCCCGCGACGCCGCGATTTTCGTCGGCAAAAAGCTCGGCATCCGCGTGGTTTTGGGCTCTGCGACGCCTGCACTTAGCACCTATGCGAAGCAGCCGCACTTCCGCCTGCGCGGCACCTATTTTAACAGCGCCAAGCGCTTTATTTTCGACGAGAGCGAGACGGGGCTGAGCCCTAAAATTTTAACCGAGATCGAGCGTAGCCTCGAAGCCGGCAAGCAGGCTGTCGTGTTTTTGCCGACGCGCGCGAACTACAAATATATGGTTTGCGAAAACTGCGGGCAGATCGTGCGCTGCCCATTTTGCGCCGTCGGGATGAGCTACCACGCGGACGCCGCGGCACTGAAGTGCCATTACTGCGGCTTTAGCACGTTTTACAAGGCATCTTGCGAAAACTGCGGCGGCGAAGTGATGCAGGCGCGCAAGATCGGCACGGGCGAGCTTGCGGCACAGCTTGCGGCGCATTTCCCGAGCGCTCGCATCGCAAAATTTGATCGCGACGAGATTACCACGCAGCGCAAGCTTGAGGCGCTACTCAATAACTTCAACGCCCATAAAATCGACATTTTGGTAGGCACGCAGATGCTTAGTAAGGGGCACGATTACCACGGCGTGGATCTTGCGGTGATAATGGGGATCGACGAACATCTGAGCTATCCCGATTTTAGGGCGCGTGAAAAGACGCTGGCGCTTGCGATGCAGGTGGCTGGCCGCGCGGGTCGCTCGGGGCAGGGCAGGGTCGTCATACAGACGCGCCAGAGCGGCTTTTTTAGGGATTATATCGAAAACTACGATGATTTTTTGCGCGACGAGGCTGAGTTTCGCGAGGGGCTCTATCCGCCCTATATGCGGCTTTTGCGCGTGCTGATCTCGCATAAAAACGAAAAGACGGCGGGCGAGATAATGAACGTGGCGCTTGATCTTTTGCGCCGCAAACAGGTGGGAAGTAGCGCGTTTGCATCGCATGACGGGCTGGATACAGGCTTGAAGCGAGCAAGTTTAAATGTTTTAAATTTAGAAAATGCCGCAGGGGGGGGTAGCAGCGAAATATCAAATTCTAAATTTCAAAGCTCGGATTTGCGCACGGGCGATGTAAATTTAGGCTCCCAAAAAAACGCTTCAGATTTAAAAAATACCGCACAAATTTCAGCTTGCGACTGGGATGCGGGTAGCGTAAATTTAAAGCCTGAAAGAAATGGCGCTGCGCAAAATTTTATAAATTTAGAAACCGAAAATCTTACCGAAAATTCCGCGCAGTATTTGAAAGAGAAAGCGAGCGAGAGCTTTGAAATCATCGGCTACGGCAAGGCGGGCATCGCCTATATTGCGTCGAAATTTCGCTTTGAAATTCTGCTGCGCGCTAGCTCGCACGTGCCGCTGATTAACGCCGCGCGCGCGCTTGAGCATCTGCCCGTTGAGATCGATATGGACCCCGTAAATTTCGGCTAGATGTAGGACCTGGTTTAAATTTAAGATAAATTTGCAGCCTATTCAGCGCAGGTTCATTGGCTGGCAATTTTACTGTAAGGGGGCTTGCTTATCGCCACGGATCATCTTATTGAGATTTTATCTCGATTGCGGCGTGAATGCTAGTTGGCGCTGGGTTTTTGCTCTCAACTCATCCGTTTCCGTGCTTGCAATAAAAGCATTAAGCAGCATTTAATCCGCCGCACAATACAATACATCAATGTATCGTTCGAAATTTAATGAAAGTGCAGTTGAATTTTGTACGCCCATTCGCACTTTATGGGTATCGAGGGTAGCCGTTAAGTCTAATTACCGAACTTGCGATAGCATGCGCTTTTTGGGCTACCATCTATGTTTATCTAAAGGAACACAATGAAAAACCCGCTTCGTTACGTGGATTATTGTAATGATTTAATAAAATTCGGCTTTGCTAAAAAGCATAATTTTTTAGCGATGATTGCCGTATTTTCTATGGTTTTTATGCCTATATGTTTTTTGGCCGCTTATGTAGTTGCACCTAGTGAGAAGTCCTTGCGGAATCCGTATATTTTTTCCGGAACAGTAGAGAAATTTTCCAGATTTCATAGTTATAAAAGCGGTAATGGTTGCAAGATATCCGTAGCGGGAAATGGCAAAATATTTTCTTGGGAATTTATCGACTTTCATATTGATACAAATAAATACGACTATGAAGAAAAATACTTTTGTGATTTTATATTTAGCAGATACATTAATAATAAATGCGTAATCTTAAAAATGATCAATCTTCATATCGTAGAATTTGGAGATTGTGATAATAAAGTAATCATCGAAGTTGATCTTAGGCAAAATTTCTTTAAACAAAAACTCTTTTTATGCAGCGGAATTATTTTGGCGCTAATTTTATTTTTGATATTTTTTAAACTAAATAAAGCATATAAAAATCTATTAAAAGGGGTATAAATATTCCGCAATGTCTGATGCGATAAGAAATTTTACTTAAAAATACGCGCAGAAATTCATTCTGCTAACGTCAAATAAATTTTTCAATATATCCAAAATTTTTTCTCACTCATGTCTCGACACTTTAAATTTATTGTTCATATATAAACTTTACTTCGCGGATCCATATAGAGCTTACCGCGCAGCTTGCTATCCGCAGCGCCTACTCCTCATTTCCCTCCGTTCGCACGATCAGGCTTTTTGGAAGGCCGAATTTCTCGATGATCTCACACTCCTTGGCGCGCATCTGCCCGTCGTCGCTCTCGTGGTCGTAACCTAGCACGTGCAGCATGCCGTGCGTAAAAAGCAGCGCCGTCTCGTCATCCGTGCCGTGCCCAAGCTGCGCGGCTTTCAGCTCTACGAGGTCTAAATTTATCACGACCGAGCCGAGCGGCGCGGGAGCGAAATTTCCGCTGCTAAAATTCTCATTTTTTAAATTTTCATCGCTAGGATTTTCGCTGGTGGAATTCGCAGCATTAGAATTTTCGTCCTCAGAATTTATAGTATTAGAATTTTTGCTCGCAGAATTCGCGGCGCTTGTATTTTCATTAGTAGAATTTACGGTGTTTAGAATTTTATCGCCGCTGTTTTCATTCGCGGAATTTTCCTCGCTAAAATCCTCGCCGAAGCCCGCAAACGCCGCAGGATCGAGCGGGAAGCTCAGCACGTCGGTCGCCTTATCGATGCCGCGCGTTTGCACGTTTAGCTGCCGCATCTCCTCGTCGCGCACGAAAATTAGCTCGACGCTCCCGCCGCCCAGCTCCGCCGCGATAGCGTCCAAAATTTCGGGATAGGGCTGCTCGCAAAGTATCATTTTTACCCCTCTTTTATAAAATTTTCGTATAATTTTAGCAAAAAAAAGGACGAAAATGAAAGCTTTATGCGTGATCAGCGGTGGCATGGACAGCGCGACCTGCGCCTATATCGCGAAGCGCAAAGGTTACGAGATCGTGGCGCTGCACTTTGACTACGATCAGCGCACGATGGGCAAGGAGCGCGAGTGCTTCGGTAAAATTTGCGACGATTTGGGGGTCGCAAAGAGGTTCGTTTTGGACGCTCGCTTCATCGCGCAAATCGGCGGCAGCGCCCTTACGGACGGCACTTTGTCGATCAGAAAAGGTGCGGTGAAGCTTGGCAGCGCGGCAAATTCTGCCGGCACTAAGATTGACAGCGCGGTAAATTCCAAGAGCACCCGCCTAGACGGGCAAAATTCTATCGCGGCAAATTCTACTAATGCCGAGACTGGCGGGCAAAATTTTGCTGCGTCAAATTTCTCGACGAGCTCCGCGGACGCTACGCTCGGTGCAGATTCGGCGCGAGACAGCCGCTTGCAGAGCGGTGAAATTTTAACGCAAGAGAGTGAAATTTCACTAGGGGGTGATGAAATTTCATCACAGCGCAGCAAAATTTTAGCCCGCGACGACAAAATTTCACCGCAAGGCAGCGAAATTTCACCTCAAAGCGGAGCCGAGCCGCAGCAGGGCGATAAAATTTCATCGAAGCGCGCAGGGGGCAAAATTTTACCGCAAAGCCGAAGCGATAAAATTCCACCGCCAAGCGGCGAGAGCGCATTTTCGGATCTGCCGAGCACCTACGTGCCGTTTCGCAACGGCGTGTTTTTGAGCATCGCCGCCGCGCTCGCCGAGAAGGAGCGCTGCGACGCGATTTTCATCGGCGTGGTGCAGGAGGACAGCAGCGGCTATCCCGACTGCGGCGCGGAGTTTATCGGCGCGTTTGAGCGAGCGCTCGATCTGGGCACGAACCGCGACTTTCATCCGCGCATCAAAACCCCGCTCGTGCACCTTAGCAAGGCGCAGATCGTCTCGCTGGCGCTTAGAATCGGCGTGCCGCTAGAGCTTACGTGGAGCTGCTACGAGCGCGAGGACGCTGCGTGCGGGCTTTGCGACAGCTGCCTGCTGCGGCTTAAAGGCTTTGCGGGCGCCGGCGCGAAAGATAAAATCCCCTACGCGATAAAAGCTTAGGCGCGCCGCGGTTAAATTTACCGAGCTCGCGCAACTCGGCGTGTCATCACAGCGCCTGATATGCGTGGGTTTTGAATACGTAGCCGCACGATTTGTGGCGGGATTTAAACATGCGGCGGCTTGCACTTTAGCGCGCCGAGCCGCAGCTGTAAATTTAAACTACGCTTTGAAATTTTAAAAATTTTAACGAGAGCGTTGCGCACGGTTCAAAGCAAAAATCAACTATAAATTTAACTCCTATGCTTATATTTATTAGCACATAGGCGGATATAAACATATCGCGGTATAATCCAAGAATTAAATTTTAAGGAGTAGGAAATGGCGTTTGAAAATGCAATCATCACCAAAGAGGATGATGAGAAGTATGGATTGAGTAAAATTTTTTATCAATATAGTCCGTATCATGAAGAACTACCTAGAAATTTTGTTGTTGATAGACAAAAAGATATTTGGTTTCTTTTAATTGAAAGACTACCAAATGAAGGGTATGATTATGGTTATGGGAGCAAAAAGCTATGGAGGCTTTATATTCAAGGAAATAATTTAGATATTCTTTTGGACTACGAATATAATCAAGAAGTGGATGGACGCAAATTTCAAAGGGTGTGGAAAATTATCGAGGTAAATGTTATAAATTCTATTATTCCAGATAATGAAGTTATTAAAATATTGAGAGATATTTTGATTGATTTTAAATTTAGACCAGGCTGGGAGGATAAGGATGATTTTAGTGTAGCGTTAATAGATGTAAGAAAGGAAAAATAAAATGTCGTTTGTAGCAGAATATATTTCGAAAGAGGATATTGAGAAATATGGCGTTATTGACATAGTAAATAGCTCCAGAGCAAATTTTGGTGAACTTCCATTAGGCGATCAACGTATAAAACAACTTGATTGGGTTATCGATAGGCAGAGGGATATTTGGTTTATCTTTGTGTGTGATCCGCACTTACCGGATCCGCGAGATGGATTTACGGGTGAGGAGATTTATATTTTATGTTATAAAGGCAATGTTATTGAGCTTGATATAAGGCGAATTTATGACGAAACCACAAGTAAAATGCTAGTCGATAATCCGTTTTTTATCAAATATAAGCTGGAAAATATAAATTCTAGTCTTGACGGAATTTCGTTAGATGAGCTCTATAAGGTGCTTAATGAAGCTTTGATAGAATATGGAGAAAGTGGTATACACGGTAGAAAGTTCTTGCCAAAAGAACACGAAGTCGTAACTTTTCTGCACGATTAAATATAAAGGATAAAAAATGACGAGTAAACAAGCCGATCAAAATTTAGCAGATATTGCAAGCGGCAGGGACATGCGCAGCGGCACCGATGGCGGTGCGAATACGAGAGAAATTTAACAAAACGTGGCGCGAGCTTTAACGCGATGTGTAAATTCAAAGCGAAATTTATCCAAAATCCAACCGTGAGCGAGCGCGAGATAAAATTTTACTCAAACGCCCAATGCGCGAGAATTCGCTAGGGGCGCAGACTATTTGTAAATTTTAAAATTTTACTCAAACGCCGAGCGCAGATTTAGATGAGGGACGATCTGTAGCTCTGCGGGCGAGACGAACTCCTTTTTACGCAGCTTTTCTATCGCCGCGCGCGCGATCATAGCGGCGTTGTCGGAGCAAAATTTCATCGGCGCGAAAAGTATCTCGCAGCCTGCCCGTTCGCACAGATCCGTCAAAAGCTCGCGCAGATGCAGGTTTGCGCTCGCTCCGCCCACGACGCCGAATCGCGCAAAGCGGCGCAGCTCAAAGATCCGCTGCAATTTATCGAGTATGTGCGCGCACGCCGCGTCCTCAAAGCAGCGCGCCAGATCGCGCATCGCCCGCTCATCCAGCTCGCCCGCCTCTTTTAGCTTCTCTATCTGCACGCGCACGGCGTTTTTAAGCCCCGAAAAGCTATACTCCAGCCGCCTGTCGCCCTTCAGCGGCACGGGCAGCTCAAACCGCGGCTCGCCGCTTTTTGCGAGCTCCTCGATGAGCGCGCCGCCCGGGTAGCCGAGCCCTAGCATCTTCGCGACCTTATCGAAGCTCTCGCCGAAGCTGTCGTCGCCGGTGGTCGCTAAAATTTCGATATCACCTGCCGCGCCGATATCCAAAACCATCGTATGCCCACCGCTAACTAGCAAAATGCCCATCGGGAATCGCGCCTCGCTGCCTAAAAACAGCGAATAAACGTGGCCTATGAGATGATTTACGCCGATGAGCGGCAGATTTAGCGCGAGCGCGAGCGCTTTTGCCATATTCACGCCGCCGATCAGGCTCACGCTAAGTCCCGGGGTATTGGTCGCTGCGACTGCGTTAAGCTCGCTAAAATAGGGCTTTGCGCGCTGCAAAATCCGCGGCAGCGCCTCAGTATGCAGCCTCGCGGCAAGCTCGGGTACGACGCCGCCGTATTTGGCGTGATCGGTCTCCTGGCTTATTTTTTCGTAAAATTTCAGCTCGAAACTGCACTCATCCATCACCGCGACTGAGCTGTCGTCGCAGCTGCTCTCAATAGCAAGTATCACACAAAATCCTTAAAATTTTTTCGCTCATTATACTCAAAAATCGGCGCAGATGAAATTTTAAAATTTAAAACAGCGCGCTCTAAATTTTGTCTTTGTCGCGACATACTCGCGCTCGCGAGGCTAAATTTTAAAATTCGCCGTTCGGCTCGGTGCGCTAACGGAATTAAATTTAAAATGCGCCGCCGCGCACCCTTGCTTCCGCGTCGCAGTTTGTCTGCCGCGGCGGGTAAAATTTTAAATAGATGAAATTTTGGCAGTTGAAATTTAGCGAGCAAATTTAAAAAGGCCTTTGGATTTTAAAGCTCCAAAGGCCGTTGCGATTAAATTTATCGCTAAATTTAAAGGCTAAATTTCGGGCTCTTGCTCTTGTTTTTTCTCGCCGCTTGGGATCGCGGTGTCGTACCAATCGAGCTTGCGCGTAAAATACATAACGAGCGAGATTACCGCAAAGATCATCAAGCTTCCCATTAGAAGCGCGTAGTCTTCGGAATTTAAGATGACATAGAGGATCGCATATGAAACGAGCTGAACGCAAGTGATGAAAATACCCCAGCGCGCGCCTTTGAAAATCGCGCTCGCGTAGAAAAATACTATGGCGCTTACCGCGATCGCCGAGATAGCGTAGCTGATCGCAAAGCCGATGTGTTCGGAGAGCGAAAGCACCAGCAGGTAGAAAACGACGTCCTCAAGCCCTATTAATAGGTATTGAATTGGATGGATGCGCTCGTGAGTGTAAACCTCGCATAAAAAGATCGCTAAAAATGGCACCGCTAAAAATAACAGTGCGTAATCCGTGCAGCGCTTAATCAGCGAGTAGTTGTTCACGGGCTCGATGAAGCCGATGCTTACGGCGTCATTTCTATCGTCGTTGCTGCGCCAGTTCGTCATAGCGATGCGGTCATCTTGATCTGCAAGCCACGCAGGAGCAATGCCTGCGGCTAAGCCTGTAACTTCCCACGAAGCTTTAAAGCCGCTAGCGCTTACCTCGCGCGATTTGGCGATAAAGCCGCCGCCAAAGCTAGGCGATGCCCAAGTAGAGCTAATTTCAAAACGGCTATTTTGCGCGATCGGAGCTAGATGAAGTGCCTCGCCGCCTTGGATTTTAAGCGTGCCGCTGATGCTAAAATCAGACGACAGTGCGGAAGCGGGGAGCTTGTAGATTAGGCTTCGATCGAAAATTTTAGCCTCGGTGTTGCCGTGATATTGCTTAAGCTCCTTGCCGTTTAGGCTTAAAGCGGGAGAGGCGGTGAAGGATTTTTGATTGCCTACGCCGAGCACTAGCACGGCTTCGTCGAAATTTAGTCGCGTAGGATCGACGCCGAGCTCGGTATAGTTTATCGCCTCAAAGTCTGCCTTAAGCGCAAAGTCGCCGTTATATATCGGAACGCGAAAAATCCCGCGCTTTAGATAGGTGGGGTCGATTTCCGCCGCGAGGGAGTAGTTTTTAGGCACGATGATGAAATTTTTCTCTACGCGCCTTTTTACGAGCTCGTTGTTGTTTTTGTCTATCGCTTCGATTATCTCTGCGTAGGGCACTACGATCGCAAGGCCCTGGATTTGCAGTTCGCCGCCCACCGGCGTGAGGATCGAATCCTGCGCGAGCTGCTTGGTTTCGGAGCGGGAGTAGGTGAGGTTATCAATAAAGCTTAGCGGAATTAACAGCAGCAAAAGCAGCACTAAAACTATGAACGGTTTCGTCCAAAATGCGCCGCGAATGGCGTTTTTAGTAGAATTTAACAAAGGCTCTCCTTTTAAGTAGAATTTAAAACGGAATTTTAACGATGAAGAGTAAACGGACGGCGCTTGAAGCGGGAGGAATTTTATAAATTCTAAACGAGCTTCGGATGTAAAGCGCTGCGGATATCGCTTTGAATTTTGAGGATTTTGCCGTAAGCTAGAATTTCATTGCGAATGAGAATTTTGCTATTTGCAAGAATTTTATGAGAAAATTTCTGTTAGTAGAATTTAAAGGCTTGAAATTCAAAGCCCTTGGAATTTCAAATTCCAAGGGCTTTGAATTTTTAAAATTTCGCCGCTTTAGTGTGCAAAATTTCGTGCGGTCATCTCGCGTAAGTTTTAAAATTTATACGCCACGCTTAGCTTGAAATTTCGTCCCGGCTAATCTCCGGTAAAATCGGCGCTACGCTGCGAGTGCGATGCGTAGGCTTTATCAAAGAGATTGTAAACACCCGCGTTGATCTCAAGTCCTTTAAAGCGTCCGCTATCCGGAGCATAGGTGACGTATAGATCGTGAACCGCGTAGCTAGGCACTTTCGTCTTTTCGTCGCTATTTGCGGAGGCTACGTTTTTGGAGTTGAAAAAGAGCAAGTTATAGCCCAGCAGTAGATCCGCCGCAGAGATTGCGTATTCGGCATTGAAGGTGTATTTATCGCCGTAATCGCGGTAGCCGATGATGTTTGAGCTTAGATAGCCCGAGCCGCTGCGCACGCGGTCTTTATATTCTACTTGCTGGTGGGTGTAACCCGCAGCAAGGCTCAAATCATCTAATATTAATCTTGCAAAAAGCTCGACGCCGTCGATATCCGCACCGCCTGTATTAGCCCTGCATAAGGTGCCCTGTGCGCCTCCCGGGCAGCCGACGATTCCGCCCGCCGCATTGTTATCTACGATGAGATTTTTATATTCCGTTCTGAAATACTTCGCAGTTAGGCTTACTGAGGAGTTTTCTGCTAGATCGCTTTTGTAGCGACCGCCTATTTCGTAGGCGTTGCCTGTAGTGGCTTTTAAACTTTCGTTAGCCATCCAGCTTAGCGGTCTGCCACGGCTTGTACTTGCAGCCATCATGCTCTCCATTACGTCAGGTCCTCTAAATACTCGCGCATAGCTCGCAAACGCTCCGAATCCCGCGCCGATCTCGTAATCAAGCGCCAAGGCGGGGCTCACTTCGTCGAATTTATATTTGTAGCTAGAGATATTAGCGCCTCTGCCGTTGTAAGTCTTTAGCTCGTGCCTTTCGTAGCGCACGCCAGGAGTTACCGTAAGCCCGCCGTATCGCATAGCATCCTCTAAATAGACGCTGTAGTTATCAACCCTTTCTGGACGCAAATTTCCAGGTTTTACGTAGTTTTCGGAGCGGTAGTAATCAAAGCCGTAACGCAATGTATGCGCTAAATCGCCCGTTTCAAATTTACTCTTAGCGCCGATTTTGCCGCCCTTAGTCTCAACGCCCCATTTTACGTTCGTCGAAGTCGATCCGATGCGTTGATGCTTTGTGTAGTATCCCGTGATGTCGAGTTCTAGCAAGTCGCTTGGATTATACGTGTATTTGATCGTATGTGTATCGCGCTCGTATTTGCGGTTATCCAGCTGTCCGTTTAGCCATGAGCCGAATTCCGGGCGCAAAGGATACAAGCCTTTATACTGCATATGTTCGGTAGATAGCGAAATTTTATGAAAATCCGAAAAGCTATAGCCCGCTTTTAATAAATAATTTATGTCGTTGCCGTCGCCGCCCGTAGGTTTGCCGTTGCCAGATTCGCCGAAGCCATATCCGTAGTGCTTAAACACAGCAAGCATATCTAGGCTATCAAATGCCCTGCCGTAGAGTATCGCGCTTTGCGAATAGCCCTCGTTATTGCTCGTATAGCCCACTTTGAGCTTCGCGCCGATATTTTGACCGTCCTCAAGCAGATCAGAAGCATCCACCGTCTTAAAAGCTACCGAGCCACCCAAGGCGCCTGAGCCGTTTACGACCGAGCGCGCGCCGACATCGACCTCTACGGCTTTGATAAGATCCGGATCGATTAGTAAATCGGCGTTGTGATGAAAGGTATTGCCGTTTTGCTTCGCGCCGTCAATCGTGATATTTAAGCCGCGATCGCTCGCGCCACGCATATAAATTTTTTGATTCATGCCGTTGGTGCCGCCTACGTAAACTCCGGGGATATCGCGAAATACGTCCTTAACAAGCGTAGCGTTGCGAGTATTGATTTTGACATCATCCACGGTGCTAGGCGTGCTAGAATCGCTAGTAACTTCAATTACGCCTAGGTTTTGCGTATTTGAATCCTTGCTTTTGGATACGTCCGTAGCGCTTGATTTCTCGTCTGCTTGTGCGCTTAAGCAAAGAACCGCGCACAAAGACAAAGCCAGATGAAATTTTTTCATACGAAACTCCTAAATGATAATGAGATTAAAAAAATGGCAAATAATATAAAATTAATCTTTTATTTTATATTAATTATCAAGACATTTTAAAATCATTAGAATTCTATCTCCGAATGCTTTATTATCATTAAATAAAGCTAAATGATAAAATATAATTTAAATATCGATCATCAAAATTTTAGTAAAAATTAAATCTACTTTTGATAAAATCGCTCATTTTTTGGCAAGCTGATCTGCTAAATTTATAAAATTTTAAAATTCTTAAGGAGAGATTATGGGCATTATGGAATTTTTGGCGCGTTACGTGGATTACTTTATCTTCGCAATCCTCGGATTTATGAGTTTTTTAGTTGTGTGGTTTACTATCGAAAGGCTGCTTTTTTATTCGAAGGTTAAGGCGAGCGATTACAAAAGCAAGGCACTATACGAAGAGGCTCTGACAAAAAATTTAACGACGCTTTATATTGTTTATTCAAATGCCCCGTACATCGGTCTTTTAGGTACTGTCATCGGCATTATGATCACATTTTTTGATATGAGTACTGCAAGCGGTATCGATACCAAGGCTATCATGCAGGGTCTTTCGCTTGCGCTTAAAGCTACCGCTACCGGTCTAGTCGTCGCCGTGCCTACGCTCATCATCTACAATGGCTTTGTCCGCAAGGTAGATGTGCTTCTAAACCGCTACGATGAGGTTAAATAAATGAGCATTCCTAGACGAGACGGGCTAAATATCGTCCCGTTCATCGACATCATGCTGGTACTGCTAGCGATTGTGCTTAGCGTTTCGACTTTTATCGCGCAGGGTCATATCAAGGTAAATCTGCCCTCGTCTTCAAGCTCGCAAAATCCGCAAGAGGATAAAAAAGTTACCATCAAAGTGGATAGCGAATCTAAAATTTATCTAGACGATGTCGCAATAAGCGAGGATGAGCTTGAGAAAAAAATTGCCGCACTCGATAAAAACGATCTTGTCGTGCTAAAAAACGATAAAGACTCGAAATTTTCCTCTTTCATTTCTATCATGGATGTCCTAAAAAAGGCGGGTCATGAAAAATTTGCGATCGTGACCGAAAAAGAGCAATGAATAAAGATAGCGTAGTAGGTTTTATCGTATCTTTGGTGCTGCATTGCATCATAGCTGTGGGTGTTTTTGTTCTTTTATCGTCGGCACCGAAGCCGCCTAGCATGCCCGATATGATAGCTTTTTCCATCGATAGCATAATGGATGAGGCCAAGCAGGGCGATATCTCCGATGAGCCCAATATCCCGCCTCCTTCCGATCAGTCTGAACCGGATCCTGAGCCAGAGCCCACTCCGCCGGAGCCTGAACCCGAACCGGAACCAACTCCGTCTGAGCCGGAGCCGATACCGGAGCCCGAGCCGATTCCTGAACCGGAGCCTATACCAGAGCCCGTAGTCGAAAAACCGAAACCGGTCGAGAAGCCCAAGCCAAAGCCGGTAGAAAAACCAAAACCGATCGAAAAACCGAAGCCTAAAAAAGAGCATAAAGTTCAAAGCAGCGATAGGAATTTAACGGCGAAGTTTGACCCGGAAAAGCCTATTTCGCTAGGTAGCGGCGGGGGCGGCGGCTCCAGTAGCGCAGGCGGCGGTAGCGACGCCATTACAAGCCGCGGCGATCCTAGCAATAGCGATGTCGGCAAGAAAATTTTCGCCATTATTTCTCGCTACGCGCAGTCGCACTACCCTAAAAATGCCCAGCGCATGCGTAAAATCGGCGTCGTAGGCGTGCACTTTACCTATACGGCAAGCGGTGATGTTAAGGGTCTTCGCGTTACGTCCTCCTCGAATGTCGATTCGCTTGATGAGGGCGCATTAAGCGCAGTCGAGCGCACAAAGGGTAGCTTTCCAAAGGTCGAGAAAGATATGGAATTTAACTTTAGCATAAAATATACGCTAAATTTCAACTAGCCTTAAAGCTTCTACTAAAAACTTTTGCCTGGGCGGTGAAATTTTAAAATTTCACTGCCCTTGCCGCTTTATCTTAGCTCGCAAAATTCCATCTCGGCGAAGTGAAATTTTAAAATTTCACTGCCCTTGCCGCTTTATCTTAGCTCGCAAAATTCCATCTCGGCGAAGTGAAATTTTAAAATTTACTGCTCTTGCTGCCGCTTCTGCCGCGCTAGTTTTTACAAACGGATTGAAGCGCCGTGAAATTTAAAATTTAAACGGAGAAAATTCTGTCTTTTCAAATTTAGCCAAGCAAGCATCTTAAAGCGTTAAAATTTTAAATTAAAGCTGCGAAATTGCTAGGAAATTCCACTGATTTTAATGGAATTTTTACTATAATTTCGTATGAAATTTAAAAGATTAAAGGAAATTTATGATAGACGTTTACGACTTGGCGGTGATCGGCGGCGGTCCTTGCGGCATCGCTTCCGTAGTAGAAGCCAAAAGAAACGGGCTTGCGCACGTGCTTCTGCTTGAAAAAGGCGACAACCACTCTCAAACGATTAGGCAGTTTTACAAAGACAAAAAGCGCGTCGATAAAGAATATAAGGGCTTTGACAGTGAGACGCGCGGCTCTATTTCGTTTGAAACCGGCACAAAAGAGAGCGTGCTAAATTATTTCGACGAGCTCTTAGATAGCGACGAAATCGATACGAATTTCAAAAGTGAGGTCGAAAAGATCGAAAAGCACGCAGATGAGTTTTATATCACGACTAGCTCGGCTGGATACCGCGCGCGCAACGTCATCGTCGCAATTGGCAGGATGGGCAAGCCTAATAAGCCCGCTTATAAAATTCCGCCTTCGATCACGCAACGCGTAAATTTCAATCTCGATAAATGCACGATCAATGAAAAAATTCTAGTCGTTGGAGGCGGTAACTCAGCCGCTGAATACGCTATAGCGCTATGTAAAACCAATGTCGTGACGCTTTGCTATCGCAAGCCTAAATTTACCCGCCTAAACGAGACGAATGAAAGCGACGTAATGCGCGAGACCAAATACGGCAACATCATCTTGCGCTTAGGTATCGATATAGAGGCTCTTGAGAATGAAAACGGCAAGGTGCTGGTGAAATTTGATGATGGCACCGAGCTCGTATTTGACCGCGTGATATACGCGATCGGCGGCACGAGCCCGATTGATTTTCTTAAAAAATGCGGCATCGCTTACGATGAAAACGGCGTGCCGATCGTGGATGAAAATCTCCAAACCGCCACTAGCGGGCTTTACGTGGGCGGAGATCTCATCAGCAGAAGCGGCGGATCGATCGTGGTGGCAATAAATCACGCCCATACCATCATCAAAAACATCCGCAGATGAGGCTTTATCAGCCAAAAAAGGGTTATCGCTACACGAGCGATACGATTTTTTTGTGGAATTTTATAAGAAGCTCAGGCGTGCGTCAAGCTGACGCAGCATCGCAAAATGGCTCTTTAGCGCTGGGCTGTGGCGCGGAATTTAAAGGCGTAGCAGATAGGAGCTTTAATGCAAAATTTTGCGCTGCGGATTACGCAGGCTGCGAAGCGGAATTTTGCGCTGCGGATTGTGCTTTTAGCAAAGAAGAGTTGTATGTCCCTAACCATAGCGCGGAGAATGATCGCGATTTTGGAGGTAAGGGCTGCGCTGAACTTCAGGCGGAATTTAAAAGAGAATTTAAAGCGGGACTTCGGGCGAAATTTCAAAGCGAGCACTGCAAAAATTCTGATTTTCAAAGCGACGAAGCCTGGCATGTTTTAAAGCCTGACATTGCAAGCGGTGAAAATTTTAAATTTTGTGACGAGCAAATCGCGCAGTTTTTAGAATCTCAAAAGACGCACTATAAAGATTTCGCGAGCAAATTTGAAGACGCCAAAGCGCGCGAGGATTTTGTTGCGGAGTGCTTGAATGACGGCGGGTTTGCCGCTTGCGATGATCGTAGCTTAAAAGGCGCGCTAAATCCGCGAGTGATATACGGCGACGTGCTGGATGTGGGCGCAGGATGTGGAATTTTAGGGCTTTTGCTAAAACGCGATTTTAAAAGCATTAATCTAAGCTTGCTAGAAATTCAAGAGCGAAATTTAGAAATCTTAAGGCTGAATTCTTTGCAAAACGATCTGCCTGCCGAAATTTTGCACGCGGATTTTGCGGAGTTTAAAAGCGAGAAGCGTTTTGACTTTATCGTCTCAAATCCACCCTTTTATCGAGAGCGCATTTCGCTTAGCAAAGAGCCTTATATGGCGCTTAGTAAGAGCGCAGCAAGCCTTAGCCTACGGGATTTTATGCGATCTGCGAATGCTCATCTTAAGCCTGGCGGTACGCTTATTTTTTGCTATGAGGCGGGCAAACTAGCTAAAATTTGCGAGCTTTTGGGCGAGTTTAGGCTAAATTTGACGAGGCTTGGTTTTGTCTATCCTGACATTTCAAAGCCCGCTAAGCTCGCGCTTTTGCAGGCTCGTAAGAACTCGCGCTCGCCCTGTGAGATCATCCTTCCGATCTACGCTAGCGCGCATGGAAGGCGTACCGAGCAAGCCCAAGCGATCTACAAAAGCGCGGATTTAACGAGCGTGGATTATGAGTGAGTTTGGCTTTAGCTTTGATGCGAGCGCGTGTGAGCGCTGCGGCGGCAAGTGCTGCACCGGAGAGAGCGGCTATATCTGGATAGATGAGAGCGAGATTGCGGCGCTAGCGGCAAAATTTAAAATTTCGCCCGCAAGGCTTAAAGAAATTTATTTACAAAAAATAGGCGCTAAATTTAGCGTAAAAGAAAAGCCCTTTGAAGGCGGCTTAGCGTGCGTGTTTTTTGACGAGACGCAGCGCAATTGCGGGATTTACGAGCTGCGTCCGAAGCAATGCCGTAGCTTTCCGTTTTGGGAATATTTTAAAACGCATACTAAAGAATTGGAGGAAGAATGTATCGGGGTAAGGTTTTAAGCGGAATTTTAATCGCGGCGATGATTTTAGCGCCACAGTATCTAAGTGCGGAGAGTGGGACGAATGCTGCAGCGGCGAAGCGGTCCGTTACGGATAAAAAGGCGTCTGATCGGAATTCTAGCATTGGCACAAAAAAGGGTGCAAAAGATGCAATTAAAAAGAGCTTGATAAATCGCGGCGTAAGCGCTAAAAATATAACCAAAGAAAAGCTAAATCACGCGATGCGAGCGCAAGAGGATGCCGAGTTAAATTTCGATTTGCTTACAGCTTTGGAGCTACTGCATAAAGATCCCGTTGCATCGATGTTTTTATACGAAAAGGCATACAATAAAACAGGCTCGTCCGTTTATCTGCTAGAGGCGCTAAAGACCGCTTTTGCGATCAAAGATCGTAAAAATACGGCGCGTTATTTAAAGCTCGGCGAAAAAAGCCTAAGCTCAGACTCCGAGTATCTGCGAGTAAAAATCGGCTACTACTTAGGCATTAAAGATAATCTAAACGCTAATACCGCTGCTCTTAAGCTAGTCACCGTAGATCCCGTTTCGCGAAGTTATGCGATCTTAGCGGCGACATATTATGCGATGGAGAATTTTACTTTAGCCAAAACCTACTTTGAAAAAGCCTATGAGCTAGACAAAACCGACGAAAATCTCATTAGATTATGCGACGTGTTACTAAATAAACTCGATGATTCGGACGGAGCGATCCGCATCATCGAGACACACAGGCGTATCTACGGCTGCGCCCAGGGTATGGCGTGCGAGCTGCTAGCTGATGTGTATCGCGCGAATAAGCGCTATTTAGATGTCGCTAAGATCGATGAAGCGCTGTATGAAGCCAAAGGGGATAATAAATTCTTAGATGATATGATAGCGATTTATTACTACTCAAACGACTTTGATAAAATAATCGAGCTTTTGAAGAAATACGACTACAAGCGCGAGCTTCTAATCGATGCCTACGCGCATAAGAAAGACTATAAAACCGCGATTAAAATGGCGCGCGATGAGTTTATGAAGACCAAAAATTATGACTTTTTGGCGATCGAGGCGATCTACGAATATGAAAGTGCGGGCAAAAACGTAGATGCTAAGACCCTATCTAGCGTAGTGGCAAAATTTGAAAATATCGCGCCGCAGCTTAAAGACCCCGTGCATCTAAACTATTACGGCTACATCCTAATAGATCATGATTTGGACGTTCGCAAGGGCATCGAGCTTGTCCGCCGCGCCCTACAAAAAGACCCCGACTCGCCGTATTATCTGGACTCGCTTGCCTGGGGATACTACAAGCTTGGCGAGTGCGACAAGGCTAAAAATGAAATGGCTAAGATCAAAGACGCAGAATTTTTTAATTCCCCTGAAGGCAAAGAGCATTTAGAGGCGATCGATGCGTGCGCCGCGGGCACAGGCGTAGCGCCGCAGAATTCTATATCGCAAAACCCCGCTACGATAAAAGGCTCTAAAGGTCCCGCGCCGAAAGATCAGGCACCGCAAAGCCCGGCAATAAAAACTCCTGCGCCTGATTCCATAAAATCTACGGCGCCCGAAAGCTCTGCGTTAGATTCCGCGCGTCCAAGCTCTGCTGCAACGCGTGATTTAACGCCAAAAGACTCCGCTTCGCAAAATTCTGCTGGGTCTGCAAATTCCGCAGTTCAAAATCAGACACCAAATTCCGCGACTTCTGAAAATTTAGCGACGCCCATAAATTCCGCCGCGCAGAATTCTGCCTCGTCAAGACAAAATTCCATATTGAGGCAGGATTTTATGCCAGAGCAGAATTCTACGTCGAAAGAGCCTACTGGCTCTAAAACCCAGACGCCAAGGCAGTAGTGATGATTTTGGATGAAATTTTAAAACGCACTCGCGAGGATCTCGCGCTTCGCAAAGAAAAGCTGCCCGAGGATCTGCTCGGCCGCTCGCTAAGCGCCAATCCTTACGAGCCGCGTGACGTCATAAACGCGCTTAGAAGCGATGAGAAGGACCCACTTCGCATCATCGCCGAGATCAAAAAGGCAAGCCCGAGCAAAGGGATCATCCGCGAGGATTTTGAGCCGCTAAATCTTGCCGTGGAGTACGAAAATGCAGGCGCCAGCGCCTTTTCGGTGCTTACCGAGCCGCATTATTTCAGAGGCGATTTGGAGTTCATCCCGCAGATACGCCGCTACACGTACACGCCCATTTTGCGCAAGGATTTCATCGTCGATCGCTATCAGATCCTCGAGGCGCTGGTTTACGGCGCGGATTTTATCCTGCTGATTGCCAAAGCTCTGGAAGGCAAACAGCTAAGAGAGCTGCTCGAGTTTGCCCGCAGGCTGGGACTTGAGGCGCTGTGCGAGATCCACGATAAGGATGATCTGAAAAAAGCGATCTTTGCAGGGGCTGATATTATCGGCATCAATCATCGAAATTTAGAGACTTTCGAGGTCGATACGAGCCTGAGCGAGCGGCTAATCCCGCTGATTCCAAATGGCAAGATCATCGTCGCCGAAAGCGGTCTGCACTCGCACGAACAGCTTTTAAGTTTGCATAAGGCGGGCGTCGATGCGTTTTTGATCGGCGAGCATTTTATGCGCCAAAATGACGTCGGCGCGGCACTGCGCGAGATAAAACTCGGCGCGGGCGGCTAAATTTAAACCCACTTGTTTGATCGCGAAAGACTGAATCGGAACGAGAAGTTAAATTTAGCGAAGGGAGCGAAATTCTAAGGCAGTAAATTTTAAAATTCGTAGAATTCGACGGACTTTAAAATTTAGCAGTTCTTTAAATTTAGCGGTTGTGACGAGATTTAGTATCACACGCTGCGTAAGTATCCGCACTACGTTTTAGCGTAGTAAGTTCGTTATCGTGTGCGCTGCGCGGGCGGCTGCGAAGCGAGGTTTAAATTTACGCCTTTCCTTTGTATAGCTTTCCGTCGCATCACGAGCTGGTGCAAAAAGCGCGGGTTTAAATTTAGCTTTACGTTTGCGAAGCTTCGCGCGCGCGGTTGCGCTTGTAGCATTGAGCGCCGAGAATTGCGCGTCTGCTGTAGCGCCTTGTATGCTTAGCGCGATACCCAAGTTCAGTTTTGGCGATTGCGCGGCGCCGTAAATTTAATCGTAGCTCGCGACCTAAGCCGCCCAGAGGAGCTGCGCATACGATAACTGCGCAGCGAGCTATCGTAAAAGCGAACGGCGTAGGGGCTTAGCAGGGCTGCGATACCCTGCAATACGCCGCGATTAAGCCGCAGCTGTATTACGACTGCGCTATGACCGCGCCGCGTTAAATTTTATCGCGTGTCGCGACGGTGATTGCGGCGCAGGTTTGGCATCGCGTACCGTGCCTGTGAGTGCGTCAAAGTTTTGTTATAATCCGCACGCAAACTGCCCGCGGATTTAGTATCGCCCGCCGTGCGCTTTGATCTGCGAAGCGTATGTCGCACCGAAGCGCCTTGCGCAGCCCGAGATTTGTAAAGAGCGCGTACCCCGCGCATAACTTTATGCCGTGCGAGCAAGCGCGAGCTGCGTAAATAAAATTCTATGAAATTTAGAAGTTTTAAATTCCAAATTTCATAGAATTTTGCTAAACGCAAATTTTAAAATTCCATAGAATTTTGGAATTTCGGAAAGGAAAAGAGATGGATTATCTTTGCGCCCCTTGGCGAAGCGAGTATTTTACCGAAAAAAGAAGCGGCTGTCCCTTTTGCGACGCGGCGGCGGATGCGGCGTTTGATGATCGCAACGGCGTGCTTTTTCGCGCGCAGCACTGCTTCGGGGTGATGAACCTCTACCCCTACAGCCCGGGCGCGTTTATGGTCATACCTTACGAGCATGTCGATAATATCGAGTGTCTTAGCGACGATGCGTGGGCGGAGATGAGCCGCTACGTGCGCGCCGGAGTGGGGATATTAAAGCGCACGCTGGGCGCAAACGGCGTAAATATCGGCATGAACTTAGGCGCCGCCGCGGGTGCGGGTATCGCCGAGCACGTGCACTATCATCTCGTGCCTCGGTGGCAGCGCGATACGAATTTTATCACGACGATCGCAAACGTCCGCGTAAACGGCGTTTCGTTCGCCCCGCTTTTTGAGAAGCTAAAAGCGGCATTTGTAGAATTAAATTTAAAGGAGAGATAATGATCAGCGTAGAGCAGGCGATCGAGGATCTGAAAAACGGTAAAATGCTCGTTATGGTCGATGACGTCGATCGCGAGAACGAGGGCGATTTGGTGTTTGCGAGCACATTTAGCAGCGCGGAAAAGGTAAATTTTGCTATCACGCATGCTCGCGGAGTGCTGTGCGTGGCGCTTAGCCCGCAGATTGCGCAGCAGCTAGATCTAAACTTAATGGTCGATAAAAACACTTCAAGCCACGAGACCGCCTTTACCGTCACGATCGACGCAAAGGACGCCAAGACGGGCGTAAGCGCGTATGAGCGTAATATGACGATCGAGCTGATGTCGCGCGTGGGCGCTCGTGCGGATGATTTCGTCCGCCCCGGGCATATCTTCCCGCTTATCGCCAAAAGCGGCGGCGTGCTCGCTCGCACGGGGCACACCGAGGGCTCTACGGATCTGTGCCGCTTGGCGGGGCTTTCGCAAAGCGCCGTGATCTGCGAGATCGTCAAAGACGACGGCGATATGGCGCGCAGGGACGATCTGGAAAAATTCTGCGCGCAGCACGGCATCAATATGATCTCGGTCGCGCAGATCGTGCAGTACCGCCTAAAGCACGAAACTCTCGTTAAATTTAGCGAGCCAAAAAGCGCTCTGCTGTGTGGTGAGGCGGCGAAATTTTACGACGTGAGCGATCACGAGGGCAACGAGCACCGCGCCTATATTTTCGGCGAGCAGGGAAAGAGCGCGCAGACGAATGTGAAATTTCATAAAATTTCAAGTGATCTGGAATTTTTAAGCGATACGAAATTTAACGATTTCATGCGCGATCTGGACGTTTTGCGCAAAGAGGGCGGCGTGCTTTTGATGCTAAAATCCGCGCAAAATCGCGCTGATTTTAAGAGCTTCGGTATCGGAGCGCAAATTTTAGCGCATCTGGGCGTGAGAAAAATCAAAATTTTAAGCAAGAGCGAGCCGAAAGACTACGCCGGGCTTAGCGGTTTTGGGATCGACATAGTTTGATAGCTCATATCGATTTGGACAGCTTCTTCGTCTCTGTAGCGAGACTCGCCGATCCCGCGCTTGCGGGCAAAAAGATCGCAGTCGTCGGAGGCGGCGATGAGGAGATTTTCGGCGGCAAGAGCGAGCTTGGAAGCGTGATTTTAAGCGCGAGCTATGAGGCTAGAGCGGACGGCGTGCACTCGGCTCAGCCCGTTAAAATCGCGCTCGGACTCTGCCCACAGCTCATTTTGGTGCGCGCCAGACATGGCGAATACCGTAAAATTTCACGCGAAATTTATGAGTTTTTACTAAACTTTACGCCCGAGATCGAAAAATTTAGCATCGACGAGTTTTTTCTAAATTTACGCGGCACGGCATACGACGCGGACGCGCTGAGCTTTGCCGCGTTTTTGCAGAGCGAGATTATGCGCCGCTTTAGCCTTCCGTGCAGCGTAGGCCTTAGCGAAGCAAAACTGATCGCAAAGCTCGCCACTAGCCTTGCTAAGCCCTTCGGCGTGCGGCAAATTTTAAAATCACAAATCGCGCGCGAGCTATCCGCCGTGCCTGTGGCAAAATTCCCGGGCATCGGCAAAGCGGCGCAAAAAACGCTCGGCAAATACGGAATCGTAAGCTTCGGCGACGCGCTAGGGCACAGAGAAATTTTTGAAAAGATGGGCGCAAACGGCAGGAAAATTTTCGCAGCCCTTAGCGGCGAGGACGAGGGCGAGGTCGTCTCAAAGCGCGAGCGCAAGAGTATCGGCTTTGGGCGCAGCTTCGCGCCGTGCGCCGATCGGGACGAGCTGCGGCGTAAAATTTTAATTTTGGCGCGCCATTTGGCGGGCGAAGTGCTCGCAAGGGACCTAAAGCCCGCGACGTATGATCTAAAGATCCGCTATAAATCGCGCGACGAGTTTTCGCATCAGATCAGCCAGGATAGGGCATTTAGTCTAAGCTTGCTGAGCGAGACCGCGCTTGAGCTGTTTGAGCTCTGCGACGTGAAAAAAGGCGCGCAGATAATCCACGTAGCGCTAAATCTTTCAAATTTCGGCGGCAGATCAGGCGGCTCGCTGCTCTTTGGCGAGATCGATAAGAAGCAGCAGAGCTTGGATCGATCTTTAAGCAGGATTTGGGAAAAATTCGGCATCGAAAAGCTAAAAAAAGCGAGCGAAATTTGATTAAATTTAAAGGAAAAAGATGAAATTAGGCGAGCTATACTCGGTGATCTGCATAATCTTTGCGACGAATTTTAAAGGCGTGATAGATGAGCAGAAGTTGCGCGGCTTGGGCAAAAACTGGATCATCGTAAACAAAAATATCGAGAACAAAAACGGTCACGAGCTTTGGCAAAAGGTTCAGGGCGAGGACTATACGGCGCTAGGGCGCGATTTTGAGGCGCTAAAAAGGGCGTTTGAGATGGATTTTTTCAAGCTCATAAGCGAAAGCGAAGTGGAGCTGTTTTATGAAAAATGCCGCTTTAAAAAGCCTTTTGCAGAGCTTAAAAGCGCTCATGCGGCCAATATGCTGGCGCTGCTTGCCATGATTTTTAAGCAAAACACGGACGCGAAATCGCATAAAATTTTGACACTATATCTGGCACAATTTATCATTCCTAGCTTTTCCGCGCTTGCTACGTACGTGCAGATAAACGCCAAAAGCAGCTATTACAAGGCGCTCGGGTGGTTTTTGGCGGATTTTTGCCGCGTGATGAAAGAGACGCTGGGGCTTGGAATTTAAAATTTAGAGTGCTCGCTCGGTGTTTTTGCGCGCTCGGCACGGAGAGTGCTGCGTAGAGATAGAATTTAAAGCTTGCTTTCGGAATTTCTTGCGCTGTAGCCGGTACAGCTCCTGCGGGTGCGATAAGCTAAGCAAGACGGGCGAATTTTATCTGCATTATCTGCGCGGATGCAAAGTATCTGCCTTACTGTTTTGCGCGTCGGCGTTTGTCATATCGCGCGCGTCGTTTTAATTCTGCGCGGCATTCGGTATTTTGCGCATGTGCCGCCTGATGTTTGTTTTGCGCGCACTGCGAGTTTTGCTCGGCGTCCGGTGCTCTCGTTTTGCGCCGCCTGCATTAGGGTACTGCGAGCTTTGTCCGCGTCGCGCCACTTTGCGTGCCGCTTCGTATGTTGTCTGGTATCGCCGCTCGGTGCTTTACGTGTAGCGCTTTGCGCCCCATCTGGCGCCGTCGTGCGAAATTTCATGCGAGGTGGTCTGCGCATCGTTTGACGCTATCGCTAAGCATCTGCGCATTACGTGTTTCGCGCGTTCGAAAACTGAGATTTAGTGCCTGCGCATGCGCCGCTCTGCGTCTTTTACAGAGCGTGCGTCCGCAGCGTCCGATGCGTGCCGTTAAATTTTAAAATTTAAAACAAAGGAAAAATTTGAATTACTGGAACGAAATTTACGCTCACTTTGATCCCGTGGCATTTAGCGCGTTTGGCATAAACGTGCATTGGTACGGCATTATGTATGTTTTGGCGCTACTTACGGCGCTATTTATCGCCAAATATTTCGTGCGAAAAGACGGGCTTGACTTCAGCGATAAGATGCTTGATCGCTACTTTATCTGGGTCGAGGTTGGCGTCATTTTGGGCGCGCGGCTTGGATACATCGCGATCTATTCGGGAGAGGCGGCGTGGTATTTCAGCCATCCGTGGCAAATTTTCAACCCCTTTCATAACGGCGAGTTCGTGGGCATTCGCGGTATGAGCTATCACGGCGCGGTCGTCGGATTCGTGATCGCGACGGTTTGGTTTTGCAAAAAATTTAAAACCGATATGTGGGCGCTGCTCGATCTCGTGGCGCTTAGCGTGCCGCTTGGGTATTTTTTCGGACGCGTAGGAAATTTTTTAAATCAGGAGCTTTTCGGGCGCGAGACGAGCGAGCCGTGGGGGATTTTGGTAGGCGGCACGTTGCGTCACCCAAGCCAGCTTTACGAAGCGGTTTTGGAAGGGCTCGTTATTTTTGCGATTTTATTTTTCTACCATAAATTTAAGAAATTTAACGGCGAGCTGATATGTTTATACGCGATGCTATATACGGCGTTTAGATTTTTCGTGGAATTTTTTAGGCAGCCGGACGATGGACTTGGGTTTATATTTTTAAATTTATCGATGGGGCAAATTTTATCTTTGGTGATGTTTTTGATAGCAGTTTTCTTAAAGCAGTCTTTGAAGAAAAAACTAATTTGTAGAAATTAAATTAATCTAAAGTTAAAAAGTAATATAATCTCTTTACAAAAATGTAAATTTTCGTTTAGCGGGGATTTATAATCATCTTTTTTAAGGAGAACCTATGCTAGGTCGCATTGAAGGCTTTACGGGCAGATCCATAGACGGCAAAAAGAGTCGCATTATGGCTTTGCAAGACGTGGCGCAAAGCATCAGCGGGCTGATTTTGGCCTGTTTCATGCTGTGTCATATGATATTTACCGGCACGATTTTGATCGGTAAGGGCGCGTTTGAGGGCGTCGTACATTTCGCCGAACCGGGCGGAATTTATTTCGTTACAAACATCGTCGCTTTTGTAATTTTCGTGATTTTCGTAGTTCATGCGTTTTTGGCGATGAGAAAATTTCCAGCTAATTACGCCGCTTACAGGGCGTTTAAAGCGCACAAAATGCGAATGAAGCATTGCGACACGACGCTTTGGTGGTTTCAGTTTTGGACGGGATTTTTCCTATTTTTCTTTGCGGCAGCTCATATTTTAATGATTGTATTCGGTCCGAAAATTACTGCAGATCTTGCTATTGCTCGATTCGGACAGCTTCATCTATTTTATTTCGTTTTATTGATTTTCGTAGTAACTCACGCTAGCATCGGAATTTATAGACTTTATATGAAATGGATCAGCATAGACGGCACGAAGGCTGAAATTCAAAGGAAAAGAGCCTTCATTAAAAAGGCGGTTTTTATCGTTTGGGGTGTATTTTTCTTGCTTTCGATAATCGCCGATTTCAAATGGTTAAGTTTAGAATAGGGAGCTTAGGATGAATGTAATATATTGCGATTCTTTAGTTATTGGCGGCGGTTTGGCGGGCTTAAGAGCTGCGATCGCTACCGGAGAGAAGGGGCTTAGCACCATCGTTTTGAGTCTAATCCCTGTTAAGCGCTCGCACTCTGCGGCGGCTCAAGGCGGCATGCAGGCGTCTCTGGGAAATTCCAAGATGAGCGAAGGCGACAACGAGGACGTGCACTTTGCCGATACCGTAAAAGGAAGCGACTGGGGCTGTGATCAGGATGTCGCTAGGATGTTTGCGCAAACGGCGCCTAAAGCGATCCGCGAGCTTGCGGGTTGGGGCGTTCCTTGGACCAGGATTACTAGAGGCGAGCGAAGCGCTATTATCAATGCTCAAAAAACCACGATCACCGAAAAAGATGAGGTTCACGGGCTTATTCATAGCCGCGACTTCGGCGGTACGAAAAAATGGCGAACCTGCTATACTGCCGATGCTACGGGACATACGATGCTTTTTGCCGTTGCAAACGAAGCGTTAAAGCATAACGTCGATATTCATGATAGAAAAGAAGCGATCGCACTAATTCATGCAAATAACCGCTGCTACGGCGCAATCGTGCGGGATTTGGTTACCGGCGAGCTGATCGCATACGTCTCAAAGGGCACACTGATCGCTACCGGCGGCTACGGCAGAGTATATAAGCACACCACGAATGCCGTAGTGTGCGAGGGTATAGGTGCTGCTATCGCGCTTGAGACCGGCGTCGCGCAGCTTGGAAATATGGAAGCGGTGCAGTTTCACCCGACCCCTATCGTTCCGAGCGGAATTTTGCTTACCGAGGGTTGCCGCGGCGACGGCGGAATTTTACGCGACGTGGACGGCTACCGCTTTATGCCGGATTATGAGCCTGAGAAAAAAGAACTTGCTAGCCGCGACGTCGTAAGCCGCCGCATAATGGAGCATATAAGAAAAGGCAAGGGTGTCAAAAGCCCTTACGGCGAGCACGTTTGGCTTGACATTTCGATCCTCGGACGCGAGCATATCGAGAAAAATTTACGCGACGTACAAGAAATTTGCGAGATTTTCAACGGCATCGATCCCGCCGACACCGAGGTAATAACCGACGAGCAGGGCAGAAAGCGCGGCAAGGGCTGGGCTCCGATCCTTCCTATGCAGCATTACTCGATGGGCGGCATCAAAACAAAAGCTACGGGCGAGAGTCCAACGCTAGCCGGGCTTTTCAGCGCCGGCGAGGCTGCGTGCTGGGATATGCACGGCTTTAACCGCTTGGGCGGAAATTCCGTCGCCGAAACCGTCGTCGCAGGAATGATCGTGGGCGAGTATTTTGCGGAGTATTGCCAAGGACACGACGTCGATATTAATACGCACGATATACAAAAATTCGTGGATAAAGAGAAAAATTACATTAAAAGCCTGCTTGAAAAAGAGGGTAAATTTAACGTATTCGAGATCAAAAACAAGATGAAAGACGTTATGTGGGAGCACTGCGCGATCTTCCGCACCGGCGATGGGCTAGCCAAAGCCGTAAAAGAGCTCGAGGAGCTTTACAAGCAGTCCTTAGACGTCAAAGTAAGTAATAAAGAGCTTTTTGGAAACCCGGAGCTCGAGGAGGCTTATCGCGTACCGAAGATGCTAAAGCTTGCGCTTTGTATCGCCAAGGGTGCGCTTGATCGCACAGAAAGCCGCGGCGCGCACTTTCGCGAGGACTTCCCGAAGCGCGACGATCTAAACTGGCTAAAACGAACGCTTGCAAACTGGAAAGAGGGCGATACTATGCCTACTCTAAGCTACGAGCCGCTTGATATTATGAAGATGGAGATGCCGCCTGCGTTCCGCGGATACGGCGCCAAAGGTAATATCATCGAGCATCCGGACAGCGCCGTGCGCCAAAAAGAGGTCGATGAAATTCGCGAGAAAATGCAAGCCGAGGGCAAAGGCAGATATGAAATTCAAGAAGCATTGATGCATTATGAATTGCAGCCAAAATATAAAGCACCTAACGAAAGAGCAGGTATAGGATATGAGTAGAAAAATAACAATAAAGGCATTTAAGTACAATCCGCTAAGCAAAATTTCAAAGCCGCACTTCGCTACTTATGAGCTTGAAGAGACCGACGGAATGACGCTATTTATCGCGCTTAACGTGATTCGTGAGAAATTTGATCCCGAGCTAAGCTTCGACTTCGTTTGCCGCGCGGGTATCTGCGGTAGCTGCGGTATGCTCGTAAACGGCAAGCCGAGCCTTGCGTGTCGCACGCTTACTAAGGATTATCCGGACGGCGTGATCGAGCTTATGCCGCTTCCGGTTTTCAAGCTGCTAAAAGACCTCAGCGTCGATACGGGCAACTGGATGAACGCGATGAGCAAACGCGTAGAGAGTTGGATCCACACCGATCACGAAACCGATATCTCAAAGCTTGAAGAAAAGGTCGAGCCGGAGGTCGCGCAGGAGGTTTTCGAGCTGGATCGCTGCATCGAGTGCGGCATCTGCGTGGCGAGCTGCGGTACCGCAATAATGCGAAAGGATTTCATCGGCGCCGTCGGTATCAACCGCATAGCGCGCTTTCAGATCGATGCGCTGGATAAACGCAGCGACGAGGATTTTTACGAGCTAATCGGCGATGATGACGGAGTATTCGGCTGTATGACGCTGTTAGGCTGCGAGGACAACTGTCCTAAGCACCTTCCGCTTCAAAGCAAAATCGCCTATATCCGCCGCAAGCTTGCCGCTCAGGGCAAATGCGGCTGCGGCAAATAAAATTTAAGCGGGACCCCTCGCTTCATCTCGCAAATTTGCGCCCTTTGCGAATTTGCGAGATTTTAAAATTCTACATCGCAAGCTATTTTAAATTTCATAGATTATGAGAACGGCTATACATAAATTTATTTTATATTAAGATATAAAATGATAATATCTCGCAAATTTTTCATAAAGGAGATGTTATGAGAAAAATAGTTTTAGTTTCTTGCTTTTTAGCAAGTTTGGTCGCTATGGCGGCAATGGCAGGTAATAATGATAAAGAGCAACAATGCCACGATGACGAATATGAGCTGTGCGTTGCGGAATGTGAATATTTACTTGGAACAGGAGATCCATTTCCTTTCTATATTTGCATGAATCAGTGCTTGACAAGAAGCACAAGGAGTGATTGTATATGATCGAAAGATTGCAAAAAAATTACGATAATATGATAGATATTATCTATGAGCACGAAAGACCGCTCGTGCACTTTAAAAATTTGACGGAAGAGGATCCTAAATTTAGATCATATTTTTCAGAATTTGCTATGGCGGGAGTACAGATATTTCGCCTTCACAAAAAATTACGTCAAGATTTCGCGGAACTGAAAGATTACAAAAAAGAGAAGATGAAAAACGATCAAGTTCAAAGGGCAAGTGCGCCCGTAAAATCGCAAGAGGTGCTAAAAATAAGTGACGAGAGCATACCGCAACTCATCCGCAAAATAGACGCCTCGATTGAGGATTTTGCTGATATGTCGAAGGATGATGCAAAGTTTAAAGAGTACTGCTTAGAGCTTCAAGACGCTAAGAAAAAATTTCTTGAAATTCAAAAAAGACTGCATAGCGAATTCGCCAGCCCTTCAGGCCAAAATAACTGCTAAATTTAACGACGTTTAGGCCGCGCCGATTGAAATTTTAATTGCTTGAAGGCTTTGTCGTAATTTAAAATTTTATGGCAAAGCCGCTCTTCTGTGATGATCCAAGACGCTCGAGGATATTTTCAAAATACGAATTGCGCTTAATTTGTGCTATTCGTCGCAGCCTATGCATGAAATTTTAAATTTATCGCGGCTCATAAATGCCCCAAGCGCGATCTGTGCCAGATTTGCTCGCGCCCGCTAAAATTTGAACTTAAATTTTAAACGACGGGTTTTATCGCCATAGAATGCTACCGATAAAATTTTACGCCTTACCCTCTTAAACCTCGCCCTGCGAATTCCGCCCGAGCGAAATTGCCTTGTGAAATTCCGCCCGTTTATATTCGGCTAAGCTCACACTCGGTAGTATTTGTCATTTTATTTGCGGAGGTTGCTTTGAAAGAGATAAAATCCAAGCTCATCATAGCGTGCTTGGTTGTTTCGGCGGGCGTATTTTTCTTGATCGCAGGCGGTGCACTTATGGATAGATCCGAAACTCAGCCCGCGCAAAATTCCACAGCGAGCCACACCGCAGCCTCTGGCAACTCCTCCAATCGGCCGCTAACGGACGAGGATCGCGCCGCAATAGCAAGGTACCGGTACGAAAGGCTGGGCGCCGAGTTAGATTTGGACGAGCGCGTAGTGCAGGGCGATGAGCGGATGGAATATTTCCGCAAGCTTTTGCGCTCCAAGGATACTGCCCGTATTTTGGGATTTATGCGAGAGCAGCGCATCACTGCGGGCGATCCGCTGCAGTTTGGTATCACGGCGATAATGTATTCCAGTTTTTACAACGATGCAAATACCACCGAGGAGCTGATCTATCACGGAGCGGATATCAACCGCACGGACGATTTTTCTCATTCGGCGTTAAGCTATGCTATCGAAAATAACTCTACCGCTGCCGCAGAAATTCTACTTAAGCACGGAGCTAGCTTTTCTGGCGTTAAATATGTTCGTCCGTGGCTTACATACCCTGGATACGGTGACTCCTATTTGGTTGTTACTAGCGACGCACAGGTAAAGACATATTCCATAACGCCTAAAAGTGAAGGTACTAGTGCGGTATCCGATCCGCTCTATTATGCCGTAGCAGGCGGATTTTTGCAGATGACGGAGCTTATGCTTAGCAGCGGCGTAAGACCTGAGATTACCGCTTGGACGGACGATCATTGTATTGCTTTTACGCTCAAACACCGCAAAGATGAGCGGCAGCCGAACTGCTCCATCTATCAGATGCTGCCGCAACGATATGACGCGAGTATGCTAAATCTGCTACTTAAATACGATTTAGCAGGGCTTCCGGACGATGAGCGTATTCAAAAAAAAATACGATGACTGCCGTAAGGATTTGGATACGTTGAGGAAGTATAAGAAAATATACCTAGAGCATATGGATAATTATTGTTACGATGAGATTATTTTAGATTGGACTTTATTAAACAGCTCTAGGTATGAGCTGCTTAGATATATGATGACGGAGCGCTCAAAGTATTCGGAAAATGATGTAATCAAGCTTAACAAAGGCTCGCTGCCCGATCTTAATAGATGCGGCTCGGTAACGCCAAATACAGCGCTACTTGGTATCTACGATACGCTTATAAAGCGCTACTCTGCGCTCTGCGGCGATGAGCCTAAGGGTGCAGGCGGCTTTGATTTGGATAATTTTTTTAGATATTTGCAATTAGAAAAATTGGAATATTATCTTAAAATAGAGTATGAGGGCAAGGTGATAAAGGTGGAGGAGTACGATAAAATTTTAAGGCGCAATGCGTCTAAGCAGCTAGAGCAAGCGGGATCCAAGACTGCAGATACCGCGTCCGCCAATGAGTAAATTCTATAAAATTTACAGACGCGATTATCGGCTTCGCGGTTGCTGTGTATCTTGCAAAATTATATAAATTACGCCGATTTAAAATTTGCGTCGTTTTTGCTTTATAAAACGCATGGAATTTTGTCGCTATGACGCAAGCGGTTTGCAAAATTCCGGCATGTATGTAAATTTTAAAAATTCCGAGAGTTGCGGCGCGTTAAATTATATAAATTTAGGCGTTAAAATTCTACCGATATAGACACCCGCGAAATTCGCCGCTTAAAATTTCGCGCTACAAATTCTTAAATTCCATCTCCAGCTGCTTGCGCCAGTCTTGCAGCGAGCGCTCTGCGTCCGCGGCGTATTTTTCGATAAGCGCGTCCGTTTTACTTAGAAACTCAAATAGCTTACCCTCCCACACGGCGGGATTTAGGTTGCTTTGATGCATCGTTTTGATATAGACTAACTCCTTGCTAAGAGCCTCAAGCTCGTCTAGATAACTCTCGCGAGCGCTTTCGTCGTGCAGTTCTAGCCGCTTTAGATCTCGCAGTTTGTCCTCTAAAATATCGCAAAATTTCATATATCTTTGCGAGCTAAGCTCTGGGTCTACGGCGTCTGCGCGCGCGGAAGCCTTTTGGACCTGAAAATACACGAGCGCGCCCACCGCAAGGGCGACTGCGAACATCAAAGCGAAATTAGCCATTTTTTCTCCTTAAGCCGTCCAAGCCCACGACTGCGAGCCCGAACCAAATTAGCGAAAAGCTCAAAATTTTGTAAGTCTCAAGCTCCTCGCCGTAGATAAATACTGCAATCAGCATGCTCATGCTAGGGCTGATGTATTGCATAAAGCCGATCGTAGATAGCGGCAGATACTGCGTGCTTACGGCGAAAGTAAGCAGCGGCAAAATCGTAATCAGCCCGCTTGCAAACAGCAGCGCGCCGCTTGCGTTAAAGCCGAAGGCGCCGCTTCCTTTTAGCGCGCAGTAGATCAGAAACGCAAGTGCGGGCAGCAGCATCAGCGTCGTCTCGCAAAACAGCCCCTCAAAGCTAGGCACTTTTACCTTCTTGCGTATGAGCCCGTAAAACGCAAAGCTAAGCGGTAGCACGAGCGAGATTATGGGAAGCCTGCCTAGCGCGTAAATTTGCACGCCGATAGCCGCAAAGGCTAGCAGCAAAGAAAATTTCGCCGCCGCGCTTAATCGCTCGCGCAGAAACAAAGCGCCCAAAAGTACCGAAAATAGAGGATTTATGAAATATCCGAGGCTGGTGGCTAAAATTTGATCGGAATTTACCGCGTAGATATAAATGCCCCAGTTTGTGCTGATAAGTAGTCCTGTACAAAGCAGCGTGAGAGCGATTTTAGGGGCGCTAAGAAGCCGTGCGACGTTTTTTAAGCGGTGCGTAAAACATAGAAAAACAAGCAGCAGCACGAAGGACCAAGCTATGCGATGTGCTAAAATTTGCACCGCGTCTACGCCCCGTATGAGCTTAAAATATATCGGAAAAACGCCCCACATAACAAAGGTGGCAAGAGCAAGCATTAGCCCTTTAGTGCGGTTTTCTTCCATAAAATTCCTTCCAAATTGCCTAAAGACGCTATTTTAAGATTTTTTGGGTTAATAAAAGCTTATTTCGGTATAATCGCGAAATTTTTACGAAACCTAGGAGGGGCTATGAGCTGGAGTAGGACGTCATGGAAAGATTATAAAATTTTACAGCAGCCGATTTATCAGGATGAAAGTGCGGTGCAGGCCGCTAAAGATCGCCTTTACAAGCTGCCGCCGTTAATTTTCGCGGGCGAGGTTCGCAACCTAAAAGCCGAGCTTGCGCGCGCCAGCGAAGGCAAGTCGTTTTTGCTTCAAGGCGGCGATTGCGCGGAGAGCTTTAATGATTTTAGCGCGAATAATATCCGCGATATGTTTAAAGTAATGCTTCAGATGGCGATTATTCTTACCTTTGCAGCGGGACGCCCCGTCGTTAAGGTGGGTCGTATCGCAGGGCAGTTCGCAAAGCCGCGCAGCAGCGACTTCGAGGAGGTTGGCGGCGTGAGTTTGCCTAGCTACCGCGGCGACATAATCAACGGATTTGAGTTTAACGAAGCGGCGCGCAAGCCAGATCCTGCCCGCATGATCGAGGCGTATCATCAAAGCGCTTCGACGCTAAATCTTCTGCGCGCCTTTTCTCGCGGCGGTCTTGCGAACCTGCACGAGGTGCATAAGTGGAATTTGGGCTTTTTGAAAAAGGGCGAGCTGGAGGCTAAATTTAACGAGCTGAGCGATGAAATTTCGCGCACGCTTAAATTTATGGAGGCGTGCGGGCTGAGCGCCGCTAACTCTCCGAGCCTTGCCGAGACGGTGCTTTACACCTCGCATGAGGCGCTTCTGCTGCACTATGAGGAGTGTCTGACGCGCATCGACAGCACCAGCGGCGATTGGTACGACTGCTCGGCGCACATGCTTTGGATCGGCGAGCGCACGCGCGGCGCGGACGATGCGCACGTGCATTTTTTAAGCGGTATCAAAAACCCTCTCGGCGTCAAGATCGGCCCGAGCGGCACCGCGGATGAAATTTTGCGCCTTTGCGACAAGCTCAATCCGCAAAACGAAGCAGGCAGGCTAAACGTCATCATCCGCATGGGCGCGGATAAGATCGGCGCGCGGCTGCCGCAAATTTTACGCGAGCTAAAGCGCGAGGGCAGAGCGATCCTATACAGCATAGACCCGATGCACGGCAACACCGTCAAGACCGCGAACGGCTACAAAACGCGCGAGTTTTCTAAAATTTTAAGCGAGGTTCAGAGCTTTTTCGAGATCCATGCTGCGGAGGGCACGCATGCAGGCGGCATCCATCTTGAGATGACCGGTCAAAACGTCACAGAGTGCACGGGCGGCTCGTTTAACGTAACGCAAGAGACGCTAAAACAGCGCTACGAAACGCAGTGCGATCCGCGTCTAAACGCAGATCAGGCGCTAGAGCTTGCGTTTTTGCTCGCCGATAATCTAAAAAAGGCGGAGTAGTTCGCCTTTCGTTGCGCGGGAATTCGGTCGCGGCTTGGAATTTTAGTCGTAGTTTTAGGCGTTTTGACGTAAGCCAGCGCTATGATTGCACGCTTTACGTTCTAAATTTAATCGTATCTTGGCGCGAGCGATTAAAACACGGCTCTAAATACGAGGCGGCTTTGGGCGCAGTCTTAAAGCGGTCAAAATATATACATTAAAATTTATACTTCGCGCGAAAACGTAAGCCGCGTAAACTCGCCGCCGAAATACGAGCAATTTAAAAATTTGCGGCGTCGCGCTTTGATAAAATTCCACTTTGCAGAGACTTGCGAACTTCTTGGCGGCTAAATTTAGCCCCGTGAGCTCGCGGCTTAAAATTTTAAATCCGCCCTGCATGGAATTTTTAAAATTTGCGCCGCCGTGAAATTTTAAAAATTTAGCGCTAAATTTGCAGCCCGCGGAATTTCATTTGTGAATTTCGCCGTGTAAATTTTGATCGCTCGCTGCTGTGGGCATGCCGCTTATCTGTGTGTGCTTAAACTAGCGGCAGACTAAGCGGTAAATGTAGCTACGCAAGCCCGCCTCCGTCTTTTCGCACATGGCGGTAGAGAATGCCGCGCTATCTGCGGCATTTGGCATAAGTACGGCGCAAAGCTCTTGCTTAAGATGGGCACGACGAACGCACGCCGTCGCGGCGCGTGTTTCATTGGCTCATGAACTTTCGCTTAATCTTTATGATGCGATACATTAGGAAGAGCAGGCTTCGTATCCGTTGTAAATTTCAAAGCGCAATTTCGCCGTGAAATTTTAATAGAAAATCTATGCTTCTGTCGCTAAATTCGGAGCTGAAATTTTACCTTTTGAGTTTATGCCGCCTCGCCGCTATAAAATTCCAAGTCTTAAATTTAAAGCAAAATTCTGCGGCGCAATGAAATTCCAAAATTTCGTTGCGGTAAATTTTGTGCTCTAAAATTTCATCCATGAATGTAGAATTTTAAGTCGGCAAATATAAAATTTGAGATAGTCAAAGGTTTGCTGCCGCATCGTGTACTGCACCGCGAAATACTACTCTACATAATCTGCGCCTAACCTCATAAATTTCGTCGTGCAAAATTTATGCAGAATTTACGCGGAGTTCTTGCTGTCGCGCCGCTTCGCTTCGTTACTTTGAGCGCGGCTTATTAAGTTTTAGTGCGACTACCGCGATTGCGACGTTTGCGTCGTGCGTGATGCTAAGGCTTCCGGATTTGATATGAAATTTTTTACGGATTTTTTTACGGATTTTTAAATGCGGCGCCCCCAGGGCGTCTTTGTAAATTTTAGCGTCTTTAAAGCCAAATTCCGCGCCGATGCCGGTGCCTAGCGCCTTGCTAAGCGCCTCTTTGGCGGCATAGATGCCCGCGATATTTTCATCGCGCAGCGCGGATGAGCGTTCGGATTTTTTTAAAATGCGCTTTAGAAATTTCGCGCCGTATTTTGCGCGAAGCGCCGCGATCCTGCGCACCGCGGTTATGTCCGTGCCGATCTTTATCACGGTCTGGCGCCCCGCGGTTTAAATTTAATCACGATTGCAGACTCTCTTTAATCTCGATATCGATGATCTTATCGCCCTGTCTGATCGCGTCCAAAACCGCCAGGCTAGGCTCATCTACGATCTGCCCGAACACCGTGTGCACGCCGTCTAGGTGCGGTTGCGCGCTGTGGCAGACAAAAAACTGACTACCGCCCGTATCGCGCCCCGCGTGCGCCATCGATAGCGCGCCGCGCACGTGCTTGTGCTTTTGGCGGTCGCATTCGCACTTTATACGCCAGCCGGGGCCTCCCGTGCCGGTGCCGCGCGGGCAGCCGCCTTGGATCACAAAATTTGGAATTACGCGGTGAAAATTTAGCCCCTTGTAAAACCCGCTGCGCGCGAGGCTAGCGAAATTCGTAACCGCCTGCGGGGCTTCGTCACCGAAAAGCTCCAGCTTCATATCGCCCTTTTCGGTTTTGATAACGGCGTATTTATCGCGCGCCAAAGCCTCTGCGTCGATGTCGTAAATTTTTAAGCTTTCCATTTTTTCTCCTATGCGATATTGGTGTAAACAGCCTGTACGTCGTCGTCATCCTCTAGCCGCTCGAGCAGTGTGTCTATGTCGCCAAGCTGCTCCTCGCTAAATTCGTGCTTTTCGTTGGCGACGAATTTTAAGCTTGCGCTGATGATCTCAAGCCCTATCTTTTCGATACCTTCGTTTAGAGTGCCGAAGCTTTCGTATTCGCCGTAGATTAGAAGCGTCTTTTCGAGCTCGCCCTTATCGTTTTCAAACTCGTTGATCTCAAGCTCGCTAAGACCGAAGTCGATGAGCTCAAGCTCCAGCTCCTCGATGTCGCGGCTCGGCAGCTTAGTCTCAAAAACGGCCTTGTGCGAAAACATAAATTTCAAACTGCCGCTCGGCAAAAACTCGCCCTTAGCTTTGTTTAAAATCGATTTTACGTTTGCGACGGTGCGGGTCGGGTTGTCGGTGGCGCATTCGATTATTAAAAGCGCGCCGTGCGGCGCCTTGCCGTCGTAAAAGATCGTTTTGATATCGGCGCTATCCTTGCCGCTTGCGCGCTTGATAGCCGCGTCGATGTTGTCTTTGGGCATATTTTGCGCCTTTGCCGTGGCGATCGCGGCGCGCAGTTTAGAGTTCATCAGCGGATCTTCGCCGCCCTCTTTCGCAGCCATCGTTATGGCCTTGCCCAGTTTTGGGAAAAGTTTGCTCATCTTCCCCCATCTAGCTTCTTTTGAAGCGCGTCTGTATTCAAAAGCTCGTCCCATAAAATTCCTTAAAGCTTAAATTTAAAAACGAGTGATTATAACGAAAAACCCTTAAATTTCAGGAGCGGGCGTTGAAATAAAATTTATTAAAAAGTAGTATAAGTTTTGAAATTTTAATCCAAAGGAGAGGCTCATGGTTTTGAAACAAAGCGTAAAATTTAAGGCGCAAAATATACACTGCGAAAACTGCGCGAGGACGATCAAAAACGCGCTCAAGGACGATTTCGGCGAGATCGAGGTGGACGTAGCAAGCGGAGTGGTGAGTTTAAGCTTAGATCCGCGCGACGAGGCTAAATTTAAAGAGGAGATGGACGATTTGGGCTTTAGCGTCGCAGAAAAGCTAGCCTGAGAAAACTAACGGATGCCAAGCAAAATCACTCTAAATATCGTCGGGATGAGCTGCGTAAACTGCTCCAATGCGATCGAGCGGGTAAGTCGCAAGATCGAGGGGGTGCAGGATGCGCACGTAAATTTCGCAAACGGCAGCGGCGAGTTCATACTTGCTGATCCGGCGCTTGAGGAGACGCTAAAAGCCAAGATCAAAAAGCTAGGCTACGACATCGCCGTAGATTACGAGGATTTGGAGCGCAAAAAGCGGAGTAATCTCAAAGCGGCGCTATTTAGGCTAATCCTCGCTCTCATTTTAGCCGCGGCGGTAATGGCGGTGGAGATGAGCGGGTTTTTAAGCTTCGTTCCAAAGGCGCTACTTTGCGCGGCGATGGCGTGCGTGAGCCTATTTTACTGCGGCAAGAGCTTCTTTTATCACGCTTACGGCTCGCTAAAAAACAGAAGCTTTGATATGAACGTACTCGTGGCGATGGGAAGCTTCTTCGCGTTTGCCTATTCGCTAACGGCCGCGGCGTGGGTCTATGCGCACGGCGCGCAGAACGAATTTACCAATCTTTATTTCTCGTCCGCCTCGATGATAATCGCCTTTATTTCGCTCGGCAAATACCTTGAAGAGCGCAGCAAGATGAAGGCGAACGACTACATCAAGGGGTTAATCGATCTAAGCCCCAAAACCGCGCTTTTGATCAAAGACGACGGCACGATAGCCGAAGTGCGCGCAGAAGCGCTAAAGCCAGGCGATAAGGTGCTAGTAAAAAACGGCTCGCGCATCCCTTGCGACGGGCTTATCGTCGAGGGCGGTGCGCAGATCGACGCTTCGCTCATCAGCGGCGAGAGCTTGGCGGTTTATAAAAGCGTAGGCGATGAGGTAAACGCAGGCTGCGTCAGCACTGACGGCGTCATCTACGTGAAGGCGACGAAATTCCCGCATCAGACGCTGCTTGCCGAAATTAAAAATCTGCTAAACGAGGCGGGCAACAAAAAGATGCCGATCGCGCGCTTTGCGGATAAAATTTCAAATGTCTTCGTGCCCGCGGTGATCTTGATCGCGTTTGTTAGCTTTATAGCGTGGATGGCGCTTGACGGGCGGCTCTCATATGCCGCATCCGCCGCTATCTGCGTGCTTATCATATCCTGCCCGTGCGCGCTAGGCCTTGCGACGCCGATCGCTATCGTCTGCGCGATCTCAAACGCCGCAAAGGCTGGAATTTTAATCAAAAATCCCGAAATTTTAGAAATTTTAAAGGACGCGGACGTTGCAGTTTTCGATAAAACCGGCACGCTTAGTAAGGGCGAAATTTCGGTAAGCTTCAGCGATCTGAGCGCCCAAGATCTCTACGCTCTAGCAAGCGCGCAAAAACTTAGCGAGCATCCGATCTCAAAGGCGATCGTAAAATTTGCCGAGCTGAAATTCGGCGAAATTTCTAAATTTAACGGCGAGTTCGAAAGCATCGCGGGAAAAGGTATCGTCGCTAAAAATCCCACCGGCGAAATCCTTTGCGGCAGTGCAGGCTTTCTGCGCGAGCGCGGCGTGGATGCGGGCGTCGAAGTAGAAGCGGAGGAGCTTTTAGACAAGGGCTTCGGCGTCGTTTACTGCGCGATAGGCGGCTCATACGCGGGCTTCATCGCATTTAGCGACGAGATCAGAGCCGAAGCGCGCGGCGTCGTGCAGACGCTGCAAAAAAGAGGCGTAAAAACCGTCATGCTAACGGGCGATAACGCCAAAACGGCAAATTTCGTCGCTCGCAACCTCGGCATCGACGAGGTAAGAAGCGGAGTGCTTCCAAGCGGCAAATATGAGTTCATCAAATCCCTGACGGACGAAGGCAAGCGGGTGCTTTTCGTGGGTGACGGCGTCAATGACGCGCCGAGCTTAAAAGCCGCTAGTATCGGCATCGCGATGAACGGCGGCAGCGACGTAGCCAAGGGCGCGGGCGACGTGATCTTTATAAAAAACGACCTTGAAAGCGTGCTGTATCTATTCCGCCTAGGCGGTGCCGCCATGCGGACGATCAAACAAAACCTCTTCTGGGCGCTGTTTTACAACGCCGTATGTATCCCGATCGCAGCAGGCGCGCTATATCCAGCGCTTGGCGTGCTTCTAAAGCCGATGTACGGCGCTGCCGCGATGTGTTTTAGCTCCGTGACGGTCGTGTTAAACTCCATCAGATTGAAATTTGCTAAATTTTAACGCGACGAAATTTTAATTTGCTCCGCGCAAAACGCGTAAAATTCTTCCATTCTGCAAGGAATTCTACCTCGCAAATTCTATCTCGTTACTAATGCGCGTAGAATTCCACGGAGGAGCTGCGTTTGTAAAATTTTATTTCACGATAAACCTAGCACGGAATTCCACTAGATTTGTACAGCTTGCAAAATTTTATTTTACCGCTAGCTCGCGCGCAAATTTTAAAATTTTTAATGTCGCCGATCGCTGTGCCCTCATATAGTACCCTCCATTGCTGCGCCTATAACTACCATTATTTAACGTCGCTGCGCCGTAAAATTTTAAAAATTCCGCAAAATTTTATAAGGTTGAAAGGAATTCCATAAAATTCCACCGCCCGCACTAAGTTTTAATAAATAAATTTAAAGGTAAAATAACGCTTCAAATGCAATTCGAGGTAGCGATGCGAAAGATTCTAATGGGTTCGTTTGTTTTTTGCGGCACGCTTTTTGGCGCTTCTTGCGAGCAGATGCTAAGCGATCCGCGCGGCTTTTTTAGCAAAGAGCCTGCGGACGAAGAGCTGCTGCAAAGCGATTTTGGCTGTAAAGGCTCGCTAGCTGGCGCAGAATTTTTGCAAAATTTAAAAAGCGCGGCTTCTGAGATCAGGGACGAAAATATCGATTGTGTCGGTAACGAAGCCTTGCTGAACGAAAAAGGGCTTGAGCGAACCTTGGCATTTGCGGGGATGGATGGCGAGGGCTTTTTAAGCTATGCCAAAGAGAAAAACTACGCGCGAATTAGCGAAAAATCGCTTGAAGCCTTAGAATTTTACTCCGAGCGCAAGATTGGAAATTTCATCGCTTATGGCAATTTTATGGGCGAGATCCCGGCAGCCAGGGAGGCGTTAAGAGATTATTTCGCCGCTAAATTTAACAAAAACGACGCCGATGAGCTGGCAAGCGCCGTGATAGCGGAATTTATCGCATACGCTGCAAAGGATCGCAAGGCAGGGGATTACGGTGAGCTTGAGCTGGCACTAAAAGGCGGAGTAGGCGCAGATGAGTTTCGTACGCTACTTTTTAGCAAGGATTTTGCGATTTACGAGCTTGATAATGCCCTGGATCTGGCACTTTTGCTAGGATATGACGAGCGTTTTAGCGGTGCTTTGATCGAGCGAGGTGCGCAGGTGAATGCGGGTGAGGAAAACTCTCTATTTTACGCGATGAATAACGTTCAAAGCGCTAAATTTATGATCTCTAAAGGCGCTTTGGTTGGCTATAAAAACTCGCTTGGGCAAACTCCGATATTTTTCGCCGCCGCGGCAAAAAATTATGAGCTCGTAAAGTTGCTAATCTACTCGCACGCTAGCGTAAATGTCCGCCAGATCGGCAGCGCTGAAGCTCAGGCTCTAGCGTCGCTAGGCGAGCGTAGCGACGGCTGTGAACGTTCGGGCGCGGGTAAGACACTGCTGATGTTTGCGGCGCAAAAAAGTACCAAGCAGATCGTTGAATTGCTCGTAAAATCGGGCGCAAACGAAAAAGCAGTCGATGAGTCGGGGCTAAATGCGCTAGACTACGCGCTTGCGGGTGGTGAAGCGGCTACGCAGAGCTATTTGCGCTCGCTTGGATTAAGTCCTACGCAAGTAAGCGATGATTTTACGAGCGATCCGCAAGATGCACCTGAGCGTGAAAATTAGCGGGCTTGATTTAAAGGGTCGCTCGCCGCTTCGTCGTCGTTTTAGGTTTGCGGCGTTTTGGGTTTGTAAAAGCTTTATGAGCTTTAAATTTAGAGTTTTGTCTCTTTGTAAATTCTATAAATTTAGCGGATTTTTCGAGTGCAATTTGGTGAAATTTAACGCTTTAAAATTTTATCGCTTTGCTTGCGCAGGTTGCATGCACTGAAATTTTATAAACGCGCAGGCAGGCTTGAGAAATGGCGATTTGTGCGTTTATGCGCGATAAAATTTTTGCCGAGGGATTTTGGTTCGCGATCAAGAGCGGGATTTTGTCAAATTTTGTGCGATAAACTTATCGCTTTTGCGACAAAGTAAGCATCGCAGTATTGTAGAATCTTACCTTGATTTGAAGCTTTTGCTATGTTAAGTAAAATTTTAAATTCACTTATAAAACGCTTTTGATTACGCCGCGCGCGGTATTTTGCACCGGAAGAATTTTGCTGCGCGACAAGTTACTTAAAAATGCGTTCGCAAAATTGCAAACTCAGCAAAATAGCAGAGCTTGCTGCGCGATTAAGGCGCTCAATAATCGCCGTAAAAGAAAGCACGCAATACAAATAATTGCTGCAAGGCGCGCAGAATTTTAAAATTTAACCCCCGATTGGAGGTTAAATTTTAAAATTTTATCAACCATCAAGGATTAAAATGTTAAAAAATTTGCTTATCTTTACGGCGATTTTTTTGCCCGCGCTGGCGCTTGCGGACGTGGAGCCCGCCGTGCGAAACAGCGAGCTTTACGGCGTGCTGACGCTTATACCGCCGGTTGCGGCGATCGTACTTGCTTTCATCACCAAGGACGTGATTTTGTCGCTGTTTTTGGGCGTGCTAAGCGGGACTTTTCTCGTCGGTATGGTAGATCACGGCATCACGGCTTCGGCGCTTTTTGCCTTTACGAACCTGTGCTCGCGCATGGTAAAATCGATGGCGGATACGTGGAACGCTGGCATTTTACTTCAGGTTATGTGTATCGGCGGGCTCATCGCTCTGGTGACCAAAAGCGGCGGCACGAAGGCGCTTGCCCTATGGCTTAGCAAGCACGCAGACACTCCCGTTTTGGGTCAAATTTACACTTGGCTCATGGGTATCGTGATATTTTTTGACGATTACGCAAACGCGCTGATCGTGGGCCCTATCATGCGACCGCTTATGGATAAATTTAAAATTTCGCGCGCAAAATTCGCCTTCATCATCGACGCGACCGCCGCACCTATTACTGGCATCGCTGTGATCTCCACGTGGGTCGGAGTTGAAATTTCGGCGATCAAAGAGGCCTACTCACAGATCGGCGTAGAAAACATAAACGCCTTCACCGTCTTTGTTGAGACGATCCCGTATAGATTTTATAACATTTTCATGATCTTTTTCGTAGTCGCTACCGCCGTAATGAGTAGGGAGTTTGGCTCGATGTATCGCGCAGAGATCGCATCTCGCGGCGGCAAGAGCGGAGCTGCGGATTTTAAGATCAAAAATTTAGAGGATCAAATTTTCGTACCCAAAGAGGGCGTCGCGCTTCGCAAGCTAAACGCGATAATCCCGCTAGGAGCGATGATTGTCCTTTCCGTCATCGGGTTTTACTTTAACGGCTACAGCTCGCTGGAGGGCGAGACTTTGGAGGCGGTCAAGGCAGCCCCTCTTAGCTTTACTTCTATCCGCACCGCATTTAGCGCGGCGGATGCCTCGGTCGTACTGTTTCAATCCGCGCTCTTTTCATCGATCATCGCCGTTGTTTTAGGCATCGCGCAAAAAATTTACGGCGTCAAAGAGGCGATCGAGGTCTGGGTGGGCGGCTGGAAAAGTATGCTAAATACCGTCATAATCCTGCTTTTTGCGTGGTCGCTAAGCTCTGTTATCAAAGAGCTAGGCACTTCGCGTTACTTGGTAGAGCTTCTAAGCGACGCTACGCCGCGCTTTGCTCTTGCGATCGTGATTTTCGTGCTTAGCTCGTTTATCTCATTTTCAACGGGTACGAGCTTCGGTACCATGGGTATCGTCACTCCTTTAGCCGTGCCTCTTGCTCACGCCGTAGGGCAAAAATATGGCCTTAGCGGCGAGGAATTTCACGTTTTTATGTGCGTAAATATCAGCGCGGTGCTTACGGGAGCGATATTTGGCGATCACTGCTCGCCGATTTCGGATACGACGATCCTCTCTTCGATGGGCGCAGGCTGCGATCACATCGAGCACGTAAGCACGCAGATGACCTATGCGCTGGTCGTTTGCGGCATCAGTATCGTTTGTGGCTATCTGCCTGCGGGCTTTGGGCTTAGCGTGTGGGGATGTCTGATCTTGGGTATCGCGGCTATCATTCTTTTACTGCGCGTGGTGGGTAAAAGAGTGGATGTATGAATTGCGAAAGCTTCGGTAGCTGCGGTAGCTGCACGCTCGGCGAGCCCTATGAGGATCAAATTTTATACAAAAAGCGTCTGATCGCCGATAAATTTAGAGAATTTTTTGACGGCGAGTTTGAGTTTTTTGCCTCAAGCCCACAAAATTACCGCATCAGGGCGGAATTTGGCATCTGGCACGATATTTGGCATAGCGCATTTGATCTTGCCTACACGATGGGCGGCGCACGTAGCAAGAAAATTTTAATTAACGAATGCCCCAAGGTGGCGCTTCCTATCGCAAATTTAATGCCGCGGCTGCTAGAGGCGCTTAGACGGAGCGAAGCTTTAAAAGAGAAGCTATTCGGCGTCGAGTTTATCTCGTGCGCTAGCGGGATTTTGGCGACGTTGCTTTATCACAAGCGCCTGGGCGAGCGCGAGCAGGAGGCGATTTGCGAGCTGGCGGACAAGCTTGGCATCAGGGTCATGGCTCGCGCACGCGGACAGAAGCTTCTAAGCGGCGAGCTAAGCCTCACGGATGAGCTTTGCGTGGACGGGCGAGTTTATAAATTTTGCTTCGGCGAAAACGCCTTCATCCAGCCAAACCGCGGCGTGAACGAAAAGATGATCGCCTGGGCGAGAAGTTGCGTGGACTTCGGCAAAGAGGGCACGAGCGAGGTGTGCGCCGCGCAGAATTTCGTCACGAGGAATTCCATAGCAGAGAATTCTGCTGCGCAAAATTCTACGGATCGAAATTTTGCTTCTGAAAATTCCGCCGAATTTGACGCCGCTTGCCGAAATTCCGTTAAAGCAAATTCTGCTCGCGCAGAATTTAACGGCGAAAATTCCGTGAAATTTAACTGTGCGTCCGCAGACGAGGGCACTACGGATAAAAATTCCGCTCATAAGGATTTGGATGCGCAAAATTCCGCCTCTCAAAATTTCATCGAACAGAATTTGACCGCGCAAAATTTAGATTGTGAAAAGCAAAGCGTGCAAAATTCAGCCTGTGAAAATTCCGCCGCGCAAAATTCGAGCTGCGAAAAACATTCCGTGCACCCGGAAAGCTCCGCCGCGCGCGATCTGCTGGAGCTGTACTGCGGACACGGCAACTTCACCATCCCGCTTGCGGCTAAATTTAATCGCGTGCTGGCGAGCGAAATTTCAAAAAGCTCGATTGCGAATGCCCGCATAAACTGCGAGCTCAACGGCGTTTACAACGCGCAATTCGTCCGCCTTAGCGCGGATGAGCTGATGAGTGCGTTTGCGCGCAGGCGTGGGTTTGAGCGGCTAAAGGGGATCGATATTTTCAGCTACGATTTTTCGCACGTCTTGATCGATCCGCCGCGCGCGGGGCTGGAGCCTAGCGTGATTGATTTCATAAAAAATTTTCAAAATTTGATCTACATCTCCTGTAATCCGCAGACGCTTTTTGAAAATTTGCGCTCGCTTTGCACTACGCACGAGGTGCGCAGATTTGCGATCTTCGATCAGTTCGCGCATACGGCGCATATCGAATGCGGCGTGCTGCTAAAGCGCAGGAGCTAGATGAGCTTAAAACCGAAGTCGCGCATTTGCGGCGAGAGTTTGAGTTGCGCCTCGTATGTTAGGAGCCTAGCGGCTGAGATTTTATCCGAAACATCGCTTATCGGCAAAAGCGAGCAAACCCGCGGTAAGACGCCGTTTTAAGTGCTGCGATTTTTAAAAATTTCGACCGGCTGAGAGATAAAATTTCGCCTAAAAATATGTATAATAACAAAATTTAAAATTACGAAAGGAAATAGATGGTTGATCTAAATAAAATCATCCAAGCAAAGCGCACGATAAACGATTTCGTCTATAAAACGCCCTTTGCTCTGGCGCCGAAGCTCAGCAAGCTTTACGGCGCGGAAGTGTATCTCAAAAGCGAGAATTTGCAGCGCACCGGCGCATATAAGATCCGCGGCGCTTACAATAAAATCGCGCACCTAACGGATGAGGAGCGGGCGCATGGAGTAATAGCCGCAAGCGCGGGCAACCACGCCCAGGGCGTAGCGATGAGCGCGCAAAAATTCGGCGTGCATGCCGTGATCGTAATGCCTGAAGCCACGCCGCTACTTAAGGTAAGCGGCACGAAGGCTCTGGGCGCGGAGATCATCCTAAAGGGCGATAATTTCGACGAGGCGTACGCGTTTGCACTGGAATATGCCAAAGAGCATAATTTGACGTTCGTGCATCCCTTCAACGACGAGTTCGTCCAAGCGGGCCAGGGCACGATCGCGCTTGAGATGATCGAGGAGGTCGCAGATCTTGAATACATCGTCGTTCCCGTAGGCGGTGGCGGGCTTGCTACGGGGGTTTGCAGCTGTGCCAAGCAGATCAACCCCGACATCAAAATCATCGCCGTAGCCGCCAAGGGCGCGCCCGCGATGCACGATAGCTTCGTCGCGAAAAAGCCGCTAAATTCCAAATCCGTCCGCACTATCGCCGACGGCATCGCCGTGCGGGATACGAGCGAGATCACGCTTAGCACGATCATCGAGTGCGTCGATGAGTTCGTGCAGGTCGATGACGAGGAGATCGCAAGCGCGATACTCTATCTGCTCGAACAGCAAAAAATCATCGTCGAGGGCGCGGGCGCGGCGGGCGTAGCGGCGCTGATGAACGCGAAATTTGCATTCCCCGCCGGCGCAAAGATCGGCATCATCCTAAGCGGCGGCAACATCGACGTACAGATGCTAAACATCATCATCGAGAAAGGCCTTATCAAATCGCACCGCAAGATGACGATCAACGTCACGCTCGTCGATAAGCCGGGCGCGCTTACGGGACTTACCGAAATTTTGCGCCGCGCCAACGCAAACATCGTCAAGATCGACTACGACCGCTTCTCGACCAATATCGAGTACGGCGATGCGCAGATCACGATCACGCTTGAGACCAAAGGCAAGGCTCATCAAGAGGACATCGCCTGGGCGCTCAAAAACGCAGGGTATGATTTTAGGGAGATTTTATAAAATTACGCTGGAGTTTGTAAAATTTATTTTCGCTCGTGAATTTGTCTGAAATTGCCAAATTTACTCGCTTGCATCCTGATCGCGGCTTGCGGTTTTAAATTTTACGTAGAATTTAAAATTTCAAATATGCGGCGCAAGCCGCAATTTAAATAAACGCAGACACAGTCCGCCCCGCTTAAAGCGTCGTAGGGGGTTAGGGGATTTTAAGGGGGAAGGGGAGCGCCTCGCAAAACGAGCGTAGCGACGCAAGGCTCTTAGCCTGCGGCGTTTCTTGCGAGCGCAGCGAAGCAGAGCAAGTAGCGTCCCTTCCCCCTTAAGAGAAACTTCGTGGTGAACTAATCCTCCTGCGACGCTTTAAGTGGCACGGGCTGCGCCTTAGTTTAATTCTAATGAAATAAACAAGCATAAAATTTCGAGAATTGCAATTCAAATCTTATTAAAATTTAGCGCGAGCGTAGCTCACCCTTCTAGCGTCGCGCGGGTGGGGCAAAATTTTAAAAAGTCGTGGGGCGGGCGCGCCTCGCAACTCTGAGCGCCGCCCCCTTACGTATTATACATAATATATACACCTGATTAAAATTTATATCGTTAAAATTTCAAAAGACCTAAGCCTTAGTAAGCTAAATTTGTAGAGATTTCGCCACGTTAAATTTTTTGAGTATTTTTAGCTCTTGGTATATTTCTCTTGGGGTGGGAAGGGGGCTTGAATTGCGAGGTCGCTCCCCTTCCCGCCCCAAACCCCACCCATCATTCCCCGACGACGCTTTAAGCGGTGCAGGCTGCGCCTAAGTTTAATTCTAATGAAACGAACAAGCATAAAATTCCGTGTGTTGTAATTCAAGCCATATCAAAATTTAACATTAGCCACAAGGCTGACCCCTGACACGCTCAAGAGGCGGACTACGTCCGCGCATTCTTATTTTGCGGCTTCGCCGCATGCTTTGATTTTAAAATTTCTTGCCGCAAAAATCATAAAATTTCAATTACGCTACAAATCGGCGCTGTATTTTGCTAAAATACCGATAAAATTTTAAAGGATGAAATTTGGAAAATTTTGCTTTTCTTCTAAATTTAGTGATATTTTGCATCTTGGTTTTTATGTTTTTTAAGATGCGCAAAAGCGGCGAGCAGGCGAGCAAACCGCAGATCGCCACCGACATCACGCGGCTTAAAAGCATCGGCGAGCTGAGCGTTTTTAAAATTTACTCCAAAGAGATCGTTACGCGCAAGCAAAACGTAGGCAGCGGGCTGCTGGGCTCGCTCGTCTCGCCGCTGATGACGAAAAAGCAGATCGCCATCATCTTCGAGTTTGAGATCGAATTCGTTTACGACTTGCTAAGCCCTGAGTTTGCGATATTGCCGCAGGGCGAGGATCACTACGAGATCAAGATGCCGCCGTGCAAATACAAATACTCGATCAAAGATATGAAAATTTACGACGAGAAAAACGCCAAGCTGCTGCCATTTTTGCTGCCCGATTCGCTAAACGGGCTATTCGGCGCGAGCTTTGATGAAAGCGATAAAAACCACCTCATCGACGACGCAAAGGACGAGGTCAAGCAGCTCTCACTAAAAATCATCAACGATCTGGGCGGCAAGATCCACAAATCCGCGACCGACACGCTGGAAGCGATCGCCAAGAGCTTCGGCGCGAAGGAGGTCGGATTTATCTTCCAGGACAAGGCGCTTCAAACGATCGACATAAACTCCAGCGAGATCGCAATCGATAAGTCGCTAAAATCGCAGATCGAGAAGTAGATGGAGCTTTTTAAGGCGCTTTTTAAAATTTATTTCGCCCGCATGCTCGCGTTTATGGATGCTTGCGCAAGGGCTTGGCAGCGATTTTATGAGCCTATCAGGCTGCGCAAAGAGAAAAAGCGACTGCGCGCGAAGGGCTATTTTACCGAGGATGCGACGTGGGCGGAGTTTTTCGCTGATTTTAAATTTTGCAAATGCTTTATCATCAAAAAAATCCTCTATCCAAACTTCTACGCGATCAAAAACTCCTCCAAATGGGAGGCGGGCTCAAAGCGAGCTAGTTTTACGGTAGGCTCGTTTGCATACGACGAGATCGCGTGGGTGTGGGTGCCGCGAGCCTTCGACGGCGGGCGAAAAAACGATCTAGCGCAGCTAAAAGATCTACTACAAAAAATCCCTGCGCTGCGCTACGAGCAGAGCGATACGGGGATTAAAATTTTCGGCTACGAGTGCGGCGAAGGGACCTTGTAATTGCGCAAAGCATGACTTTAATCTGCAAAAGGCGCTTTTTGATCGCGTAAATATCCTTTATCTTGTTGCACAGCTTCTGTTTGAGCTTGCAGACAGTGGCTGCTTGGTTTATCTTTGCACCGAGTAGAGGCTTACCGCGAGCGTATAGTGCGATTTGCTGCAATCCTCTAAAATAAGAAATTTAAGCTTGCTCTCTAAAATGAGCCGGACAGGGGGTTTAAATGTTAATTAGTTTAGTCATATTTGCTTATTTTTACTACTTTAGCGATTTGAATTCGATCTTCTCCTAGGTAAATTTTTAATCCTTACCCCCGTTCATATTACCTATCCATTCGGCACGATAAATTCTTGGTACAATAAATTCTTTAAATTTCATTCGTAGCGAAGTGCAGATTAAAACGCTGTTTCGCCATAAATTTTAAAATTTAATGCAAAATTTTTATCTGCAGTTAAAATTTATCATTTTTTTGTCATTTTTTCTAATTATAATTCTTCGCATAGGACGTCTTTAAAAAAGCTGAGTTTTGGTAAGAAAGGAGATAAAATGCTGTATCTTGAAGTAGCGATCCTGCTTGGAAGTATCGCGTTGGCTGCGAAGCTGGGCGGTATCGGCGTGGGTATCGCTGGAGGCTTTGGGCTCACAATTGTGGTTTTTGCGCTGGGACTAACCCCCGGCGAGATCCCTATCACCGTCATGCTCATCATCATGGCGATCATCTTGGCGCTTAGCGTAGTACAAAAAGCAGGCGGCATCGACTACATGGTCAAGCTCGCCGGTATCGCGCTACGCAAGCATCCAAAATACATAAATTTCCTAGCCCCGTTAATTGCCTTTATCCTAACGGTCATCACGGGCACGGGTTATAGTTCTCTTTCGATTTTTAACATCATTCAAGAGGTCGCCAAACAAAACGGCGTGCGCCCCTCTCAGCCGCTAAGCTCGGCGGTCGTAGCGTCGCAGCTTGGCATCACGGCTTCGCCGATCTCTGCGGCTACGGCGACAACCTTCGTATACGTCGAGCAGATGGGCGTTAGCTTTAGCTCAATGCTTTGTGTTATCGTGCCCGCCGCACTTTTTGGCGTCTTGGTGGCTGCGCTGGTTTCGAGTTTTCAGGGCTGCGAACTCAAAGACGATCCGATCTATATTGAACGGCTAAAACAAGGGCTCGTAAATTTGGGCGGCAAGCAGATGGACGAGGAGCAAACTAAGGGCACCAAAATTTCTGTCTGGCTATTTTTGGGCGGCGTCGCGTTTATCGTCGGTATGCTACTTTTTAAAAAGCAGATCGGACACAGCCTCGCCACGCGCGATCTTATTATTATCTCAATGTATTTCATTTCGGCGCTGATTATCTATTTTTCAAAGATAAATTTAAGCCAGGTTAAAGAAACCCCGATCTTTAAAGACGGCGCGCAGTCACTTATAGTGGTCCTTGGTATCGTATGGCTGAGCGCGACGATTTTGGGCGCTCATACCGAGGAGATTAAAACTTTTTCGAGTACGATTTTAAAAGAATATCCGGGATTTTTAGCTGTGATATTTTTTATCGCTAGCTCCATGCTCTTTTCGCAGGGTGCAACGGCGGCGCTTTTGGTACCTTTAGCCGTGCAGCTAAACGTGGATGCACAGACGATACTAGCTAGCTTCGTTGCGGCAAGCGCGCTGTATATCACGAACATCTATCCGACCACGGCTTTTGCGATCGCTATAGACGATACGGGCTCATATATGGATAAAAAATGGAACGGCTCGTTTATCGTAAATCATCCGTTTTTCTTACCGGGCTTGCTTGGGATTTGCGCGGCGGTGCCGTTTGGCTTTTTACTTGCAAAAATTTTTGTATAATTCACATAAAGGATAAAAAATGAGAAAAGACAGCGATTTTTTAGGCGAAGTCGAGCTAGAAGATAGCGTGTATTACGGAGTGCAAACCCTACGAGCGATGAGAAATTTCGCCGTTTCGGGCGCTAGCCACTACGACGTAGAAGGATATATACAAAGCGTAGCTTTAGTTAAAAAGGCCGCAGCGATCGCAAATTTTAGATGCGGCGCGCTTAGCGAAGAGGTCTGCAGCGCGATTTGCAAGGCGGCGGATGAAATCATCGCGGGAGGCTTGAGCGAAAATTTCCCCATAGACGCCTTCCAAGGCGGTGGCGGAACGTCCACGAACATGAACGCAAACGAGGTCATCGCGTGCCGCGCAAATGAAATTTTGACCGGTGCCAAAGGTTATGAGCGCGTGCATCCGAATGATCACGTAAATATGGGCCAGTCTACCAACGACGTTATCCCCGCCGCGCTCAAAATCGCCGCGCGGGGCTATTTGCAAAATTTGCTAGCCGCATTAGCGGGGCTTGAAAAATCTTTTGCCGCGTTGCAGAACAAATATCAAAACGCTATCAGGCTCGGCAGAACCTGCCTGCAAGACGCCGTACCGATGAGCTTCGGGCAGTATTTTAGCGGCTATGTATCTTTTACCAAAAGGGCTCAGGCTAGGGCGCGAAATTTGATGGATAGCTGCCTAGAATTGCCGCTTGGAGCTACCGCCGTGGGCACTAGCCTTAGCGTAAAAGAAGGCTACCTGGATGCCGTTTATACGGCACTCGGCGAGATAACGGGCGCTAAATTTAAAAGAGAGGAAAATTTCTTCGACGGACTGCAAAATGCCGATATTTACGTTGAAATTTCAGCCTTTTTCAAAAGCGTCGCCGTGTTTTTATCCAAGGTTGCGACCGATTTTAGGATTTTATCCTCGGGACCGCGCGCGGGCATAAACGAGCTCGTACTTCCTAGCGTGCAGCCGGGAAGCTCGATAATGCCCGGCAAGGTAAATCCCGTCATTCCCGAGCTCGTCAATCAAATCGCTTACCAAGTTTGCGGCAACGACGTTGTGATCGGCATGAGTGTGGAGGGAGGGGAGCTTGATCTAAATGTCTGGGAGCCCGTCATCATCAAAAACCTCTCGGAGTCGTAAAAACTGCTTAAAAACGGTATCGCAATCTTTTGCGAAAAGTGCATCGACGGCGTGCTAATAAATGAAGAAAGATGCAAGGAATTCGCCGCCAACAGCACCGCACTAAGCACGATCATCTCCTCGATCTGCGGCTATAAAACGGCAACCAAGATCGCCCGACACGCCTACGAAAAGGGTGTTAGCGTTAAAACTGCGGCGATGGAACTAGGCGTGCTAAATCAGGCACAGGCGGATGAAATTTTAGACCCGTTTGCTATGACCGACCCTGCTTTAAGCGATGCTATCGTGAAAAAATTTAAAGGCAAAATTTAGCAAAGCGGTTCTATTTTATTGTGTCGCATGCGAAACAGGGCGCGCCAAACGCGACAAGAAACGAGCAGCACAATTTGGTGCGAAGCGTTTTTGGAGATAGTTAATGTGTGAATACGCGGCACGAAAAACAGCGCCGTAAATTTAAAAAAGGAGTTTAAATTTGATGCAAAAGAGTATCTTGGCGCGTGCGGCGGAGCTTGCTTGCGGGGTGAAATTTGAGGATTTGCCGCCAAAGCTCGTAGATTTAGCCAAAACTGCGCTCATAGACTACGCGGGCGTTTGCGTCGCGGGTAGTAGCGAGCCTAGCGCAAAGGCGGCGCTAAGATACTGCCTGCAAAACTCCGTCAAAAAAGAAGCAAGCGTGTTTGGCTCGGGCGAGACGGCGGACGCTAAATATGCCGCATTCGCCAACGCCGTGAGCGCTCACGCGCTGGACTTTGACGACGTTAGTTGGAGCACGATCGGACACCCGACATGCGTCATCGCGCCCGTTTGTTTTGCGCTGTGTGAAAAGCTAAATTTGAGTGGTAAAAAGCTTATTTTGGCCTACTGCGCAGGCGTAGAGGTCATGCACGAGCTAGCGCGCCTTGCGATGCCTAGCGTTTCGCAAAACGGCTGGCATACGACTAGCGTATTTGGGATTTTCGGTGCGGCGGTCGCGGGAGCGAAGCTTTTAGGCTTGGACGCAAAGTCGCTAACGCCCGCCCTGGCTCTGGCGGTCTCAAAAGCAAGCGGCGTGCGGGCGAATTTCGGCTCATCTGCCAAGCACTATCACGCGGGCATGGCGGTTTTGGGCGGGCTGGACGCGCTAGAGTTGGCGCTTTGCGGATTTAGCGTGAACGAATACGCCTTTGAAGCGAGCGAAAGTTTTTTACAAATTTACGGCGACGTGGCGACAAATTCACAAAATTTTAGTGGCTCAAATTTGACTAACGATGCCGAGTTACGCGCAAATTTAGACCGCAATAAATACCCAAACTACGGTTTAAATTTCGGCAAGCCCTGGAATTTGCTGCAAAACGGGCTCGTGTTTAAGCGATATCCAAGCTGTAGCGGCTCGCATCCGGCTATTGATCTAGCGCTTGATCTGCGGCGAGAGCATGGCATCCGCGCCGCCGAGATAAAATTCGTAAAAATAGGCTGTTCGCTCCTAGCGCCAAAAGAGCTGGTTTGCGACGTCCCCGCAAACGCTACGGAGGCGAAATTTTCGATGAAATTTGCCGTCGCCGCCGCACTTTATCGCGGCGCAGCGGGGCTAGCCGAGTTTTTGGCCGAGTCTGTAAACGACGCGACAATCTGAGATCTAATGTGCAAAATCAGCGTCAGCGTCGACGAGGAGTTTGCGGCACTCGGATTTATCGGTACCTCACCCGCAAAAATCGAGATAGAGTTGCTTAGCGGTGAAAAAATCGTCGGCAAAAATATGCTTGCCAAAGGAAATCCGCAAAAGCCGCTCGGCGAGGCGGAGTTTCGTGATAAATTTTACTCCTGCACGGCGAATTTAGCACAGCGCGAGCGGCTTTGCGAACTGCTTTCTCGCATAGACGAACTTTCAAATTTAAGCGAGGTAAGCGAAATTTGCAAACAAACTCGTTAAACTTCGAAATCTTTAAAAATCTGCCCTACCGCGTCTACGTACGCGACAAAAACGGCGTCATCGTTTACGCTAACGCGCTTGCAGGCGAGTTTTTACGCCTTGAAATGAATGAACTAGTCGGAAAACGTTACGACGAAATTTTTAAAGACGAGGAATTTATCGCGCATCTACAAAGCGTGGATAGCGAGCTTTTTGCGCTAAAAAGCAAGGCCGTAACCGCAGTAAAAAGCTTTAACCGCTACTACAAAAAGCAGTCGGTTTTCAAGGTCGTGGACTTTATATACGTCGCTGGCGACGGGCGCAAATTTATCGTTACGTTTTTGATTGAGATTTTAGACGGTTACTCGCTTGCGCGGGGACATTTTTTGCCCGGACTCGGGCTTTACGATCCAAAAAGCATGACAATAGGCACTAAAACCGGCAGAGTGCGGTTAACCGATCTTGAAAACTCGCTATTTTTCCTACTTTACGAAAATCGCGGCGCAGTCGTGACCTATGAGGAAATTTTTCTCTCACTTGATACCTACAACAAAATGAACCTCTCCTCACTGCGCGCGCTGGTGAAAAGGATCAAAGCTAAAATCGGCGACAAGGTCGTCAAAAACATCTCGAAAAAGGGGTATATGCTCGATTTTAGATGACGCTTTGCAAGCCGGAATTTATGCTAAATTCGACGGCGGTATGAAATTTCAAAATACGTGAATTTCATCTTTGCAAGCGATGCGGCGCGAAATTTTAGCTCTGGCAATAGTCCGTGCAGACTAAATTTAAGCCCTGTATGCCATGAGGAAAAATGCAGGCGCGAAATGCAGAGGTAAAACGCAGGCGAAATTCTATCTATCCGCTTAGCTCCATATATCTTTTGAGTCGGCGGAGCTTTTCATGCTAAGTCACGCAAGCAGTAGTACCGCGGGCGCCAACGGCTTTAAGATTAAATTCGCTAACGCCATATATTTTACGATGCTAGCCGTTATAAGGGCGGGAGCTAGCACTTGAAGCATGCCGTAGAGGATGTTTGCGCCGATGCTTGCGATTAGAATAGCGGCATATACGGCGAAAAGCCCGCATCCTGTGGCGGCGCGCAACTTAAAATTTATAACTATCCAAGCGACCGTAACCGCAAGCACCAAAAACGGCTTAAATGCTAGCAATTGATCGTAATAGGATTCGCTTAATACATAAACGGCTACGTAACCCAGCAGCACCAAAACCGCGATATTGTAGGTGTATTTGAAGATCGTAAAGACCTGCGAGCCCGTTATATTTTGGATGTTTGCAAGCGCGTAGTGAAGGAATGTGAAGGCAAGAAGCCACGCCAAGAGCCGAGCGATTTCCGAATACGCGACCTCGGCGCTTAGAAGATACGTCGCGCCCGCGATCAATAGGCAGAGCGCGCCGAGCGTGCCTTGCAGCTTCGCTCTTTGAAAAGCTTTATTCATTTTATCCCCTTAAATTTTAATATGCGGCTCACTGCTTGCACCGCGCAGATGAGCGGCGGGCGCTGCTCTGATTATCGCCGCGCGAGCTTTAAATTTAGCCGCTGCGAATGCTTTGATTTAGCTTGGCGCGGTTGCTGCAAATTTTAATTTGATATCATCGCTGCAAATTTTACTTTACCGCCGCCGCTCGCGCAATACGTTTTGAAATGGGATTTTACGCAAATTTTGTTTAAAATTGATTTAACTTTTTAAATTTAAAAGCGGTGGCATGGAATTTGTGTGTCGTCTAAAATTCAAACGCAGTGCAAAAGCGAATGGCGAAAATTTGTGTATAGTTTTTTAATTTATTCCATATTTTATTCCGTCGTGTTAGAGTTAAAATAAAGTCGTTGACGCCTGAACTAGCATTTTACAGGAGTTATGAAATTTTATTTTACGTTATTTTTGCCGAAAATATATAATTTAATCCAAAATTTATATACACTTCGCTATCATCTCATTTTTAATTTCGCGGCCCACTCGTCTAGTGGTTAGGACGCTGGCCTCTCACGCCGGTAACAGGAGTTCAAATCTCCTGTGGGTCACCATTACTCATTTTTATATCTATTTATATCAATTTAAAATCATTTACAAAGCTCCGCTGTTAAGGCATTTTAAAGCTATTTTCAATTTATATTAATTTATATCGATTTATAATAATTTACGCAAAAAATGTATAACTTTTTGTATAACAAAGGCATAAAATGGCTAAAATTTTAACCGCGACGCAAGTAAAGAAATTAAAATTTGAGGGTAGCGGCAAGCTCAAGGCGTATTCTATCGATAGCACGTGCGCGCTGTATCTAGTGTGTTTCGCAAACGGCAGCAGATACTATAAGCTACGCACGAAAAGAGGCTACGCGACGCTAGGAGGTTTCGATGATATAAGCCTTGCCGAAGCTAGAGAAAAAGCAATGAGTTTGCGTAAATCGGGCGCGAGCGACGCTTTGGAAAGACAGAAGCTAAAAGACGTTTTCTATGCTTGGTTGGATATTAAAATCCCGCCCGAGGATGGCGAGAAAATAAGGCAATCTCGCCGTAAGATGGTAAATCGCGTAAATAAACATCTGCTGCAACCTCTAGGTAATATGCCGATAGATGAGATCGGCACGAAAGAGGTGATCGCAGCGACCAAGGGAGTGAATTTCGCGAGCGCCAAAAAGATAATCCCAATCCTGCGAGACGTGCTTAAATTCGCCCGCGCCCAAAACGCGGCGGGCGATATATCGTTTATCTACGAGATTGTCGGCGATATGAGCGAAATTTACCCTAAAAAGAAAGTAGAGCACCGAAAGGCGGTGACGGATCCAAATCGCTTAAAAGAGATTATAAAGGCGGTCAGAGATGCCCTTATAGAGCCGACCATTAAAAATCTCTTTTTTTTCAATCTGATTATGGCGCAGCGCCCGCATCAAATCAGGGAGCTTTGTTGGGATAGAATAGATGGGGATTTTGTGTATTTTAGAGAGTCCGACAATAAAACGGGGGTAAATGCACGCTTGCCGCTTCCGAGGCAGGCAAAGCAAATTTTAGAGCGCCAAAAAGAGATAAGCGCGGAGGGGATAGTTTTCAAATCGAGCACCTATTCTAGGCTTAGCGGATGGGCTATTTCGGAGGGTACGCTGTTAAAAACACTAAAGCGATTGGGTATAGCCGATCTGCACGCACACGGCTTTCGCTCGATGTTTGCAACTTTTGCTATTCGGGCAACCGACGGCGAGCGAGCTATGTTTGAAAAGCGTATCATCGACGAAGTGCTGCTACACGCGCCTAGTAGCGAGGTAGATAAGGCTTATTTCAGGGACTTCAACTCGCGGGAGCATTTGCGGGTATTGCAGTGGTGGGCGGATTATTTAGAGGGGCTAACACCCCTCTTTTAGCTTTTTAATGTCCTCATTGAGCCAATCTAAGGGGTAGCGGGCCTCGCCGTTGAATATGATAAACCGCGGCATAAATTTCCACTTTCCTTTATTTTTAGGCATTCGCATTTTGGCAAGGATGTTGCTGTTTTCGGAGTAGCCCAGCATAACCGAAGCCTCTTTTTGCGTCAGCAGCCTTTGATTTTCAGCGGCAACCCCTGCTACGATGCCGCCGTTTTCAAAACGTCCAAGCGCGGCCGATACTTCTTTTGGTCTTTGATTTTCAGTAGTCATCGTTAATCCTTTTTAAAATTTCTTTTAGTTGCTTTACATTCAGCTTAAACAGCCTTTTATGGATTTTCTCCACGAGCGCACCTTTTTTATTATGTTTCTGCGCGAAACCATCGATTTTCTGCAGCATCTCGCGCTCTTTTTCTCGATCAGGGCTACTCATTTTTCATCCTTTGCTTTGCTCGCTTCTCTCATAGCCTCCCGTTCGCGAGCCAGAAACTCCGCGCGCGCTTCTGCGCTCATTGCCAAAAGCGCCTCTAGGTTCTCGCACATTTTCTCTACTATCTTCCCGCCGCGATGCCACCTGAAGCGCAGAAATCGCTGAAGCACATTTAGATGCGGTGAGCCCGTGCCCTTGTGCGCTATCCACGCTAGCTCATAATCGCTTGTGACTAACTCGATTGCCTCATAATAAAGCCGCTCTATTCGCTCTTTCAGCGCGGGCGTGATCGGATCTTTAAAGGCTAGATAATAGTGCTCCGTCTCTATCTGCAATACTCCGCCCACTTTACGGAAGCGATCCGTGCGTCCGATCTTTCGGTCTTTACTAGCCTGCACGTCTATCACGTAGAGCTTTTTACCCTCGCGCTTTGCGAATTCACTTGCATTCATCCACATTGAATATCTGCCTTAAAATTTCCGTGCTATAGGTGTTTACGCGTCCGTATCTAGGATCGATAACCGCGCCCATAAACGCCCCTTGTTCGTTGCTTAGTCGCGTTGCTTTTTTGCCGAGGCTCGGGATATGATAACCCTTTTGCGAAATGCCGTTTAAATTCATATATGCAATAAGCGTCATATAGTTATCGTTGTTTAAAAGACGATTGATATTGTGCCTAGCTTTTAACTGCTCTTTATGCAGGTCGCTTATATCGTTTTTTATGACTTTTATATCCTTTTCGTGCGCGGCTAGAATTTCGACCGAGCCTTGTAAAATTTCTATTTGCGAGAGCGGTTTTTGCGTATAGCTCCCCGTTTTTCTAATGCTAGGCAAAACCTCTTTATTTACCCACATCCTAAACGGCTTCGCGTTCGGTTTATTGCTCCGCATAAGCACGAAGTAAAGCTGCGGCTCGGTTATCATAGTAAATTCTTTAACGCCGTAACCGGTATCAAAGCTGTATGAATTTAATTCACCCAGCTCAAACTCCGATTTTATCGCATCTACAACTTTTGCTGGCGTTGTAAGTTCTAAAACCTTGCAAACGTCGGCTAAGCAAAAAAGCGGTTCGTTATTCTCATCAACCGCAACTCTAACCTCAAAATTTTCGTTTTTAAAAATTTCTAAATTCATTTTTTATCCTTTTAAAATTTGATTTCGTTCTATAAAAAAGCGGTCATTATCGTTTGCATACGCCATAACCGCGCCTATCTCGCTATAAACGCCGTCCATTTGATACTGGATTTTGTTTAATAGCCTTACTATCTCGCTATCTTTGATGTTTTGCTTTTGCTTTAGCTCTTGCGTGCGCTTGCGATAAAAATCCCGCTCGGTTTTGGCGTTATGTAGCATCGCTCTTAGGTTTTCCTCTTTTTGCTCGTAGCGTTCTATAACCTCCACGTCGTAAATTACCCCGCGCTTGGCCAATTCGGATTTTAGCTTTACGATAAGGGCGTTGTGCTGAGAAATTTGGGATTTATAGCCGTTGATTACGTTTTGATTATGTCTGCCCTGCGAGATTTGCACTGCTCTAAGATTTGAGATTTCATCAACTAGACGGAGATTATGCTCGCGAGCTTCTTTAAATTTAGCTTCGTTTTGCTCTTTGCAAAGCCTTAGAAATTTAGCCACTTTTTTACGATAATCTTTCGCCCTTTCGCTTTTAATAAAAAAGCCGAGCATATAAACGCCCTCTAGGGTCCAGCGAATGACTTTTGTTTTAAAACGAGGATTTATTTCGTAAAAATAGTGGATATTTTCGATAAGTTCATCAGAATGTCGCTCGTAATGATCTCGTATCGTATCTTTTGAAACACCGTAATTTTCGGCAACTTGTGAAGTGGTTTGAATTTGATTGATTTGTAGCATTTAACGCCCCTTGGAAAAATTTTACTTCCAAATAGGGCGTCAAATTTTAATGTTGAGCTCTACCTTTGCTTTGCTTATATGCTTTGTAGCACACATAAGCGAAAAGGATAGCCGCAATGGCTAAAATAAGATTTTGACCTGCCATCATTTGCTCCTCTTTTCGATGTAAATACACATCGCCATAATCCCGACGCTTAATATCGTGATTAAAAACGATTGTATAGTAAAAACGCCATTTAATAAGGCGAAACTGCCGTTTACAAACAAACCTAAGCCTACATTTTTGATTAGCTCGTTCATAGTTACATTTTAGCACAACATATAAAACTTGACAACCCTATTTAAAAGAACGAAACCTTAATATTCTTAAGATTTATAGGGTCATTATATTATAATAATTTAGATTTGTCAAGAGGTTTTATAAGTATAACTAAGAAAAAAGCCAAAAAGTCTAAGTTTTACTAAGGAGGGAGTTTTTCTCCTTTCTTATGATACGGCGTCTTTTAAGGCATTTTTTAAATTTTCATATTTTGACAACTCCTTTTTAAGGCTTTCAACTTCTAATACTAAATTTACGGCAGCTTCTGTCATTTTGCTTATTTTATTATTGGAAACTGCGACATTTAAGCTATCCGCACTCATCCCTATCCTCTCCGCCAGCTCTCTTTGCGTTATGCCAAGTTCTTTACATACGCGCTTAACGATATTTTCGCTCATTACTTTATCCTCTCTCTTACCTCTTTTATGAAATGCTTAGCGTCTAAAAAGTAATTCGGGTAAGCTTTTTTAAGCTTTTTGACGCTATCAACGCTTACCAAAACGCTTTGCGTGGTATCGTTGGTTTCCATACTTTGATACATCTTTTTGGCTAGCTCGAATTCATTTTTATCAAAGACGGTTAGCTTTAAAATGCCCGCCTTAGTATCTAGCACCATAAGATAAAGGCTTTCCGTGCTGCCGTCTTTCTCGAGCTTATCGGCTACGACGCTAAGTCCGCTAAGCAGGGTTAAAATTTGATGCTTTTCGTTAAGCTCCTTAACTTCGTCTTTGTGATCGCCGCTTCCTGCAAAGAGCTCGGCGCAAAGCCAAAAGAAACGTTTAAAATGCTCGTCGCCGTAGCCTGCTTTGATATTGGTAGAGCTTCTAAGGGCTAAAATTTCAACTGCCGTCGCCCAATAATGCTGAAGCAAATCCCTAAGCTGAAGCTCTATATGATAGCCTTTAACCTCGTCAATTTTGCCATTATATTTAAAAACGATATGATAGCTTCTATATCCATCGGCTTTGGGGTTTGTTATATAGTCGTTTTCCTTAACTATCTCAAGCACGCTTCTTTTGCTGCAATAGACGTCTTGAATATTTTTTACGAATTGCCTTACTTCGTTGTTGTTCTTAAAAACGGCTCTTACTCCGCCGATGTCTTGCATGCGGTCTAAACTCATTCCCTCGAAGCGTTGCAGTTTAGCCTGTATAGAACTTAGGCGCTTTAACCTCCTAGCGATAAAAAGAGGTTTGGGTAACTTTTTAGATATGGTTTTAACGAGCATTTTCATAAGCTGGATATGGCTTGATCTAAATGTCGATATGGCGTCTAAATCCTCTCTCGTAGCCTTTTGTAACTTTAGATTATCGCCTGCTTTCCTGATAGCATTATTTGATAGTCTTTTGCCCATAATTATCCTTGCACGCTCGTTTTATGATATTTTTTTCCTCTGCCATTACTGCTCCTTTTTCTTATCTATCTTTTTGAATTTTCTATCTACTTTTTTAAGCTCGTTTTGCACCTCTTTTATGTGCTCGGTTCTAGCTAGCATTTCGGGGCGCACGCCGTCGTTTCTCATCATTATGCCTCTTACTTCGCGCCCTACCTCATAAGCCGTGTTTTCTAGGTTTTTTTGTCCGCAAATTCGGTTATTTTCGATCTTAGCTTTAGTTTCTTGAAGCCTGAAAAGATTTGCGGCTAATTCGCGAGCTCCCATAAAGTCGAATACCTTATCCTTTGCCGTAAGCCCCTTGATACGCAAAAGGTCTTTTAGATGCATATTATACATACCCATATAACCCGCATCCATAAAATAAGCGTAGCATTCAACTCCGTGAGAGCTAGCCACGCCCGTTAAGGCTTTGTTTGCGTCTTTGGTCTTTTCTCTTACATCTAGGCGCTCTAACTGCTCGGCTTCGATATGTCTATGCAGGGCTTCTGCGATAGTGGCGAAATATGCCTGAGCTTGCGCCACTCTTGGTTTTTTAATATCGGCATTCATAGACACCAAAAAGCAAGCGAAGCGGGATAGCTTATAATCGCTGCCTACGGGGCTGAAATGATCTAATATGTTGTAACCTATGCTAGAGCATACGGCGATAGCCTTATTCACTGCTTTATTTAGAGATTTTACGCCGTCGTATCCTAGCATTTGCGCTAATTCGCTAGCTAACCAATACGTAGTGCCATTTTTGTGCGAGGATAGCTCGAAAGCGTCGTTTTCCCGGTTGGATACGTCAAAAAGAGTTAGTTGCGTTTCCATTTATTGCTCCCTTTAATTAATTTTAATCAAACTGCGCTATAATTACGCTACTTCTTAAAAGAGTAGTTAAGCTTTAAAGCTAAGGTTTAGCTACTCTTTCAAGGAGATTTGCCCCCTTGCTTCTTGCAAGGCTCGGGTCCCCGGTCTTAGTGCCGGGATATTATCTTATAATCTTATCCTTTACCTTGCTTTTTATCTTTTCAAAATCGGCCTTTAATACTGAAATATTCGCATTGCTTATCACTCTTTTAGTATCAAATAGCCTAATTTGGGCTAGTAAAGCGATTTGCTTCACGCCTTGTTTGTCGGTAAATTTATGATATAAGCACCCTGATTTTTGCGCCGTTTTCGAGCTAAGAGGCACGCCAACAAAAGCGTTTATATAGTTTTGTATGCAAATTTTGTTTAAAACTAGCACAGGGCGTTTAAATTTAGCTCCTTTGCCATAAGTTTCACTACCTAAATTTTGCCCTACGCTTAGCCAATAAACTTTGCCGTTAGCGACGTTCGTCCCTGCTTGCTCCTCTAGCTGTTTTTTAATTTCATTCCACTCATCGAATCTATTCACGCACTAGCCTTTTAAAATTTTAGGCTCAATTATACAAAATTCTACTTTGATTTTAGATAACTCATTGGGGTTTTTCTTTCTCCGCCTCAGCGAAATATTCCGCGTCGTCTATCTCTCTGTCATATGCCGCATCAGCTCCGTAATCCTCCCACCATTGCGCCTCTGCTGCGGCACGCCACTCATCGAAGTCGCCGTGTTCGTTTAGCCATTCTACCTCGTTCATAGCTCATCCTTTAAAAATAGCTTGCAAGCCGCATTATTGGCTTTAATTTTTAGCAATTTGTTGTCTGTTCTGTTTGAGCGAATTTTCGAACAATACCAAACAACTTTTGTATTACACTCCCACCGCTCTGAAAATTTGCACTCTTTACATTTGTAGAGAGCGGGGGCAACTACACCGATACCCTCAAGCTCTAAAGACGGTTGGTTCATTTATATCTCCTTAAAACGGGATCGTGTCGTTGCCGTCATCGTATTTATCGGCAGCGGGCTTCCCCGCCCTGCTTTGCGCTCCGCCGCTTTGAGCGTAGTTTTGCGTACCGCTACTTTGGTTATTCTGGCCGCCCTGATTGCCGCCTAGCATCTCTAGGCTCTCTACCTCTACTACGTGCCTGCTGCGGTTCTGCCCGCTTTGATCTTGCCACTGCTCCAGCTTGAGCCGCCCCTCAACGGCGAGCTTTGAGCCTTTACGCAAATATTGGTTCGCGACCTCCGCCGTGCGACCGAAAAACTTCAGGTCGATAAAGCAGGTTTCCTCTCCCGTTTGTCCTTGCGCGTTCTTAAATTTTCTCGTTACGGCTATACCTGTATTTCCGACGCAATATCCGCTCTGCGTGTATTGCAGCTTGATATCACGTGTTAAATTTCCTATTAAAACAACTTTATTCACTTCTTAACTCCTCCGCCAATGCATCAATCGAATTTGGATCGGACAGATACGCTCTAGCCTCATCGGGGCTCATCCTCTCCATCCGCTTTTCCGCTTCGATTTCGTCTATGCCTCTTGCCACTAGCTCGTTTTGCAGGGCGTCAAGCGGTAGCACCTCCTCGCCTACGTCAATCTCTAGCGGCGCGGCTTCGATGATATCCTCTGTCGGGTTTGGAAGTTCGGCGGCGGGTTTTTCCGTTGCTTTTGCCAAAAACTCGTTTAAATTTTGCGTTGCGGGAGTTTCGATTTTAGGTTGTTCTTTGTAGGCCTCGTTTTCGGCATTTACCGCGCTCATCAGCATAAAATCATCGGTCGGCAGCTTTGAGGCGATGTATTTAATAGCTTTTGCCTTAAACATCTCCTCGCTCCAATTCGTCCACGCTGAAAATTTGCCCTTTTTTACCGCTTGATTGGTGTTTTTTAGCTGATTTAGTTTTTTTGCGCTGATGAAATCTTTGGTTACGCCGTTTTTATCTCTAGCCCATACCATAGCGCCTAATAAATTTTCATTTATCCACGTGGTGTCGGTTTCGTTGCGGTCTTTTAGATTGGCTTCAAATATAAATTTCTTGCCGTTTTCATCGACCGTGTATTCAAATTTATCGCACTCATACACCAGCTCGGCGTCTATGTCATATCCTGCGCGCTTTGCTAAAATTCGCCAGCCGATATAACCTATTTGCAGTTGAGCTTTTTTGACGCCTTGCTCCATAAACGGCACGATGTAGGCCTGCTTCTGCTCTTTTACTATCGATAGCCCGACTTGAGCGATTTTAAGAGCAACGCTAAAGACGGATACGGGATCGCACTCTAAAATATTCTTATCCATTCCAAGCAGAGTTAAATCGGTTACGAATTTGTCTGCCTTAACCTTACTGCCGCCGCTGAGGGCTATGATCTCACTCATCTTTTGCTCGGCAAATTTTGCCATTAAGCTATTAAAATTCTTTGCCGGGCTTTGAGGTTTAGTTTGTTGTAGTTGGTTCATCTTTTATCCTTACGCTATACTTTCATAAAATTTCCACGCAGGCAGACTTAACGTCTGCACCGCCTCTATCTCTTTACTCTCGGGCTCGAATTTTGCATATCCCCACCACTCGTTACGCTCCATGCATAGTTTATAGCGCTCAAGCAGGGCTAGATATGTCTTGCGCCCCTGCTCTATCGCCGCCTCATCCAGCGTATAAAAGCCAGTCATATAGGGCTTTTTGGTTTCGACCGCGATAAAAAGGAAGTTTTCTACCCGCTTGCCGCATAGACGCAAGATGTCGGTATAAAACGCCGCTTGGATGTGGTAGTTAAAATTTGCTACCGATTTTGCAAATCCGTCCGCGCTAGCGTCGGAGGTCGTTTTCAAATCTACGCAAAGGCTTAGCGCTTCGTTTAGAAAATCAGGGCGACACCTCACGGGCACGCCCGAAATCTCCGCGAAATAACTCTGCTCGGCTAGCCCGTCTTTTAAAAAAAGCGCCGTCTCTCTCATAGAATTTACCGCGTTTGCGATAGCCGTGGCTTTCTCATAGGCTTCGGCGTCTAGCACGGTCTTGCCCTCCGCCCCCTTTAAAAACTCCGCATAGAGTTCTTTGCCCTCTTTGGTGCGCTTATCGGCTTTGGGTTCGGCGGCGAATTCTTTAAAAAAATCCGCAGGCTCCAGCACCAGCTTATGCACGGCGGAGCCTAGGGTTAGAGCCTTGCTATCAGGCTTTTCGAACTCGTCTTTAAATTTAAAATGATAAGGGCTCTTTGCTAAGAGATCCAAATCGCTTTTAGAGATTTCGGCTCGCGCGTGGTAGTCTTTGATACTCATTGTTTCGCGCATTGCATCTCCTTTTTACGAGCATTCACAAATTTAGCGAAGCTGCTAAATTTCGTGTGTTTATCGATACCTATCCAGGTCCGGTAGGCTCTAAATGCCTTTCTAAAATCTTTTAAATCCATTTTTTATCCTTTCAATATCCCAAACCTAAGATTTGAGATCGTAAATTTCGTATGCTTTCTAAATAGCCTTTTCAGAAGCCGTAGCATCGCGCTCCTCCTTTTTTCGCTCCGCTATTCTTGTTAGTAGCGCGAGGTCTATTAGTAGATCGCCTACGCTCATTCTGCTCATTTGTGAAACTTCACATAGATGTTTCGCTACGGAGTGCAGATAATTCGAAATGCTATCTGCAATCTCTGCCGCAGCAGTTTCAAACTCTTGATTTTTCATCGTTTTCTCCTTAAAAAATATCCATAAAAGAGCCTCCGATTAAGGATTTTCAGCGTTTTCAATTTCATTTAGGATTTAACCGCCTAAGGAGCAAGGCGAGTGGAGGCTCATTTATGGATATTGGATTTTGACAAGGATTTTTCTACCCCCGAACTTGTCGCTATCGGGGCCGGCACCAGGTATGAAACTATCGTATCCATACTCACGCTCCCGTAGCTTTAGCTCAACGCGGGCTAGGTGTGGGGCACCTTGGTTTTGATGGGGGAATATTATCAAAAGTAATATTAAACAATGCTTAAATTTTATTATTATTGATAATATTTTTAGTAGTATAATTCGGCAATCGAGAAAAGTCTTGATTATCTTAATGAAAGGAGGTTGAGATGGCGACAAATAAGAAGCAAACGTCCAAAAAGGTTGCGTCAGAGGCATCCGAAATTTTAAAGGACGATAGGTATAGCGAGAAAAGTAAATCCGTCGCAGGAAGCGCACTTTCTCAAACAAAGCCTACGCCTAAAAAGAAGAAATAGGTTTTTTGCCCTCCTAAATAGAGGGCAAATTATTTAAATTCATGAGAAAGCCGATAAGCGATGAAAAAAGTTTTATTGTTGATTTTGGTATTGTCCTCATCTCTATCTGCGTTTTGTGAAAAAATTTACGCTACAGATGAGATGACCGATAAAGTAACCCTTTATTTTGTATGTAGGGGAAAGGATGCGTCCTTATATCTTGGAAGCAAGAACGGAAAGGTAAATTATGGGGACATGCTCGGGATTGTGCTAAAGGAATCAGAGCAGTTTTGGATGGAGGATAGCAATGGTGGCGTTCCAACCCAGAAGCTAGAAATGAGAGTTGACAAAAACACTATGTTTACCAATAAGGCTATACTGGCGGCATCTTTTCAAGTAGCGACAATTCGTCTTTCCGAATCGCAACAAAAACAACTTCGAGACGGGGATATTCTTGCCGTTAGATATTTTCTTTATCCTCTAGAAAGGCGGCTAACCCGCTTTGATTTAGCAGATCTGAAACAATTTCAATAAAGGATCATAAAATGAAAAAACTACTCGCTTTAATTCTAGCGGCTTTTTTGCTCGCGCCGTCGGTATCTTTAGGCGCGCAGAGAGTGGGTGGATACGTCACCAAAAAGGGCAAATACGTAAAGCCTCACTACCGCTCAAATAAAAACCGCACGCAGCGCGACAACTGGTCGAGCAAGGGCAGAAGCAATCCATACACCGGCAAAAAAGGTACGAAAAGGCCGAAATGGTAAAAATTTATGAGAAATTTGATGCTAATTTGTGCGGCCGCGCTATTTTCGGGCTGCGCCTTTAATCCTGCCGAGCGTGACGTTGCTTTTATGAGCGGCGAAGCCTATTATGTTCCGGTCGAATCGGTAGGCTATCCAGTCACCCGCGATATGGAAAAATATCTAAAAAATATCGGAATTTATTTCTGCACCGAGGGCGACGCCTTTTGGGTATCGAAGTATGATTTTGACAGATTAAAGCAGGCGGGAAGCGATTACCTGCTTAAGGATTATTTCGCAAGGTATCTGGCGGGCTGTGCCAAGCCTCTAACGCCGCAAGAGGTGCTCGCTCTTGCCGGCTCAAGCCAAGGAGGCTATGATTGGCAAGATGCGGGGATGGCTTGGCAAAACGCTTTTTATAACAATGCGGCCACTATGCAAGATGCCGCGAATGCACTGGAAATAGAAAACCAAAAGATGCGCGAGCGACTATGGCAACAGCAACAAGGCAGATTTTACCAAATACCGGGGCTTTAAATTATTTTATCCCGCTATCGCTAAATGTTAGCCCCTTTTGGATTTCTAGCTTGATTTGCTTAGGGTTTTGTATATGGGCAAAATCAATTCTCCTTATTTTGCATCGTTATAAAATATGCGAGAAATTTATATGTCCTATACGTCTTATAAATAGCGATAAAAAATAAAGCCAAGGACGCTATAGATAGTATGATTTTTATCCAATAGCTTTCCATCTTTAAAAGCCATACTACAAAAATAAATAGTCCTACGAACAAATTCCAAGATAATGCGCTAGTAAAGATTTTTACGACATCGTTAAAAATATCGGCTCTTTTAAAATCCTCGATCCTGCCGCCTCGTATAGCTTGTAATACGCTTAACGCCGTTATCAAAAAGGCGAGCATTACGAAGTTAATGTTATACAGCTTATCTAAATTTTCCCACAGACCGTCTATGTCGATCCATCCCAATATAAAATCTTTTACCGCATTCATATTAGTTCTAAAACATCCTTTATATTTTCGTCGTAAATTTCATTTAGTATTGTTATTATATCATTTATTTCCAGACTTTTAGTTTTTTCATTCACTCTTATGTCATCCTTACAGACGCTATAAAATTTATCTATTAAATCTATAGTTTGCCCTTTATCAAAAACGGAAGACAGCGTTTTAAGCTTTAATTTTTTGAAGTTATTTTTGTTAAAATCAAAATTTAACATTCTCTTTATAGTCGATGAAACAAAGCCCCTTTTTTGTTTTGACGTGATTTTTAGCTCTAAAGTATTAATATCGTTTAAATCAAAATCTTTAATTTGATCGAGGCTTAGCCCTAGTTCCTTTAAAAGACGGGGGTTAGGACTAGCTATCGTGAATTCAAAGGCGGCTATCGTGTCCGTATCCAGTATCTGCTCTATGCCCTCTTTTCTTGCGATATGTTGCAGAATAAAGCCGCCCAGCTTGTCTTTGAATACCCATTTTATGTATTTTTCAAAAACAGACGGAGAAAAGCCCTCCTGATTATTTTGGTATATGATTATATCGTGTGCAAAATCCCAATATAAATAGCTTTGTTCCAAAAGAGCCTCATCACCTCTTAGCTTCAAGAAGCTTACCTCGCCGGTAGTTTCGTTTTTTATTTCCGGGAGATAATCCTTTCTGAGTTTTTGAAAAGAAAAGATGTTGTCGTTTATCTTGTATAAAAACGCCTTATTATCGCCCATATCCATTAGTTGATGATCTAAAGAAAAACCCTCGGCAAAGAAGTCTTTAAACGCATCGCCGTATAAACCTACACTAAATTTCTTTTCTACCTTATAAAAATAAAATTTTATATTTTTGGTTTTATTCATTTTTAGCCTTTTTTCTTAAAACCTCTTGGAATTTATAGAATACGATCCGACTACGCGGATTATTTTATTCCATAATCATTAAAGGTAAGCCCTTTATGAACCTCATAATGTATTTTTCCGCAGACTTTGCCTAATATCTCCCAGTCGTAACCCTCTTTGTGCGGGTAAATATCGCCGTATTTCGGATTTAGGCTAATGAGCTTGACATTGTCATTTGGCAGAAACTCGACCCTTTTTATATACACGATATCGCCCATCCGAACGACATAAACTCCCGCTATCCTGACGAAATTGCCGCGGTTGTTTACCATATCAACGATCGCCCAATCGCTCTCCTCAAAATCAGGCAGCATACTATCGCCCACTACCTCAAAAACTCTTAAATTTGCAGGGTTTAGCCCCTTTACGAAGCTTTTATCTACCGCTACCTTTCGCTCCTCTTTATTTAGCAGCTCTAAATCGAACGTGCCCTCGCTACCCGCGCCTACCCGCATCTCGGATTTAGAGAGAAACACCACGTTTTTTAGGCTATACTCGGCAGGGATTAGATGAGCGTATTTTTCAAAATTGTTTTTCAGCTCTTTTTTGACGATCTGTTTCTTTGACGTCTCCTCGTCATCGAATAAATCTATTACGTTTTTCCCCAATATTTCCGCTATTAGCGGCAACTTTTCAAGCTCAGGCTTTGACGATTTTTTCTCTTTGCCGTTTTTGCCGATTTCGCCCGGCTGCGTTTCATAGTGCGCCACTAGCCCTTGCGTTATACCTAGCTTCTCGGCAAACTGCACCTGTGTTAGTCCCGCTTCCTGTCTGAAAGCTCTAATCTTTTGATGAATATCCATTAAAAATCCTTCTATTGAATTTTAGCAATTTTAAAATTACTAAAGATAATATCATTAAGCAGATTTTTATATTATCGATGATAATATACCGCTCATGGAACAGAACAAAATTACTCAAGAACAAATAGCAAAAAAGCTCGGCGTCACACAGGGGGCAGTTTCGCTATGGTTTTTACAAATCAATACGCCAAAAGTCAAACACGCAAATGCGATGCAAAAGCATTGGGGTTTTCCTACTCAAATATGGGGCAACCCAAAGCTTTTTAGCGCTTTTATGCAGAAGAATAGCCAAAAATTCGGCTCGCTGAAAATATTACGAAAGGCTAAGAATGGTAGCGCCGAAGTATGACAATAGCAAGGCTTTTAAGCTTTCGAACCAAAACATCGCCGCTATCGTGAAAATCCAAAACGCGAAGGGCTTTAAAAACGATAGTGAGGTTGTGAGGTTTTGCATTGATTTTATGGCGGTTTTGATTGAGCGCGGGCTAGAAACTCAAGCGCTCGCAAGGCTCGTAGAAAGCGTAGCGAACGAAAGATGACCGCAGACCTTGCTTTTGCTATCGGCGGAATAATCGCGCTTTGCGTAGGGATTTGGAGCGCTAGACGTGAAAAACAAAAAAGAGATTAAAAAACTTAAGCGCGCGATAAAGAAACTTCGCGAGGAGGTCGATAAGCTAGGCGGAGGCGCAAGCGCGATCGGTTTCATTACGGAAGAGTACAAATATGAAGAAGAGGATATCGATACGCAAATCAGATGCAGAAAGGATAAAAAATGCAAACGACGTTAAACGCCGATGAGAAAAAGGTTAAAAACAAGCGCTTTTTAAAATCGCTTAAAAAAATAGTAGCGGAGCTAGACAAATGCACGGACAGAAAAGACCAAGCCAAGATGGTAGAAATACTTATTGCTTATTTCGATCTTGGTTTTTATCTAAATCGATAAGCGTAGGAGCTATTTTTTTAGCTATAGCGTTAAATAAAGCTCCGATGTTTTCGCCGAGCGTTGGGGCGTCTAAGTTTCTGCTTACGACGCCTTGCACTGAAAGTTGTTTTTCTATGATTGCTTTGGTTAGTTCTAAAACTATCTCTTTGTCTGTCATTTAAATCCTTTGCGGTGAATTTCTTAGCTTGGCGGCGGAATTCTACGAAGGATTTAACTGAAAGTCAAATTTAAGGAGAGGACATGAAAAAATCAAAATTAAAAGCCGAGGTTAAAACCTTGAAGTTTTGGCGTAAGCAATACAAAAAAAAGCTTAACGAGGCTATCAAGGTTATTAACAAAAACGCTCAAACTACGAACGAACAAGACAGGCGTATAAATAGCTTAGAGTTTAAGGCGAGCACGCTCATAGCGGAGATTACTCGCCTTAAAACCATCGTCAATTTTAAAGACTAGGCTATTCATCGCCCGGGAAAGGACTAAGCGGAGTGCGTAAATACGCTATCGTGTTTTCTATCCACTTTTTTCTTTCCGCGTCCATTTCGGCTAAAGGCTTTAAAAAGTCCGGTTGTCTTTTGTATCGTAGGCATAGCTCTATGATCCTTAAATTGTTAGACAACTCTTGTTCTTTGAGCATTCTGCTCGGCAGTGTTTCGTCATTCATCGTGATGGCTCCTTGTGTTGAAATGCAAATAAATTATATCACAAGGGGCTTTTAGGATGAATAAAAAAGATAACTTGAAAGGAAGAGGATATGAGACACGCGTTTAATACGGATCTAGCCGAGAAATACGGCATAGAAAAAGCGCTTATAATAGACTATTTCGCCTATTGGGTAGTTGAAAATATGCGAAATGAAAAAAACTTCCACGAGGGCAGGTATTGGGTTTTTAACTCCGCGAGTGCCTTAAGCGAAAAATTCCATTATATTTCGCGCAGGACGATGAACCAAAAACTTCAAGAGCTGGAGACAGACGGCATTTTAATCAGCGGAAATTTTAATAAAAATAAATTCGACCGCACGAAGTGGTATAGCTTTAGGGATGAATATGCGTGGCTGCTAGACGAACATCGCAGCTCGGCAGAAATTGCGGCTTCGAGCGGGGATAATCTCCAATCCATTGGAAAAAGTAGCCACTCCATTGGAGAAAATTGCCAATGGAGTGGAGAAAATTGCCACTCTATAAAAATATCAAACACACCTACAGAAGAAAATTCAAAAGAATTTCAAACTGATAGCTCGCTATCGCTCGCTAACGCGCGCACGCGAGAAGCGATTCCTGCAGATGATTTTTCGCAGAAGCGCTCGGATAATTTTTCACGAACGGACGATTTTCCACAGAGTGATAATTTCTCACCTCCCGTCCAAAATCCCGCTAAGCCTAAAAAATTTCAAAAACCTACGATCGAGCAGATAAGGGCGTACTGCAAGGAAGCGGGCAAAAATATCGACGCGGAGGCGTTTTTCGATTTCTACGAAGCCAAAGGCTGGGTAGTAGGGCGAGCTCCGATGAAAGACTGGAAAGCTGCCGTAAGGAACTGGGCTAAAAACGAAAGCCAGTTTCTGCGGCGCAAGGTCAATTCAGACGGACAAGATGACGAATATGCCGATGTGCCGATGTTTGCAAGCGATAATCCAATCCTAAAAAACAACTTCCTAAGCCGTGATATGAGCGTGATCTACGATAGAGCCGCACAAATCGCCATAGAGGATGAAAGACTGCGGAGCAGCCCCGCACAAATTGAGATGAAGGATCACAGATGAGCTACAAAGAAAAATTCATAAACGAGATTTTGTTTCAAGGCAGAGCTACGCCGATGCAGGTGAAATTTCTAGCCGAGGGTGCGCTTAAAAATATCGCGGATAAAGACCTAGGTGAGTTTGCAAATTTCGCTTTCAGCCTCAAGACGAGATACGACAACGCCATCCAAACGATCATCAATGCTGCAAACGAGTACCAGCGAGAAACTACGATGCGGCTGTTAAAGAGAGGATGCGCGTTTTCGGATATCGCACTGCTTAAAAAATTCCTAACGCAATACTTCAAGCGAAAACTCATAGCGTGTGGCGTGTATCCGTTTACTTGCACGAGTATATCGATGAACGAATTTGGGGAATTTATCAACGACAACACCAAAAAGGCAATATCTGCGGCGGACGAAGTAGATTTTCTTACCGCGCTTTTGAAAGAGCAATACGCTATCGGCGAATATAGAGGCGAGCTTTTAGCGCAAAATATCGAGAATTTTCAGCGTGCCAAGGAGGGGCGGCTTAAAGAGGTGCCGAAGCTCGAAAATAAGCAATCTTCCGCAAACTCCGAGGGCTTTACGAAGCTACTTGAAAAAGTGAAGGCGAGATCGTTATGCTAGGCTTTTTTGACTACTACACTTCCGCGCCTTTGCCTTTTCAGGGGCAGAAGCGTAATTTTGCAAAAAAATTTGCCGAGGTTTTGGGTGAATTCCCCGACGACGCGATCTATTTAGATCTTTTCGGCGGCAGCGGGCTACTATCTCATATCACAAAGCGCGTAAAACCAGAAGCTCGCGTAATTTGGAACGATTACGACGATTATTACGGGCGGTTTTTGAAGTTTGATCAGACGAATGAGATTTTAGGGCGCTGCAATGAGCTTTTAAAGCTCTATCGCAAAGACGAGAAAATTTCACATCCGCATAGGGAGGAAATTTTAAAAATTATATCCGAATATGAAAACCCCGATTTTATTTCTCTATCCTCCCGCCTACTTTTCAGCGGGCAATATGCGCATTCATTCGCGGAGCTTAGCAAAAAGACGCTTTTTTCGTCCTCAAATAGCGTGTCCCTATTCACGCAGGCGGGTGATTTTTTTGATGGTATAGAGCGCACAAGCTGCGATTATAGCGAGCTTTACAAAAAGCATAAAGACGAAAATATCGTGCTAGTCTGCGACCCCCCCTATCTGCAAACCGATCGCAACGGCTACGTGATGAGCGGTAAGCCTTGGCGGATGGTAGAGTTTTTAAAATTGTTTGAAATTTTAAAACATCCGTTTTTCTTTTTCAGCTCGGAAAAAAGCGACTTTAAGGACTATATAGAATTTTGCGTCGAACGCGGGATGGCGAACGAATGGATTAAAAATATGAAATTTTGCGTAACCAAAGCACAAAATCACGGTTTTTCAAGCTACAAAGATATGATGTATTGGAGCGCGCGATGCTAGAGCTTAATAAAATTTACAATACCGATTGCTTGGAGTTTATGCACTCTATGCCCGATAGCTGCGTGGATTTGGTCGTAACCGACCCGCCTTATGAAATTCACACCAAAGGCGGCGGGCTAGGCAAACGCCCCATATATGAAAACGGCGCGCTGGGTAAAATTTCGCAGGGCTTTGATGCGGAGGCTGCGCTAGAGCAGATCGCGCGCATCTGCAAGAAAATCAATATTTTCATATTCTGCTCTACAAAACAAAAGCCGCGCATAATGAATTGGGGCTATGAGAGGGGCTGCAATATCGCCGAGCTCGCGTGGTATAAACCCAACGCCGCGCCCTTTACGAATAACACCTTTAAAAGCGACCTTGAAAATATAATCTACATCAGGGAAAAAGGGGTCAAAATTAAAGGCATTTCAAGGCTTTTTACGCACAACTGCGGCAAGAGTAAATACGGACATCCGACTGAAAAACCGCTCGAAATAATCGAAAAGCTGATTTTAACCGCATCAAACGAGGGGGATTTGGTATTCGACCCTTTTATGGGTAGCGGCACGACTGCGGCGGCTTGCAAAGAGTTAAATAGAAACTTCATCGGCTGCGAGATAGAGAGCAAATACTGCGAAATCGCCGAGAAAAGATTAAGAAAAACTATAAGGGGGTTATTATGAGCGAAATTTTGAATTACGCGGTGTATAAGCTGGAGCTTGACGAGATAGAAAATAGCGACGATTGGTTTGACGCGAACGGGCAGCTGAAATACAAAGAGCGGTTTTTATTTGACGCACTCAAAGAGGCGGGACGGATAGAAGAGGATAGCTGGCTAACGGCTCTATTCGCAAACGAGCAGGACGCTATAGAGTTTTGCGAGGGCGCGGGGCTAAGCTCAAACTCGGATTATTTTTATTTTTGCCTGCGGGTAGAGGCCGCCGTTTCTGCCGTCGAGGGCGAATATGTGGAGATAGGGTATTGATGAGACTATCCAAAGCGGAGTTTGAAAAATTCAAATGAAAATTAGGCGAATTTCCAAATACAGGGCTAAAAAGACCGCCTACGGGGGCGCGATATACGATAGCGCCAAAGAAGCAAAACGGGCGGCGGAGCTAGAACTACTACAAAGAGCGGGCAAGATCAGAAACCTTAGGCGACAGGTGAAATTTACCCTGCAAGATAAATTTCAATACCGCGGCAAAACTATAAGAGCGATAGAGTATGTGGCGGATTTCGTCTATGAAGCGGACGGGCTCATCATCGAGGACGTCAAAGGCTACCGCACGCCCGAATACAAAATCAAAGCCAAGATGCTAAAAAGGCTGATCGCAAACGGCAAGATAGACGGGGAATTTAAGGAGAGTTGATGGCAAAGATCACGGACGAAACAAAAAAGCAGGTAATAGCAGACTATCTCACGGGCAAATTTTCACAACGCGACCTGGTGAAAAAATATAATATTTCGCTAGGAACCGCAAACAAATTGACCAGGGATTTGTCCCCCGAAAATGAACGCTACGTAGAAGCCGAAGTAACGATGATTGCGGCGAGGCAAACGCTCCCAAATGAACAGATGAACGCAATAATGAACGCCGCTAAAGACGAGGCGTATAACAGGGGGCTAATTTTCAACGCTACTCAAAAAAACCTGGTAAAGATCACGGAAATGCTAAACAAAAACACCAAGCACGAAAAGGTAGGCGTGGGAGACGGAGTGCAAAACTTCGAGCCGGTGGAGCTAAACGCGAACGACTATAAAGCCTTACAGGACGCGATAGATAAGGCAAGTCTAACGCTTGGCGTAAATCCTCGCACGGCTCAAACCCTGATCCAAAACACAAACGCGCAGCAGACGAAAATTCAGATCACCAGGCGCGAGATAGGGGCGAGCGATGAGTGAGCTAGCCCTTGATCTGCGCTATACGCCGCAGCAAAAGGCGGTATTTTTCCAAAACGACGCGCGCTTTTGCACTATCGAAAAAGGCAGACGTTTCGGCTTTACGAAGGGCACGGCGAATGCCTGCATCGAGTGGCTGCTTGAGGGGCAAAAGATACTCTGGGTAGATACGATAGCGGCAAATTTGAAAAGATACTTCGAGCGGTATTTCCTCCCCGAGCTGCGGCAGCTGCCAAAAGAGCTGTGGAGCTGGAACGCGCAGGATAAGCAGCTCAAGATCTGTGAGGGCTATCTTGATTTTCGCTCCGCAGAACGCCCCGAGAATATAGAGGGTTTCGGATACGACACGGTCATCCTCAACGAGGCGGGCATCATCCTCAAAGACCCCTATTTGTGGGACAATGCGATCTCTCCTATGCTGCTAGACAATCCAAACTCTCGCGCATTCATCGGCGGCGTGCCGAAAGGGAAAAATAAATTTTTCGATCTGGCGCAGCGCGGAATGAGAAACGAAAAGGGTTGGAGAAATTTTCAGTTTTCCAGCTACGACAACCCGCTACTTCAAAAAGAGGAGATCGACAGGCTGGTTGCAGAGCTGGGCGGAGCGGATAGCGACGTAGCGAGGCAGGAGATTTTCGGCGAGTTTTTGGATACTACCTCAAACTCCGTGTTTTCTTTGGCGGCTATCGAGGCCGCGTTTCGCAAGCAAAGATATTTCGACGCAGGCGCGTCCGTGATCTGGGCTTTGGACGTAGCCAGAGAGGGAGACGACGAAAGCGTGCTTTGCAAAAGGCAGGGAGATAGCGTAGAGGCTCTGAAACCCTACCGCATAGCTAGCACGAGCGAGCTGGCGCGCGAAATTTACGGCGAGTATGAGAGAAGCGATCTCAAGCCTCACGCGATATACATTGACACTATCGGAGTGGGCGCGGGGGTGTTTGATACTCTGTGCGATCTAGGGCTACGCGGCATCGTGCGCGAGGCAAAAGGAAGCTTTAAAGCAAGCGACGAGCGCAAATATGCGAACAAACGCGCCGAGATGTATTTCAACCTGCGCGAAAAGCTCCCGCTTCTTGCGATCGCGCCCGATGAGGAGCTCAAAAGGCAGCTACAAACGATCGCTTTCTACTTTGACAAAAAGGAGCGGTATCTGCTGATGCCCAAAGAGGGCATCAAAAAAGAGTATGGCCGCAGCCCCGATCGCGCCGATGCGCTAGCGATGAGCTTTTTTGATCTCTGCCCGATACTACCGCGAAGAAAGGATCAAAGATATGACGACTACGCATGGTGAAAAGTGCGAACTATGGGTAGAAAATGCACTCAAAACAGACTATATTTTTGAAAAAATTTCGCCTACGCTTGTGAGGAATTTGGCGAGGCTGGACGATAGGGCTTTGAGGCTAGGCATATTCGTGATGATCTGCGATCTGGCTAGCGGAATGAAGCAGATGCCGACGAAAATTCACAAAATCAGACTCGCCGCGGAGCTTGTGAGAGACGGAGCGAAATTTAAGAGGGTGCGCGAGCTCACGGGGGTTTCAAAAAGCACATACTACAAAATGAAAAGGATCATCAATGGATAGGACGGCATACCTGCAGGAGCTCAAAACTGCGGCAATGGACGGCTACGAACATTACAAGCAAGGTTTCAAGGATTTGGAGGAGGCGTATTTGCTGATCTTGCGCCCCGAGCTCGCAGAGAGCCTGCAAAAGCGCAACAAAAGCAAAAACTATATCCCGAAACTCAATTCAAAGGCAAAAAGAATTTACGACGGACTAACCGAAACCTACTTCAACAACGACAAATTCGCAAAGCTCGAACCCTATATCAACTCCTCGGACGACGTGATCGACAAATGGCAGGCGGCGATAGATCATTACGCCGAGAGCATAAATCTATACAAAACCTTTGCGCCGATATTCTTGCGCGCGCCGTTTTCGGCAAGCTGCGCGGTAAAGGTGTATTGGAGCAAAGACCGCGCAATGATAGACGAAGTGAGCCTGCAAGATCTATATTTTGACCCGGGCGCGCGCGGACTAAACGACATATCCTATTTGGTGCATAGAATATATCTTAGCAGCGAGGATATTTTGAGCTACGGCAAAAGGGGCGTTTTTAAAATAGAGAACAAAGAGGCTTTCGCAGACAAAAAGCCGTATGAGAGATTTGAAATTTATGAAATTTACGAGCTGCGCGGAGGCAAATGGTATGTTTCTAGCCTTTATGAAAACGAGCTTTTGCGCGATCTAGTAGAGCTGCGAGACGGACAGCCTTTCATAGTGGGCTATATGCTGCCGCAGATCAGATGCACGGACGAGGAGATTTACGTCAGCGCCTATGGCGAGCCTGCGCTGATGTCGATGCTTCCGCTGCAAAACGAACTCAATGTGAATAGAAACTCGATCACCGATGTCATCCGTCAGCAGGTCGCGCCGAAAATCATATTTGACAAGGCTTCAATGGTAGAGCGGGGCGAGCTTGAGAGCGTAGGCACGCCGATATACACAAATCAGCCGAGCGCCGTGCAGGTTTTGCCCGCGGGGGACATAGGCGGAGCGATGGCTACGCTTCAGGTCATCGAAAACGAAATGAGCGAAGTTAGCGGCGTTTCTCCTCAACAAAACGGCGCGACGACCGTGCGAAAAGAGACCGCCACGATGGCAAGCATAATGGCGAACGAGGGCAGCGTAAGACTTCAAGGCTATATCCGCACATTCAACGAGACATTTTTCGAGCCGATATTTGAACGGCTTGCGTTTTTGGTGTGGAAATATGCCGATCCAATCTTTTTTGCGGGCTTCGGGCGCGGCGAGGTGCCGAGTTTTAAAGTGAATTTAAATACGGGCATCGGAGCGCTAAATAAGGAGGTGCAAAAGCAATCCTTGATGGATGCGGCGAAAATGATCGGCGCGCAGTTTGGAATGTGCTTGCAGATAGGCGATCAGGCGGGAGCGGCTGCGATGAAAGAGGCGAGCAAAAAGCTTCTTTTGGAGCTTCTGCCGCTATACGGTATCAAAAATGCAAGCGAGTTTATCGGCGAGCGCAGCGGGCTAGAGCAGATGATCCTGCCGCCGCAGATACCCCCTGATATAAATCCAATGCAAGGAGTAAGCAATGCTTTCTAACACGCAAAAAAAGGTTTTTGACGCCACTATTTCAAATTTGACGTCAAATAAAGAGCTTGAGCCGATTTTGGGGAGTGACGCCGTGAGGAAATTCCTCGTTTTGCTAAGTATCAAATACGAGGAATTCTTGATCTCGGCGCAAGATGAGAATGCAAGCGACGAAAGCCGCCTGCGGGCAATGGATAAGGTGAAGCTTATAGAAAGCTTTTTTGAATTTTTTGAAAACTATACAGGAGAGTAGAGATGACGGAGCAAGACGCAATCAATGCATTGGTAGGCGAATTAGAAGCGAGCGAGGGGCAAACGGAGCCACAGGAAGCGCAAGGTGCAGAGCCTACGGAGGGGCAAAAAACAGAGCAGCCGCAGCTTACGCAAGAAAATCTGCAAAATATGATAGCAAGCGCTATGCAAGGCATAGAGGAACAAAAAGCGGCGCAAGAGGCGGAAAAAGCCAAAGCGGCGGAGCAGGCCAAAGCGGTGCAGCTTCCGCCCGAGCAACAAGCGCTGCTCGATAGTATGGGCTTGCAAGGAATGCCACAGATGCAAGAGCAGATCAGGCAGCTTCAAGAAGCGCAAGCTCAGGCACAAGAAGCGGCGCGCAAGAGAGCGGTTTTTGACAAAAATTTAGATCAATTCAGCAAAGATTATCCGACTATCAAGCCCGAGGAGATGGGAAAATGGGCGGAGCAAAACGGCTTTTTGCCACTTCTTGGCGAAAACTACGACGGCTGGAAAGCGGTAGCAAACGCGATGATAAAGATCGCAACGCCTACGCAAAAACCTGACGAGATCATCGATACGAACAAATCGGGCGGGGAGCTCGGGGCATTCGATAGGATGAAAAAAGGCGAGGACGTAAGCGACGTAGAGATCGGTGCGGAACTTCTAAAACAGGCGGGATTTTAAGGAGGATGAGATGAACCCATTTTTTTCAGGTATAGCAGGCGGGCTAGCAGGAGCGGCGAATACGGCAGCAAACAGCGGCGGATGGAATTTTCTTGATATGCTAAAAGGGGCGGGCAATCGGGCGATGGGCTTGTTTTCAGGCTCGGGCGGCGGAACGCCTACGTGGTTACAAGCCGCGGGCTTGGCTGGCGGTCTGTATTCGGGCTTGCAGCAGCAAAAAGCGGCTAACAAAGCCCTGCAAATGCAGCAAGATGCATATAATTTCAACAAGATGCTTTCGCAACGCGAGATCGACAGACAAAACCGCGCCGAGCAAAATTTATACGACGGATGGAATGCGTCCACTTTCGCGAGGTGAGAGATGATAGAAAACATCACATATGCAAGAGGGCGAGCGGTAGAGCTACAGGAGGATATCAAAGAGTGCGAAACCGCTATCGCAGCTCTTAGGCGAGATATGCAAAGAGAGCTTAACGGCGAGCTTGATACGCGCGTCATAAGAGCCTTGGTAAATAAGATTGATATCTTTGACGAGGAGCTTAAGAAAAAGCGCTTAGACCTTAAAGCTTTAAAGCAAGATTGGGGGATATGATGGCTTTTTTTAACCCTCATAAGGTAGATTTCAACTACGATACGCGGATGATAGATGCAGTCGGAGCGGTCGGCAGATCGCTCTATGAAATTTACAAGGACAACGTGGCGAAAAATCAAAATCAGGCGCGCCTTGACGAGACGAACCGCGCGAATTTGATGAAAGAATACCTATACGGGCAGAAAAATCAAGAAACCGCTCGGCACAATCAAGCGGCGGAAGCCGAAACTGCAAAGAAAAACGCTTTCGATCAGGATTTGAGCCTTAAAAATTTCTATAGCACGGATTCGCTGCGTAGAGCACAGATAAACAATCTATACGCCGACAACGCAAGGCAGAACGCGCAGCTGCAATGGAATATGAACCAAGCGCGAGATAAGGCGCAAGCCGAGCAGGAAAAGCAGGCGGGCATAGATATGGCGTGGTATAACGCGGGGCAACAAGGCGGGCAGTTTAAGGATCAAGCCCCGAATTTGAGCGACGCAGAAAAGAGAAATCTGGGCAGGCAGTATAGGTTGCAAACCGAAGCGCAAGGAGGAATAAACAAGGCGCAAGAGCCTATTTTGAAGCAACAGGAGGCGCAACGCAAAGAGGAGCAGACGGCGAAAATAAATGATTTTCTTTTTAATCAAATGGGTGGGCAAATTCCGCCGGGCATGACCGACCCGAGAGAGCAGGCCGCATATAAAGCCGCCTATGTCTCACCGGAATCAACAAAAGCAAGAGCGGCAAGTACGGGCTCGCCCGAGAAAAACCTGCCCGTGGGAATAGCAAATAAACTAATGCACTCAAGGGAAATATTAGACCAATATGCTCCCTATGCAAATGATTTGGTCGGGAATGAAAGCAAAATAAGCGGCCCCGTGGATAACATAACGGCTCCTGCAGCAAGAGGGCTCGGGCTTAATGCGGATATAACGGCGGATTTATATGCTAAAGCCGACGCAATAGCCGATCTAGAGAGGGCTTACACTAAAGGCGGCGGATTGATGACAAAAAAAGCCGTATACGATCAAATACAGCCCGTAAATGTATTTTTTAATACTACTCTTGCGGGAGTAGCTGCGCGAGCAAGCAATCATCTTGCTTCAATCAAAGAGGCGGAAAAATTCCTAATATCTCAAGGGAATTACAAAGGGGCGGAGTATTTTAGCAATATGTATAACGACTACTTAGGGCAATTTCCAAAAGAAATCAGAGATAAAATTGATAAAACGACTGTGGGGAAAGAACAACAAATGCTAAAGCGTTTGAATAAAATGGCTTCGCCGATGAATACCGCATCGTCAGGGGGATATGCGCCCCAAAACTTATACGATGAGATGAGCGCCTATGATGAAAACGGCGTAAGGTATGTCGGCGACGACGGATTTAATAGCTGGTAAGGAGAGAATATGACCCCTAGAGAATATTTAGGCAACGATACGATCGCAAAATTTCAAGCAGCGGGATACACGACAGAGCAGATTAAGGGCTACGCCCGCCAAAAATATATTAAAGAATTTGGCAGGGAGCCGAGTAACGAAGCGCAGCAGGCAAGCTTAACCCCGCAACAAAATACGGCAGCCGCGCCTCAACAAAACGCGACGGCAGTGCAAAATACGCAGCAGAATTTTCAAATGCCGAGCGAATACGCTAATACCACGCGCATAAATTATACGCCCGAGGCGGCTCGCGAGATGTTGGCGAACGTCAAACCCGCGCAGCCTATTATGGGGAAAGATCAATTCTATAACCCGCAGCAGGAGGAAAAGCAATACGACGACGCGTATCGCGCCATTTATGCGGAAGCTCCGAACGTGAGAAAGCAGGATGATTTAAAAGATAAAATAGCCCTTGCTCAAAATACCACCATTTGGCAAAAGCTGACGGGCGGAAAGAAAGAGGCCGAGGAGCTACAAAAAGACCTAGATTACATCGCGAAAAATGCGGGATATGAGCTTGGCGCAGTGCAGACGGACGATGGCAAAATTTACTTCGGCACCTTAGACGCCAAAGGTAACCCCATAGCAAAAGAACTTACGCCCGGTATTCTTAATGATCTATCGGCAAACAAGGGCGAGATCATCGGCGGCATAACCGCAACGGCGCTAGCCCCTTTTACGGGCGGAGGAAGCTTTTTGCCCCTACTAGGGGCAAGTGCTACGGGAACGGCGCTCGGCTCTATGAGCGATCTATACCGAAAAGGCGAAGCGACGGGTAGAGAATACGACGCTGGAGACTATGCCGCAAGAGCGCTCCAATCTGCAGGGGCGGACGCGCTAGGAGGCGTCGCCATAAATAGCGCGGGAAAACTCGTAAAAGCTGCAGCGCCTGCAGTGAAACGCGCTGGCGAGAAAGTAATAGAGCCCGTGATGGAATACGGCGGCAAGGCGGTAGATTTAGCCAGAAAAGCATCCGATTGGGGGCTGGTAGGCATAGCTAAAGACAGCTTAAAGGGGCTGCCGATGGCGAATGCAGGCGGAGCGAAAAAAGCAATCTCTGCAATCGTCGGCGACGAAGCGGATGAAATTTTAAAAAATGCGGAAAAGCTAGGCGGGTATAAGGTAGATAATAATAATTTTACCGATCTACAAATTTTAAACAAGCCTATAAATTTTATTAAAGATCATTTAGCAAATACGGCGGGGAAACTTAAATTAGATAAGGCGTCGGATTTCTTAAATAACGCCCAGGGCGTAAATAAGGTGCAGCGGGAAATCGTGGATTTTGCCCTAGGCGATAATAAAGCTACATCTAATGTCATAAATGCCCTGCAGGGGGATAAAACAGGTCAAGCGGCACGGAATTTGGCAGCTTTAGCTCAATCGGACGTAAATGCGGTAAGACAAATTTTGCCCAAAACGGCGAAAGGGGAGATAAGCCGCGACGTTTCGAATTTCTACGCCAGAGTAAGCGACGACTTCGGCAAAATGGAGGAGGGGATCGCCCAAAGCCTAGGCGGCAAAACGACGACGCTAAGCAGCGAGGCGATACAAAACGCCAAAGAGGCTATGGTAAAGAATTTAAATGCATTCGAGCTAAAAACGCCTGAAGCCAAAACGTTACTAGACGCGCTTGAGAATTTAAAAGATAAGCCGATGGATTTTTCGCAGTTAAGAAAGATCAAAAAAGACTTTAACGAATACGCCCAAAGGATTTTTAATAAAGACGGACATTACGGGCAGAAGGTAGATACTTCCGCAGTCGGCAAAATCATTGATGACGCGGTGGATAGACTTATCGAGGGAACGCCTAATGCGAAATATCTAAAAAGCGAGCTTGCTAAATATGCGGATATGAGTAAGATCAGGGAAAATCCATTTTTTGAAAAAATAATCGATCCGAACTCAAGTGCAGATGACGTATTAAGCGCGATATTTAATGCGGATAAGGCTCAAGGCGATATTTTAGCTAAATTTAGCAAGCAACTAAGCCCCGCCGAGCTTGAAAAATTCGAAACCGATCTATTGAACGAGCTTTTTAATTCTCAAATCGCCAAGCGCGGAACCCGCAACATAACCGAGGTTTTAGACGGCATCGGATTAAGAGAAAACCTTCAAAAGATAAATTTAAAAAGCCAGGCAGGCAAAGATTTAAAAGATGCTATGTTACAACTCACAAATGCAAGGGGGAATTTAGTCGATGTATTCGCGGCCGTAGATAAAAAATTTATCAAGCCCACTATGCCTAGAGCGGGAATAGCCCAAACCCCAGAAGGACTGCTAAAATCCATCTTAATAAACAGATTAAAGCAGTCCGTATTTAAATACGTAGGCAAAGTAGGCAATGATGCGGCGCTAGATTATCACTTGCGAGAGGGACTAAAAGCGCTTAAGGTAAATGAGGGGTTAAGCTCATTTATGCAGGCGGTTAAAAATAGCGGCGCAAGCGATGAAGTAGCCGAGGGGATAGCAAAAGCCGTAATAGATCAAGGGCGCGAAATAGCGGCAAAAAATGCTGCCAAAGAGGCACAAGGCGCCGTAAAGGCTAAATTTAACCCCAAGGAATTAAAAAAGGCGTTGATAGATCCAAGCCGAAGCGATCGAGAAAAGATAAATCTAGTCGAAATGGCTAAAAAGCAAATTAAGGAGGAGCTAGACGAAAAAGCGGGTAAGGTCGCTAAGGGCGGGCTTGTCAAGCAGGGCGAGGGTTTTACGATGAAAGACGGCGGTAAGCCCTATCAATACGCGCAGCAAACGTTTAAACCCGAACAGTGGATCAATGATTTAAGCGGAATTCTGACCGACGAATGGGCCGCAAATTTAAAAAGCCTTGCGGTAAAACACCCCGAGATGTTTAAGAGCGAGGCGGATGTCTTTAGAGTAATCAAGGAGATTAAAAATAATCCTACTCACTTTTTAGAAAACACGAAAGATGATGTTGCGCTCATAGCCAAAAGACTGAACGATAATAAGGCTGCGAATATCGGGGTGCAAAAAGAGACCGGCAAGATAATTCACGCAAATAAAACCGATGGGCGAGATTTAAATAGGCTTGTAAATAGGCAGAAAAGGCTTAGAAAAGAAAAAGGGAAACCCACCGCGACGCCAGCTGCGGCAACCTCTCTAAAAAAGGAGGATGGCGAATTATTAAAGTCTCCCAATAAGCCTATTATACCACAAAATCTCAAAAATGCATCAATGGCTCAGTGGCAAAGCGAAATTTCTAAGCTCAAGGACGACTGGAACGGGCTAAAACGCCTGATGGATCAAATCAAACAAAACGAAACGCTAGGGCAAAACGAAAGAGCTAAGCTATACGTAGATATAAGCGACAGAATGAAAAAGCTAAGAGAGGCGGGGGAATAAACTCTTGCCTCTAATCTATGCTATGTTTTTTTGTCGTCGTTATTTTTCCAAGTTATCGCCGTCTGCTCCTTTTTGCCGCTTATATGATAAAGAGACAACAGCAAAACGCAGATAACGCAAGTAATAGCAAAACTCGTCTCGTGATTGTATATCGCAAGACATACGATACATAAAGATGTAAGCATTACGATAAATCCAAAAATTTGGCCTCTAGTATTATACGCCCTATCTTTGGGATCGTTGGCGAGACGCCTTGTCTGCTCCGTCTTTTCAAGCTCCATGAGCCCGATATCTATTTTCTGAATGTGAGATTGATTATTTTTTATGATTTCTAAATATTCTTTAGCCAAGCTCGGATCTATCCTAGCGAGCCCGCCGAGCTCCGATAAATTTACTTCAACATTTACATTGTTTTGGATAATAGCCTTGATATCTTGCGGATCGGTCGCCCTATCCTTTATTTTTTGAAGCCTTGCGTCTACTTCGCTCTTTTTCAATTGAAGCCTTTCTTTTTTCAGAAAATTCTACTGCAATTTGGCCCAAATTTTTTGTAGTTTGGAGCTTTATAGGCGAAAAAGCGTTTCTAAATCCGAGCATAAAACATTTTACAGCATGGCCCATTTCTACTCCTTTTAAAGGTTTGCTTTGTAGCTTATTGACTTTAATAATACACTTAAAATCCTTCAAAAGTTTTTAAAATCATTTAAATATTTTTTCTCTAGCGATAAAAATTTATCAAAAATCCTTCAAATTTAATCTAAAAATCCCAAAGAGTGCGTTTTATGGGTAGATTACGCACTCGCACTTGCGCGAAAATTGCCTTAACTTTCAAAAGGAGAACGTTATGGCAATCACATCTACGGGCTTTCAAGCTCCAGCAACAAAAAGAGAAGGGTTAAAGCCCTCCGTCTACGATAGCATAATCCTAATCGGAGCGGACGATACCCCCGTCTTAAGTCTCATCGGAACTTCAACTGTTACGAACACTGAACATAGTTGGCTAACCGACAATATCGCGGCGCCTAAAAAGAACGCGCAGCTTGAGATTAGCGATTTCGCCGATGATCGAAAATCGACTATTCAAAAAACGACTGACAGCGTGCAAATTTTCACTACCAATATAAGCGTATCTTACACGATGCAGAAGGTAGCCACCTACGGCGGGAAAGAGATGGAGCGCGAAACGGCTAAGCGCGCCAAAGAGCATAAGCGCGATATGGAATATGCCCTATTCGGCTTAGGTCGCGATACGGATACCAAAACATCCATATTTAAAGCTCCTACCCCACGAACCGATACGGTAGCGGGCGAGATGGCGGGAATGTTTTATTACATTTCCAAAGGAAAGACGGCGTTTGATAACGGCAGACGCGGCAATGTTCTTGCTTTCGATAGCAAAAACGACTGGACCGGCACGCCTACGGTTTTAACCGAAGATGCCTTAAACAAAATTTTACAAAACATTTGGGATGCGGGCGCGACGCCTAAAGACGTATTCATAGGCGCTAAACTCAAAAAGGCGATCAATGCTTTTGCTACCCGCCAATTCGGCAACGAAAAAAGCATCAATTCAAGCGTAGTAAGCCTTGACACCGACTTCGGGAAGGTAAATTTTAGGCTTCATAGGTACCTATCCGAGCAAAATAAGCTAGACGACGTGCTGATTGCGGGCGACTTTAGTTTTATGAAAAACGGGCTTTTGATCCCTACTATGATCGAGAACGTAACCACGAGCAAGACCGCAAAACAAAAGCGTTACTACACCGAAGCGACGCTTGAGGTGCGAAATGCGGATGCTTTTGCAATCGGCGTAGGCTTAAAGGTGAAATAATGACGTCGAAATTCGCAAAAGAATTTCTAGCTCATAAGATCGTGGGCGGCAAAAAAATGCCGCCCGATGAGATATTGTCCGAAATGTTTTTAGAGGCTATGCTGTGGGTAGCTAACAAATGCACGCCTAGCGAATTGTTGCGTAGCGTAGAGAGCGAACGAGTATATAGAAACGTCGCGAACGGCTTTTATATCACATACCCCGATAAGCCGAATTTCAGCAATGAAAAAGAGCATATTATGATCGATGAGAGCCTAACGTATGCGGTAATCAACTACGTAGCGTTTATCATCAACCAAGACACTTTTTATAGGGATTTGGCGCTTGAAATCATTTCGGATTATATCGCAAACGACGGCAAGGAAAGGATATTCGATGACTGAGGAGGAATTTAATACGGCGCTTTTAAACGCTGAGGCAATATCGGACATCGATATTTTAGAGCTATTGCGGGCTTTGGCGACAAGACTAAAAATCCTTAATGCTCTCATCGCCGCAAGCATATTAAAGGGGTAAAAAATGGTATCGATTTATGAACTCAAATTAGGGGCCGAAAAGCTTGAAATTTTAAAAGCTCTAAGCGCGGAGATAGAAAAAGCGATCGCCTCTATCGGCAAGATAGATAATAGCCGCTTAAATGCTATCTACAACGACATACTGGTAAAAGCAAATCAGGTTTTGCAAAATACGAATACTACGCAGTCTTTAAAAGACGACGTGGATATAAAACACAGGGATATTTCCGAAAAAGCCGCCACGATAAATCAAAAATTCGAGCAGCAGCAGGCTTTGCAGCAAAGCCTGCAAAAGCTAAAAGCAGAGATAGAAGCTCTCTTAAAAAGCGGACTTATCGACGATACTGCAGAAAAAACTACGACTACCTATTCGAGCAAAAAGATCGGGGATATGCTGAAATTAAAAATCGATAAAGCGGATTTTGACAATTTAAAAAGCACCGTCGGTAATAAGCTCGGCAAAAACGATAAAGCCGCGGATAGCGCAAAATTAGGCGGGCTTGCCGCCGATAAATACGCTTTAAAAGACGATATTCCATCGGCCGCTACCGAAACAAAGGCCGGTATCGTAAAACTCAAAAATTCTATCACGGGAAGCTTAAGCGATACGGCGGTAAGCGAGAAAGCTATAGCCGATTTTATCGCCTCTAATTTTGCAAACTCAAGACAAGAGAGTGGCTATACTAAGCTGCCTAACGGATTAATCTTTCAATGGGGAAGAATTGGAGAACAAACTAACGACCCCATAAGAGTAAATTACCCTATAGCATTTCCTAATTTATGTTTATCTCTAATAATAGGAAACTTAATAGACGCAGCTCCTAGTACTACAGGAGGAGTGGGGCACCAAAAGATAAACCCTTTTGACAATAATAAAACTGGGTTTACCGCTAAAGGGCCTTATGGATACACTTCACATTATATAGCAATAGGCTATTAAGGAGCGAAAAATGAAATACGTAAATTACGACAAAAAAACAAACGAGATACTGGGATATTATGACGATGCTATACACGAAAATATCCCTACTCCTAACGTAGAAATAAGCGATGAGCAATGGGCAAAAGCTCTTGATATGGGCGCTACTCATATCGACCCAAAAACACTTGCAACTAGCATAAAAATAGAGGAGCCCCCAATCGAGCAGCTACGCAAAGCAAAGACCGCAGAGCTTGCCGCTTGGACGCATTCAATGGGCGATAGTTGCAAGATCAATCTCAAAGGCTTTGGGCTCATCAACGGCGGCTATCGCTATCTCCTAAACGTCGAGGCTATGATAGATACATTCGATAGCCTCGAAATAAGGGCATTTAGGATGTACGACAACACGATGAAAAAGATTAGCGGACAAGAGGAGTTGAAGCGTATCAAACGGGCAATTCAGATCGGAGGCCAAAAACTTCATACTCTAAAATGGGGCTATGAGCTTAAAATCGAAAAAGCCAAGAATAAAAAAGAGCTTGATGCCATAGCATTTACAGATACGATCGAGGTGGCGCTATGAGCTATGTTTTGATATTTTTCTCGGCATTTATCCTTGGAATTTTGGCTTGCCCTATCATCATATTTCTACGCGCTAGAAAGTGCAACCAATGGGACGGCTCAAACATGATGAATATCTTTCGAGTGATTGCACACCTTGCGACGCACCCCGATGATTTTGCAAAATTTCGTTATGAGGATGGCTCAAAACCTTTTTGGTATCTAGGCGGTGATGAGTTTGCAGACATAGTCAAAAGCCGTCCAAAGGAGCGATGATGTTTTGGATACTCAATAGGTTACGCGGGCAGTATAGCTATTTCGCCAAAGTAAACGCCTTGGTGGTGGCTCTGTTGATATTTGCCTTTTATGGCAATTTTTTCATAGCTATCGTTTGCGGGCTTGGCTACCTCGCAGGAGAAGCCAAAGGCTGGGGCGTATGGGTGGGTGCCTTGACGAGCCACGGAGCAGATAAAGGCGAGAGCAAAAGTCGTGGCATAGAATGGCTTGCGGGGCGTTTTATACCTCGCACGCGCTGGCTAGCATATTGCAGGGCGTGCCTATTTCTGCGCGGTCTGATTTGGTGGCTGCCAGTATTTGTGCCGTTAGTCTTTGCAGGCGTTTACGCCGCGCCGCTTCTAGCCGTAGCTCTTGCGGCGGGCTTCCCGCTTGCTTGTGAGCTGGGATACCGCACGAAATTTAGCTTCGCTTTTAAGAGCTTTGAGGTTAAAACCGCTTGGGCTAGGCAGGAGCTCTTTTACGGTGCAATGCAGGATATCGCATTTTTGATTTTATGGATGGCAATATGAGCTTTAAAATTTACCTCGGAATTATCGCAGCTCTGATCCTTGCCTGCCTTGCACTGGCGGGGTGGAACCATAGTCTCAAAAGCAAGATAGAGCAGCTAAATAAAGACCTAGTATTCACCAAAACCCAAGAGCTCATCAGCTCCTCGAATTTGCAGGCTTGCAACGCCAAAATCGATTTGCAAAACGAGAGAGTTAAAGAGATCGCTCTGCAAAACGAAAAGCTCAAAAATGCGGAACCTATCATCAAAAAAAAGGTGCAGACGAAATACGAAAAGATAGAGGTGCCGATAAAAGATAGCAAGTGTGAAAGCAAGCTTAAATTTTACGAAAGAATTTTTAAGGAGCTTAGTAGATGAAAACAGCTCAATTATATACGCCGCAGTATTTAAAGCCTCTGCGCAAGACGTTTACGATGGACAAAAACTACCAAAAAGCGCTAGCTAGGCACAAGCGAGAATATATTATCAGGTTTCTTTTGTTTTTGATAGGGCTTGCGTTGTGCGTATCTCTTAGCGGGTGCGCAAAACCTGCACCGATGGTAAGGACGGAATATAAGGATGTCCTCACTCCGATAAAGTGCAAAGTAAGCCTCCCCGAAAAGCCTAAATTTGATTCAAGCAACATGCAAAGCGCGGTCGAGCTGGCAAAATACTATCAAACCTGCGAAGCGCTCCTCAAGGAGTGCGTAGATGTGGGGGATCGATAAAGAAGTGTGGAACTACATACTTGTAGGAGTGATAAGCTTTTTGGGCTCGATGCTCGGTATCGGTAGCGGCAATATGAAGCTGCGAGGAACGGGCGGGCAAAAGGTCATATCGTGGCTAGTAGCGGTGGGCTCGTCAATGCTGTTTGCGTTCGTGAGCTACGCGGTGCTGAGCGAGTTTATGCCCGGCAGCCCAAAAACTTGCATAGCTCTAAGCGGTGCAGTGGCTTGGTTTGGCGCCGATTGGGTCAGAGCAAAAATAAACAGCTTCTTGTCAAGGAAGATTAAAAATTTAAAAGATATGGATTTTGGAGGATCGGAATATGAAGATAAAGATAAATAGATTTAAAAACATTCACGATGGCACGATTGGAAAACTAACGATCACGGACGACGGGAAAAAGCTTTTTAGCTGCTTCACCCTTGAGCCAGCAGGCGCAGATACTACCGAGCGCGGCAAGGATAGGCGGATTCCGGCAGGCAGGTATCAAATGCAGTGGCACAATAGCCCGAGCCAGAAGCGAATATGTCCGCTACTTTTTAATGAGCTAGTGCCGAAGTCCCGCTACATTTTAATTCATCCCGGCAACTTCCCGAAAGATACGGCAGGATGTATTTTAGTAGGCGAAAATTATACCGCTGCCGGGGTTACGAACTCGCTAAAAACCTATAACGCATTTTTTAAAATTTGCTCGGGCAAACACATAGAATTCATAGAGATCACGAACGAGGAGGGAGTATGAGCCTGCTAGAAAATATTAAAGCTCACGAGGGCTTTCGGGATCATATCTACAAAGATAGCCTCGGAAAGGCTACGATAGGATACGGCTTTTTGGTAGCCGCTCTTAGCCCCGATGAACTCAAGCTCAACGGTGGCAAGGTGGAGCCGATGGGTAAAGAGGTAGCGGAAAAAATCTTAAATTTGAAAGTCTCCAAACTCAAAAAACGGCTCTTTCAGTGCCTGCCGTGGCTGCAGAGCAAGCCGCAAGGCGTGCAAGATACCCTAATCGAAATGGCGTATCAGCTAGGGCTTGCGGGACTTATGGGCTTCCGCCACACCCTAAGCTGCATCGAAGCGGGAGATTACGCGCAAGCAGCTAAGAATTTAAAAGCAAGCTTGCTGTATCGCCAGACCCCAAAAAGGGTTGAGGGCTACATTAAAGGACTGAAAAATGGCTGATTACAAAGAAAGATATAGTGAGCTTTACAAGCGCGTGCTCGGCGATACTATGGCGGAGGATACGCCGTATCAAAAATTTACCGCTAAGATCGATGAGTACATGCAGCTTTATGGACTGCATAACGATAAGAAATTCGATATGCTCTGTAACACCCTAGTGTCGATGACGCAGAGCGTAACGACGAGCTCGCAAGAGATAGCGCTGCGGCTTCTAAGCGAAAGCGAGGAGTTGCCTTTGCGAAAACAGCAACTCGAAGCCCAAGTAAAAATAGCCGATGCCGATGTCAAACTCAAAGAACGCGAGCTTGATCTGATGGAGAAAAAGCTAAATTTGGCAGATCGGGAGGCGGCATTTAACGAGGCGCGCACGGCTCTAATCAAAGAGCAGACTAATAGTGAAAAAAAGCGAGGTCAGGCGATAGACAGAGAGATCGCGAGCTACGATGATAAATTAAGAATTCAAGAGGCAAGCTTGCTAAAAGATAGCGTATTCGGCTACTCCGTGGGAGGACTAAATCCGCCTACAGAGATGACAACTAAAATGTTTAATGCAATCGATAGGATTACTCCGTAATGCGTAGCGAGGCCGCGGCTTTTTATCGTAACCCATCGGGCGACGTAGTAGCCGATGCTACCAACGGGATGATCTACTCGGCGACTGCGTATAATAAAATTTGCGAGTATCTACACAAACAGCTCGTCCGAAAAGGGCGCGCACCGCAGCAGATATTTATAGATACGCAAAAATGGGGGCGGGTATATTACTGCAAAGACCTTTATATCGCGCACGAGAACGAAAGGCGTTATTACGTAAACGGCTATCGCCTAGATACGGGCGGGCTTCAGCCCTATGCTTACGACGGAAGCGACAATTTAGGGCTATCTCAATTTTTTGCGGGGCAAAAGCCAACCGCACCTTACTCTGGACCTAGCGACGGACAGATAACAGATTATTTTTGGATTAAAAAAACAAAATTTAGCAACTTCAGGATTGCCTGCAAATATAGCGGGCGATGGAATCAATATGAAATTTATCGTTTTTTTTCTTTAAATCGGAATCGTCCGATTGAAAAAATAATAGCGCTCTGCGGTATTACCAATTATCAAATCGTAAAGGAATTTTACGATGAAACAAAAAATATGGGCGGCGAGTTTATAGACCTCGACGAGGGAATTTGCTATTTTTACTATATGTGGTTTCCCGATCCCAATCATCAAGAGGGGGAACATGGAGGGAGACCATCCAAAATGCGTCTTGGTTGCACCGCATATCCTCTTTTTTATGCGGATAGTAATTCTCCCGTAATGGGCTCTAGAAAATGGGTCAAAAAGTGGAGCCAAATGTATAAATTGGTATATGATAGGAAATCCAAAGGCAAATTTGGCAAATGGGGGCCTATAATCAGTTTTGGCATAATAGCAATAACCTTTGTGCTGGCGGCTGTAACCGTCGGCACATACGGACCTGCTGCGGGCGCTACAATAGGCGCACTAGCAGGAGGCGCCGGTGCGGTCACTGTAGGAGGAGTAATGGCGACCCTTGCAGTCGCGGGCGCCATAGGTGGATTTATCGCTACAATAGGCTCTCTTTCGGGTAAAAAAAGCTTAGCTAAATTCGGACGCGTGATGGGTTTTATAGGCGCAATAGGCTCGATCTATCTCTCCGTAAAATCTCTTTTCACTCAATCCGTCGCCGCTCAAAACGCGAGCACTGCGACTAATCAAGCCGTAGCCGGAGCCAGCGGGGCAAATCAAACTTGCCAGCTTTACAACGGCGTAAGCCCTAGCTCTTGGATAGGCTCGGGTAGCTCTGCGGGACTTGGCTATGCTGCAACGCAGGGGGCGTCTATCGGTGGATTTGCCGCCGCAGGAGCTACTAGCACGTCACAGCTTTACCTCACTACCGCACTGAAAGTAGTAGGTATCGGCAGCAAGGCTTTTGCTCTGGTGCAAGATATACGCTCGGAATTTCGCAAACACGGCGACACACAAGATACCGATATGCAAGAGCAAAGCGAGGACGAAAAAGTAATCAGCGTCAGCGGTGACGCACAGCAAGACGAGGGCGACGTAACGCGTAGATTTTATGAGCGCGACGCAGAATACGACATCGGGCTTACGGGCGGCACGCTAATATCGATCGACGATAGCGTATTGGATGAGCCGAATAGCGCGGTAAAAAGTATTTAAATTTATCCCCCTCCATTTTCACTTATCTTTTTACTGATTATAAATTTTGTATAAAAAAGTGTATAACTAAAATTTAAATATTGCCTATTTTAGGCGATATACATATTATAATCAAATCTCCTGTGGGTCACCATTTCATCACTTAAAATCAATTAAAATTTTCTAGCATTCAGCTGCCTGCCCTTGAAATTTAAGACCTCATTTGATTTTGAAGCATTTTGGCTGAAATTTCATCATATTTTTACCAGGGTTAATTGGTCTAGAATTAAAGTCGCGCGAATTAAAATTTAGATCAAATTTTTAAATTCACGGCTAAATCCCGCCGCTGCTTATATTTTCCAGATTGCGCAGCCTGTTCCAGTTTTGTTCGTTTTGTAAATTTCTCATATTTTGGCGCTGCTGCATCTGCCCCATCTGCTGCTGCGCTTGTTGTTGCATTAGGCTTCGCTGCGTGGCGATATATCGCTCTTGCGCTCTTTGCTGAGCTTGCGCGCTGTCCGCTCTGAATGAATTAAGCGTATCTTGCAATACCGCTTGCTCTTGCGCCTTTCGCGCGACTTCGGCGTCAGTCTTTTGCCGCTTCGCACAGCGGTTTAGCTGCTCCTTGCTTAGCGGGTTTGCGACATCGCATCTGCTCACGTCCGCTACTAATGGACCTTCCTCGTCGCCCTGCGAGAGCAGCGAGCAACCGCAAAGCAACACAACTAAAATCAAGGCAAGGAAAAATTTTAACTTCATAGCAGCCTCTTAAATTTTATCTTTAATTCTCGACCGCCGCTAGTCTGCGCCCTTTGCGAGGTCGAACCCGCACTGCGCCACAAGCGCCTTATCGCTTGCGATGCTATCGCCGGTGGTGGTTAGGAAATTGCCCGTAAGCGCCGAGTTGATACCGCATCCAAGCGCCATGCGCACGTGCTCGCCCAAATTTCGCCTGCCGCCTGCGAAGCGCAGATACGCGCGCGGCAAAATGAAGCGGTAGATCGCGATCGATTTTAAAATTTCATCGTGCGCTAGCGGCGCGGCGTTTTGCAGAGGAGTGCCTTTAATCGGGGTTAGGATATTGATCGGCACGGAGCTAACGCCCAGCTCTCGCAGCTGCAGTGCCATATCGATGCGATCCTCCATGCCCTCGCCTAGCCCGAAAATCCCGCCGCTACATACGTCAAGCCCCACGGCGCGGCAGTTTTGTATCGTTTGGATGCGGTCGTCGTAGCTGTGCGTCGTGCAGATCTGTGGATAAAATTTGCGCGAAGTCTCGAGATTGTGATGATAGGTCTGCACGCCGCTAGCTTTAAGCAGCGCCAGCGCGGGCTTTGAAGCGATTCCCAGCGAGGCGCACAGATGCAGCCGCGTTTCGCTTCGCAGCCGCTCATAGATCGCGCAGTATGCCCCTAGATCGGAGCTTTTTTGAAAAATTCCGCGCCCGCTGGCGACGAGCGAGAAGCGGTGCGTCTGCTCGGCTTCGTTCGCAAGCGCGGCGCTTAGCACCTGCTGCTCGCTCAAAATTCCATAAGTCTCGCAGCCCGTGTTAAAATGCGCCGACTGCGCGCAGTATTTGCAGTCCTCGCTACAGCGCCCCGATTTTACGTTTATGATCGTGCAAAGATTAAATTTATCGCCGCAAAACTCGCGCCTGATCTCATCTGCCGCCGCAAAAAGCGCGCCTAAATCCTCGCATCGCGCCAGATTTAGCGCCTGCTGCTTTGCAATCTCGCAGCCGCCTATCACGCGATCTTTCAGCTCGGAAATATAAAATTTGTCTATCAATACTTAGCCTTTTTGAAAAAATGCGTAATTATACAATGCGAAATTTAAAGCAAAGCTCGAGCGCGAAATTTTGGCGCAGGAATTTTGTGCGGAATTTTACGCCCTTTGCGCGCCGCTTTTGCACCGCGATTTTTACGGACGGCTCGTCCGCATTCTGCTTATGCGACGGAGCAAATTAAACTCGCTTCAAAGTTGCGGCGCAGTAAAATTTTACGCGTATGAAAAATACATAGCGAGCCGCTACCTGCGACATCCGCGTGCGATTTATCGTTTTGAAATTTTATTTTGGCTAAAATTGCGGCTTTAAATTTAAAGGCAAAAAATGAAATACGACGTTATCGTTGTGGGCGGCGGGCACGCTGGTATCGAGGCGAGCTTAGCCGCCGCAAAAATGGGCGCAAAGACGCTGCTAATTACGATCTTAGCCGAGCAGATCGGCGCTGCGAGCTGTAACCCTGCAATCGGCGGCCTTGCTAAGGGGCATCTAGTAAAGGAGATCGACGCACTGGGCGGTCAGATGGGGCTTGCGGCGGATGCATGCGGGCTGCAGTTTAGAATTTTAAACGAGAGCAAGGGCCCCGCCGTGCGCGGCTCGCGCGCTCAGATCGATATGGACGAATACCGCATCTACATGCGAAATTTGCTGCTAAACACGCAGGGGCTGGACATAAGCCAGGAGATCGCGAGCGAAATTTTAACCTGCGAGCAAGGCGGCGAGCAGCGCGTTTGCGGCATTAAGAGCCATCTTGGCAACGTTTATGAGACCGAGCATCTGATAATCACCGCCGGCACCTTTTTAAACGGGCTAATTCACGTGGGCGAAAACAAGCTGCAAGCAGGGCGCGTGGGCGAGCTAGCAAGCGTGGAGCTAGCCGAATCGCTGCGAAGTCTCGGGCTGCAAATGGGGCGGCTAAAGACGGGTACCTGCCCAAGGATCGATGCTAAGACGATCGATTTTAGCGTGCTTGAGCGCCAAGACGGTGACGCGGATCCGCGCGCTTTTAGCTTTCGCAGCAAAAATTTTGCACCGAAGCAGCTTGCCTGCTTCATTGCTTACACGAACGAGCGCACGCACGAGATCATCCGCGAAAATTTCGCCCGCGCGCCGATGTTTACGGGGCAAATTTCAAGCACCGGTCCGCGCTACTGCCCGAGCATCGAGACTAAAATTTATGAATTTCCAAATCGCGACCGCCATCACGTCTTCGTCGAGCCGCAGACCCGCGAGGCTACGGAGTATTACGTAAATGGCCTTTCTACGAGCCTTCCTTACGATGTGCAGATTGCGTTTTTGCGCACGATCAGGGGCTTTGAAAATGCTAAAATCGTCCGCCCGGGATATGCGATCGAGTACGATTTCATCGATCCTACCGAGCTTAAACACAGCCTCGAGACCAAAAAGATCCGCGGGCTGTTTTTGTCGGGGCAGATCAACGGCACCACCGGCTACGAGGAAGCCGCGGCGCAGGGGCTGATGGCGGGCATCAACGCCGTGCTTGATTTGCGCGGGCGGCAGCCTTTGATTTTGCGCAGAGATGAGGCGTATATCGGCGTTTTGATCGATGATCTCGTCACGAAGGGCACGAACGAGCCTTACCGAATGTTTACTTCGCGCGCAGAATTTCGCCTGCTGCTGCGCGAGGGCAACGCCGTGCTACGCCTAAGCGAATACGGCCACGAGATCGGGCTTTTAGACGAGGCGAGTTACGAGCGGGCACGTAAATTTAAGCGCGATGTGCAAAGCGGAATGGAATTTTTGCTAAAAACGCAGATTACCCCTTCGAAACAGACGCTTAGCCTGCTGCAAAGTATCGGTGCGGAGCCCATTTCGCAAAGCTGTAGCTTGCAAAAAATCGTAGCCAAAAGCGGCTTTTCAAAGGCGGGATTGCTCGCTCTGGCGCCGCATTTTGAGGGCTTTAGCGATGAGGTTTTGGATGAAATTTTAACGCAGTGCAAGTATCATTTCTACATCGCGATGCAGCGCGCCGAGGTCGAGAGGATGAAGGGGTTGCTTGGCGTCGCGATCCCGCCGCAGATCGATTTTAGCAAGATCGGAGGGCTTAGCAACGAGATCGTGCAGAAGCTAAACCGCTTCGCGCCGCCGACGCTGTTTGCCGCGAGCGAGATCAGCGGCGTAACGCCCGCCGCGATCGATATTTTGCACATCTACATCAAGCAAAATTTTGGCCTGAAATAAGCTGCACGTCTGGCGTGAGAAAGCTGTAGTAGAATTTTACTACACAGGCAAAATAGGAATGAGCATGCAAGATGAGTTAAATTTAAGCCTGAAAAAAAATGCAAGAGACTACGACAAAGAGCCGCTAGTCATCAAAGACGAAACTAATCAAGTCATAAAAATTTCGATTATTTTAATGCTCGCATTAATGGCTCTCGGAATTTTAAGAAACGTATTTTTTGGCGGTAACTCCGATATATTTAAAATTTCATTATACTTTTTGCTCGTCATAGGCAGGAGAAAATTCGATATGAATTTCTATAGAAACGCTTATGTCTATTTTTATAATGATAAAATTCTCAAGATAATTGACGGTAAAATTTTTGCGGAAATTGCGCCGCGTCAAATACGAAAGCTTCACAAAATAGTATCCTACGCGCTTCCGATACATTACGAGCTAGATAGCGTCGGCGGTAAATCAGGCATAATATTTCTTGTCGTTATTATGGCGGCGATGTTTGTAGTGCTGCCCGTAGCGACATCTATTTTTATAATTTTAGCGACGATCTGCATGGTGCTTTTGCCCCAGATCATTTTTCATTTTGGCAAGGGCATTGATAGCGTTTTTGATATGATATTTTTGCAGGGCAAAAACGGTTTGTTTTGTAATTTTATGATCAGCAATCCAAGCGATTACGCCGAGCTACGTAGATATTTCAAGGCTATTTGCAATAAAAATTTAGACCTAGCCGAAAAGAAAATCACGGCGCTATTTGAAGTGAGTAAATTAGAGATAAATTTATTAGCTAAATTCATCGCGGAGCGCAACAAAAAGGGCGATGCCTAGAGTTAAATTTGGATTTTAGCAAAGCCTACAAAGTTTATAAAATTTAAAAATATAGTTGAAATTTTGCTCTCTGCCGCTTTAGGTTTTTAAATTTGATTCAAAATTTTACGATCCGTCAAATTTGATCCTATCTGCTAATTTCTGTCAGGGGTGGAATACAAATAGAGCTTATCGCTCCTGGCGCGCCAAAAGTGGATAAATTTACGGCGGAATTTTACGCAGTCCTGTAAAATTTTATTCGCGAAATGAGAACGGATTTAAAATTTAACCGTTTTTTCAAGCGAATTTTGCCACAATTGTGCTCAAATTTCATTGGGGCGAAAGATGAAAAAATATACCAAGCAAATCCTCGCGATGCTCGCGCTAAACGCGATTTACAGTGGCTCGGGGATCTTGATTTTAAGCTTTATCAATAAATATCTACTTGACGGCACCGAAAGAGGCGGGCGCATCATCGCGCTATTTTTCGCGCTCTTGGCGCTATTTCTGCTGCTTTCGGTGCTAAGCCGCATCATGCTTTGCAAGATGGAAAACGACTTCGTGTTCGATCTGCGCACCAAGATCATCAAGCAGATCATCGATACGAAGTTCGAGCGCATCGAGGCTGCGTCGAAGGCGAACCTGCTTGCGTCCCTTTCCAGCGATATTTCGCGCCTGACCGAGGGCTTTATGCGCATCTCCGAGCTTATCCAAGGCGCGATGATCGTGCTATTTTGCGGCATCTACGTGCTATATATCGCGCCTATGATGTTTGCGTTTTTATTCGTTTGGATCGGCGCGCTGATGGTATTCAACCGCTTTTTGATGAAAAAGGTCATGCAAAATTACGATCTGTACCGCCAAAACGAGGACGTTTTGTATAAAAACTACGCCGCGGCGATCGAGGGGCACAAGGAGCTGTCGCTAAGCCTAGCCAAAGCGAAGAGCCTATACGAAAATGACTTTCTGCCCAATGCGCAAAATTTACGCCAAAGCTCGCTGCGAGCCGAGGTCTACGGCGCGTTTGCGAGTAATTTTATGAACGTAATGATGCTCGGCGCGGTGGGCTTTGTGCTTTATTTTGGGCTTAGCGGCGGCAAAGCGGAGCTTGCAAACGCCGTAACGATCGCGCTTACGGTGCTTTTTTTGCGCGCGCCTTTGATGATGCTCATATTCTCGCTTCCTAGCGTGCTGCGCGCCAAGATCGCCTACGCAAAGATCAAAGAATTAAATTTAGATCCATTCGTGCAGGGCTTCGAGCTTGCGCAAATGCAGCCGTGGCGCAGATTGGAGCTTAAAGACGTGGGCTTTTCGTATCCGGGCGGGAAATTCGGCATAAAAGGGGTAAGCTTGCAGCTAAATGCGGGCGAGACGGTGTTTTTGATCGGCGAAAACGGCAGCGGCAAATCGACGCTTTTTATGATTTTAGCGGGCCTTTATACGCCGCAAACGGGCGAAATTTTAGCCGACGGCGCGGCCCTTGAACCCTCCGATCTGCGCGCCTACAGCAACAACATAAGCGCGGTTTTCAGCGATTTTTATCTCTTCGACTACGCTACGGGCGATGCGGACATCGCGCGCGAGTGGCTGGCGCTTACGCACCTGCAGGATAAGGTTGAGCTAAAGGGGGCTAAATTTAGCACCACGAGCCTATCTAGCGGGCAGCGCAAGCGTTTGGCACTCGTAAGTGTGCTGATGGACGGGCGAAAATTTTTGATGCTTGATGAGTTTGCCGCCGATCTCGATCCGCAGTTTCGCGCGGAGTTTTACGAGCGGATTTTGCCCGAGCTGAAATCGCGCGGATATACGATCTTTGCGATTTCGCACGATGATAAATACTTCGGCGCCGCAGATAAAATTTATAAGATGCAAGGCGGCGAAATTTCGCGGATCAAATAAAATTTCACCGCAGCGAATTCTGCCGTCTAAATCACGGCGTCTCACAACTCGCGTTATGTTTTGAGCTGCGTTTGCCGAGCCTACTTTAAATTTAATCAAGGCTCCTGAAATTTCGCTGCGCGCGGCTTGTGCGAAATGTTTTTCGCGCTCAGGCTCGCGAGAAATTAAACTAAATTTTTAAACGTAAATTTAAGAATTTCAACTATAATGCGCGCTGCAACTTAATCGTAAAGGATGAAAAATGAGAAAAGTTTTAATCGCATGCGCTGCATTGGCGGCGTTTGGTTCGGCAGCGTTTGCCGCAGACGGCGCTACTTTATATAAAAAATGCGTGGCCTGTCATGGAGCCAACGCCGAGAAGCCTTATCTTGGCGGCAAAGTACCTGCGCTAAACACCCTAAGCAAGGAAGATATAATCGCCGGTCTAAAGGGCTACAAAGATGGCACCTTGGGCGAGGGCAAGGGCAAATTCGGCATGATGGGCGTTATGAAAGGCCAAGTCGCTTCGCTTAACGATGAATCGATCGAAGCGTTAGCCGATTTCATCGTTTCTAAAAAATAATTTCAAACTTCATTCGGCGGGCTTCGCGCTCGCCGAGCTTCACTTAATTTAAAATTTTAAAATTCTACGCTAATATCACGTAAAAATTCCAAAGGCTCATAATGTTTAACGGACTGATCAGAGAGATCGCGCAGGTTGCGAGCTTTAGCGGCGATTCGCTGCGGCTGCGCGCGAGATACCGCCCCGCACTCGGTAATAGCGTTGCGGTAAATGGCGCGTGCCTGAGCGTGACGCGGCTTTTTGCGGACGGATTTACGGTGCAGCTTTCAAGCGAAACGGCGCGCGTCATCGCCGTGCAAAACCTGCGCGGCTCGGTGCATATCGAGCCTGCGATGCGGATTGGGGATCGCATAGACGGGCATTTGATCCAAGGACACGTCGATGCCGTGGGTGAAATTTATAAAATTTCAAAGCTTGCAAGCGGCGTCGATTTTTTCATCCGCGCACCGCTACACATAGCGCCGCTGCTAGCGCCGAAAGGCTCGGTAGCGATCGACGGCGTGAGTCTAACGATTAATGAAGTGCTTGAGGGCGGCGGCACGCACGGGCGAAATTTTAACGGCCAAGGTCTTGACGGCGGAAATTTTACTCATAAAGAGCTGCGCGGCGCAAATTTCAACGGCGTAAGCTTGCGCGGGCCAAATTCTAGCGGCTCAAATTCTGTTCGCGATCCAAACTCCTTGGGCTTAAATTTAAAAAGCGAAGCGCAAAGCTGCGCCATTCGCCTTACGATCATCCCGCTGACGCTTAAAGATACACTCTTTGGATCCTATAAAATCGGGCGCCGCGTAAATATCGAGACTGATCTGCTAGCGCGATACGTCGCGGCACAGCTACGTTTTGCCGGCGGACAACCCGTCCGCGGTATGGACACGGCGCGCGATGAGAGCGCCGAGGGCGAAAAAGAGGGGCTTTCGTGGGACGCGGTAGATAAAATTTTGAGCCTGTATTAAGCGGCGCGTGATGGCTAAAATCGAAATTTGTAGAGAAAATCTTGAGTTTGTATTGGACGGACGCGGCGTGTTGGCGGGCTTTAGCACGCGGCTTGGCGGCGTAAGCGGCGGAGCCTACGCGAGCTTAAATTTAGGGGATCACGTGGGCGACGATCCGCAAAACGTCGCGCAAAATCGCGAAATTTTAGCCGCTGCGCTCGGCATCGCGCTGCGAAATTTAAAATTTATGCGCCAGATGCATTCAAACCGCGTTGAAATTTTACGCGCAGCTAGCGTTGAAATCCCGCCCTGCGATGGGCTCGTGACCGATCTGCGCGGCGTGGCGCTGTGCGTGCTGGTAGCGGACTGCTCGCCCGTGCTGATCGCGGACGAGCGGCGCGGCGTGGTTGCCGCGGTGCATGCGGGGCGCGCGGGCGTGAGCCAGCGGATCTGCACCAATGCGATAAATTTGATGAGCGAGCGCTTCGGCTGCGTCGCTGCGGAGCTGAAAGTATTCGTGGGCGCGAATATCAAGGCGCGAAACTACGAACTTGGCGAGCTTGATCTGGGCGAGTTTGAGCGCTACAAAACGCAGGAGCATTTCGATATGAACGCCGCACTTCGCGACGAGCTCGCAGCTGCAGGTGTGCGAAACGTTAAATTTGATCCGTGCTGCACTTTTGAGAGCGAGCGACATTTTTCATACCGCAGAGATGGCGTCACGGGGCGCTTCTGCGGCTTTGTGATGAATAAACTATGCCGATGAAAAGCAAAAATAGGATATAAAATTTCTCCGCAAGGTTCGCTAAAATTTCTCCGAAACTCTATAAAATTTGACGTAGAGGCGCTGCAAAGCGAAACGGCGAAAAGAGGCGAGATTGTGGCGTGACATCGCAGTCAAGAAGGCTAAAAAACGTAAAATTTACAATCAAAAATCCAAAGCAAAGGAGAAAATATGCTGTTACTTAAAAATGCCGACCTATACGCGCCAGAGCACGTCGGCAGGAGCGACGTTTTACTCGGCGGAGGTAAAATTTTAGCCGTTTCTAAGGGGCTTGATTTTCGAGTCGAGGGACTTGAAATTTACGATCTAGAGGGCAAAATTTTAGCGCCCGGACTCATCGATCAGCACGTGCACATCACGGGCGGCGGCGGCGAGGCGGGTTATCACTCGCGAACGCCCGAAATAACGCTAAGCCGTATCATCCGCTACGGCACGACGACGGTTGTAGGCACGCTAGGCACCGACGGGTGCACGAGGAGTCTGGAAAATCTCTACTCAAAAGCCAAGGCGCTTGAATACGAGGGCATCTCGACCTTCATCCATACGGGCTCTTATGCGCTGCCTAGCGTTACATTTACGGGCTCCGTCGCGCGCGACCTGGTGCTCATCGACAAGGTCATCGGCTGTAAGATCGCGATGAGCGACAACCGCGGCAGCTACCCGACCTCCGAGGAGCTCATCAAGACCCTAACGCAGATCCGCATCGGCGGCATGATCTCGAAAAAAGGCGGCGTGCTGCATATGCATATGGGCGGGCTCGCGGATAAATTTGACCTGATTTTTAGCGTGATCAAGGATTATTCGTTCCCGGTTAATTACTTCTCGCCGACGCACTGTGCGCGGACGAAGGAGCTCTTTGACGAGGCGATTAAATTTCAAAAAATGGGCGGCTACATCGACATCACGAGCGGCGGAAGTAAATTTGCGCCGCTTCACGAAGCTATCGCGTACGGACTTGCTAACGGGCTAAATTTAGAGCGCCTAACGATGAGCTCGGACGGCAACGGCAGCGTGCCTAGATTTGACGAAAACGGCGCACTAGTGGGATACGGCTGCGCTTCGTGCGAGACGAATTTAGAGGTCTTGCAAGCCTGCGTGAAAAATAAAATCCTAGCCATCCCGCAAGCGCTAAGCATGATGGGCAAAAACGTCGCAAAATACCTAAATCTAAGCGGCAAAGGCGAGATAAAAGTAGGCTTTGACGCTGATTTTGCGGTATTTGACGAAGCTCTAAACCTAGATAGCGTGATCGCAAAAGGGGAGTTTTGCGTGAAAGAGGGCAAGCTCGTGAAAAAGGGATTTTTTGAGTAAATTTTAGAGTAAATTCGCCGCTTTATTAAATTTGGCGAGTTTAAATTTAGCGAATAATCTTGCTCTCGACCTTTGTGGTCATCTTGTCTTTGCGGCGCAAAATTTAACCGCGCCGAAGTTTGGATTATATTAAATTTAGCTTTAATTCAGTTATTTTTAAATATAATCCAAGCTTCAATTCACACACACCAGTCCTAAAATTTGGTTGCGTTTGTCAAAAGCAAATGTTAATGGGTGTGGAGGAGAAACCTAAATTTCGGGGAAACCCACAAGGAGAAAACTCATGGTAACAATGAGAGATTTGCTAGAGTGCGGCGTTCATTTCGGACACCAAACGCGCAGATGGAATCCGAAGATGAAAAAATTCATTTTCGGCGAGAGAAAAGGTATCTATATCATAGATCTACAAAAAACTATCCGCTACTTCCGCTACACTTATAATATCGTGCGCGACGCGGCTGCAGAGGGTAAGACTATACTTTTTGTAGGCACGAAAAAACAAGCCGGCGCGACGCTAAAAGAGTACGCCGAAAAATGCGGCATGCCTTATGTGAGCCACAGATGGTTAGGCGGCATGCTGACGAATTTTTCCACTATCAAGCAATCTATCCGCAAGCTCGAAGTAATCGAGACTATGGAAGAGGACGGCTCGATAAATTTACTAACCAAAAAAGAGGCTCTAATGCTTCGCCGCAAAAAAGAGAAACTCGAGCTTTATCTAGGCGGCATTCGCAATATGAAGGGTCTTCCCGATATGATCTTCGTCATCGACGTTGTAAAAGAAAAGATCGCCGTAGCGGAAGCTAATCGCCTAAAAATGCCGGTTATCGCGCCTTTGGATACGAACTGCGATCCGGACGTAGTCGATTTCCCAATACCCGGCAACGACGATGCGATCCGCTCAGTTCAGCTTTTCTGCCAAGAGATGGCTGAGGCGATCAACGAGGGCAAGGCGCTTCGCGATCAAGATGCGAGCGAGGACGGCGAGCAGAGCGAGGCCGTCAGCGACGAAGAGAAAGAGGAAGTCGTAGCCGAGGCGATGAGCGAAGAGGATTTTGACGTAAGCGAGGACGAAGAATAATGGAAATCAACGCGCAAATGGTAAAAGAGCTCCGCGAAAGTACCGGAGCGGGGATGATGGACTGCAAGAAGGCTTTAGTTGAAACAGACGGCGATATGGATAAGGCCGTCGATCTGCTTCGCGAGAAGGGTCTCGGAAAGGCTGCTAAAAAAGCCGATCGCCTAGCTAGCGAGGGTCTAGTGAGCGTCGAAGTGGGTGCGGATCATAAGATCGCTACCATAAGCGAGATAAATTCCGAAACCGACTTCGTAGCTAAAAATCAAAATTTTATAAATTTAGTTAAAAATACTACTCTACATATCCAAAGCAAGGGCATTAGCAGCATTGATGAGCTAAATTCCAGCATCATCGACGGCGTTAAATTTGATGAGCATTTAAAGAGTCAGATCGCTACGATCGGCGAAAATTTGGTCGTTAGAAGATTTGAGACGATTAAGGCGGGCGCAAACGGCGTGGTAAACGGCTACCTACACTCAAACGGTCGCGTAGGGGTCATTATCGCAGCAGCTTGCGATAGCGAGCGGACTGCACAGAATGCGCAGGAGCTTATAAAAAATCTCTGCATGCACGCAGCCGCGATGAAACCGCAGGTCATCAGCTATAAAGAGCTTGACCCTGATTTTATCGAGAAGGAATTTTTGGCTCTTAAAGGCGAGTTTGAGAAGGAAAACGAGGAGTTTGTGCGTTTAGGTAAGCCCCTTCATAAGATCCCGCAGTTCGGCTCGCGCGCGCATCTAAGCGATGAAATTTTAGCCAAAGAGATCGAAGCTTTAAAAGATGAGCTTCGCAAGCAAAATAAACCTGAAAAAATTTGGGATAAAATTTTGCCGGGTCAGATCGATCGCTTCATCGCCGATAACACTCAAATCGATCAGCGTCTCACGTTGCTAGGGCAATTTTACGTAATGGACGATAAGAAAACCGTCGAGCAGGTTATCGAGGAAGAAGCTAAAAAACTAGGTGGCAAAATCGAGATTGTAAAATACATCCGCTTCGAAGTGGGCGAAGGCCTAGAGAAAAAGAGCGAAGACTTCGCAGCCGAAGTAGCGGCTCAAATCGGCTAAATATGGAACTTCTAAAGGGCGTAAATCTTACTCACGCGTATGATTATACGCTCTTTGAAAATGTAAGCTTAAGCGTTCAAGAGGGCGAGAGTATCGCCATTTTGGGCGTTAGCGGCTGCGGTAAATCGACCCTGCTTCATATTCTATGCGCGCTTTTAAAACCAAACTCGGGCGAGGTGATCTATAATGGGCGCAGTATTTACGAGTTAAGCTCCGATGAGAGACTTAAAATCCGCCGCAACGACTTTGGCATAATATTTCAATCCCACTACCTTTTTAAGGGCTTTTCCTCTGGCGAAAATATTGAACTTGCCGCCAAACTTACGAATAATGCGATAGATGATGAAATTTTAAAAAAGCTTAAAATCGAACATACTTTAAAGCAGGGCGTGGGCGAGCTTAGCGGCGGGCAGCAGCAGCGCGTGAGTATCGCTCGCATACTTTGCAAAAAGCCGCGCATAATCTTTGCCGACGAGCCTACTGGAAATTTAGATAAGGATACCGCAAACGAGGTCATGGACGTGATTTTTGATTACGTAAAATCCAGCCGCGGTGCACTCGTGCTCGTGACCCACGATGAGAATTTAGCGCAAAAATGCTGCAAAGTTTATCGCCTAAATAACCGAAATTTAGCGCAAATATAAGCAATTAATAACCAAAAATATCTTACAATAGCCCAAATTCTTTCTAAAAGGTCATAAATGAAAATTCTACTTGACAATCACAATGAGCAGGTTGCAAGTGTCGTAAATATTTGCTGCGAGCGCATCGGTGCGGACCTGGTAGCATATAGTGCAGACGAGAGTGAATATGATTTGACGATAAAAAATTATGAAGATGGCGATGATATTTCAAAATTTGATCTTAATAAAACGCTGTTTCTGACGCCTAAGAATGTCTCGGCCTCAGGAGCGCGATACACCCTTACCAAGCCTTTTTCGCCGCTTGAGCTCATCACGTTTATCAGCGAGTTTTCGGTTCAAAATATGAGTGTGCAGGCGAAAGAAAAAATGGCGAAAGAATTTGCCGACGCAAGCTCTGTAATGAAAGAGATCGATGCGATTGATCAGGCAAATTCCGCTTCGGGCAGTAATTTTGAAGAGCTCGTGGATAGTTTTTACGACTCCGGCAAGGATATACCGCTTTCGCAGCTGGCAAGCGACATAGCGCCCGAGATTGCAGATGATGTGCCGCTTTCGCAGTTGGTAGGTGATATGCCGCGCACGGACGAGATCGCAGATGATATTCCGCTCTCGCAGCTTGCAGATGAAGCAGCTCTTGCGGACACCATCGCCGATGATACGCCGCTTAACGCCGTCGCAGAAAAGATTGCGGATAATATCGCAGATGATATGCCCCTAAACTTAGTTGCTAGCGATATCCCTGAGGATGTACCGCTAAATAGTATCGGCACAAGCGAACCCGCCGAAAGTAATCACGCGCCTCAAGATGAAATTCCGCTCGCAAAGGATGACGCTCCTATAGCTCTAGCAGCGCTAGATGATGAAAATCCTAAGAATTCCAAAACGGATAAATTGCAGACAGAAGATGAAATTCCTGCCACACGGGCAAGCGAAACTTTACCGTTTGCGCAGCAAGACGAGCCGCAAAGAGCTGGCAGCTCTAATGAAGCTGCTGTTGAAAAAAAGGCAGACGCTACGCCTAATCTACAGGAAGCGAAAGACTCTGCGGACGTTACGCTTAAACAGCATGAATCAGACGGCTCATTTGCCTATAAAACAGAGGAAAGAAAATCTGCCTCGCAAGTAGTGCAAGATGCAGCTGGCGCGTCTGTTAACAGTGGATTTGATATGGATTTTTCTAGGCTTTTCGATAGTGCCGGCATGCCCGTGGAGGAGTTTGGCGGATATGATAATTTTGCCACGGCTGCGTTTGCTTCTGATGAAAAAGAGGATAAAAAATCTGCGCATGATAAAAATACAGCGGCTACGGATTTTCAAAAAACGCAAATTCCGTCTCAATACGAGGTCGCTTCAGATACGCCGATTGCGTTAGCGGGTGCGGGCGATATACCTCGCGAAAATCTTTATAATGCCGTTCCGTTTCAAAGCATGGAATTTACTGGCGGACTTGCACAGAATACGCCTATGTCTGCTCATAATGAAGCATGGAATTCAATTGGCGCAAATTTTGTGGCTTCTACAAATTCTAGCAATACAGGGACTACAAATTCTACTCCTGCACCGAATTTTTCGGAGCTAAACTTACCGCACATATTAGATGCCTCAGATTTACCGAAGCAAAGCGAGCAAGCTGATAGTGTTGTCGGCGGGTTTGCGGACGGATTTTTACGCGCTATGGAGGGCGATTTTGCAAACTCGTTTGCCGCAAGCTCCGCAGATAGCGAGCAATTTAAATCCGGCAAGCCCGCAAAGAGCGCCGCGCAGCAGATAAAATTTAATGCTTCAAAGCCTATATCAAAGCCTTCGGAGTGCACCGAATTTAAAGCGCATAAATTCGGCGCGTCCGAGCAGGCAAATGAGATGAAATTTGGCGCACAAGCTATGCCGAATGAGCTTGCTGCTTCGGCTGCGGCGGAGTTTGCCAGCCTTATGGCAAGCGAGTTAGAGCCTAGCTCTAAAAGCGAGCCGCTGCGTAACGAGCACGGTAAAAAACCGAGTGCCGAGGAGCTGAAAACCAAGTTGCGCGATGATCTGGAAGCGGGCATCGCAAACACGATCGAGAGATTTGCGGGTAGCAAGGACGCCAAAGACGCGCTGAAGGACTTCAAGATCAATATTGACATATCGTTTGGAGATAGATAGTGAAAGGCAAAATTTTGCTCGTCTCCGGTCCCAGCGGTAGCGGCAAAAGTACGCTCATAAAGCGTCTTGTTGCAGAATTTGGCGAGCAGATATACTTCTCGATCTCCTCTACGACGCGTGAAATGCGTGCAGGCGAAGCGGATGGTGTGAATTATCATTTCATAAGCGAGAGCGAGTTTCGCGCAGGCATCGAGCGCGGAGAGTTTTTAGAGTGGGCATTGGTCCACGGCAAATACTACGGTACTTCGCTAAAGGCCGCTACGAGCGAGCTTGAGCGGGGCAAGATCGTGATTTTTGACATCGATGTTCAAGGATATGAGATCGTGCGCGGAAAAGTACCTAAAAACGAGCTTACCAGCGTATTTATTACTACGCCGAGCTTGTCAGAGCTTAGGGATAGGTTGCGCGCTCGCGGCGATAATGATCCCGCCGATATTGCTTTACGCCTGCAAAACGCGCAAGAGGAGATGGAGCGCCTAGGCGAGTATGATTATTTCATAATAAACGACCGCCTGGAAGCGGCATATGAAAATTTAAAATCGATCTATAAAACTATCAAATTAGAAACGGCGAGCCGCGACATAGGCAAGCTAATCGAAATTTGGAAAATTTAAAGGAGAAAAAATGGGTTCTATGAGTATTGGACACTGGCTGATTGTTTTGATCGTTGTTGTGTTGATGTTCGGAGCGAAAAAAATCCCGGAGCTTGCAAAGGGTCTAGGGCAGGGCATAAAGACTTTCAAAAAAGAGATGGAAGAGGACGACGAACCGCAAAAGGTCGAGAAAAAGATGGAGCAAGAGGTTAAAGACGCCGAAATCAGCGATACTAAAAAGGCGTAAAGGATTTGAAAAATTTAGTCTTAAATGAAATTTTTAAAATTTTATCTCGCAAAGTCGTTTTAGAAAAACCCAAAGATAAAAGTTTGGCTCATTACGCCTCGCCCGAGGCTTTCGCGCTGGCTAAGGAGCTGCGAAAGGCGCCTAAGCTCATCGCTGAGGATCTTGCAGCTAAATTTAAAGATAGCGAAATTCTAAGCGCTACGGCGGTGAACGGCTATCTAAATTTTCACCTAAAGCCCGCAGTGTTGGGCGCTCTTGCTGAAAATGCCCTTAGACTGGGCGGTGATTTCGCAAAAAACGACGCGAAGCTCGGACGCGGAATTTTACCAGCTTCGGAAAAGCTTTGCGCGAGCGAGCCTGTTTGCAACGGCTTTGCTGCAAATCTAGCTGCGAGCGGCAATGACGCCGCCAAATCGCAAAATTCCGCCGCTAGGCAAAATTTTATTTCGCAGAATTCCGAAGAGGCGACAAATTCCCTCGCAGCATCAAATTGCGATGAGGCGCAGAATTCCGCCGCCGCACCGCAAAAAATTCTGCTCGAATATATCAGCGCTAATCCTACAGGCCCGCTTCATATCGGGCACGTGCGCGGCGCCGTTTACGGCGATACGTTCGCGCGCATCGGAGGCTATCTGGGGCACCGCGTCGATACCGAGTATTACATCAACGACGCGGGCAATCAGATCGAGCTTTTGGGCACTTCGATCGCGCTTCGTGCGCGCGAGCTCGCGGGCGAGGACGTGAGCTATCCCGAGAAATACTACCGCGGCGAGTATATCGACGAGATCATCCCTCTTGCGCGCGCCCAATTCGGCGATGAAATTTTCCGCGACGAATCGCGGATCTTGCAGCTCGCGGAGTTTGCTAAGGATGAAGTGCTAAAAATCATCCAAAAAGATCTCGCAGACGCGGGCATCTATATCCAAAACTGGGCTAGCGAAAAGAGCCTCTACGGCGAGCTTGAGCCTACGATTAAGAAGCTCGAGCGTAGCGGCAAGATGTATGAGCAAGACGGTAAAATTTGGATCCGCTCATCGCAGCTCGGCGACGAAAAAGATCGCGTCGTCATCCGCGAGGATGCGCGCCCGACCTATCTTGCGGGCGACATCGTCTATCACAACAACAAATTTGAGCGCGGATATGAGCGCTGCATCAACATCTGGGGAGCCGATCACCATGGCTACATCGCCCGCCTAAAGGCCGCCGTGCATTTTCTGGGCTATGACGAAAACAGGCTCGAGATCATCTTAATGCAGATGGTAAATTTGCTCAAAGACGGGCAGACCTACAAAATGAGCAAGCGCGCGGGCAACGCGATTTTGATGAGCGACGTGCTCGCCGCGATCGGCAGGGATGCTATGCGATTTATCTTCATCAGCAAAAAGGGCGAGACGCCGCTTGAGTTCGACGTGGACGAGCTCGCGCGCGAGGACAGCAGCAATCCTATCTTTTACATCAACTACGCCCACGCGCGGGTCAATCAAATTTTTACCAAAGCGGGCAAGCGCGAGGCGGACGTCTTGGGCGCGGACTTCGGCACGCTGGATGAAGCGGGGCTCGGCCTAGCTTTTGCGGCGCTTGGCTTGAATGAAATTTTAAACGACGCATTTAATTCGCGCGGCTTGCAGAAGCTGCCCGATTTCCTAAAGGCGCTCGCAGCGGACTTTCACAAATACTACAACGAAAACCGCGTCGTAGGCAGCGAGAACGAGGATGCGAAGCTCAAGCTGTTTGCGCTCGTGGCACTCAGTATCCGCACGGCGTTTGCTCTGATGGGCTTAAGCGCGAAAGAGAAGATGTAGCCGCGCAGGCTACATTTCGCGCTGATAGCCCTAAATCTCACGAACGAAATTTTATGATTTAAAATACAAAGCGAAATTATTTATAGCTATGAAATTTTTAAAACTAGTTCTAAATTTACCGCTCGTAAAATTTCAATTTTAGAATTTTACGAGCGGTTTTGCGGTATTGCTACTGCGTCGTTCGTAAAATTTAAAATTTGACTACAAATTTACCGCTTGCAGAATTTCAGAATTTCAAAATTTTGCGGCGTGGAAGCCCTGAGTAAATTTTAAAGAAGGGCTTTAAGGCGGCAAAATTTCATCCGCAAAATTTACTCGGGCGGGATTTGCCTGCAAGAGTACTCCTTAAGCCCTGCGGCGCATCGCCGCAAAAAGGATAGATATGAGAAAGATCATCGACATAGCGGCGCTTTCGCTCGCCGTTTGTATCTTGATTATGGTGCTTTTCCTGCCGTCACCCGTTTTATCGTTTAAATGCTACCGCGGCGATGGCGTAAGCTGCGCGCAGCTGGGGCGCGACAAGCTCTCCCGCGGAGATTATGAAGGCGCCAGGCTCGCTCTTGCTAAGGCTTGTGAGGCGGGCGAGAAAGATAGCTGCTTTGATTTGGGTGCCCTATACGACGGCGAGGGTAATGCGACGCAAGCGGGCGTATTTTATGCCGCAGCATGCGATAAAAACGTCGCCGTAGCCTGCCACAAGCTAGGCAACCTGTATCAAAGGGGGCGCCTGAGTAGGGACTTCGTTGTCGCCGCGCAGCTCTACGCTAGGGCCTGCGATTTGGGCTATGCCAAGAGCTGCCACAATGCGGGCGTGGTCTATTTCACGGGCGGTTTCGGGCTTGCGGCGGATCCGGCAAAGGCGGTGAGCTTTTTCGAGCGAGGCTGTGACGGCGGGCCGAGGGACAGCTGCTATAACGCCGGCGTTGCGTATGATAAGGGTCTCGGCGCGCCGCAGGATCGCGACAAGGCGGAGAAGTTTTACACCAAATCCTGCGAGCTGGGCTACGGCGATGCCTGCAATAATTTAGGCTATTTGTATCTGAGCGAGGGGGATTTGCGCGGATTTTCCAAGGGGCTCGGATACGTCAAAAAGGGCTGCGACGCGGGCAATAAAAAATCCTGCCAGATCTACGAATTTATGAAAGAGCAAATTTTAAAGAAGTAGGTGCTTGGTAGCCCGGCGCACGTTTCGGTTTGCACTGCCTGCCGTGCACGCCGTCTGTTTTGTATTGCTCGCCGTGCGCCGTCCGTCGTATGGCGTCTATTTTGCGCTATCTGCCTTGCACTGCCTGTTTGCGCTGCTCGTTGCGAGATATCGGTTTTGCGATGGCTTCTGCGATATTGCCGCGGCGGATTTGTGAGCTTTCGTAGCGTGCGGAATTTCGCCGCGATTTTGCGACGTTCGAAATTCGGCAGGGCACAGATAACCCATGCATGCGGCTTGTTAAATTTAGCGGCAGAGTTTTACTTAGAATTCTATCGCTATGAAATTTTAAGGTTTAGCTCTAAAATTAGGGCTCGCAGAATCTCAACTTTAAAATTTTACAGACGACGCTGCAAGCAAGGCAAATTTTAGATTTTAAAATTTTACGGCGCGGAATTTAGCCTGGAAGCAAAGCGTGAAGCTGTTTGAGGAGGCAAATTGGAATATGAGATCACGGGCGAGGTTCGAAATCTCCGCGTCCACGCTGCAAGAGGAAATAGCAAAATTTGGGTATTTTTCGAAATAGACGGCGTGAAGCTGCGCGGCGAGTTTAACGATATCCCCGTGGAGGAGGGCGAGCTTGCGCGCGCGTATTTCATCCGTGGAGGATATGCTGGCAGCTACGTGATTACGCGAGTTCAGGTAGCGCGCAAACCAAGCCCCTTGCGCCGCAAGCTGGGGATCGCGACCGCCGTGTGCATGCTTGGCTTCGGCGCGGCGCTGTGGATTGTAGGCTTTGGGATTTTAAACGTTGGCGGGAGGGGCTCGTTAATTAATTTTGTCTGTATTGCCGCGGCAGGATTTGGGGTGCTAAAAGAGGGCGTGGGCAATCTTAAAATGTGGCTAAATCAGCGCACGTCCGAGTAGATCGCCGCTGCAACGCAAATTTCATAGATTTACAAATCCGCCGAATAAAATTTACTCACGCCCGCCGTATCTTTGCGGCGTAAATTTTGCTAAAATTCGCTCCGAGCGCGAAATCCGCCGCATAAATTTAGAAAAAGGTAAAATTTGAATCTAAACGAAGCGATAGTTGCCACCGCCAAAAAACAAAAAGAGTGCAGACGCGCATTTGTAAAGTATCTGTTTTTGGGAATTTTATTTATAATAGTGCTGCCCGTAGGCGGCGGATTTGCCGTATGGCATCTTTTTGAAAATCGCCTTGCACCGCTATTTTTCATCATTATCTATATTCCGTTTTTTCAAGCCGCGCTAATGGCTAACGCGAGCCGAGTGACCAGCGAGCTGGGGGATTACAAAGCGTTTTATAAAGACGTTTTTGTCCGCGCTGCTATTCGGGGCACAGATCCAAATTTTAACTACGATCCGAATGCCGGCATCAGCCGTAAAGAATTTCGCAAAATCGGCATCTATTCGCCGGATGAATTTCGTGCCGAAGACCAAATCAGCGGCATTTATAAAGGCGTCAAATTTAGCCTCAGCGAAGCGATCAATATCCCAAACGGCGCGACGCTGGAGCTAAGCGACTCGGCGGCGCTAAATTTGCTATCCGCGATAGTCTTTGCGTGGTCGACGATGAAGGATATGCAGGCGTTCAGCGGCTCGGTCTTGGTCTGCGAGTTTTACAAGAAATTTAGCGGGCAAACTATAGTCGCGAGCCGCACGCTAAACACCAGATTTTTAGGCGAAAAAGAGCAGATGGACGACCTGTTTTTTAGCAAAGAATTTAGGGTCTTTGCGGATGATAAGATCGAGGCACGGTATCTTTTGACGCCCGCATTTATGGAGCGTCTGCGAGAGCTAAAGGAAAAATTCGCGGGGAAAATGGGGCTGAGCGCGGCGTTTATGGACGATAAGCTTTATCTATTTTTAAACGGAGCGAAAAATAAGTTTGAAACAACGCTCTTTTCGCCGCCGCCGAGCTTAGAGGACGCCGCGGAGATCAAAAATGAAATTTTAGAGCTTTTGCGGGTCATAGACGAGCTAAGCTTGAACCCGGATTTAAGTAGAGCGGCGATTTTGGCTGATTGAACATGCGCCGCTATTTATCGGTTAAAATTTACTTGCGCTGCGGTAACGCCTCGATCTCCTCTTGCAGCACGCGTAGCATTTCGTCGTTATCGTAAATTTTTAGATCGTAGCAGGTCTTTTCGTTTTAACATTTTTAAATTTAAATTTTATCACGACGGAATTTTACCGCGATATAAATTTAAAAATTCCGCCGCGATAAAATTCCGCCTTTTAGAATTTTGCCCGCCGCGAGATTTACCACAAATTCTGCTACTTTAGATTTGCAACGTTAAGCCTCGATGGCTTTAAATTTTGCGGCGTCAATCCTCGATAAAATTCTGTAGAATTTTATCGCAAGTAAAATTTAGCCTGCCAGCGCCTTTAGCTGTTCGGCGCTTAGCCCATCCACCAAAATATAGCTTGCATCGATGAAGCGGTAGTTTTGCTTCGGCAGGCGCGCGATAAACTCGTCGTATTCCAGCTCGGCGATTGCATGGTAGTTATCGGCGTCGTTTTCGTCGCCCTCTATGCCTATGAGCGCGATCTGCCAGCGCGCGACGTCGTTATTTTTCAGCATCTCCGCATTTTGCCACTCCACAAACGGCTTGTAAGGCAGGATAGTGGGCAGGTCCTGCGTGAGCGCGTATGAGCCCATTATCGTGCCGTCATCTCCATTTCGGTAAAACCTCTGGTGTGCGCTGTAAGCGTCAAGATACTGCACCTCGGTCAGCCGCTTGCTAAACTCGGCAGCGGGGTTATACGAGGCTAAAATTTCATCCATCATCGCGCGGTTTATCGCAAAAGGCCTCTGCGCCCCGTAGCAAAAATTTATCTCCGTATCGCCGCTTAAATGCTGATCTATCGAATGTAGCCCCGCCGCTATATCGCGCTCGTAGTCGAATTGCTCTATCGTGTCGTGAGCGTAAATTTCGCCGTTTTCATCCATGATCTCGCCCCCTAGCTGCTTAGATAGCGCCTGCAGATACGAGATCGCCAAAACCCAATCAAAGATCGTCGCGGGCGTATTTACGCGCACGGCGTAGCTTTGCCGCTCCTCGTCATATCTTAGCTCCATCCCGCGCCCGCTCTTGCCCCGCACGCCCAAAATCAAGCACCCCTGCTCGCTCAAAGGCGATTTTAAAAAGGCCCTCTCGTTAAAATCCTCGGCGCTCTCGTCTATGTCAAATACCGATAGATCGGGCAGCAGATCCAAAGCCTCGCTAACGCTCATGGTGTCCGAATAGCCCATAAATAGCGGTCGCTTTTTGTTTTTGACGCGGAATTCTACGCTCATCACTTTCTCCTTTGTTAAATTGGCAAAATTATAGCGAAGTTTTACCCGCCGCCGCGAGCTAAATTTACGCTCGCCGTTCGCGATAGCTTTCGTATTTTGCGCCCCCCTGCGCATATATTTTTTATCCGCTCGCGCCGTATTTTAGCTCGCCTGCAGGTTTTTTACATACTCGCGGTACAGCCTGAATATTTGTGAGTTAAAATTTTACCGCGATGAGAGTTTTATGGCTTTTGCAAAATTTAACGCGCAGTTTGGCGTTTGTCGTCCACATTTAAAGCGCAGACTGCGCGGCGAGCGTTTGAGCGCTAAATTTACCAGCGCAAGCCTGCGCCCATTATTGATCGCACGAGCGTGCGCCGCAGCCCGTACAAAACTCACTAATAATCGCAAAAGCTTACGCGCCGATCGCGTCTTTTAGGCTCTGTGCGCACAAACCCGCATCCTTTAGCTCACGCAAAATTTCATCCATCAGCTCCTCTTTGAAAACGTCCAGTATCATCGCGCCCGCATCCAGCTCAGCATAGCGCAGGGCGGGCTCGCTGAAGTTCTTAAGCTCTTTAAACCGTCGCTCGCCCCGCCTGGCAAATCCGAGCCGAACCTCGTTCGGGCTAAGGCTCAGCATGCCGCTATTGCGAGCGAAATTATACACGCTAAAGCCGTAAAGCTGCGGATCGGCGGCTCTAGCTCGCACGCTCAAAATTTCCTCCAGCCGCGCCTTCGTGCCGTCTAGATCGAACCCCATTTGCAGCGCGATCTTGCCGCCCGTATCGAGCCGCAAAAGCGCCAAAAACGAAGCGAAATCCTGCGCGATGATGTTTTGCTCGTCACACTCGACGTCGATGTAGGCGACTGCAGGCTGTTCGCTCGCGCGGTAGTCCAGGCACAGATACCAATGCCCGTCGCCGCTGAAGGGCACCAGCCCGTCAAGTTCGAAGCTCACGCACTCGCGCTCTTCGCCCCAGCTAAAGCGCGTAAGCGACGGATACGCCTCGCCGATGCCGCTGACGGCGTCCAGCGGGTAGCCCTCTAGCTCGTAGCGCAGGTAGCCGCCATTTTGCACGCTCAGCATCATAGTAAGCTCGCGCAGCAGGGCGTGCCCTAGCTCCTCTTCTGCAGCTCGCAGCGCCTCGGGCGTAAGCGGATCTTGTAGATAGGGCAGGTAGATCGGCCTGCGCCAGATGTTTGCAAGCTCGTTTGCGTTCATTTTCGCTCCTTTAAATTTATGGGTTAAAATTTCAAGCACGCCTTAAATTTCAAGCTCGAATCCGAAATCTCAGTTATAAAATTTTAAAATTTTGCGGCGCCGATTTTTCGTAGCTCGCTTGCCGTATTGGGAGCGTCTGCAACTATACGGCTCGTCTTTCGGCAGTTTAAATTTAATCTAGATCGGGGCGCGCGGCCGTCTAAATTTAATCCGCGCCGAGCGAGCTCAAAGCCGCACGCCGATAAAATTCATCGTAAATTTATGCGGCCCAGGCATTTATTTAAAGCGGCGGAATTTTGCGGGCGAGCTAAATTTACATTTCGCGCGCCTAATCGAAATCATAATACAGGCTCCACGCGCCGCTTTGCGGGTTTTTAGCAAACATCAAGCTACCGCCGTCTATGACTTTAAAATTCGCCTTTTCGTCGCTTGAGATCTGGAAAACAAACTGAAAACCCTCGCCGAAGCTCACTCCCGGCTGGCAAAAGGAGGGATAGCCGCCGAATTTCGTGCAGTTATAAAACTCCAAGGCGATATCGTCGTAATACTCGAGCCCCTCTGTCTCCTCAAGACGCAAAATTTCATCTATGGCGTTCGCATCCAGCCCGCCGCCGTCCCAAACGGGCGTATCGTCCGCGGCAAATTTTGGCTGCAAAGGAAAGGGTCTTATCTGCGAGCGCGGATTTGAAAGCTCCTTTATGACGAGCTCGCTTACGTCGCTATACTCGCGGATTGCCCACAGGCCGTCCATATTCTCATCAAATTTGCCGATGAGATCCTGCGAGATGAAAACCGTAAGCAGCTTGACGCCGTCCAAGATCTGCGGCACGTAGGGCAGCGCGGGCAGGTAAAACTGCGCCAGAGGGAGCATCGGCGCACCGTTTTGATCAGTCGGCAGCTCCTCGTCCGTCGCGCAAGCGAGCACGCGGTCGATCCAGCACTCATCGATCGCGCCTCGCGGCCTCACTCCGCCCGTCTGAAAATAGGTGATTTCGCGCGCGATCTTGCGCTGCAGCTCCTTAATCTTTTCTTGCAGATCCGTTTGCATTTGCGTCCTTTTCGGTTGGAATTTTAGCGCCTTTGTGAAATTATAGCGAAATTTTACCCGCCGCAGCGGGCTAAATTTGAGCTCGCCCTTTGTGATAGCTCGCGTATTTTGTGCCTACTTTTCCGCGGCAAACGCCGATTAAAATTTTATAGCTCGAGCGTTTGTTTCGGCTTGCTTTAGACGCGCTGTAAATTCTACGATCATATCCGCGGCGCGCGGTTTATCTACGTAAAAGCAAATTTTAGCTACAATCTCGCCTAAATTTTTAAAAAAGGATGCATTATGGCAATAAATGTTTTTTACGACAAAGATTGCGATTTAGGTTTGATTAAGGCTAAAAAGGTCGCTATGATCGGCTTTGGCTCGCAGGGACACGCTCACGCCGAAAATTTGCGAGATAGCGGCGTAGAGGTCATCGTGGGCCTGAAAAAGGGCGGCGCGAGCTGGAGCAAGGCCGAGGCGAAGGGTTTTAAAGTAATGAGCGTCGGCGAAGCTACGAAGGCAGCTGATCTTGTGATGATCCTAACGCCCGATGAGTTTCAAAGCGACATTTTCAAAGCGGAGATCGAGCCGAATTTAAGCGAGGGCAACGCGATTGCGTTTGCGCACGGCTTTAATATCCACTTCGGACAGATCGTCCCTCCAAAGGGCGTCGACTGCATTATGATCGCTCCGAAAGCCCCGGGCCACACCGTCCGTAACGAGTTTGTAAGCGGCGGCGGCGTACCTATGCTGATCGCCGTTTCGCAAAACGAAAGCGGCAGGGCCAAAGAGCTCGCTCTAAGCTACGCAAGCGCGATCGGCGGCGGTCGCACCGGCATCATCGAAACGAGCTTCAAAGCAGAGACCGAGACCGATCTTTTCGGCGAGCAGGCTGTGCTTTGCGGCGGACTTTGCGCGCTCATCAACGCAGGCTTTGAGACCCTCGTCGAGGCGGGATATGAGCCCGAGATGGCGTATTTTGAGTGCCAGCACGAGATGAAGCTGATCGTGGATCTCATCTATCAAGGTGGTATGGCAGATATGCGCTACTCGATCTCAAACACCGCAGAATACGGCGATTATGTAAGCGGAAACCGTGTCATAAACGAAAGCAGCAAAGCGGCGATGAAAGAGGTGCTAAGAGAGATCCAAAACGGCAAATTTGCAAAAGACTTCATCCTCGAGCGCAAGGCGGGCTATGTACGGATGAACGCCGAGCGCAATATCACGGCAAACAGCTTGCTTACCAAAACCGGCGATAAGCTTCGCGCGATGATGCCGTGGATCGCCAAGGGTAAGCTCGTAAATAAAGATAAAAACTGATTTCGGCTGAGCTTTGGCTAGTAGAAATCCACGCGGGCGCCGCAAAAAGCGCCCGATCAACTACGCAACGATCGCCTTTGTCGTAATCTTATGCTTTTTAAGCGGTGCGGTTACCTACGCGGTTTTGGATCTCGTATTTTCGGGCAATAAAGCCGCGTTGCAGCAAAGCTCGCGCAAACAAGCCCCAGAGAGCACTTCCGATCCTCGCGGTAAAAAGCCGCGTTTAAGCGTTGCACAGAAGGAAGCTCTGATTCAAAAGGAGCTCGATAAGATCGCCGAGCAAAACATAACTACGCCGAAGCTTCCCGTAGAGCCTGCATCGCAAAATTCCGCAGGACAAAATTTAGCGAGGCAAAATTCAGGAAACGACAACTCGCAAAATTCCGTAAATTCTATGGCTTCCGCAAATTCCGCCGCCGCAAATTCGGCAAATGACGGATCGGATGTAAATTTTACCGCGGCAAATTCCGCATCCGGAAATTCCATAAATTCTGCCGCCCAAAGCCACGCTTCTAGCGGCGCGGACGATCTTTCTAAATCGCCGCGCAAGGCTTTGCCCGCAGGCTCTCGCGCAAAGCTAGCGATCATCATCGACGACGTAGGTACCGGCGAGCAGGCGCAAAAGATCGCCGCTCTGCCCGTGCGAGTGACGCCGTCCATCTTCCCGCCCGGGTATCAGCGCAAGGATACGCGCTCGCTCGCTCGCGGCTTTGAGCATTACGCGATCCACCTGCCGATGGAGGCGAGCTCTGCTAAAAATAATTCCGCGACGCTGCGAACCTCGGATAATTACGAGAAGCTGCGAGGCGTCATAGAGAAGCTGCGCGCGGACTTTCCGAACGCTAAATTTATAAACAACCACACCGGTTCTAAATTTACCGCTGACGAGCGCGCGATGCAAAATCTGCTGCGCGCGATGAACGAGCATGGATTTTTATTTATCGACTCGCGCACGAGCCCCGCTACCAAGGCTAAGGCGGCGATGAATGGGCTTGGCATGCGATATGTGCATCGCGATGTGTTTTTAGATAATCAAAACAGCGTCGCTGCGGTGCGCAAAAAGCTGCGCGAAGCCGTCGCGCTTGCTAAAAAGCAGGGTTACGCCATCGCTATCGGCCATCCCAAAAGCTCCACTCTGCGCGCGCTTGCAAACAGCGCCGACATCCTAGGCGAGGTGGATTTGGTCTATTTGGACGAAATTTATGAGTACTACGAGTGAGCTTAGTTTTAAAATTCCAAGCCTAGCAAGGCTCGGTGTGAGCGAGCCCGCGCAGCTGTATTTTAGGGGCGAGCCGGCGCTACTGCAAAAGCGTCGCATCTCGATAGTGGGCTCGCGCAAGATGAGCGTTTATAGCAAAAATTTGATCCTGCGCCTCGCGCGCGCTTTGAGCGATGCGGACTTTTGCGTCGTAAGCGGCGCGGCGATCGGCTGCGACATAGCTGCTCACGAAGGGGCGTTTCCAAACACGATCGCGGTTTTTGGTAACGGTCTTGATCAAATTTATCCCGCGCAAAACGCTGCTATGATCGGCAAAATTTACGAGCGCAGCCTCGCGCTTAGCGAGTATGAGGACGGCGTGAGCGCGCGCGGATTTCAGTTTTTGCAGCGCAACCGCATCGTCGTGGCGCTATCCGAAGCGCTGATCGTCGCTCAAGCCGAGCCCCGCAGCGGCTCACTACAAAGTGCGCGCCTGGCTCGCGAGATGGGCATACCCGTGTACGTGCTGCCGCACCGCATGGACGAGAGCGCGGGCACGAATGATCTGCTCGCAAAATCCCAGGCGCGGCTGATCGCGGATTTTGGCGAGTTTGTCGCCTCTTTGGCTCCGCAGACGCTGCAAAATACTGAGCGCGTGCAGGATGAAGTGATGGAATTTTTAGCGCTAAATTCCGATCTGCAAGCGGCGATCGAGCGCTTCGGCGATAAAATTTATGAATACGAGCTTGAAGGCAAGATCGAAATTTTAGGCGCAAAGATCGTGGCAAAGTAGCCGGCGAGCAGCGCTTGCTCGCCGTGGTTTGATCGGCGCCGCCCGCCGGCACGGCTTGTTTGCACGGCGCGTAGTCTGCGCGGTCGGTGTTTAAATTTAGAAAAAGGCGGCTCGGTAAAATTTTACCTTCCGCAAGTAGCACTTGAGCTTAAAACAAACCCGCGCGGTTTGCCGAAGCTGAACTAAAAAGGATAAAATTTTGATAGTTGCGATCGATCTTGGGCTTAAACGTATCGGCGTGGCGGCGGCACCGGATGATAAGACGCCGCTTCCGTGCGAGCCGATCCTGCGCAAAAATCGCACCCAAGCCGCGCGCGAGCTAAGCGAACTGCTGCGCGAAAAGGGCGCCAGCATGCTGGTGCTTGGCGTGCCGCGCGGCGGGGCGAGCGAGGAGGAGATGAGCAGGCGCATACGCCACTTCGCCTCGCTGCTGGATTTTGACGGCGAGATAAAATTTCAAGACGAGAGCTTTTCGAGCGCCGAAGCGGCAGAGTTTGCGAGCAAAGGCGCTAAGGGGGGCGGCAAGGATCCGCGCTTTGATAGTATCGCCGCGACGATAATTTTGCAGAGGTTTTTGTCGAGCAAGGGTTAGCGCGTGCGTAGCAACATAATTTGCCCGCGGCGGCGCAAGAGAAAATCGCCGCTCGTCTGTTTTGTCGCCGTTTGAAAGGCCGCGGAATTTTACTCGCTCGCCTAAAATAGACGGAATTTATGCGCGCCGAAAGTCAGTAAAATTTTCATCGTTCGCTAAAGCTTGGCGAAATTTTGCTTTGCCTGCAAAGAGCCTGCGGAATTTATTTTGGCGGCAGCCGTAAATGACGCTTTAGGTAGTTAAACCGAGTGAGATTGACAGCGATTTAAGTTTTAAGTGGCGAGACTTATGTATTTTGGCGGTTTGTGCTAGCGTGTACGGTTGCTATTTTAAGTTTTTGCAAGGTCTATTTAGACGCAAAGAACGTGAAGTAAAAATCGCAAAAAGGCGCGGAGGTATCATAAAATAGGGCGTAAATTTTGCGATAAATTTCATTTAGGGAGCGGTTATGTTTAAGATCACGATGTTAGTAAAAAGGGCGCCGGGTATCACGCAGCAGGAGTTTTTGGCGCACTGGGCGGCGCATTCGCAAAAGGTTTTGGCTAATCAAAAAGAGCTAAATATTATCCGTTATGCAAAAACTATTCCCGTCTTTCCCGAGGGGCAGAGCACCAAGCGTGAGACGGCAGCGTTTGGCTACGACGCGATGGGCGAGCTATGGTATGAAAGCGTGCAGGCGTTTGCGGACGCACGAAACAGCGAGGTAGCGCGAGCGGTGTTAGCGGAGCTGATGGCGGATGAGGCGCGGTTTTGCGATATGAAGAACTCCGTGATGTGGTTCGGCGAGGAGGCCGTGATAGAGTTCGGCTCCAAAAAAGCGTAAATTTAAAGACCGAGAGGATAAAATTTCATGGATCGTGTAAGCGGCGAAAAGCGGAAATTTATCGCTCATGACCGATACGCTTTTTTGGCATACAGCGCGCGGAATCGCGGCAAATATAGTGTTCATGGATGATGTGTGGGTGCAGCATACACATATGAAATTTACGCACGCGATACAGATATCGTGCGGCCTTGATTATTTTAAGGCTCATATATCTAAGTGGCGTGGATCTAAGAAGCCTGGGTATCGGAGCAAAAAATGCCTAAAGACGCATTACGCCCGCGATTTTGGCATAGAAAAGCCTATTTCTAAGATAAAACTTAAAGGCTGGCGGCGTAAAATTTTTTAAAATTTCTAAACAGCAATGCGAAATTTTCAAAAGTTTTCTAGGGCACGGCAAGATGCTTACCACGGGCTTGGTATATGGCAAAATGTTTTACATACTAGATCATCGCTCTGATAAATCGTCATTGAAGAGGTTGTAGGCGTTTTAGGTCTCAAAGATTAAATGCGTTTTAGTTATTATAAAGTACTGCAGGCGCCGTGGATGCCGCATAGACGGTGCGAGTAAAAAGTGTGGGGCAGCCAGCTATAAAAACAATCTTGCAATTAAAATTTTAATTTGTCTTTTTTAAAATTCTGCTCAAAGTTCCGTTTAGAATTTTATTTAAAATTTTGCTTGGGATTTTGATAGGAATTTTACAAGAATTCGCCGCAAATTTCACAGCTATTATCAAAAATTAAAATTTTATCCCTCGCTTTTTGCTATAATTATTTTTAAAATTTAAAAGGAGCAAAAATGAAAATTTTAGCGTCGATTGCCGCACTAATCGTAGCAGCCTACTTGCTCGCGCAGATATTTTTCCCGCAGGGGGTCTCGTTTGTCGGATGCGGCGTCGGTAGGGCTAATTCGTGCGAAGACTACGGAGCGTATTTGCTTGAGGAGCGCGATTATGAGGCAGCAAAAAAGCCGTTTGAAAAAGCTTGTGAAGCGGGGCTAGAAAATAGTTGTGCTATCGCGGGAGATTTATATTACGACGAGCAAAATTTATATAAAACTACGAAAGATAAGGGCAAGTCCGCGCGGTTTTATTCCAAAGCGTGTGAGCTGGGAGCTGCCAAAGCTTGCTACAATGCCGCGATAATCTCTTATAAAAATGCTGATAAGAAAAATACGTTCGCATTTTTTGCCAAATCATGCGATTTGGGACTAGGCGAGGGCTGCTTGAACGCTGCGGTTGCTAGCTACGAAGAAAAAGACTATCAGGGTGCTCTTAAGTTTTTCCTCAAATCTTGCGATGCTGCTTTGGCAGAGGGATGCCAGAGGGTCGGGCTAGCGTATTCAAAGAATGAATTTGGCGAGCCGGATCTGGATAAAGCGATGATCTATTACGACAAAGCCTGCAAGCTGGGAGCGGAGTTTAGCTGCAATGTAGTAGCCGCGATGAATAAAATAAATGCAAGCGAGGCTAATGCTACCAAATAGATGGTAGGGCTAGCTAGACGATAACACGGCGAGATAGAAATTAACTTAGAAATTTGACGGAGCTTTATGGAATTTCATGGAATTCCGCGGAATTTCGTCTTTAAAATTTTATTGCTGAAATTTCGCATATTGCGATAATGGCGATAGATAGTGATTTTAAAATTTCAGTATTTTGGAAGTTTAGAATTTAATCTATGCTGTGGATTTTATTGACAGAATTTTAACTTATCATAGACTTATCCATCGCGATATAGGAATTTCATCATAATCTTAGTATGTATCTTTGAAAGAGAAAAAAATGCGCAAACTAACGAGTAGCTATGCAATCACAGCTGATATGGCAAAAATATCCGAAAAGATCGCACGGGGTAATCAATCTGCGAAGTAAGTAAAATCAATTATCAAGTGGATGGAATCTATCAATAAACAAGTAAAATTATTCATTGCAAGGCAAGCAAAATCGATCTGTCAATGGGTAGATCAAGCTTGAAACTAACTCGAAGTAGCCTGTAAATAAGATAAATTGCAAGCAAGATAAATTTTAAGCAGGCATATTGTAAGAAAGTAAAATTTTAGATGGGGTAAGCGGGGTAAATCGATTTCAAATCACCGTAGAAGTTGGATGAGGATTTTAATTTTAAAGCCCCATTTTTCCGGGATTTAAGATGCCTTTTGGATCAAAAGCCCTTTTGATTGCGCGAAATAGCTCCATCTCTGCTACGCTAAAGGCTAACGGCATAAATTCTGCTTTGCTTAGCCCGATGCCGTGCTCGCCGCTGAGCGTACCGCCAAGATCAACTGTAGCTTTGAAAATCTCAGCAATCGCGTCATGTCCGCGTTGCACCTGAGCTTCGTCCTTTTTGTCGGCGACCATGACGTTGGTGTGGACGTTGCCATCGCCCGTGTGCCCGAAGCAGGGCACGTGCACGCCGTATTTATCGCCGATGCGCGCGATACGGCGCAGTAGCTCGGGCAGCTGCGAGCGCGGGACGGTGATGTCCTCATTTAGCTTAAGCGTGCCGTAGATATTGATCGCCTGCGAGCAGTTGCGCCTCGCAAACCAAATGCCCGCACGCTCTTCTTCGCTTTCTGCGATGCGAAAGTCGCTCGCGCCGTTTTGAACGAAAATTTCTTTTATGAGCGCGAGCTCCTCCAAAAGCACTGCTTCTAAATTGCCGTCTGTTTCGCAGATCAAAATCGCGCCCGCACCCTTCGGCAAGCCCTTGTGAAATTTCTCCTCGACCGCGGCTATGCACAGCGCGTCTAAAAATTCCATCGCCACGGGCGTGATACCAGCTGCCATTGTCTTATACACGGCATTCATTGCTGCATCTACGCTAGGAAAGACGCCCATCGCGGTCTTTTTAAGCTTTGGCATCGGGATTAGTTTGAGCGTGATTTCGGTGATGACGGCAAGCGCGCCTTCGCTTGCGATTAAAATTCCTACCACGTTGAAGCCTGCGACGTCTTTGATAGTGCGTTTGCCCGCTCGGATCACCTCTCCATTAGGCAGTACCGCACGCAGTGCCATTACGTAGTCTTTGGTGATGCCGTATTTTGCGGCGCGCATACCGCCGGAGTTTTCGGCGACATTGCCTCCTAGCGTGGAATAATCCTGGCTTGCGGGATCGGGCGGATAAAAAAGCCCGCGCGCTGCGGCTGCTTTTTGCAGATCGATATTTATGCAGCCGGGTTGGACTACGGCGAGTAGATTTTGCATGTCGATTTCTAGAATTTTATTCATATGTTTTTCAAATGCCAAAATCACTCCGCCGTTTGCGGCTAAAGATCCACCCGTAAAACCGCTACCTGCGCCTCTTGGAACTATGGGGATTAAATTTCCGTTGCAAAATTTTAAAATTTGACTGACATCGTCCTCACTTCGCGGGAAAAGCACGCCGTCCGGCAGGCAGCGTCTTTTCGTCGCGTCGTAGCAGTATGCCGTGCGATGAGCCTCGTCAAAATAGGCATTATCCGCGCCTAATAGATTTGTAAAAAACGCTTGCGCGGCGCTATTCATCGCCGTCTAAGCCCAGCAAATAGCGGTAGTGTTTGTCGTAATCGCTGATCGGGCCATTAGTAAAGTCCCAAATGACGGTCTTTATCTCGCCCACGCGTGAGTAAAATGGCAGCTGATAATAAGCCACGTTGCCGCTAGCAAACGTACGCAAAGGCTTGAAGCTGCCGCAGTCGGCAAATACGCCTTGTTTATCCATCGCGATAAAAATCAGTCCGGCGCTGTTTTGCGCGCAAATTTTACGAAAATCGTCACGGCTGGGATTTGGCTTGTGATTGTAGTTAAGATAGGCGCCGCCAAGATCCGGGTGGATAAAATTTATATTTGGAAAAGCCTTGATAACCTGCTCGTAAATTTCAGCGTTAGGCGCGACGATTATGGCGCGGTCATAGAGGAAATTTAAGATCACTTTATCGCCGCTTGAGGGTAAAATTTTAGGCAGCGGTAGCGCCTCTTGAGCTAACATATCAAAAACCTCAAATCGCACCTTTGCCTTGCCTGCGCTTTTTTGCGTCACGACTGCGCGCGCGATGATGGAGCTTGCGCCGCTACCGAAATTATGCATCACAACTCCGCTGCTACCTACGGCAATCGTAGGGCTATCTGTGATCTCGCCCGAACCATCCGCTACGCTAAGTAGGGCGGTTTCGTATCGCGGCATGTTAAATTCCGCCCCTATCGCCGCACTTAAAAATAGACCTAAAATAAGTAAAGTTTTTTTCAAAATTCTGCTCCTGAATAAAATTTCGGCTAATTATACATAAAACTTTGAAATTAGCGATAAAATTCCGCGGTATTTACGAAATATAAGCGTTTTTTCGTTACAATCCCGCCTTAAAATAATATTTCAAAGCGGTTTTATATGACTAGAATTTTTATATTGCTTTTTCTGTGGATAGGCGTAGTTTTTGCGAACAACCCCAGCGTAGAGAAGTTTGCCTGGCCCGATGGCGTGAGTCTGCTGCAATTTATGGAAACCGCGGGCATCCCCGCATCAGTGTATTATGACCTGGATAAAGAAGACCAAGAGCTTGCCGCTGAGGTGCGCGCGGGCGTAGAGTGTCAAATTTTGCGTGATCCCGCAGGCCGTGTCTCCCAGCTGTTAATCCCCGTCAGTGAGGAGCTTCAGATCCACATATACCGTGATAAATTCGGCACTTTTAGATTCGTTTATACTCCGATAGTTTATGAGGAAAACAGCTACTCTTTAGGAATTCAGATCGAAAGCTCGCCCTATCAAGATATCATCAAAGCTACGGGCAATGCGGCTTTAGCGAATGAGTTTATGCTTGTTTTTAAAAATGAGGTAAATTTTAAAAAGCTGCAAAAGGGCGATCGGCTTGTGATTCTATACGAGCAAAAAACGCGCCTTGGCAAGCCTTTTGGCGGAGTAAATATTACCGCAGGAATGATCGAGGAAAATAAAAAGCCCAAATCGCTATATTTTTTCGACGATAAATACTACGACCGAAGCGGTAAAAAGGTCGAATCTTTTCTACTAATCACGCCGCTTGTTTATACTAGAATTTCATCATATTTTACTCCCAAAAGATTTCATCCGATTTTAAAGCGCTATCGCGCGCATCTGGGTGTGGATTATGCAGCTCCCAAAGGCACTAGGGTAAATGCGGCAGGGGCGGGCAAGATTAGCTTCGTAGGGCGTAAAAACGGCTACGGCAATACCGTTGAAATCAACCACGGCGGCGGCATTAGCACGCTTTATGCACATCTTAGCGGCTTTGCTAGCGGCACAAAAGCAGGCGTTAGCGTCAAGCAAGGTCAGTTAATCGCCTACGTGGGCTCGACCGGGCTTAGTTCTGGACCGCATCTACACTTCGGACTTTATAAAAATAAGCAGGCGATAGATCCGCTTAAGGTAGTCAAGATTGAAAAAACTAACGTCATAAGCGCCGAGGAACTTAAATTTAAAGCCCTCGTCAAAGATATGGACGCCAGAATGGCTGCGGCTAAAGACGGCTCGAAAAACCCTACTAAATTTGAAAACTACGAGTCGCTTATCACGATAAATTAAGGCCAAAAATGGAAAATAAAGAGCAGCTGGACGACGTCGAGGAAGCCAAAGCGCTTCTTGATGCGCACTTGGACGATACGCTTGAACATGAGCTGAGTGCCGCCGATCTTACGGAGCATTTAAAAACTCTAAAAAAGCACGACGAAGAAAAATACGTAGAATTCTTAAAAAAGCTAGATCCTGAGGATCTTGCCGATGCTGCGCTTGAGATGCCCGAGCATATGCTCGAAGACGTCATCGAAACTCTACCTCACGAAAAGATCGTCAAAGCGATCGAGGAGCTAGAAAGTGACGATCAGGCGGAGCTTTTGCAAAACATCGGCGAAATCGACGAGGACAAGGCCGAGCAGATTTTCTACGGGCTTGACGAGGACGATCGCCACGACATCCTCACGATCTCCAAATATAGCGAAGACGAGGCGGGCGCGTATATGCAGACTGAGGTCTTTAGCGCGAGGCAGGATCAGACTCTGGGACAGGCGGTCGAGATGCTGCGCGTTATGCGCGAAAAGGACGAGATCGAAAACGTCTTTCAGCTCTTCGTGCTCGATAAAAAAGGGCACCTGCTTACTACCTTTTCGACGTCCGATCTGATTTTATACGATTTTTCGCTCACACTTGAGCAAATTTCACAAAAATTCGGCGCCGAAAATAAAATCCACTTCGCCACCGATACCGATAAGATCGACGATGTGATCAAGGACTTTGAGGAATTCGATCTTAACGTCATTCCTGTAGTCGATGCTAACGGCGTGCTCATCGGGCGGATTACCGCCGACGATATCCACGATCTCATCCAAGAGCGCGCCACCGAGCAAATTTACAACCTCGCGGGCGTCGATGACGAAGCCGAAGACGATGAGACTACGATCTTTAAGGCAGGTCGCGCGCGCGCTGTGTGGCTAGCGGTAAATTTATGCACGGCGATCGTAAGCTCCACGATCATCGGGCTTTTTGACGCCACTATCGAAAAGCTAGTCGCACTCGCCGTGCTTATGCCAATAGTTGCTTCCATGGGCGGCAACACCGGCACGCAGGCGCTTACGGTAACCGTGCGCCGCCTGGCCTTGGGCGAGATAGCGTTTAAAGACAAAAAGCAGGTTCTCTTTCGCGAGATCACGATCGCTTTTATAAACGGCTTAATCTTTGCCACGCTAATGGGGTTTGTGGCGTATTTTTGGTTCGGCATTAAGCTTTTAGGGCTGGTGATTGCGATGTCGATGGTGCTAAATTTAACTCTTGCGGGGCTTTTTGGCGCCGTCATTCCGATCACGCTTAAAAAATTAAATATCGACCCCGCCGTCGGCAGCTCCGTGCTGCTTACCACGGTTACGGACATCGTGGGATTTTTTAGCTTTTTAGGACTTGCGACGTGGATACTACTATAAAAAATTTTAAAATTTCCGAGCTTAAAAGCTCGAATTTCGTTAAACCCTTTCGCTTAAATTTTGAAATGGATGGCGTAGCGCGCGCGTGGGACTGCGTCAAGGTGCACGATAGCGTCTCGATTTTGCTCTACCATACGCAGCGCGACGCGCTTTTGCTCGTTAAGCAGTTTCGCCCCAGCGTGTGGTTTTATCAAGAGGAAAATTTAATAAATTCGCCCGAAAAGGGCTACACCTATGAGCTTTGCGCTGGCATTTTAGACAAGGGCATCAGCGAGGAACAAACGGCGATCGAAGAGGTGCTCGAGGAGACGGGCTATGCCGTGAAGGATCTGAAATTTATCACGAGCTACTACAGCGCCCTGGGCTTTGCGGCGAATCGTCAAATTTTATACTTCGCGTGCATCGACGAATCGATGAAGATCGGTAGCGGCGGCGGCGTGGACGGCGAGAAGATCGAGCTTTTCTACCTGCCTGCGGCTAAGGCGCGAGAGTTTATGTTCGACGAAAAGATCGTGCGCGCGCCGGGGCTGATTTTGGCGTTTCAATGGTTTTTGAGCGAGTTTAAGGCTTAGCGGCGAGGCGGAACTTCGCATGCTGTCGCGCGTTTTTGTGTCTCGGCTTTAAATTTAAAGGATGGCGATGAGGGTTTTATTTAGGCTGTGCGTTATCGCGGCGTGTCTTTATGCAGCGATCGCGGCGGGACTTTATATCTTTCAGGAACGGCTGATATTTTTGGGCGAGCCGCTGGATAAAAACTTCAAATTTAGCTTTGAAAATTCCGAATTTGCAGGACTTGTGAACGCGCCCGAGAGCGGCGCGCATTTAGATATGCAGGCGTCCGCTACGCAAAATAGCACCTCTACGAAGAACAGCGCGGACGAAGGCGCTTCCGCAGCGAGCGACACAAAAGAAAGCGGCTCCGCAGCGGGCGAGACTAAAAGCGAAGGCGCTCAAACTAGCGCCGAGCGCGTCGGCGAAAATACCGCTCGAGACGCCGCTACGGGCAATAATGCAAACGCCGCTGCGATAAAATTTCAAGAGATCAATATCCCGTTTGAGGGCGAGCTGGTAAACGGGCTGAAATTTAGCGCGGCAGAGCCTAAAGGCGCGATTTTGTTCTTTCACGGCAATTTCGGCGACGTGAGCGGCTGGGGCGCATACGGCGCGGATTTTGCGGCTTTGGGATATGATTTTTATATTTTCGATTACCCGGGTTACGGCAAATCTGACGGCAAAATTACATCGCAGCAGCAGCTTTTTGCGAGCGCCGATGCGATGAGCCGCTACGTTTTAGCGCAGCATTCGCCAAGAAAGCTCACGATGATCGGCTACTCGATCGGAAGCGGCATCGCAGCACAGCAGGCTGCGAAGCGGGATGCGGCGCGGCTGATTTTGCTCGCGCCATATTTTAGCTTCGAGCGGCTCGCGCATGAAAAAGCCCCCTTCGTGCCGAAATTTTTGATCCGCTACAAGATTCCGACCGCGGAATTTTTGCAAGCAGCACGCGGCACTCAGATCACGCTCATCCACGGAGCCGCAGATGAGCTGATACCCGTGCATCACTCGTATGATCTTGCGGGGTCTCTTAAGGCGGGCGATCTATTTTATGAAATACCAGACGCGCGGCATAATGGCCTACTGGCAATGCCCGGGACTTGGAAGATTTTAAAAGAGAGGCTGCGCTAATCTAGCGGAGCTCGGCGTAAAATTCCACGCAGAATTCGACCGCTAAATTTTAAAATTTTACGTAGAATTCCGCGCGGGCTCGCTCTCCGTAAAATCGCATGAAATTTTATAACGGCAAAACACGACGCCAAAAACGAGGGCGCAATTTCAAATCAAAATTTATGCGCCGTTAGCGTAAGCATAGAGCCAATTTTGTAGCGTTAAATTCTTTCTAGCGTGCAGGTGCTGAAAATTTTAAACTAAAATTTGTGCTAGGCCGCAACGCCGTATGTTTTAGCCGCGATAAAATTCTGTGAAATTTTATCTCCGCAGCCGTTTATAAATTTCAAGTCTAAATTTTATATTTGCGCCCTGACGGCGCCGTATTTTAGCCACGTAGAATTCTGCCGCATAAAATTTTACCTAGCGAAATTCTGTCTCGTAGAATTTTAATTCGCCGAGCTCAAATTTTATCCGCCGCTCTGAAATTTATCCCGCCGCGTCTAAATTTCTCCAGCCCGTCGCGCTTTACCGAAATTTATATTTAGTTGTTGTAAAATGCGTTTTTAAAAGGATTTTAGCGGTTTGTGATATGAGTATTTTAGAGCTTACGGAGTGCGTAGGCATCGCTTCGGCGGCGCTTAGCGGGTTTTTATTCGGCGTAAAGAAGGGCTGCGATTGGCTTGGGATCTTTATTGCGGCATTTTTGACGGCGCTTGGCGGCGGGATCATGCGTGACACCTTAGTAAGCCGCGAGATATACTCGTTTACGCACTATGCGCCCGTAACTATCGTGCTTGCGGTAAGTGCCGTAGCCATTTTTGCCAAACTTTACGAAAATCGCGATTTGGAGGGTAAATTTTTATTTATTCTAACCGATGCGATCGACGTCGTAAGCTTTTCGATCGTGGGAGCGATGGTCGCGCTAAGCTATGATCACAACGTTTTCGGCGTGGTGCTAATCGCGTTTTGCAACGGCGTGGGCGGCGGTATTTTGCGCGACGTACTGCTGAATGAAGTGCCGTGGTTTTTGCATACGGGGCTTTATGGCACGATAAGCATGGGCGTGGGCTTGATATATTTCGTGCTTGATGGATTGGGGCTTAGCGGCGTAGTTTCAGTGCTTATTTTGCTGGTTTTAGGGGTTGCGTTTCGCATGGTGGCTTATTACAAATCTTGGCATCTGCCTAAAGTGGAGTATAAAAAATGAACTATTTGATGGATAATTTCGCGCGCGTAAAGGTAGCGCTAGTAAGAGGCGAGGGCTCGATAGTCTATGACGAAACGGGTAAAGACTACGTGGATTTTGGTGCGGGCATCGGCGTAAACTGCCTAGGGCACGCAAACGAGATCGTGCTGGAAGCGATCGGCACGCAAGCCGCGCAGATCATCCACGGCTCAAATATCTATAGAATTCTACCCCAAGAAGCCCTGGCTCAAAAGATTAGCGAGCTTTTAGGATACCGTACATACGCGGTGTTTTGCAACTCGGGCGCGGAGGCGAACGAAGCGGCGATCAAAATGGCGCGCAAATATGGCACCGTAAACTTCCCTAATAAAAAATTTGAAATTCTAACTCTGCGAAATTCTTTCCACGGTCGCACGCTAGCGACGCTGCAAGCTACCGGGCAGGAGAAATTTCATCCGGAAATTTTTGCGCCCTATATGCCCGGGTTTAAATTTTTCGACGATATCGAGGAGATCATCGCGCATATCGATGAAAACAGCGTCGCCGTGATGATAGAGCTAGTCCAGGGCGAGGGTGGCATTAAACCCCTGGATAAGGCTAGCGTGCAAAAGCTGGCGGCTGTTTTGAAAGAGAAAAAGCTGCTTTTGATCACCGACGAGGTGCAGTGCGGCGTATATCGCACGGGCGAGTTCGCGACGTCGCAAATTTACGGCATCCGCCCCGACATCATCACCTTTGCCAAAGGTCTTGCGGGCGGTGTGCCGATCGGCGCGTGCGTGGCGCAGCAAAATATTTTCGCTCCGGGCGAGCACGGCAGCACCTTCGGCGGTAACTTTTTGGCGACCTCTACGGCGCTTGCGGTGCTTTCGCAACTTCAGTTTTTAAAAGCGAGCGGCAAGCTTGATAAGACTATAAAAAGATTTATCAAAAAACTAGACGCCATCGCCGCAGACTATCCTAGCCTGATCGAAAAGCGCGTGGGGCTCGGTCTGATGCAAGGCCTCGTGCTACGCGATGAAAAAAACTTGGGCGAGATCTTTAACAAAGCCCTGCAAAACGGGCTTTTGATCCTAAAATCCGGCAAGCGCACCCTTAGATTTTTGCCTGCATTAAATATCAAAAAATCCGAGATCAAAGAGGGCTTCGCGCGCCTACGCAAGAGCCTGGACGAGATAGCGCGGGCGTGAAATTTAGCGATTTTTTTGAGAGCTGGCTAAACGAGAACTACTACGCAAATGCCGCTAAAATCGGCAAGAGCGGCGATTTTTATACTGCCGTGAGCGTAGGGAGCTTCTTTGGGATCTGCATCGCGCGCGAAATTTTACGCTTAAGCGCGGATTTTGGCGCGAAGCAAGAGTTAAGCTTAGATGCGGCGGCAAGCTCAGGCGCATCGCGGCAAAACCTTGCGGCTAATCCTCGCAAGCTAAATTTAGATGTCGCACTTGCAAAAAAGCCACAAAATAGCGCTAAAATCGCTATTGTAGAGATCGGCTCGCACGACGGGCGACTGCTTTGCGACATAGTGCAAGCCATCTTTACGCTAGGCGGTGCGGCGGCGCTTGATAAATTTAGCTTTGCGATCATCGAGCCGCACGAGCGTCTGCGCGAGCTGCAGCGGGCGAGCTTTGCGGAGAGCTTCGGCGGCGAAATCGCGCTAAAGCACTTTACAAGCGCGCGCGAGGCGAAATTTAAAGATGCGATCTTTGTGGCAAATGAACTTTTCGACGCCTTTAAATGCGAGGCGGTGGACGGCGAAAATATGCTTTTTATAAAGAGCGGTGCGGCAAAATTTGCTCCCATAAAAGAAGGTGAAATTTTGACCCTTACGCGTAGATTCGGTATCTCGCGCGGCGAAATCCCGGTCAGATACTTTCGCTTCGCGCGCGAAATTTGCGCCAGCGCGCAGCGGTTTTATTTCATCGCCTTTGATTACGGGCAGATGGGCTCTAGCGGCGATTTTAGCCTGCGAATTTACCGAAATCACGAAGTTTTTAGCTTCTTTGAGGTGCAAAACTTGAGCGATTTTTACGGCAAAAGCGATCTTACCTACGACGTAAATTTTGAAATTTTACGCGCGGCGTTTGAGGACGCGGGCGCGGCAGCGACAGATTTTAAAAGACAGATCGCAGCTTTGATAGACTTCGGCGCGGCTGAGCTTTTAGAGCTTTTTATGCAAAAAAGCGGCGAGAAGGGCTACCTAAATGCGCTTTTGCAGTTCAATCACCTGCGTGCGGAGTTTGGCGAGAAGTTTAAGATGATAAAATTTAAAAAGGGGCTTTGATGAAAGCTTTTATCGATTGCGACTGCGAAATTTTACAAAAGACGCTGGAGCTGTTTTTGAAAGACCATGCCGCAAGTGCGCAGGATTGCGACTTTGTGATAAGCGATGAGCCGCAAAGCTCGGCAAAACCGCTATTTTTAATCGGCGAGGACGGAGATTTGACGCTACCGTTTTCAAAAAATACTCTGCTATCGAAGTTAGAAGATTTCCAAGGCTCGCTAAAGCGGGATTTTGGCGAATACGACGCGGCGGAAGAGGAAATTTGCGCGCTATTTGATGAGTTCAAGGCAAAAATCATCGAAATTTTAAGAAGGCAAAATGGCTAAATTTTCCAAACCTGACGGCGCGCTCTTTACGCAAATTTCAAGCGGCATTTACAAAGGCAAAAAGCTCGCTCTGCCCGCGCTTTCGAGCACGCGTAGCACGAAAAGCATCGTAAAAGGCTCGTTTTTCGATACGTGGCGAGTGCAGTTGCGCGGCGCGGCGTTTATCGAGTGCTTCGGCGGCAGCGGCGCGATGGCGCTTGAAGCGCTAAGCAACGGCGCAAAAAACGTTTATGCGATCGAAAAGGATGTCGCCGCGCATAAGATAATGCGGAAAAATTTTGAGCTTTTCGGGCTCGGCGCAAATGCGATTTTGGGCGATTGCTTCGAGCGACTACCCGAAATTTTGCGCGAGCTGCAAGCGAATATAAACGGATGCTCGGGCGCGAATTCGTTAAATTTGAGCGGCAAAAATTTAGACAAAAACCGCGCTTCCGATGCCGCCTGCTGTGAGAATTTAAGTAGCGAAAAAGAGGGCTGTCGCAAAAGCTTTAGTAGCGTAGAGCAGGGCGAGGACGGATACCGCGCCGCGCAAAACGTTGGAATGGAAGGCGGCACGCAAAGCGGCGTAAAAAATTTAGCAAAATGCGGCATGCGAAGCAGTGTGCCTGACAGTGCTCAAAATAGCGCGCAGATCGGCGCAAATGATGATTACGCAGGCATGGAGAGCTTTGGCGATTGTGCCCAGATTGGCGATTATGCGGGCGCTTCTAGTATAAAATACTGCGTGAATTCGCTAGCTGCGGACGTCGCGAACTTTAGCGAAAAGTTTGACGATAACTGCGCTTCTCAATACGACGCGAGCGGCACTGAGACCGCTAATCGCAACGTAAATTTAAGTTCAAAATGCGGCGAAAGTTCTAATTTTGACGCAAATCGCGGTGCAAGCCTAAGCGTGAGTTGTGAAGAAAAAGAAATCTTAAATTTAGGCGAGAATTTTGCCACTAGCTACAGAGAAAATTTACATTCAAACGCAAATTTCGTCTATGATTCAAGAAAAAATTCTACTGAGAATTCTGACGGCAATTTTGCCGCTAGCTACGGAGAAAATTCGCGCCCAAACGTAAATTTAACCCGCGGTTTAGGAGAAAGCTCTGCCGCAAACGATTTAGGCAAATGTTCTGTTGCAAATTCTAACGAAAGCCATACTGCAAATTCCAAAGAAAATTCCGTCTCCGATCCCGCGCGCAGAGTGTTTGTATATCTGGACCCGCCGTTTGCGATTAGGCAGGGCTTTGGGGAGATTTACGAGCGAGTGCTGGCGCTGATAGCGCGCCTGGGCTCCGTGCAGTGCGAGCTGCTAATCGTGATCGAGCATATGAGCGAGCTTGAGCTGCCGCCTAAAACCGGCGATTTCGCGCTGCTTAAATCGCGTAAATTCGGCGCTACGACGATGAGCTACTACGCAAAATGAAAAGCTTAAAGCAAATTTTAGATTATTACGCCGATTTGAAAAATTGCGACGCGGATCTTTTCGGCGCGCCCGATCCGCTGCAGGTCGCAAAGGGACATCGAAACGACGTCGTAGCGCTCATCTGTGCGCTGTTTGCTTACGGTAACGCGGCTCAAATTTTAAAATTCCTCCGCTCGCTTGATTTTTCGCTTTTAGACGGGAGCGATGAGCGCATTGGCGCGGAGCTTGCGGGCAAAAAATATAGATTTCAAAGCCCGCGCGACGTCGCTGAAATTTTTATAACTTTAAAGCGGCTTAAAAATAGCCTTAGTATCGAAGATAGCGTGCTTTGCGGCATGCAAAAAAGCGGACGGATCGAGGATGGGATAAATTTTTTAATCGGCGAAATTTACAGATTAAATCCTTATCGCAGCCAGGGATATGAGTTTTTTTTCGGGCGCGGCTTCGCGAAAAAGCCCACGTCGCCGTACAAGCGCTACAATCTCTTCCTGCGCTGGGCGGTGCGCGACAGCGACATCGATCTGGGGCTGTATAAAAAGATCGAAAAATCGCGTCTCCTCATCCCGCTCGATACCCACACGCATAAAGTTTCACTTAAGCTTGGGCTGATCGATCGCAAGAGTTACGATTTTGAGGCGGTTTTGCAGCTTACGCAAAGCTTAAGGCGCTTCGATCCGAGCGATCCCATCAAATACGACTTCGCGCTGTATCGCCTTGGACAGAGCGGCGAGATAGATAAAATTTTACCTGTACTAAGCGCGAGTTTAGATAAAACTGCGAAGTAAGTCGGCGGAATTTTATCTGATACGAGCGGGGCGATGAAGTTTTATGGAGCTTTGGTGCGGGTGTGCGGCGGAATTTTGCGCTGTGCTGCCGCGTAAGTGGGGGCTAGCTTTATGAATTTGCCGTACGTTTGAGTACAGCGCGCCGAAATTTCATAAAATTTTAGCAATAGATCGCTTCATAAAATTCTACAAATTTCACGGATAGCTGCGTAAAATTTATAGGGCTGCTGTCTTGCAGAATTTGGATAAAATTTCGCCGCTTTGCGCTACTTAAATTTTATGAAATTTTGCAGCTTGTGCGCGACGCGATAAAATGCATGGAGCTAAAACGGCAATCGCGCGGTAAATTTCATAAAATTTAAGCAGAGAGGCGCGGCAAAATCCGATATAATTCCGCGAAATTTTATAGGATTTCACGAAATTATAGTAGGCATTCGTATGCACTTTGCGGCGCATGGGCGGTTTGCGATCGTAATTGCGAGGAATTCTGGCAGGCGTTCATAGCGCGTGCCTGTGTGATTTGAGAAAAGGACAAAAATGGAGCTTGAGCTTTGGCAGTTTGCGGTGCTTTTTGCGGCGGCGTTTTTCGGCGGATTTATCGACTCGATCGCGGGCGGCGGCGGGTTGATTTCGCTGCCTGCGCTGCTTGCCGTGGGCATTCCGCCGCATGTAGCGATCGCCACAAATAGATTTCAAGGCAGTTTCGGAAGCTTTACCGCCGCTTTAAATTTCATCCGCAAGGGTTACGTCGATGCGGCGGAGATCTTGCGTGGCGTGATTTTTACGTTCATAGGCGGACTCGTCGGTGCTTACGTCCTGCTTCTAATAGATGCGAAATTCCTAAACTACCTCATTCCGATCCTGCTGCTAGCGCTTTTCTTTTATATGATTTTTTCGCCAAACCTTGGCGAAGCGCCCGCAAGACCTAAGATGTCAAAAAATAGCTTTTACGCGATTTTCGGGCTTGTTTTGGGCTTTTACGACGGATTTTTCGGCCCAGGCACAGGCTCATTTTGGACGTTTGCTCTCGTGGGAATTTTAGGGCTTTATATGAAAAAGGCGGTCGCGCACACGAAGGTTTTAAATTTCACCTCAAACATCGTCTCTTTGAGCGTTTTTATCATCGGTGGGCAAATTTTATGGCTCGTCGGAGCGGTGATGGCGGTCGGACAGATCGCGGGCAGCTTCGCAGGCTCAAGCTTGGTGATGCGATGCGACGTAAAATTCGTGCGCAAGATGCTTTTGTTCGTCGTTGCCGCCACGATTTTAAAGCTACTTTACGGACTGATTGCAAGTTGATTACAGGACTGATTGAAGGCTGATCGCAAATTGATTACAGACTGGTTGAGGACCGATCGCGGGCTAATCTCAAGCCAAAATCATAGAATTTTATACAGGATTTCGTATAATATTTCACGTAAAATTTTATGAGCTTTCGCCGATATTCTACGATAGCGTCGATCTTGCCGCCTCGATGGTGCTTAGTTTACTGCTGCGGCGCCATATTGCCGCAGCGTTGCGCCGAACTTACTGAGACACTGCCAATTTACTACTGCAGCGTCGATTTTATCGTAGCGTTGTGTTGATCTTGTCGCGACTACGCTAAATTCATCGCTGTTGCAATGTTGGTTCTGTTGCCGTTGTGTCGAAGGCTTCGCTTGTCGCGAGGTTTTTGATTTTATTATTTTGGTAGCGTTAATTTTGCTCCGCTATATCGACAAATTCGTTACCGCACTTGCTACTGCGAGGATTTTAATTGCGTTGCGCGGTGTCGCACTGATTTTTTATGACGGCGCTGTTATTTCTGCTGCGATGGTAGCGATTTTGGCTCTGCTTTTACCGCCCCGTCGCCCGTATCACTATCGTGGGCGGCTTGGTTGTGCTGTCGCGACATTGATGGTCTTGATGGTGCAAGGATTTGATTTGCTGTACAACGATGCCGATGAAGTTTCATCCATTCGCATCGGTTAAATTTAGCCACATTGTCTGTATCTATTTCGTCGTATCGCCATGCATTCATTTGGTACCGCTGATAGAGTCGTTGTATTGCCGAGCGCACAATGCTATCGTGCCCGTGCTATGAAATTTTATATGTTTATGCCCACAAAATTTTAAAATACCGCTCCATAGATCATTTCGCCGTGCCGCCCGTACGTACTACCAAATCCACTCGCAGCGATTAAATTTAGCCGCACTTTCACGCTCTGTTTTGTTACGCCCATCGGATATTTAAATTTTGCCGTTTCGCCGCCACGGCTCGCTATTCCGCGCTAACTACCTCTCACCATATTGCTCTCTCTATATTTGTACGATAATAACTGCACCGCTGTGCTTATACTAACAAAATTTAGTTACCCTCGCCGCCCATTAAATTTCATCGTACCAGCCGCATCCGCAATCTTAGCCGCCCGCCCGCAAAATTTCGCCGCCTAAAGCAATGCTAAAATATTTTGCGATAAAATGGGCGAAATTTTTCACAAAGGATTTAGTATGCAGATCATCTCGACTTCCGATGCGGCGCAGGCCATCGGACCGTACTCCCAGGCGATCAAGGCGGGCGGGCTCATCTTTACCTCGGGGCAGATCGCGCTTAAGCCTGACGGCGAGTTCGTCGCGGGCGGCGTGGAGGCGCAGAGCAGGCAGGTTTTGCAAAACCTCGCCGCGATCCTGAAAGAGGCGGGTGCGACGCTGCAGGATGCCGTCAAAACGACGATTTTTCTGGCTGATATGGGCGATTTTGCCGCGGTGAACGAGATATACGCAGCGGCGTTCGGCGAGCACAAGCCGGCTCGCAGCACGGTGCAGGTCGCCAAACTCCCCAAAGGCGCGCTTGTGGAGATCGAAGTAATAGCGCTGGCTAGGGCTTAGCGCTAAATTTAGATCGCTAGAACACTGGGGGTTCGCATTCTCGGTTAAAATTTAGACGCGGGCTGCTCGAAATTTTAAACGGCTCGCTTTGGTCCTGAAGTCAAGCGCTTTTAAATTTAGATTTTCAAAGCCGCGCCAAACGCCCGCGGGTTTATGCAAACAGTGCGTCTGGTGCGCTAAGGCGTTAAAATTTCTCGCTCGAAACGGGATCAACATGATAGAAGAACTTATTCAAAAATCTAAAAATATCACGGCCTCGGGGCGCAGCGACATAGAGCCCGCATGGATCGCGCAGGCGCAGCGGCGGCTCGGTTTTGCGCTGCCTGCGAGCTACAAGCAGATGCTGCTAAGATACGCCAGCGTGAGCGCGGCGGGGACGGAGCTAAAAATGATCGCGCCGCTCGAGTTTACGGACAGTGCCGACGCCGACATCTGCTATACGTATGAGGTAAATCTCAAAAACGGGCTATTCGCCGTGGACGAGCTCGTATTCTTGCAGCTAGAGGACGAGGAGTATTATTTTAAAATTTTGCCCGCAGGCGACATAGCGGACGGCTCGCCGAATACGGCGCGCGGTAAGACGGCGGAGAGCACGAGCGGCGAAGCCATGGGCGAGACGGTGCGCGATACGGTCGTCGCGACGGTATCCGACGGTGCGAAAAATAGGGCACCTGGCGACGAAGCGCGCGTGGAGGGATCGCTGGATGCGGCGCACGATATGAATGCCGAAACGACGTGTAAAACGGCGGGCGCGACAATAAGCGACGCAACAGACGAGGCCGCAAGTGGAGCGACAAAAGAGATAGCGAGCGAAGCGGCAGGCGACGCGCCGTGCGAATACAAGGTCTATGTGCGCGACTATGCGGAAGGCGAGGATAGGCTTTTCGCAGACGATTTTTACGGGTTTTTGGAAAAATTTTAAGACGAAATTAACACAAAATTAGGAGCGATAAATGGGACTGTTTGACATTTTTAAAAAGGATGAATTTGACGTCGACGTGCGTTCGGACGGCATTTTCATAGGCGGCGTAAACTGCGAGTTTGATCTAGCTAAGCTTAACGAAGCCTTGGGGCAGCCGCGCGTGATCGATGACGGAGAGGGCAAAAGCCGCTATTTTTGGGATGAGGCGGGGATTTTCGCCTTCGTGCGCGCAGGCGAGCTCACAGAGCCGAAGCTTACCGAGATGGTTTTGATGCTTGAGGTCGCAAAGGGCGTGCAGCACGAGGTTCCGCGCAAGCTCTACGGCGGCACGTTCACGATAGATGGCAAGCCGCCGCTTGAGGTCGTGCCTGAGCACGAGCTGCGCGGCGCATATATATTTTTGGAGCTTAACCTGGGCAAATTTGAAGTCTCGCTAGCTCTCGCCGAGGCCGTGCAGGAGCGCATAGGCGCGATGGACTTCGCCGAGCGCTTCGCTAAGCGCGACACCGACGAGATCGCAGACATCGTGCGAGCTGCAAAAATGCCGATAGGGCGCGTCTGCATCAATCAAAAGGCGAAAAAGATAAAGCGCAAGCCGAGCGATAAATTTAAGCTTCCGCGCGCGACCGGCGAGACGCTAGCGTTTAAAAATTTCAATTTCAAAATCGCCGTGATGAACGAGCTGATGTATGAAAAAGCCCTGCTACAGCCTAAATTTGACGTGTTTGAGTACTGCGAGGAGCGCGGCATCGATCCGTATGCGGACTTTGGCGCCCTGCCGCAAGCCAAAAAGTGGTTTAAGGACTATCCGGTCCCCGCAAATCTGGCGGAGCAGGTGAGCGAGCTCTATCTTGACGGCGGAAACGAAATTTATCTGCAAATCGCGCCTGATTGGGACGGCGAGGATGAGCTTTTTGACATCAAAAATCTAGACGCCGCCGAGCTTGCGCCCTTCGTTAATCTTAAGAGAATCGAAACGACCGGTATCGGCATATCTAAAAAGGCGCGAAAAGCCTGCGCGGATGCGGGGATCACGGTAGTCGATTAAGCGCGTGAAAATGGACTTTGAGCTATACGGCGTGCGGTTTTTAAAAATCTGAAATAGGCTTTTGAGTTGCGGTCGCGCTCTTAAAAGGTTGTAATTGTTGCCGTGCCGCGCAAAATCCGCGTAAAATTCTACTTATATCGAGCGCTATGAATGAGCTTTGAAAGGCGCTTGGTAAAGCATCTGACACGTCTAATTTGGCGCGCGTTAAAAGTTTAGAGGAAGCTCATTTACAGCATAAGAGCTGCGTCGCGCGAGTAAATAATTTGCTTTTCGGCTTTTATGGAAAATTCGCTGCGTAGCAAGAGGGTTAAATTTACCGCTTTTAAATTTTAAAATTTACAAAGAGCGGCGCGTGCGGCTTTGAATGTGCGGTTAAATTTAGACTTCATAGCGGTTTAAATTCTAAGCGTAGTTAAATTTGCGTTTTTAATTCCGTTTGTAATTGTATCATGTCATAAAATAGGGCAGAGAACAGATCGCATTTGCGTGCGTGCGGCGCGGATTAAATTAAAATTCCAGCTTTGAAATTTTACGGCTCGCACTTAAGAAGTGGTTTTGCGCGCTGATACCGAAAGCCTAGAAGATGTTTTAAATGCTCAAGTCGAGAAAGTATTTTGCAGGCTGGCTCGCAAGAAAGCGTTTTTTATAAGCTGATTGATGGGCTAGAAAGTGCCTTGAAAGCTAGCGTTAGCGGGTTTATAAAATTTTTGAGAACTCGTACCGGAGGGCGTATTAAAGCTAACGAGACGCGGCGCTGCTTTGCTGGTCTTATAACGCCGCTTCGAGGCTAAATTTCATAGCCGCATAAAGCTGTCGTCGTAGCCGCCTTCTAGCTTGCGGCGCATATCCTCGCGCCATTTTGGAGTAAGCGTCGTAAGTAGGTTAAATTTTGCTAACAGCCCTTCATCGATACGCTCGCCGTAAAATAGACGGTTGAGCTCCATCACGCTCATCATAGCGGGGTCGCGCTCTACGACGTAAATCTCGTCGCCCGCGCGGCACGAGCCCGCCTCCAGCACGCGGTAGTACCAGCCGGTAAGTCCGCTACGCGCGATCTCCGCCGTCATCTCCGCGTTGCCCCAGCGCATCGAGAGCTTGTAGCAGGGCTTGCGCGGCTGACTTACTTGCAGCATCAGCGAGCCTATGCGGTGCACATCGCCGATGCATACGTTTTGCTCGTGTAGTCCGCTGATCGTGAGGTTTTCGCCCATTGCGCCGTAAGCTAGATTTTTAAGCCCCAAAAACCTCTCCCACGCGGCGTAATTTTGCAGCGAGTTGGCAAAAATCGCCTTTTCCTCTCCGCCGTGATGCAGCGTGTCGGCTACCGCGTCGCCCTCGAATCCAAGCTCATTCGCGCGCACTTCACCCGCTCTGGCTTGCTTGAATATCGCCGTCTCCCAGCGCTTTTTTAGAGGCTGCGTAGCGCGCTCGTCGCCGTAAGCGCGCGGTTGCCCGGTCAGTAATGCCTTTAAAACGGGCATTTTTCGCTCCTTAAAATTTGCATCCGTTCTCCTTAGATCATAAAATTTAGGCAAGGATTTTAGCTCGAAAAGAATTTTAAAATTCTAAATTTTACAGCGATTATGCGCTAAATTCCAAGTGCGAGCTTGAAATTTAGCGCGCGGCGTTATTTGTAGTCGTTCGCGTCGTAACTTTTGCCGTCGTTAAAGTCGCTCAAAAGCCGCACGACGACGGGGCTAAGTAGGATGATCGCGATTAAGTTGGGGATCACCATCAGTCCGTTAAACATATCGGCTAGCCCCCAGACGAGGTCGATCTTTTGCACGCTTCCTATGAATACGAATGCGACGACTAAAATTTGCAGGAGCTTGACGAATTTTGCGCCCAGGAGGTATCGCACGTTGATCTCGGCGAAGTAATACCAGCCCAAAATCGTGGTAAATGCGAAGAAAAACAGACAGATCGCCACGAAGCCGTAGCCGCCGCTGCGACCCAAAATTTGCGATGCGAAGGCTTCTTGCACCAGCGAGATGCCCGAAAATACCGCCTTGCCGTTTTCGAAGGTGACTACGTCGGTGCTGAGTACGACGAAAACGGTGATGTTAAGCACGATGAATGTATCGACGAAAACGCCCATTATGCCGAGCACGGCTTGATCTACGGGGTGTTTGACGTTCGCTGCGGCGTGTGCGTGCGGTGTCGAGCCCATGCCCGCTTCGTTTGAAAAGAGCCCGCGTGCGATGCCGTATCTCATCGCAGTAGCGATCGTAGCGCCAGTAGCGCCGCCCCAAGCAGCCGATGGATCGAACGCGGCTTTGAATATCAACGCAATGACGGATGGAATTTTATCGAAATTTGAGCCGATGATGACGAGACCCACCAGCACGTAGCAGATCGCCATTAGTGGTACGACCTTTTCGGCTACGCGTGCGATCGCTTTGACGCCGCCAAAAAAGATAACGCAGCAGATGAGCGCTAAAGCTGCTCCGCTCACCCACTTCGGAATTCCGAATGCGCCGCTAAAGCCGTCGGAGATAGAGTTTGCTTGCACCATATTGCCCATGAAGCCCAAAGCAAAGATGATAGCTAGCGCAAAAAATGCCGCTAAAGGCTTGGCAAAGGAGCTTTTAAGTCCGCGGCTGATGTAAAACGCGGGCCCTCCGATCATGTGTCCGCTGTCGTCCTTGGTGCGGTAAATTTGAGCCAGGCAGATCTCTGCAAAGTTCGTCGCCATGCCCAAAAACGCCGCACACCACATCCAAAATATCGCGCCCGGTCCGCCCATTACTAACGCGGTGCTGGCGCCTACCAGGTTGCCCGTGCCGACCTGTGCGGCGATCGCCGTGGCGACGGCTTGGAACGAGCTCATGCCGCTTTTGCCCGCAGCCTCGCCGTGCAGGGAGAAGTTGCCGAAAAGCTTGCGCGCGCCCATTTTAAATTTAAAAATCTGCACCAGGTGCAAGCGCGCCGTAAAATACGCGCCGGTGCCGCAAAGTAGGGCGATCAGAAAGTACGGACCCCACAAAAAGGAGTTGATCGCGTCGATTGTGGCGGTGAGTTTGTCGAGAAAATTTTGCATGATCTTTTCCGTGAATTTAAGATGCGAAAATATATTTTAAAAACTCTTAAATTCCTATAAATCGAGAGAAATTTAAGAGAAATTTTAAAGCGTTTTTATAATTTTACTCAAGCATTGAGCAAAGCGGTATGTGCTGTTTGCTGCATGCCAGCTTGTTTGGCAAGCGGCTTAGAATTCGCGCCTTAGCTATCTAAATTTACAAAGCAATCAACTGAAATTTTAAGCCTATTCATCACCGCCTTCGATTTTGAAAACGAACATCTTGCACGCGTTGCAAAAAGCGGGGATCAGGCTAAAGAGGCGCGCTTTGAGGCTCCAGTGCTCGCGGTACATTTTCATCATCGCAGCTTCTTTTATGAAGCGGATACGCGCAGGCTCCCAGCTCTGCACCTCCGCGCCGCCGCTGATGCCCATTTTAAAGGGCGCGTTTTGCATGTGTCGCATCGCGTCGTGGCGTTTGGAGTCGAATTTTCTTACCGAAAACTCGCTCATGAAGTCGCTCAACACGTAGCCACTAAATTTTTGTGAAAGTGCGATAAAAAATTTTTTAAATTCCTCCTTTTCAAAATACATACTCACACCCTCTAAGATGAATATGTAGCCCGCGCTGCCGTGCTTTGCGACCAGCTCGTCCATCCACGAGGGATCTAGCATCGAGTAGGGCAGGCTGAAATTATTCTTTGCTTTGGGTAGCAGCGCGTCGCGCATGGAGATGACGTCGGGTAGATCGAGATCGTAAAATAGGGCGTTTGGCAGGGCGCTTTGCAGCCTAAGCGGGCGGGTGTCGAGTCCTGCGCCAAGTTGCACAATAATAGGGCGATTAAGCTCCGCCGCGAGCCGCAGCATTTCGTCGTCGAAAAATTTCGCGCGGATCACGGTGCCCGTTTTGCTAAGGCGTGCGTCGTTAAATTTTGCAAAATCATAATCGATCTGCTCTACGACGGCGCTTGAAAAGGGATCATTTAGGATTGGATCTGTGTCTTTGAAATCCAAATGGCGCATATAGACGTTGATCAGCAGCGTCTCGGAGACGTTATTTTTAAAATTTAACTTTTGCATAAAGTGCCTTTCTTGCGGTATCTTTGCGAGCAAAATACCGTTTATTTTTAATATGCATTATTATATCCTTGCTAAATAAAATTTCAATAAAATGATACGAGTTTTTATTTAGAGACAGAATTTTAAATTCGCGCCGCGGGTTTTGGCTATAATATTGCCGCGTAAAGCTTTAATAAATTTTTGAAATTTTACGCGATGCAAAGCGCGGGTAAAATTAGAATTTTAATAGCTATAAAATTTATTAGCTCCGGCGACCTAGATGCCCAGCCATAGCGCGGATAGTAAATTTCATCCGCGCAGCTTTATCTTTGTCTAAATATTTCATTGTATAATTCTTAGCTTTTGGAGGTTATATGGAAAAATCGCGGCTGGGACTACTGCAAACCGAGGCTATTGCCACGCTTAGCGACGAGGAGCTTGCAATGTTCGAGCACCAAGTCATCAAAAAAGGCTATGTTTTTTACAGCGAGGCGCCTAAAGTTTTTATTTTTAAAAGCGGGCAGGCGAAGCTTTCGTTTTTTGAAGACGGCGAGGAATTCATCATCAACTACCTAAACAAGGACAATATTACCATTCTTAATGAAATTTGCGCGCTTGAGTTTTTAGAGGACAGCGAGATTTATACGATCGATGCGAGCGGACTTGGGGAGATCTTGGCAAATCGCAGCTTTTGCGAGGCGTATATAAAAATTTTGACTGAGATAATTCTGCTGCAGCGCAAAATCACACGCTCTATACTTTTTGAAAATGCAAAAGGGCGCATCGCGAGCTTTTTGATCGAGCTTGCAAACGAGCAGAATTTTCATCAAAACGGCTACAAATACGTCTTTTTGCCCTTTTCGCTAAAGGTGCTTTCATCCTTCGTAGGGCTCAAGCGTCAAAGCGCGAGTACCGCGTTTAACGAGCTTGTAAAAGATAACGTAATTCAAAAAATTAGTCAGCACGAGTTTTTGATCCTAGACTACGACAGGTTGCTTAGCTACTGTGTTTAGGCGCGGGCTAGAGTTTTTAAAGCATTTGTGCGGTTTACGTTACGGCTTAAGCGCGAAATTTTGTATAAAGTTAAGGCACAGGATTTTGCCTAGATTTACAGCGTAAAATTTTTATCAAGAGCTTGGTTTTAGAATTTTATCGCGAATTTAGCTTAGGATCTCGTCTAAAATTTTAACTTATATAAAATTTGGGTTTGTGATCTCGTTTAAAATTTTAACACGTAATTCGTTTTTTGATTTTATCCGCTATCCTAAAACGCAAAGCTTTGGAATTTAAAATTTTGAATCAAGCTGGAATTTTATGTGTTGCAATGGAATTTAAAATTTTGGATCGAACGAAATTTTACGCATCGGAATTTTTAAAATTTAAGAAACTAAAAATGCGCGGCAAAGTGCCGCGCCGTATTTTGTTTATATCGTGCTGAAGTGCGGTAGATTAGTCTTTCTTTTTCATATCGTATTTATTGACCATAAATCCGACCAAGCCTACGAAAAATAGACCACCGCAGATGTTACCTAGCGTAACCGGGATCATATTTTTAACGATGAAATTTCCCCAGTTTATTGAATCTATTTGAGCTGCCGTTACGCCGTGAAGCGAGCTTGCAAGAGCATTTACATCGCCACCTGCAGCCGCAAGGTAGTGGCCTTTAGCGATGATACCTTCAGTTAGGATAAACATATTTGCCACGCAGTGTTCCATCGAGCAAGCTACGAATGCGCCGATCATCCACATAATTGCAAAGAATTTACCCGATAGATTGCTCTCACTGGTCGCAGTCCAGATAGACATACATACAAACACGTTACAAAAAATTCCGCGGATGAATAGCTCATGAAAAGGTGCGTTTATTTTGCCGGCTGCTGCAGGAATGAAGTGCTGCAAGATGTAGCCGTCATATTTAAGCGGAAGTCCTGAGTAATAATACATATACGCGATTAACGCGCCGCCTACGAAGTTAAAGCACCAAACGATAGCCCAATAGCCGATAGTTTTACCTAGCGGCAATTTACCGTCGGCAGCAGGTACGCCCGTTAAAACCGAGCTAGTAAATAGATGCCCGCCATAAAAAACCACCATCATCAGACCGCAGCTAAAGGTAATACCACCGATGAAATTTGATAAGCCAATAGATTGCTTTTCAGCCATTCCGACGGTCGAGTGAGCCCAGAAAATATCGCCCATAGCGATTGCAGCGCCCGCCATTATAGCTAGAAAAATTATGCTAATTAGCGGGGTATGCGCCTTGTGTTGCATCGAACTAGACACCGCTTGCGCGGTTTCTGCAGGATTTAACATTTACTCCTCCTCATTTAAATTTGAATCAATTTCTAAGATACGCTCATAAGCTTTTTGCGCACTTTTTTTTGCGCTCTCGCTTAGCCCTTCTTTAAAATCAAGGACGTTATCGAGCAACACGCTGATGCCCAAAAACAACGTCTTTGGGCAAATTTTGCGCAGATAGCTTAGAAGCACCGGCGTAGGTAGGTTATGCGTCGAGTAGATATAGTCGCGATCGTTGCTGAGGTCGAAAAATTCTATCTTATCCTCATCAAAGCCGCTCATCGCATCTACTACGATCAGAATTTCAGGGGCGAATTCCCTAAGGGTAGCAAATTCGTTTTCGGGCACATCCTGCCCGTAAAAAACGCGCCAGTCTTTTAGATTTGCCTCGACTATTCGCCCCGTTTCATTGCCCACGTCGTCGTCGCCGCGAAGGGGATTGCCGATACAAAGCAACGCCTTTCGCATCAAAAATCCTTCCTCAGCACGAAGTATCCTTCGCGCATATTTTTTAGCAGATCTTTAAGCTCACATTCACAAAGCTGAGGGATTAGCTTAGCTGCGTGCTCGGCAAAAATTTCAATCTCGAAATACTTGCTTAGGTTACCGATCTTAAATTTAACATAGTCGCCCGAGTTTTCGATGATGCGTTTAAATTCTTCATCGTCTATCTCAAGTACCTTTTCGCTAAAATCTATCGTACCTACGCCGTGACCGACGCAGGTGGAAAAAACCTTGATATCCTTTAGCTCTTTAGGTAAATTTTCGTTTTCGTCCATATGCCGCTTTGTAAGCTTAAAAACCTCAATCATCGTTTGCTCCAGACCTCTTTTTGCGGATCGATCTTAAATTCTTCCGTAGCGCGGGCGTATTTTAGATATACGTCATTGTGCAATAGTGCCATGCACTCCGCGTATCTAGGATCCTCTTCGGTATGGATAGCGTTAAGTAGAGCCTCGCGAGAAGCTTTTGGATCGTGAACGTCAGATGAGGTTTTGATTGCATCCATATATTTTGCAAATAAAACTCTTCCGAAAATATAGCTCATCAGCCTCTTAGCTTCAGCTTGCAGATCGCGCTCGAATAAAATATCGCCGATAACTGAACTCTTAACCGGTGGCGGAAGAGTGCTATCTTGCTCGTAGCTCTTCTTTTGAAGCTTTTGATCGATGATGCCAAGCGCCATGCCAAGACCATAGATGATGCTAGCAGGATGCGGAGGGCAGCCTGGGATATAAACATCTACTGGTACAATCTTATCGATACCACTCCATACGCTATATGCGTCGTGAAAAATTCCGCCAGTGCTTCCGCAGGCTCCAAGAGCTACTACGATCTTCGGATCGGGTGCAGCCTCATAAGCGCGGAGCAGCGGATAATACATCTGGCGAGTAACCGGACCGGTGCAGACTAAGATATCTGCGTGGCGAGGGTTGGCTACGAGTTTAAATCCGAAGCGCTCCGGATCCCACATCGGCGTGATAGAAGCAAAAATTTCGATTTCACAGCCGTTGCAACTTCCGCAGTCGATACGATAAACGCTGAAGCTTCGTTTGATATTTTTCAAAAGCTCCAATTTTGCGGTTAGATCGTTTGCGTTTTTAATATTTTCGGGGACTTGATACAAACTCATTTTATTGCCTCCTCTATACCTTTGGTTACTCTTTCGACCGCTTGAGCTTTTTTGCATTCAGGACAGATATAGAGATATTTTTTAGCTTCTTCTAATCTGCCTGGGAGCAAATTTGCAGTACTTAACTTTTCTAGCGTGTAATTGATGAGCCTTTTTGGGGTCATCGGCTTGCCGCAACAGCTGCATTTTTCCATCTCAAGCTCGCCGTGTTGGATAAGCGCGCTTTTATCAAATTTTACCGCTAGTTCAAAGCTATTGCCTAGCCTTACCGCTCCCGTAGGGCATACCTCGTCGCAGCGACCGCAAAATATGCAGCGCCCGCAGTCAAATTCCCAAATTAGTTTAGTTTGGGCTTCGTTCATCTTAAGCTCAATCGCATTGGATGGGCAGGCGATGCCACATGCAGCACAGCCTATGCAAAGCTCATAGGTGTATTCAGGCTGCCCGCGAAAATTCTCGGGCACGATGTATGGCTCAAACGGATAAGCATAGGTCGCCTTACCATATTTTTCGGTAATGTCGAATAATTTCATCATCTTAAATCCTTTTTGCTAACCTTGCCGTCTTGGCAAAATTTCTTAAGGTCTTTTTCGGTTAGAATTTTACTCTTTCCGCTATTAATATCGACTAAAGTTACGCGCTCGGTGCATGAGTAGCACGGATCCATCGAGCATACGATTAGCGCCGCATCGGAGATGTTATTTCCGCGGAATTGAAATCGCAAGCTCGGCCAGTTGTTATACGTAGCGGCGCGACATCTCCAGCGGTAAACCTTCTGTGCGTTTCCTTGCATGATCCAGTGGACGTTTTCGCCGCGCGGTGCTTCGTCGTGACCTAAAGCGTAGTTTTCCGGTCTGATCATAGTCTGCGGATCGATCATTATTGGAGTTTGCGGCATTTGATGCAAGCACTGCCTGATAATGTGGATCGATTGTTTAAGCTCTTTATATCTTACGACTTCGCGGCTGAATACATCGCCACCGTGCTCTACGGCTACTTCGAATTCTATCTTGTTGAAGAAATCATAAGGATGATCGTAGCGGTTGTCGCGTTTAAAACCGGAAGCTCTCATATTCGGACCTACCGGGCTAAAATCACGCGCCACTTTGCGATCTAATACGCCCACGCCCTTCCAGCGACCGATTTGGCGTTTATCCTCCATAACGGCGTCCCAAATTTCAGAAATTTGAACGTCGAGCTTGTTGATGATCTCAATGCTCTTGCGAATTTCATTGTCGGTCATATCACGGCGAAGTCCGCCCATAATTACATTGCCATAAGTCTTGCGGCCGCCGGTTACGAGCTGAGCTAACTCCATGGAGTATTCGCGCACCCTAAAGATATGCATGAAGGCGTTGTAGTTACCTGTTACCTCGCAGGCTAGACCGATATTTAAAAGATGGCTGTGAAGGCGCTCGATCTCAAGGCAGATGACGCGGATAGCCTGCGCACGAAGCGGAATTTCAAGCTTGATGGCTTTCTCTGCTGCTTCAATACACGCAATCGCGTGAGCGTAGCCGCAAATTCCGCAGACACGCTCCGCAAGGTAACCCATCTGATCGTAATTCATGCGATTTTCAGCTAGCTTCTCCATACCGCGGTGTTGATAAAACAAGCGGTAGTCCGCGTCTATAATCTCATCGCCGTCGCAAAATAGTCTGAAGTGTCCCGGCTCATCGCTCGTTACGTGAAGAGGTCCAAGTGGAACATCCACTACTCCATCACCGCTAGGAAATAAAAACTCTGCATTAGGCTCGTCTTTATGATCTACAGGATCGGGCCTATAGCGGTAGTCCATTGCGTCTTTGCGAAGCGGATGAAGTCCATCCGGCCAATCGTCGCTTAACACCAAACGACGTTTATCAGGCAAGCCTTCGGCGATTAAGCCGAACATGTCGAAGGCTTCTCTTTCGTACCATACGCAAGCAGGCACTAAAGGAGTAACCGACGGGAATGTAGGATCCGATCCGGGAATTAGCGTCCTAACGGTGATGAAGCATTTATCCTCTGCGGCAAAATCCTCCGCTTCGGTCATTTTGCCACCTTCCATAGATATCGCATAGTAAAGCGCGAAATTTCCGTTTAGCTCGCGCTCATCGTTAGGGATCATCGTGCTGATAAAACCACCGATGTCATAATATAGCGTCTTAACCGCAAGCGGCAGATCATTTCTATCCACTAAAACGGTGATTTGATCCTCGGCTTGGCGGGTAACTTCTAAGACCTTGACTTTGGTCTTTAAAATTTCTATAAATTTATCGCCTCTCATTTTTAACCTCTCATCATTATTCTAACGCCGTTTTCGACGAGCATCCAAAAATCGCCTACGTGCCATACGCCGAAAATTATCACTAAAGCGCAAAGCAAGATTAGCGGTAAATTTTCAAACAAGCTCATCTCTTTAGCATAAACCACTTCACCTTTAGGCGTACCGAAGCTCGCTAGATTAAAGTGCGCGAAGTCCGCGATGAAAATAATTACGAGCGCGATCGCAAATAATGCTACAGCTATGTATTGACCGCTGGCTATCGCGCCTTTGAAAACGTTAAATTCGCTTACGAATATCGCAAACGCAGGAACACCTACGAGCGAGCAAACCGCAGCACCAAACATTATCGTAGTAAGCGGAGCGATTTTTACCATACCGCCCATTCTAGTCATATCTTTGTGACCATAAATTCTAGCGATATTACCGGTAGAGCAGAATGCAAGAGCCTTGGTAAAGCTGTGAGCTAAGCAGTGAAAGATCGCGGCAAGCAAGCCAAAATATCCGCCGATGCCTAGCGCAAATGCAATAACACCCATATGAACGACTGAGTGGTAAGCAAACATCCTTTTTACGTCGTGTTGGCGAACAAGGAAAATTCCTGCTATAAATAGCGTGATCGTGCCCGAAATCAGCATAACCGATTGAACGAAGCTGAAATTCACGGCTTGGGCTGTGACGGCATAGTATCTAAATATCGCTAGCATCGCACATTTTAAAAGCACACCCGAAAGTAGTGCCGAAATCGGAGCCGGACCTTCTGCGTGAACGTCAGGAAGCCAAGTGTGAGTAGGAGCAAGTCCTGCTTTGGTTCCAAAGCCGATTAGAGCGAATATAAAGATAAGCTTAGCGGCATCTTTGTTTAAGCCTTTAGCGTGATCCATAATGCTCGTCCAAAGCATCGAAGCCTCGCCGTCGCCTGTGATTTTGAATGTAGCCGCATATAGTAAAACGGTCGCATAAAGCGCGAACGCTAAACCGATCGAGCAGATGACGATATATTTATAACCGCTCTCGGTAGATTTTTTATCTTTATGAATAGCGACCAAAAATACCGATGCTAACGTAGTGGCTTCTACTGCAGCCCACATAAACGCAACGTTGTTGCAGATAACGCTAAGCGTCATCGTAAAAACGAAAACGTGGCAGAGCGCATAGTATTTTCTAAGATCGCTAAGATCCAGATGACCGCCCTGTATCTCCCATTTCATATAGGTGGTAGAGTATAAATTTACCAAAAAGCCCGTTACGGCGATTAGCACTAAAAATACGCAGCCTAGGCTATCTAGGAATAGAAATTTATCGTATGCGTAAAAAGCCTCAAAGTTGCCGCTGATAAGCTTGCCTACGTTACAGAGTAGCCCTGCGGATGTAACCGCAGAAATCAAAACGTGTAACGTGCTTAGGAGCTTGAAATTCTTAGGGCATAAGAATAATATCAGCGCTCCGAGCAACGGAAAAATTAATATAAAAGCTAAACTATTCATCATTAACCCCTTAAATTCGAAGCTTTAGACGTATCAAGTCCGTCATAAGCTTTGTAAAATCTAACCGCCAAAACGCTCATAATGATAACCGCAAAGATCGCGTCGGTTAAAATTCCAAGCTCGACTAGCTCGTGAGAGTTGTAAGCCATAAGTGCAAGGCTTAGGTGGATGCCGTTTTCAAATAGGCAGTAGGCTAGAATTTGCTTGATGAAAGAATTTCTTAGCATGAAGCCAAAAATTCCCATCATAAATACGGTTACTGCCGCTATTAGAACGATTCTTTCTTGAATAAGAGAGAATTGAAGCAAGATCGGATTGATTGTCATCGCAATCGCTAGCGAAAATCCCATCGCAATAACGGGGCTTACGAAAAAGCCGCCTACCGGCTCATCCTCGCTGATCACATCCAGCTTTTTAACTAGCCAAAATAAAATTCCTGGCACGAAAATAACCTTCGTAAAAAACGCCACTATCGCCCAAATTCTAAGCTGCGGCGCATTGAAGTTAGAATACAGCATAAAAAATATGCTTACCAAAAGTAGCGTCTGAATCGCGTAAATTCCGATCGAAAGCTTTAAATTTCTAAGTCCGAATACCGCGAGTGACGTTACGATCATACAAATTGCTAAAATATCGATACTATTCATCTTAAAATCCTACTACGTAAAGCGTTAATGCCGCAAAAGCGATGGCAAGAGCACCGCATGAAATTTTGCGCATGCTCGAAGTCATTCTAAAGCGTGGTCCAAAGTTGTCGATGAAAACGGCTGCTACGTAAAATACGCCGGTTTTTAGCACGAAGATTATGATCGCTAAAAGCGGATTGCTAAAATTCCACGGCTCAAATATCGTTAGGAATAATCCGATCATCGCAAATTGCTTCAAAATAAGCGCCGCTTGCACTAAGCCTAGATCGCTGCCTGCATATTCGCCCAAAAGTCCTTCTTGAAGCTCTTGCTCGGCTTCGGCAAGATCAAATGGCTTTCTGCCGGTCTCGACATACATACACCATAAAAACGCAATCGAAGCGACAGCAAAGCTTGGAATTTGATAGCCGATCTGACCGCTGCGTACCATCTGCTGGATCTCAACTAAATTTGAAGTTCCCGCAGCCATCATTACTACGATTAGGCACATCATCATCACAGGTTCGACAAAAACGGCAAGCATCTGCTCGCGTCCGCCGCCGGTTGCAGCAAACGGGTTACCGCTATCTATCGAAGCCGCACCGAATACGAAGCGCAAAAGCGCGCCTAGATATAGGATAACGAAAATATCTGAATACGCTCCGAAAAGAGTATCTTTGCTGTATGTAATAGGAATAGCCGCCAAAATCGCCGCCGAAGTAGCGAAAAGGAAAAACGGCGCCCATCTAAATACCCAGTGGCTGCACGCAGGAACGGTCCTGCCGCGCTTAAAAAGCTTAATAATATCGCGGTAAGTCTGGAAAAAATCGCTTCCTTGTTTCGACTGAAGCTTGGCTCGAAGTTTTCTCGCCATACCGTCGAAGAGTGGAGCGACTAGGACGATAACCGCGACTTGAAATATCATTAAAAATATAGTTTGTATAGTCTGCATCTTAAACCTCCTAGATCAAGAAATATCCGACGCCCAGTATCGCGCAAAGATAGATTAGGATGTAAAGCGTATATAAATTTGCATAGCCGCTTTGAATAATTCCTATCTTATCAGCGATCTTCTTACTCCAATCGATTACAGGTTGATAAATCATCGTCCACCAAATGTCTTGTGGGTGGTTGTGATACTCGATCGGTCCAAAGTAGCCGTTTTGCTCTATTCTGCGTTTATGACCTCTAAATAACCAGTCCATAATCTTTCTTAAATCGCCGGTAAAAGGACCGCCGGTCATCTGCATGCGAGGGCTATATTTAAAGCCGCATGCCCAAGGATCGGTCTCGCGAGGTTTGTCGCGATTTGCTTTCATAACTGCTAGGATGATAAACGGAAGTAGCATTGTAGAACACAAAATAACTGCAATAAGAGGAGTTGAGACGATACTTCCCAAAGGCGAAGTGATTGACGAAGCGCCTAGGCTTGCAACATACCCGCTATTGGAAGTGATAGAATTTACCGCCTGCATAATGTAATCAACTATGAAGTGTGCGCCTACGCCAAATCCCACGCAGCCTATCATCAAAATGATCATTCCTAAAACCATTCCTAATGGGCTTTCTTTTGCATTTTCCCAAATTTTTTCATCTCTCGGGGTTCCTGCAAAGATTACCGCATATAGCTTAAGGTGCATACCGACTAAAACGCCCGTAAGCGCAAGTGCGACTACTGCTAGCGAGAAAGCGTATCTAATGAAAATTCCGCTCTCTTTAGCACCTTGAAGCATTCCTTGATAGGTAAACCACTCTGAAACGAAGCCGTTTACCGGAGGAAGCGCTGCGATACCCATGATGCCGATAAACATACCGACAGCAGTTAGAGGCATTTTTTTAGCTAGACCTCCTAGCACATCCATATTTTGCGTATGAGTAGCGTGGATTACTGAGCCTGCGCATAAGAATAAAAGGCCTTTGAATATTGCGTGGTTTACTACGTGGTAGCAGCCTGCTAAAAATCCGACTGCAGCTAGCGTTACATTGCCTGCTGCGACGCCGTAAATTCCGGTGCCAAGACCCAGCAAGATAATGCCGATATTTTCAACCGAGTGGTACGCAAGAAGCGCTTTGAAGTCGTGCTGGCACAACGCGTATAAAACGCCGAAAAGCGAGCTGGCTGCTCCTAGGATCAAAACTGCAAGTCCAAAATAGATGCTTAGCGGCAAAAATAACGTAAATTTAACAAGCGTAAAGAGCGCTACTTTAATCATAACGCCGCTCATCAGTGCAGAGACATTCGATGGAGCCGCAGGGTGAGCTTGCGGTAGCCAAACGTGAAAAGGCCACATTCCCGCTTTTGAGCCGAAGCCGATCAAAAACAAGATGAATGCTGCTACAGAAGCGCCCATAGGCATATTTACTTTTCCCCACTCTGCAAATTCGAAGCTGCCTGCGTAGTTTGCAATGATAAGTAATCCACAGGTGATACAAAATGCACCGATCTGCGCTATACCTAGATATACCATAACGGCTTTTAGCGTGCCTTTGCCGTCGTTTACTATGATTAGAAATGACGAGATTAGTGTCATAAGCTCCCATAAAACAGCGAAGCAAAATACATTATCTGCGCTGATGACTAAAAGCATAGATAAGATGAATGTATTAAATAAACATGCAAAAACGCCGATATTTGCCTTTCCGATATATTCCTCAGCGTAGCTCATGCCGTAAACGCTGCTTGCAAAGCCTATAAAAACGACTACGAAGCTGAAGAAATTTCCAAGCGGGCTTAAAGCAAATTTTGGCGCATATAAGAAAGTGCCGCCTAAAACGAAGCTGTCGCTTACGCCCATATTGGCTACGAAATGGCACATCGCATAAAAACAGCTGATAGCACCTAATCCAAATCCCACCTTAACGGCAGTTTTTGGAGCGCAGTATAAAAGAATACTAATTACTGCACTGACGATAAATAAAGTATAGACGCTTATCATTTTGCGCCTCCTTCTTTTTTGGCGACGCAACTGATTTCGCCGTTTAACACGTCTTTTGCAAAAGCATTAGCCGCATCGTAGTCTATCGCAAAGCCCAATTTATGCTTGCCCTCTTTAGGATCTATCATAATGATAGCGCTAGTTGGGCAAACCTCAACGCATGCAGGACCGTTCTCGCGTCCGTTGCATAGATCGCATTTGATGGCGGTGCTTTTGGCGCCCGCTTGGCTTTCGATCTCTAGATAATACTTCGGCTCGACCGCATAATTTACTGACGGCATAAGCTCGGCATTCGAGCTGATCGCGCCATAAGGACAGGCGAGCGTACACATCTTGCATCCGATGCAAATTTCTTCGTGTAATTCGATATAGTTATTATCGAAGCGAAGCGCACCGGTAGGGCAGACATTTGCACATGGTCCGTCATCGCACTGCCTGCACTGCGTAGGCATAACGCCGTAAGCCTGTCTAAGCACGGTAAGTCGCGATTTAGCAAGCTTGCCGCGCTCGTAGGCACTTGAGTAACAGGCTGCCATACACGTCGTGCAACCGATACATCGTTTGTAATCGCAGATTACAAATTTATGTTGTTTCATACCTTTCTCCTTGACTTAAGGAATTTTAAAAATTTTTTACTAAAAATTTTGGTGTAATTATATTTAAGTCCGTAAAAAAATTCCGTCATTTATCTGACGATATTTGGAATTTATTTGATAAATTTGCTTTCAAAGCTTAAATTTGAAAACTAATTTCTTTTTTAAACCAGTTCGTTGATTATTTGCTTTAAAAGTCTAGTATATCAGTATTAAAGTATATTTTAAAATTTAAATTACTACTTAAATTACCCCAACTTACTCCTAATTATAATTGAAAAAATTCTTTTAGCTTAAGACAAAATTTCAATTTTATTTTAGGTAAGAATTTATATAATTGTGCCGAAATTGCATATATGGTAATTTTGCATGTTTAGTATTTTCGAAAGGAGAAAATATGGCGAATAAAGGCAAGGTCATATGCCCTTATTGTGGCACAGGCTGTCAAATCGAGCTGACTGCGGAAGACAATTATATCAAATCCGCAACCGGCGTAAGCGACAACCCCGTAAATCAAGGTTGTTTATGTTTGAAAGGTTATTACGGATGGAATTACGTAGGCTCTAGAGATAGGCTTACTACTCCGCTAATTCGTAAAAAGAATGGCAAATTTAGTAAAGACGGCGATTTGGTCGAGGCTAGCTGGGACGAAGCACTTGATTTGGTTGCTAAAAAGATGCTCGAAGTTAAAGAAAAATACGGCGCCGACGCGATAGCCGGAAACTATTCCGCACGCTGTACGCATGAGGATAACTACGTAGCGCAGAAGCTACTTAGAATTTTAGGCACGAATAATATCGATCACTGCGCGCGCATTTGACACGCTCCGACTGTGGCAGGTCTTGCCAAAACAATCGGTAACGGAGCGGCTACAAATAGCTTCACGGAGATCGGAACTCACAGCAACTGCATTATGATGATCGGCTCAAACCCGGAAAATGGCCACCCGATCGTAGCTATGCACGTTCAAAGAGCACTAAACAGAGGCGCCAAACTCATCGTAATTGACCCGGTTAAGACGGAATTTGCAAATCGCGCAGATATCCACCTCCAGCTTGAGCCGGAGCACAATATCCCGGTTATAAACGCTTTAATCCATGCTATTATCGACGAGGATTTGGTAAATCATGAATTCGTTAATAAATACACCAAGGGTTTTGAATATGTAAAAGAGGCGGTTAAGGATTATTCGCCTGAAGCCGTAGCCAAATACACTAGGTTAAACGCTGAAGATATTAGAAAAGCAGCTAGAATTTACGCCACTACGCGACCTGCGGTTATCACGCACGGAATGGGTGTAACTCACTTCAACCACGGCGTGGGCGCAGTCTGCGACATTTCAAATTTAATGCTCGTAACGGGCAATGTGGGCGAGCTCGGAAGCGGCGATCTACCGATCCGTGGACAAGAAAACGTTCAAGGCTGCTGCGATATGGGAATGCTTCCTAATGTATTTACCGGCTATAAAGCTGTAACCAACGAGAGTGCCCGTGATTGGTTTGAGCGCCAGTGGAATTTGCCGAAAGGTCATCTAAATGGCAAGATTGGCATTCATAAAACCGAAGTGCCTGACGCAATTCTTGATGGTAGGGTAAAATTCTTCTGGACGATGGGCGAAAACCCGGTTATGACCGATCCGAACGCAAACCACTTCCTGCGCGCGATCTCTGAGGTCGAGATGTATGTCGTGCAAGATATTTTCTTAACCGAGACGAGCCGCAAGGCAGACGTCGTGCTCCCCGGAGCTTGTAGCGGCGAGAAAGAGGGTACTTATGCTAACGCCGAGCGCCGCGTACAGCATAGCGAAATTGTAGTTGCCCCTCCGGGACAAGCTAGACAAGACTGGGCTATCATCTGCGAGCTTGCCAGACGCTTAGGACTAGGGGATTATTTCACATTTCAATCTCCAGAGCAGATTTGGGAAGAGGTGCGCAGGGTAGCTCCACACAACTACGGCGGAATGAGCTATTACCGCATCAAAAAATACCACGGACTTCACTGGCCGTGCCCTGATGAGAATTCTATGGGCGGACCTGCATTGTATCTTGATAAAAAATTCTTTACCCCGGACGGCAAAGGAAATTTCGTCCCAGTTCTATTTGTGGATGATAAGAGCAAGATCGAAAGCGCCAAAGAGGAATTCGCAAAGCGTATGAATATGCCGAAAGATTATCCTGTAATGGCGGGCTCCGTGGACGAGAAGACCGATGCAGAGTTCCCGATCCAGCTTCTAACTACGCGTAAGGTTTACGAGTACGCGGGAGGCGCGATGACTAGGCGCTCTAAGACCGTCGAGCAGGGCGGCGACGCGATAGGACCGATTGCGGAAATGAATCCGAAACTCGCCGAACGATACGGAATTTCACAGGGCGATTTCATCGTCGCGTGGAGCCGCTACGGCTATATCGCGATCAAGGCGGACATCACCGAGTGTATAATGGATGGTATCATTCAGATGTCTTATCACTACTGGGAGAGCTGCTGCAACGAGCTAACCAGCGGCGGTTGGGATCTAATCGCCAAAACGCCTACGTTTAAGGCAGCGATTCAGATTAAAAAGATCGATGAAGAGGAATTTTTGCGTATCCGCGAGCTTAAGCGCATTAAGTTTCAAACCAATAAAGTCGTTTACGACGACTTCCACCACCATCCGATTAAATTCTAAGAATTTAATCTTATCCGTAGATTCGGGGGCTATGCTTCCGAATCTATTTTTTAACAATCAATTCAAATAATATGAAATTTTGGCGATCTAGCCGTCTTGCGATATTTTAAAGATCAAAAATTTAAAAAATTCAATAAATTCCGCGGTATTAATACGCTTTTTTGCGTAGTTGCACTATCGATAAGAGGGCATAGAAATTTATCTGCTATTTCATTTAATAGATGTGGCGGCAGAGACCGGGCATTCGTGATTTATCAAATCCTAATAAATGTAGTCTCTATAAGAGCGGCGCAATGGAGTAAATTTTAAAGATAAGCATGATAATAAGGCTATTTTATCGCGACAAATCTTGCCAAATTATATTATTGATTAAATTTTAACGCGCGCAGGCTGATTTTATGCGAATTAGCCTATATTGCCAAGTAGCGCTGTAATTTTGATAACGCAAATGCAATTTTTGTGATTTTAATATATAAATGCAAAAGGCTCAT